>JAAYXB010000051.1 GCA_012516125.1 Bacillota bacterium | reverse complement strand
GACCAGGCTCGGGAGGCGGGGGCGGAGGAGGAGCAGGCCAGCAGTCCAGCCTCATAACGACGGTCATGGGCCGCTCCGTGCTCAGCCTCCTCAACCTTCTGAATACGCACGTGGACAGACGCCCGAGCCTGGTCCACGGCAAAATGGTGGTCATCGGAGAAAAGCTGGCAAGGCGCGGGATAGCCCCGTACATCGGCGAGCTTGTCAGGTTCCGCGAGGCACGAAGGACGATGTTCCTCGCGGTAACCCAGGGAACCGCGAAGGAGTTCATCGAGAGGAACCGCCCGATCCTCGAGCAGAACCCCGCAAAGAACCTCGAGCTTCTCTCGCTCGCGAACAGGCAGACCGGGTTCATCCCCCCTTCCCAGATCCACAGGTTCCTCGTGGAGATGCAGTCGCTTGGGGAGGAGCCCGTCGCCATCCTCGCGGGGATCAAGGAGGAAGCCCCCGGAGGTAGAACCGAGCAGTCCACGGGCGGCGCACCTGGGCGCCCGGGCGGTTCTCCTGATGGCGGCTCACTGGCAGGTGGCGCCAGCACGGAGCCGCCGAAAATGCCGAAACCTCCGCCGGTCCCTGCCCGCAGCGATTCCGACTACACGGCAGGCCAGTCTCCCTCGGTCGGCGGGAATCCGGTGGAGCTTCTCGGCGGAGCCGTGTTCAGGGGTGACCGGATGGTTGGAAGGATTACGGGACAGGATGTCAGGGCCATGCTTATGATCCGCGGCACCTTCAAGAGGGGCACGCTTGTGCTGGAAGACCCCTTCGTAAAAGGCAGGTACGTGTCATGCGACGTCCGCATGGCTCGCCCGACCGAGATCAGGGTCAGCAAGGAGGAAGGACGAGGGTTCCACGTCAAGGTGAAGATCATGCTCGAAGGGGAGGTCATCGGAAGCCAGAGCCTCATAGATTACTCGAACCCGAAGAACCTGCACACCCTCGAAAGGCGGGTTGCAGAGGACCTCAAGAGGAGTTGCGAACACGTTGTAAGAAAAGCACAGAGGGAGTTTCACGCCGACATTTTCGCCTTCGGCAACAAGGTCCGGCACCTCACGAAAACGTGGCGGGAGTGGGAGGATCTCAAGTGGCCGGAGAGATTCCCGGAAGCGCGAGTGGATATCGACTTGAGACTCGACCTTCGCCGCACAGGCCTGCTCTTCAAGCCGCCGCGACCCAGCACGCAGAGGAGGTCTGGACCCGAGGGGAGGTGATGCACGCATGCGTTCAGGGGTTCTCCTCACCACTATGCCCGTCCCCGTAGCGGTGGCGGTATACACCGCGAGCTTCGGGCTATGGCTCCTGCGGCGCAGGAACATCCGCGGGGCTATTGGGGCTTTCTTCCTCGCGGCCTGTTGCATAGCCGTGCCGCTTCTGCTTCTCTTTGTCGGCGGGTAGCCTCCAGAGCGGAGGCCACCCGCACACCACTCATCCCGTAACTCATCCCGTTATCTTGCCCGCAGCCTCTCAAGCTCATCGAAGAGCTTATCGTTGAGCACCCTTATGTAAGTCCCTTTCATTCCCAGGGAGCGTGACTCGATGACGCCGGCGCTTTCGAACTTGCGCAGGGCGTTCACGATGACCGACCTTGTGATGCCAACCTTGTCCGCGATCTTGCTCGCCACGAGCAGGCCCTCATCACCACCGAGTTCCTTGAAGATGTGCTCCACCGCCTCTTGCTCCGAGAAGGACAGGGTATCGAGGGCCATCTGCACCGACGCTTTCTTGCGGGCCTCCTCCTCGACCTGGCCGGTCTTCGAACGCAGGATCTCCATCCCGAACACGGTCGCGGCATACTCGGCCAGCACCAGGTCGTCGTCGGAGAACTCTCTCTCAAACCTCGCCAGCACGAGGGTCCCCATCCTGTCTCCGCCCGCGTAAATCGGGACGACCGTGAGCAGTTTCTCCGCAAACCCGCACTTTGCATTCGGGCCGAGGAAGCACTTGTCGCGGTCGCGCCGGATGTTTTCGCTCGTCTCGATTATCCTGAGGAGCCAGTCCGCGGACTCCTTGGGGAAGGTCCCGCCGTTCCCCACGCACGCCGCCGCGACGTCGCAGTCGAAGCCCGCCATGAACCCGTATCCCAGAAGTTTTCCGCGGCGCGCCACCACGTACACGTTGGCCTCGATCTCCTCGGAAAGCACTCCCGCAAGATCATTGAAGTTGCTGGGAAAACCCGTAGACTCCTGTATGAGTCGACTGATTCTCCGCGTCTTCTCCAGTAGCTCGCTCATTGACGTCTCCTCCTTGAATTGCTCCCTGGGGTTCTCCCCCCGTGCTTCAGTCATTCGAAAGTCCGCACCCGTCGGGCTTGTCCCACCTCGGATCGTACCCCAAGTCACGCCCGCGGGCAGGCATCGGATCCCCGGTGCCCGCGCGGGGCCGCCGCGCAGTAATCCCTAAGTAGATCGTCATAAGTTATGGCTAGTTCTCAGAGCGCAGATCCTGTCAGGGGTTGCCGGTGATTGCACGAGGGATGTCAAAATCCGGCTGCCCAGCCCGACGGGCCGGATTTTGGCGAAGCCCACCCCGCTTGAGGCGCCGTACCCGAGTGCAACACCGGCAACCCCAACGCCCCCACAAAACTAGCGAAAATCACTGACGCCATACTTAGAGGATGAACCGGCTGAGGTCCCTATCCCTCACTATGTCTTGCAGCCTGCTGCGAACGTAGTCCCTGTCAATCTCCACCCTCCCCTTCGGCATGTCCGGCGCATTGAAGGAGATATCATCGAGCAACCGCTCCATGATCGTGTGAAGCCTCCTCGCGCCGATGTTCTCCGTCTCCTGGTTGACTCTATCAGCGATGGCCGCGATCTCGTCGATCGCGTCCGGCAGGAAATCAACTTCAATGCCCTCCGTGGCAAGAAGGGCCCTGTACTGCTTCACAAGGGCGTTCTCCGGCTCAAGCAAGATACGCCTGAAGTCCTCCTTTGTAAGGCTGTCGAGCTCGACCCTTATCGGGAAACGCCCCTGCAGCTCGGGAATCAGGTCCGACGGCTTGGCTACGTGGAACGCGCCCGCCGCGATGAAGAGTATGTGGTCGGTCTTCACCGGGCCGTGTTTGGTCATCACGGTGGATCCCTCGACGATCGGAAGGATGTCCCGCTGAACGCCCTCGCGCGACACGTCAGGCCCGACCCCGCGCTCCCGGCCTGCTATCTTGTCGATCTCGTCTATGAACACGATCCCAGCCTGCTCTGCGCGCCTCACAGCCTCCTGCTCAACTTCTTCCATGTCTATGAGCTTCTGGGCCTCTTCTTGGGCTATGATCTTCCGCGCTTCCCTCACAGGCGCTTTGCGGCGCCGCTGACGCCGGGGAAGGAGGCCCCCAAAGAGGTCCTGCATGTTGATGCCCATCTCTTCCACGCCCGCGCCACTGAAGACCTCGAGCATGGGGGGAGTCTGGTCCTCCACGGCGACCTCGATGATCATGTCCTCGAGCTCGCCCGCAGCCAGCTTCGCACGGAGTTCCTCCCGCCGGGCCCTTGCCTCTGCCTGCCTCGCCTGAAATGACTCATCATCCCGGACCAGCCCGAGGCCTCCCATGAGGGCGCTGAGCGGGTTTCTCTCCCCCTCCCGGCTGGGGATGGGCGCGATGATATCGAGGATCCTTTCGTCCACCACGGCCTCGGCCCGGTGGTAAACCTGGACCATCTTCTCGGCCTTCACCATCCTGATGGACGTCTCCACAAGGTCCCGGATGATGGAGTCCACGTCGCGGCCGACGTACCCGACCTCGGTGAACTTGGTGGCCTCAACCTTGATGAAGGGCGCGTTCACCAACCTTGCCAGCCTCCGGGCGATCTCGGTCTTGCCCACTCCCGTAGGGCCTATCATGAGGATATTCTTTGGCACCACTTCATCGCGAAGGGACCCGGGTAGCTTCAGCCGGCGGTACCTGTTGCGCAGAGCGATGGCGACCGCACGCTTGGCCTTCGCCTGCCCGACGATATACTTGTCGAGCTCCTCGACGATGGCTCGGGGTGTCAGGTCCTGCACCCTCGCGCCTCCTTTCACAGCTCCTCGCAGGTGATCTCTTCATTTGTATATATGCAGATGGATGAGGCGATCTTGAGCGCTTCCACAGCGATCTCCCGGCATGAAAGGTCGGTATGCCGAATGAGGGCCCTCGCAGCGGCCAGCGCGTACGGCCCGCCCGAGCCGACGGCCACCACGCCGTCGTCGGGCTCGATAACATCGCCGCTTCCGGATATCACAAGAAGGTGCGAGACATCCGCCACCACCAGAAGAGCCTCCAGCCGCCGCAAGGCCCTGTCGAGCCTCCATTCTTTGGCAAGCTCCACAGCGGCTCTCGGCAGGTTGCCGCGGAACTCTTCCAACTTTCCCTCGAACTTCTCGAAGAGGGCGAAGGCGTCAGCAGCTGCCCCCGCGAACCCCGCCAGCACCTTCCCGTCATTTATCCTTCTAACCTTCTTCGCTCCGTGTTTCATCACGGTATTCCCGAACGTAACCTGGCCATCGCCGGCGATGGCCACATGGTCGCCCCGCTTTACGGCAACCACGGTTGTAGCGTGAAACAAGCGCCTCCCTCCTTCAGGTCAGGCTCGGGGGTGGGCCCTGTCGTACACAAGCTTAAGCTTCTCCCGGGTTACATGCGTATAGATCTGCGTGGTCGAAATGCTCACGTGGCCGAGCAGCTCCTGCACGGCTCGCAAGTCCGCCCCATGGTCGAGGAGATGCGTGGCAAAGGAATGCCTGATGGCGTGGGGGCTGACCTTCTTGTCGATGCTTACTTTCCGTATGTACCTGTCCACCATGAGCTGTACGGCCCTGGTCGAAAGCCTTCGTCCTCTGTAGTTGAGGAAGAGCGCCCCCGAGTCGGAATGCGCGTCGGAACGCACGCCCGCAAGACGCGGCCTTCCCTTTCCGATGTACTGCTTCAGTGCCGTGGCCGCATGCTCCCCGATGGGCACAACACGTTCCCTGCCACCCTTCCCGAACGCCCTTACGAACCCGCGCTCGAGGTCCACATCCCCGATGTTGAGCCCGACGAGTTCGTTCACACGGAGACCCGCCGCATATAGCGTCTCGAGTATGGCCCTATCGCGAAGCCCGAGCGCCGTGTCAGTGGCCGGGGCTTCGATGAGGCTCTCTACATCCTCTTCATGGAGAAAACGCGGAAGCATCCGACCAAGCTTCGGCGCGCTCACACCCCGGGCGGGGTTCGTCGGGCAGATCCCTTTCCTGCACAGGTAGGTGAAAAACGACCGCACAGCGGCAAGACGCCGCGCTATGGTTCGCCGCGAGTACCTGGCCTTTTGCAGGTTCGCAAGGTATGCCCTTACCTCGAGATGGGTTACCTCGGAAGGCTCGCTCTTCCCCTCAAAAGCGTCGCCAAGGAAGTCGATGAAACACTGTATGTCATGGGCATATGCGTCAAGGGTGTTGGGCGACACGCCCTTTTCGAGCGCGAGCTGCGTGAGAAACCCGTCAACTTCTGAGGCCAGCAATAGCGCAGCCCTCCCCGCTCCGCTTCGTCCCATAGCTCCGGTCGCCTGACTCCCCAGTTGCTCGGATCACCCGGATAACCGTGGCGGCGGAACCGGCACCTTTGGGCGCGGGGGCGAAGCCCCGCGGTCGACATCCTCGCCGCGCCCACCTAAGGTGGAATTGTAACATAATTATAATATTTCTTCAACCCCACTCTGGAGGGTTTTTCCGAGATTTATCGCTGCGAGAAGAGCGGAACTCGCAATCTGGCACCTTGTGGCCTTCCCTTTCATCTTTCCCTCGGGGCGAGGCATGATCCCGAAATTCGCGTTCATCGGCTGGAAGCCGCCCGGGTGAGGCGCGGTTATGTACCGACACAGGCTCCCGTGGACGGTTTCCGCCGGAAAGACCACGGGATCTCGCCCGAGAGCGATCCTGGCCGCGTTCACGCCAGCCACAAGGCCTGAGGCTGCAGACTCGAGGTACCCCTCAACGCCGGTCACCTGGCCGGCGAAGAGGAGCGTGTCGCGCAGGCGGAATTGTAGCGTCGGGCGAAGAAGTTCAGGCGAGTTTATGTAGGTGTTTCTGTGCATCACCCCGTACCTTACGAATTCGGCATGCTCCAGTCCAGGGATCATCCGGAAGACCCGCCGCTGCTCGTCCCAGGCAAGCCGGGTCTGAAAGCCCACCATGTTGAGAAGCGTCCCGGCCTCGTCCTCCCGCCTGAGCTGCACCACGGCGTAGGGCCTCTCGCCCGTGCGGGGGTCGACGAGCCCGACCGGCCGCATCGGGCCGTAGGCAAGCGCCTCCCGTCCCCTCCTGGCGAGGACCTCCACAGGCATGCAAGCCTCGAAGACCTTCGTGTCCTCGAACCCATGGACCGGCGCGCATCTTGCAGAAACAAGCGCGTCGTAGAAACGGTCGTACTCGTCCTTTGTCATCGGACAATTGAGGTAGTCATCACCCCCGCGGCCGTACCGAGATCCCCAGAAAGCCTTCGACATGTCGCACGACTCGGCGGTCACTATCGGTGCGACGGCATCATAGAAATACAGGTGCTCGGTGCCGGCAAGATGCGCTATGGCCTCGGCCATGCCGTCAGAAGTGAGGGGGCCCGTTGCTATCACCACTGGGACACCCTCGGGGATCGTGCCCACCTCTTCCCTTATTATTCTCGCGTTAGGACACCGCTCGATGTATGTGGTCACGAGATGTGCGAAGCGCCGCCTGTCGCATGCCAGCGCCGACCCCGCAGGGATCCTGGACGCTTCAGCGCACCTCATGATAATCGACCCGAAAATCCGCATCTCCTCTTTGAGGACCCCGGAGGCGCTCCCCAGGCTGTCGGAGCCGAGAGAATTCGAGCACACAAGCTCGGCGAGGTCGCCTGTGGTGTGAGCGGGGGTCATCACCGACGGGCGCATCTCGACGAGCGCTACGCGAAGGCCCCTCCTCGCCACCTGCCATGCGGCCTCGCTTCCCGCGAGACCCCCGCCAACCACTACCACGTCAGCAACGCCTGGATGGATCATGTTCCCTCCGCACCGTTCGATACACCGCTGAGTGAGAGTGAAATAACGCTCTCGAGTTTGGGAGGGGTTGCCGGTGACTCAAAAAAGAGAGTGCAACACCGGCAACCTGACACCCGCTCAGGCCGAGGACTCCGCGCTGCCAGGCTCGGGCTTCGCCTCCTCGCGATAGTCGCACGTCTCCCTCACGCACGCGCGCAGCCCGCCCCCTCTCCCGCGCTTCACGAGAAACGCTCCGCACTTCGGGCAGGTGGCCTTCACCGGGGTGTACCACGTGGTGAATCGGCAGTCGGGGTACCTGCTGCAGCCGTAGAACTTCCTCCCCTTCCTGGTCCTTCGCTCGACCACCTCGGCGCCGCACTCGGGGCAGTTCACTCCGGTGGAGCGCACGATCTTCTTCGTGAACGTGCACTCGGGATATCCCTGGCACCCGAGGAACGTCCCGAACCTCCCGTGTCTTACCACCAGCGGGCGCCCGCATTCGGGGCACGTCTCATCGGTAACCTCGTCGGGGATTTTGACGCGCCCCATGGTCTCTTCGGCGGCGCTCACGGTCTTCTGGAAGGGGACGTAAAACTCGTCGACCACCCTCACCCAGTCAAGCTCGCCTTCGGCGATCCTGTCGAGCTGGCTCTCCATGTCCGCAGTGAACGCCACGTCGACCACCTGGGGGTAAACCTGCTTCAGGAGGTCCACAACCACGAATCCAAGTTGGGTGGGATGGAATCTCTTGTCCTCCAGCACCACATACCCACGCCTCAGGATCGTGTCGATGATGGGTGCGTAAGTGCTGGGTCTACCAATCCCGTTTTCCTCCAGCGCCTTCACGAGGCTGGCCTCAGTGTACCGCGGAGGCGGCTCTGTGAAATGCTGACCCGGCTCCAGCCGCACAAGGGTGAGAATCTCCCCCTCGCGCACCTCCGGGAGGCCAGGCTCATCCTCCTTGCCGTTGTCGGTGGCTTCCTGATAGACCAGGGTGAATCCGGGGAACTGCACCCTTGAACCCGTGGCCCTGAACGTGTACCCCTTCGCCTGCACGTCGACGCTCATAGCGTCGAGCACGGCCGATTCCATCTGGCTCGCCACGAACCTCTCCCAGATCAGCTTGTAGAGCCTGTACTGGTCGCGGGTGAGATAGGGCTTCACCTGGTCAGGCAGCCTCTCCACCGCCGTAGGGCGTATCGCCTCGTGGGCATCCTGGCTGGTGGCCTTCGCGCGATACCGCCTTGGGTGACCAGGCACGAACTCCTGCCCGTAGGTCTTCAGGATGAACGCCCTCGCGGCCTGCTCCGCCTCGACGGCAACACGCACCGAGTCGGTGCGGATATACGTGACAAGCCCAACGCTTCCCTCGTCGCCGAGCTGCAAGCCCTCGTACAGCTGCTGAGCCACCTGCATGGTCTTCCGCGACCCGAATCCCAGCTTCCTCGCGGCCTCCTGCTGCAGGGTGCTCGTGGTGAACGGCGGCGAAGGGTTTCGGCGCCGCTCCTTCCTTGTGACCCGCGCCACCTGGTAGGTTGCGCCCGCGAGGTCGTCCAGAATGGACCTGGCCTCGCTCTCGTTGCGGACCTCGACTTTCTTGCCGCCGCGAAGCACGAGTTTCGCAGGAAACTCCTGCCCCTCGCCATGGGACCGGAGGTGCGCGGTGATCGACCAGTACTCCTGCGGGACATGCGCCTGTATCTCCCTTTCCCTGTCGCAGATGAGCCTTACGGCCACCGACTGGACCCTGCCGGCCGACAGCCCCCGCCGTACCTTCTTCCATAGAAGCGGGCTCAGGCTGTAGCCCACCAGACGGTCGAGCACCCGTCTCGCCTGCTGGGCATTCACCCGATCCATATCGATCGGCCTCGGACTTTCAAGCGCGGCCTTGATGGCGGGCCGCGTTATCTCATTGAACTCGATGCGGCACGGGCTCCCCGGGTCGATCCCCAGCACCTGCGTGAGGTGCCACGATATCGCCTCCCCTTCACGGTCGGGGTCGGTGGCCAGGAGCACGCCTTGCGCGGACTCGACCGCGCCTTTGAGCTCGCGGATGATATCACTCCTGTCTTTGAGGACCACGTAGTGAGGCTCATAGCCGTCCTTCACGTCCACCCCGAGCCTGCTCTTGGGAAGGTCGCGCACGTGGCCCTTCGAGGCTTTCACCGTGTACCCTGGACCGAGGAACTTCCCTATGGTTTTCGCCTTAGCAGGCGACTCAACTATCACAAGGGACTTCGACATCCTGACACTCCTCATCCGTTCTGCACTCTCACTCAGTGAAGCAGCCGGTGCTCTGGCCTCGCGTCTTCGTCTTCATCATCCGTAGCCTCGTCATCGGCGTCGCGGCCCTGGGCCTGGCCAAGGATCATGGCGACCCTTTCCCTGTCCTCTACGACGCTGGAGAGCACGAGGGCCATATCTGCAGCGTCGACCTCCCCGGAATCGAACGCTGCCACGAGAAGGAGGGCCTCCTCGAGCTCATCGGGCCGCACAAGGCCTGCCTCCTGCAAGAAAGTGACAAGGCCCCAGGCACCGACTGTTAGCTTCTGTCGCTCGTCATCGTTTAATACCCTCCGCGGACCCGGCGCGAAGCGGGACGTGCCGCGCGCCTGGTTGCGTCTCCTGCCGGCCACTTCAACCACCTTCTTTCGAGCGTCGCACGTAACCGTCGAAAAAGCGTTCGACAAGGCCCCGAAGCTCCAGGGCCCCGAGGGCCACCGCGACATCTCGCGGGGCTAGCCCCGTCTCGTTTACTATATCATCTGCAGACGCTGGTGAGAAGTCTAGCGCCTCAAGGACCCTCTTCTCTCGGGCCGAGAGATGCGGGTGCTCTTCCCTCGCGGCCGAACGCCCCAGGCGAGATGGCTCGATCCCTAGCTCCTCGAGAATATCGCCGATGCCCTCCACCAGCCTTGCGCCCTCTTTGATAAGGTGGTGGGTCCCTCGCGAGAGGGGGCTTCTGATGTCCCCGGGAACCGCGAAGACTTCGCGCCCCTGGTCAGCAGCGAACTTCGCCGTGATGAGGGCGCCGCTCCTCTCCCCGGCCTCCACCACCACAACACCCAGGGCGAGCCCGCTTATGATTCTATTGCGCGCGGGGAAGTTCTGCCCAAGAGGACGGGTGCCAAGAGAGCGTTCGCTCACGAGCGCCCCATTTCCTGCAATCTCGTGGGCGAGTTTTGCGTTCTCAGGCGGGTAGACCACATCGACCCCGCACCCGAGGACGGCGATGGTACGCCCACCTCTCTCGAGGGCGGCGCGGTGGGCCTCTGAGTCGATGCCCCGCGCCATCCCTGATACAATCGTGAAGCCCACGTCGACCGCCTCGCCGGCGAGAACGCGCGCCGCTTGCCGGCCATAGCGACTGCCGTGTCTCGACCCCACGATGGCCAGGGAAAACCCGTCGGAGGGCAGGATCTCCCCTTTGATGTAGAGCACCGGGGGAGGATGGTCGATGCTGTGCAAACGCTCAGGATACCCGGGGTCAGAGGAAGTCACTATGCTCACCCCGAGCTGGGCCGCCCTGCGAAGTTCCTCCCGAAGGAGCCTGCCGTCGCGGAGGGCCACGATTCTCTGAGCGGTCACGGGGCCGATGCCTTCAACGCTGCGCAACTCAGCCTCGCTCGCCCGGAGCGCATCCCGCGCCGAGCCGAAGCGCTGGACGAGGCTGGCCAGCTTCGCCCCGCCTATAGTGGCTACCAGATTGAGCGCTATCATGCACTCTCTCTCGTCCATTCGTCCCCCACCCGCGACTATCTCCCCAGTAAGGGTGCATTAGTTCTTGTGCCTTTTCCAGCAGGTGCCGGGTTGCGGGTGCTTGCACGAGGGGTGTCAAAACCCGGCCACTCGCCCGACGGGCCGGGTTTTGGCGAAGCGCGCCGCTCGGGGCGCCGCCCCCGAGTGCAACGCTGGCAACCCCTCCCAAAAAGCCGGAAGCATTTCTTCACCCCACATAGCCGTTATGCTGAATGGCCCGCCAGATGCAGCGTGCTATGTGACCTGTCCATGGACGGCGAAGGCCCTGTAGCTCACAGCCTCGCCGATGTGGTCTTCCTGCAAGAGATCGCTCCCCTCAAGGTCCGCAATGGTTCTCGCCACCTTCAGCACCCTCGCGTGGGCCCGGGCTGAGAGCCCCAGCCTGGCGCTGGCGGTGTATAGCAGCATCCTTGCCTCCCTGGACATGCGGCAGAACTCCCGAATCTCGGCCGGCCTCATCTCCGCGTTGGTCCGAACGGGAAGCCCGGTGAACCTCTCCTCCTGCGCCTGCCTCGCCTTCATCACTCTCTCGCGCATCTCGGCGGAGGTTTCTCTGATTTGCCTCCTGTCGATCTCTTTCACGTCCACCTTCCCCACGTGGATGTGAAGGTCGATCCTGTCGAGGAGCGGCCCAGACAGATGCGCCAGGTATTTCTTCACCGTCGCTGGGGTGCATGTGCACGCACCGGAGTCCACACCACGCCCACATGGGCACGGGTTCATGGCTCCGACAAGCATGAACCTTGCCGGGAACGTGGCGATCCCACCCGCCCTCGAGACTGTGACGAAACCATCTTCCAGGGGCTGCCTGAGCGCCTCGAGGGCGTGCCCGGCGAACTCGGGCATCTCGTCGAGGAAGAGCACTCCCCGATGCGCAAGGGAGATCTCCCCGGGCTTCGGCACCCGGCCTCCGCCGATGAGGCCCGCTAACGATATGCTGTGGTGGGGGTCTCTAAGAGGCCGCTCCGACACGATGCTGACGCCTGCCGGAAGGCGCCCGGCGGCGCTATAGACTTTCGTGACCTCGAGTGCCTCATCCCACGTCAGCGGAGGCAGGATCGAGGGTAGCCGCCGGGCAAGCATGGTCTTGCCCGCTCCCGGAGGGCCCACCATGAGCACGTTGTGTCCCCCCGCCGCGGCCACTTCCAGGGCACGCCTCGCGTGATCCTGCCCCAGGACATCCGCAAAATCGAGGCCCTGCCCCGTTTGCGTCGCCCCGGGGAAGCAGCCCCTGGTTGCCGGAGTCTTGCTAATGCAGAGCGCTCCCGAGAGATGGGCCGCCGCCTCAGCGAGCGTTCCCACGCCGTAAACATCGAGGCCGTCCACGAGGGCCGCCTCCCCCGCGTTCTCCCGCGCGACCATCATCCTCACAAACCCCGCGGACCTCGCGGCAAGGGCGATGGAGAGCACGCCGGATGTGCCCCGCACCTGTCCATCCAGGGAAAGCTCCCCTGCGAACATGTAGCTTTCCACGGCAAGCGGAGCGATCTCGCCGGTCGCGGCGAGGATGCCCACAGCAATGGCAAGGTCGAAGCAGGCTCCCTCCTTTCGGATCATGGCGGGCGCCAGGTTGACGGTGATCCTGCGGAGTGGGAACTCAAACCCTGAGTTCCGAAGGGCTGCCCTCACCCGCTCCCGGGACTCGCGGATGGCGGCGTCAGGTAGCCCGACCACTTCGAAGGACGGAAGACCCGCCGACACATCGACCTCCACGTACACCGGATATCCGTCTATGCCGAGGACGGCCCCGCTCGGCACTTTAGCAAGCACGGGCCTCACCTCCCGCAGTCGAAGGCGCCCTTTATGAGGCACACCGCTGGGGGACCGACGGGATGAAGGTCAACGGCCACCACATCGAACCTGCACTCGACTCCGGCCATCCCGCGGCTTGCCATGTAGGCGAGCGCCGTCTTCACCATCCGTCGCCGCTTGCTCGCGGTGATCTGTTCGGCGGCCGCGCCGAACGGGCCAGGCCTTCTCGCTTTGACCTCGACAAAAACGACGGTCTTCCCGTCGCGCGCCACAATGTCGATCTCCCCGGCCCTCCACCGAAAGTTGCGTTCCAGTACCTCGAAACCGATTGACTCCAGGTATCTCGCGGCGATATCCTCGCCCACAGCGCCTGTTTGCCTGCAGTCTATGTACACACAGCACACTCCTCTACCATGGATTCCCAGAGGGATATTTTCTCCATGGCTTTGGGTTTTCCTGCCATATGTCGGGGGACAAATGGGAATTCATGCTATAGCCCGAGATCCGGGCCCAAGCTGGGCTGTTGCGCGAGGATCTTCCTAAGGAACGTCCTTCTGTGCAACGGGCACGGCCCATGCTTCAGGATGGCCGCAACGTGCTCCCGCGTGCAGTATCCTTTATGGGACCGGATGTGGTATTGAGGATACTCCTCATCCCAGATCTCGCACATCCTGTCCCTGGTGACCTTGGCGATGATTGACGCGGCCGCTATGGTCTGGGAAAGCGCGTCTCCGTGAACAACTGCGCTCTGAGGGATTGGCGCAGGCACTACCTCAGCGTCAACGAGAAGGTAGTCCGGCATGATGTCGAGGTTGTCTACGGCCCTCTTCATCGCGAGCCTGGCAGCTTGCTTTATGTTGATGCGGTCTACGGTCTCCGCGTCCACAACCCCGATTCCCACGGCAAGGGCCCTCTCCATGATGACATCGTAGAGCGCCCCCCGCCTCTTCGCCGAGAGGGCCTTGGAGTCGCGTACCCCGTCAAGGGAGGTTCCCGGCCTTAACACAACGGCCGCGGCGACCACCGATGCAAGGAGCGCCCCGCGGCCGGCCTCGTCTATCCCAGCTACTGCGACGTAGCCCTGGCTCCAGAGGCGCCGCTCGTAGGCAAGAAAATCCTCGCCGCCCGGCGATGCAACTGCGGGAACGGCAATCACGTGGAATCACCGCCCCCGGGCGCCGGGTCGAGGGTCACCCTTCCGAAAAGCCCCTTGCGGAAATCGGAGAGCACCACGGCGCCCGCACGGGCGAGGTCCACCACCCCGCCGGGCCCGAGACAGCCCCGTTTTCTGCCGGCTATCTCGAGCAGCTCTCGTCCGCCAAGCGACCCCACGTCTTCGACCTTGAGACGTGACGCAAGGGAATCTGGCGCCTTTTCCCTGAGCACATCCAGCAGGCGCTCGGCCACATCCGCGGGGTCGAAGCTTTCGTCGCTGATGGCGCCCGTTGCTGCAAGCTTGAACATGGCGGCGGGATCGTCCGCGCGCGGCCAGAGAACCCCGGGAGTGTCCAGGAGTTCTATGCCCCTCCCAACGGTTATCCACTGCTTGCCCCTGGTAATCCCGGGCCTCGCGCCTGTTTTCGCCGACCTCCGGCCGGCTATCCTGTTCACAAGGGACGACTTGCCCACGTTGGGGATACCGATGACCATGGCCCTCACGGCGCGCATCCTGCGCCCTCTCGACGCCAGCCTCAGCATTATCTGGCCCGCCACTGAGGAGCAGGCCTCCACAACCGCTTCAACGCCCTCCCCGGTCTCGGCGTTCACGGCGTAGCAAAATGGCTCGCGCACGCGGAGCGCGGCGAGCCATTTTCGAGTTTCAACCGGGTCCGCCAGGTCCTCCTTGGCGAGAACAACAACCCTTGCCCTGTCCCCGACAATCCAGGCGATCTCCGGGTTCCTGCTGGTATCAGGGATCCGCGCGTCCAGGACCTCTATCACCACGTCTATCCCCGCCAGGTTTCGCTTGATCGCCTGCCTGGCTTTGGCCATGTGACCGGGAAACCACGAGAGCATCATTGCACGATAGCCCCAGCCCCGAGCTTCGGCGTTCGCACGAGCCCGATCTCCCCAGGCGGCCACCATGTTACGAAAGCCTTCCCCACGATGTTGGCCCTCGGAACAAAGCCCACGTCGGGAAAACGCGAGTCATCGCTGTTGTTCCGGTTGTCCCCCAGCACAAAGTAGTGTCCGGGAGGTACGACCTCCGGACCGAAGGTACCGAACGTAAGGTCCATGGTGTAGTCTTCCTCAAGCACCTGGCCGTTCAGAATGACGTGCCCATCTCGCACCTCGACAACATCGCCGGGCACTCCGATGATGCGTTTGATGAACTTCCGCTTCGGATTGGCGGGGTACCTGAACACCACCACGTCGCCCCTTTGCGGCTCCTTGAACCGGTATACAAGCTTGTTCACAAGCAGCCTCTCGCGGTTATGGAGGCTCGGCTCCATGCTCGATCCCTCGACCACGAAGGACTGGGCGATGAAGGTGATGATAAACGCCGCGAGGACGATGGCGATGGCGAACGCCTGGACGTACTCGAGGATCTCGGACCTCAGTGCGGGCGAAATGATGGGCTTTGCCACAGGCGTCGCCGGTTCACAAGGTGCCGTGCCGGGACACGCTTCAGCCCGCGCCCCGGCAGCCGGCATTTCCCGGCCGCAATCGCATTCCCCTGCGCATTCGGGCCGCCGACCGCCTGCGTCGCCGGCAGGTACGCCGGCAGACAGCCGCTCGGCGGGCACATGCTCGCCTTCCGCTCGCGTCGCCTGCCCGGCGTCCTCACCGGAGCAAGCACCTTCGGGCTGCCCCACGTCCGTGGGTTCCCCTGCACGCTGCTGGCCTTCCCTCAGTTCTCCTGCAGCAACCGTGGGAGAGTCTTGCGCAGCGGTCTCCTTCAGATGACCTATCTCGGAGGTCACTTTCTGTCCGCCTCTTTCACCCTCGCAGCCTTACCGACACGCTCTCTCAGGTAGTATAGCTTCGCACGCCTCACTTTGCCTTCTCGCACGACCTCGATCTTACTGAGCCTCGGCGAGTGCAGCGGGAAGGTCCGCTCAACCCCTATACCCGCAGACACCTTGCGCACGGTGAAGGTCTCGCGGATCCCCGTGCCCTTGCGGGCGATCACCACGCCTTCGAATACCTGGATCCTCTCTCTGCCGCCCTCGATGACCTTCACATGGACCTTCACGGTATCGCCGGGTCTAAACTGCGGGATATCCTCGCGCATCTGCTCGCGCTCTATAGTATCCATGATGTTCATTGTCCGAGATCCTCCCTCCAGAGTGGACGCGCAAGGCGCTCTGCAGCCTGCGTTCGCTCAACAACGGTGATTATATCATACGGCTCGAGCCGGGTTCAACACCGGCCTTCTCGGGTTCCCCGGCCTTATCCCCCTTTATCTCCTCGAGGAGCCGCAGGTCCTCCGGCGTCAGGCTCGCCTTACGAAGAAGGTCCGGGCGCCTCTCGAGGGTCCTCGCAAGCGCCTCTTTTCGCCGCCAGATCCTCACCTTCTCATGGTCACCCGAGACCAGCACTTCCGGCACGGTCATGCCCCTGAACTCCCGTGGCCTCGTGTATTGAGGATAGTCGAGAAGCCCGCTGGTGAATGACTCGGCGGCCACGGACTCCTCATCGAGCACCCCCGGGATAAGCCTCGTCAGCGCATCTATGACAACCATCGCAGGCAGTTCGCCCCCGGTCAGGATGTAATCTCCGATGGATATCTCCTCGTGAACGAGGGCCTGTCTCACCCGTTCGTCAACGCCCTCGTAGTGTCCACATATGAACAGGAGGTGGCGTTCCTGGGCGAGCCGCATCGCCATCTCCTGGGTGAAGACACGCCCCTGGGGGCTCATCAGGATCACCCGGATGGGCTCGGCCACGTCGCTCATGACATGCTCAACAGCGGCGAAGATGGGCTCTGGCTTCATGACCATGCCTGCCCCTCCGCCGAAGGGATAATCGTCGGTGACCCTGTGCTTGTCCTGGGCGAACTCCCGTATATCGTGGATGTGGATCTCCACAAGCCCGCGTTCCCTGGCACGTGCAACAATGCTCTCGGACAGCGGCCCGGAGAACATCCCCGGGAAAAGGGTGAGCACGTCGATTCTCAACACCAGCCACCTACTCCAGGCCCGGAATGAGATCGATGGTCATCTCGCCGCGCTCGAGGTCTATGTTCTTCACGATCTCACGCACTGCCGGCACCAGGATGGTCCTGCCCCGGCAACCCCCGGACGCTCGGGTCTCGACCTCGTAGATGTCGTTGGCAACGCCGCGGATGACCCGCGCCACCTTTCCAAGGCGACGACCTTCGGTCGTAACCACATCGAGGCCTTCTATCTCGTGAAAGTAATACCGCCCCGGCTCGAGTGGCACAACCTCCGACCGTGGAACCTCCAGGATGGCGCCGCGCAGCTTCTCGGCATCGTCCATAGAGTCCACCCCTGCGAACTTTATGACGATGAAACCCCGGTGCTGCCGCGCAGCTTCGACATCGAGGGTCGCGACGCTCTCGCCCTTGCGGACTCGAAGGCGAAGAGGTGGTTTGAACCGGTCCGGAAAATCGGTGAGCGCAAGGGCCCTGACCTCCCCCCGAATGCCCTGGGGAGCGGTCACCTCGGCCACCGCAATGAATTCGATGGTCATCTTGGCCAAAAAGTCCCCTGACGGATACGTGGGCAGCACGAGAAAACGGGGTCACACGATCTCCACGGTGACCTTCTTCCCCTGCCGTGCGCCCGCAGACCTCACGACAGTCCTCATGGCCTTGGCAGTCCTGCCGGCCCTCCCGATGAGCTTGCCCTTCTCTTCCGGATCGCAGGACACCTCGTACACGGTATACCCGCCCGCGCTCGGGACATCCTCGACCTTCACTGCGTCCGGGTTATCCACGAGGCTCCTCGCGATAAACTCAACAAGCCGTTTCATATGGCCTTCGCCTCACCAGACGCGAACGGCCCCCCCACAGGAACGCCTGCCCTCGCAAGCAGGGCCTTCGCCGAATCCGTCGGCAAAGCACCCTTCTTCAGCCACTCAGTGGCCTTCTCGCGGTCAACCTGAAGCGTCTCTGGGTTCGTCCTGGGGTTGTAGTGCCCGAGGATCTCGATGAACCGCCCATCCCGCGGGTAGCGGCTATCGGCGACGACGATCCTGTAAGAAGCCTGTTTCTTTGCCCCGGTCCTCGTAAGCCTTATCCTTACTGCCAAGTGTGTGTCACCTCCCGTTCTCAGGTCGTCCAGAGTAGCCTATTTGACAAACGGGAACGCGCCTTTTCGCATAGCGCGACGGGCAGCTCTCTCGGCGCCCCCGAATTGCCGAAGCATGTCTCTCACCTGCTCAAACTGCCGCAGCACGCTGTTCACATCCTGGATGCGCGTGCCGCTTCCGCGCGCGATCCTCTTACGTCGGCTGCCGTCGATGATCGCAGGGTTCCTTCGTTCCTCCAGCGTCATGGAGTTCACTATCGCCTCGATCCGCTTGAGCTGGCCCTCGTCGACCCTGAGGTCAGAAAGCCCTCGCATGCGCCCCAGCCCGGGTATCATGGATAGTATCTCATCGAGAGGTCCGATCTTTCTCATCTGGCGAAGCTGGTCGGCGAAGTCCTCAAGGGTGAACTCGTTGCTTCTGATCTTCTCAGCGAGCTTCCGGGCTTTCGCCTCGTCGTATGCCGCCTCCGCCTTCTCGATGAGGCTGAGGACGTCCCCCATGCCAAGGATGCGCGACGCCATCCTGTCGGGGTAGAACGGCTCCAGGGACTCAACCTTCTCGCCGACGCCCACGAACTTTATGGGCCTCCCGGTGACAGCCCGCGCTGACAGGGCAGCGCCGCCACGCGCGTCGCCGTCAAGCTTGGTCAGGATGATCCCAGTCAGACCAAGTCGGTCGTTGAACGCGCCAGCGACGTTCACGGCGTCCTGGCCGGTCATGGCGTCAACCACCAGCAGCACCTCAGACGGGTTCACCTCGCCCTTCATCCGGGCGAGCTCGTCCATGAGCTCATCGTCGATGTGAAGCCGCCCCGCGGTGTCGATGATTACCACGTCGCGTCCGATGGCCGCAGCGCGAGCCACCCCCTGCTTTGCCACGCGTACCGCGTCGTCTCCTTCACGCGTCGCAACCACATCCACTCCGACCTTCTCGCCGAGCACCTGTAGCTGGCGTATGGCAGCGGGGCGTCTGGTGTCGGAAGCCACCAGGAGAGGGTGTTTGCCCTGTCTCCTAAGCAGGTTTGCGAGTTTGGCTGCGGTCGTAGTCTTGCCCGAGCCCTGCAGTCCCACAAGCATGATGACCGTGGGCGGTTTCGGGCTGTACTGGATCTTGCTCTCCCGCCCCCCCATGAGTTCCGTAAGCTCGGAGTTGACTATCTTTATGACCTGCTGGCCAGGGGTAAGGCTTGCCATTACCTCTTGCCCGCATGCCCGCTCGCGCACTTTCACGATGAAGTCGCGGACCACCCTGAAGTTCACGTCGGCCTCGAGAAGGGCTATGCGCACCTCGCGCAGGGCCTCGTCCACATCGCGCTCGCTGAGCTTGCCCTTGCCGCGCAGCCTGCGGAACGTCTCCTGCAGCCGCGCCGTCAGGTTTTCGAACACGAGACCCCACCTCCTCTCGACTCACGCAAGTAGTATACACTGCGCCACCCCTGGAGTCAATTCGGAACCGGTGATTGCACAAGGGGTGTCGGAATCCGGCGACTTGCCCGACGGGCCGGGTGTTGGCGAAGCGCGCCCCACTTGGGGCGCCGTCCCCGAGTGCAACACCGGCAACCCGGCAACTACCGGAAAGGGGACAAGAACTAACGCACGCTCACCTTGCGAAGAGGGCCTCCGCGAATTCCACCGGGTCGAAGTCCCGCAGGTCCTCCACCCCCTCACCGATGCCCACCAGCTTGACAGGGATGCCCAGTTCCTCCCGAATCGCCAACACGACGCCGCCTTTAGCCGTTCCATCCAGCTTGGTCAGGGCGATCCCAGTAACCTCGACCGCATCCTTGAATGTCCGCGCCTGGGCGATGGCGTTCTGCCCGGACGTTGCGTCGAGCACGAGGAGCACCTCGTGGGGGGCCCCGGGTATCTCCCTCTCCACGACCCTGCGGACCTTCTTGAGCTCCTCCATGAGGTTGACCCGCGTGTGCAGCCGTCCCGCGGTGTCGAGGATGACGTAGTCGGCCCTGCGCGCCTTCGCCGCCTGGCAGGCATCATAGGCCACGGCGCCAGGGTCCCCACCCTCCTGGTGGCGAATGACATCGGCCGCCGCCCTCTCGCCCCATATTTCAAGCTGCTCGATGGCGGCCGCCCTGAAAGTGTCGGACGCGCCCAGGACCACCTTTGACCCTTCCCTGCGGAACCTGTAACCCAGCTTGCCCACGGTTGTGGTCTTCCCTGTGCCATTTACTCCAACCACCATGATCACGGTGGTTCCCGATGGGGCCTTCCTGAGTGGCTCTCGCGGCCCAAGCATCTCAAGGACCTCCTCCTTGAGATAGTTCACGAGGTCGTTTGCGCCGCCTCCCGCCCTCGCGCCGGCCACTCTCGCCTCGAGGCCGCGAAGAAGCCTGGCGGTGGCCTTCACCCCGACATCTGCCTGGAGAAGGATGGCCTCGAGCTCCTCGAAGAACTCATCGTCGAGGGCAACCTTTCTCCCGAGGAGTGCCTCCACCCTCCCCACAAGCCCGTCCCTGGTGCGGGCGAGCCGCTCTCTGAGCCGGGCGATCACGCCCTTCGCCTCCTCCGGGCCGGTCTGCCCGGCATCCGCGGCGGGCCCGTTGCTATCCGAAGGCGGTCGCGGCCTTCCATCGTCCTTCGTTTCGTCTTTCGTGAAGAGCCTCTTCACGAACCGTCCCACGCCGCCACCTGTTACGCTCATGTCTACGCCCTCACACCTTCCTGTGCCTTCAAAGGGCTGCGGTCGAAAGTGGAAGCTCCGCGCCCCCGCTATAGTCATAGTCGTAGTCCCCGTCCCCGTTCGCCTCTATCCCGCCGCCTGCGGGGCGCGCCGCGGGCCGGGCCCGCTTACGCTGTCTCCTGTTGCCTTGCCTCGGGGCCCGTATCCTCAATCCTCACGGAGATCAGCTTCGATACTCCGGACTCCTCCATCGTGACCCCGTACAGGGCGTCCGCAGCCTCCATCGTTCCCTTCCTGTGGGTTACGACGATAAACTGGCTCTTTGAGGCGGCATCCCTCAGCAGCTCAGTAAACCTCGCTACGTTGGCCTCGTCGAGAGCCGCATCGACCTCGTCCAGCACACAGAACGGGCTCGGCCGCACCTCAAGAAGGGCGAACACGAGGGCGGCCGCAGCAAGCGCCCTCTCCCCCGCTGAGAGCAGGCTGAGGCTCTGCAGCTTCTTGCCGGGAGGCTCGGCGACGATCTCGATCCCCGGGGCAGGCGTGCCCTCGTCGGTCATCACAAGGTCAGCCCTGCCGCCACCGAACAGGCGCGTAAACTTCCTGCCGAACGCGGCCCTTATGGCGCCGAGCGTCTCGCGGAAACGCCTTTCGCTCTCGCGGTCCGAACGCTCGATAACCTCGCCAAGGAACGCCCGCGCCCGCAGAACATCGTCAAGGCCGGAGGCAAGCTCGCTGTAGCGCGTCCTGAGCGCCTCGTAGACCCTGATGACGCCGGGATCGACAGGCCCCAGGGCCTCGATCTGTAGCCTGAGCGACCTCGCCCTCCTCGATGCGTCTTCCCTGTCGGATATCTCGCACGCCTGCGCCCTCGCCTCATCGACGGAGAGATGATAGAGGCGCGCAAGCTCATCCCTGATGTGGTTTACTTTCTCCACAAGCCCGGCCTCCTCGACCGTGAGCGAGGTCCTCGCTTTCTGGAGGTCCTCAACCTCCCCCTGGCACAGTCGGAGTTTCGACTCCTTCTGCGCGACGCGGCGGACGAGCTCGCGCCTGGCCTCTTTCGCCGAATCAAGGGCCCGGTCCACCTCAGCCTTTTCGCGGCTAAGTGACTCAAGCCGCGCCGCGGCCGACACGATGTCGTCGCCGGCGGACCTGGACGTCCCGGCGACATGAGAAAGCTCGGCCTCCCTCGCCTCGATGTCCACAGCAAGGTCCCGCGCCCTCGCGTCCAGGGTTTGTACCTGTTCGTGGAGTCCCGCTGCCTCCTGAGTCAAAGAGGCCATCTTCACCCGAAGGCCGGTTATCTCCCGGCCGATCCCTTCGCGCCTCCTGGCGATCTCCTCGATCTCCCCAGCGAGCCCCGCCTGAGCCTCCGCGAGGTCGCGCCCGGCGGCCTCGAGATGAGCGCGCTTCTCCTCGAGCTGCCTCCGGAGCTCGTCCCGGGAGTCGTCACCCGTCCTCGCAGAGTCGATCTCTTCCTGCAGTAGCCTCACCTTCGAGCGAGCTTTCTCGATATCCCGCACCGCCTGGGAATGCACGGCTTCGGACCTCGCGACGTCCAGCTCCAGCGCCTGTTTCCTGGACCGCGCCTCCTCGAGGGCCTTCTCGAGGCGCGAAATCTCCTCTTGCGTCGTCGCCACAGCAAGTCCGGCCCCATTATCGGCTGCGGCAAGCAAGGCAAGACCTTGCTCGAGCTCCGCAAGACGTCGCTTGAGCGCAAGCGGAGTCTCTCGCTGCTTTCCCCGGCCGCTGCCTCCCGAGATCGCCCCGCCCGGCAGCACGAGGTCCCCGTCGATCGTCACCACCTTCAGGCGCGTGCCCGTGGCGCGCGCCACTCGCACCGCAACATCGAGGTTCTTCACGACGACGGTGCGCCCGAGGAGATGTTCCACGGCCGTCCTCACCCGGTCTTCGCACCACACGAGGGCCGATGCTCTCCCGACCACTCCACCCATGGAGAGAGCCGCCTCTTCCGCCCTTGCAAGCTCTCCCGGCCTGATGAGGTCCAGGGGAAGGAAGGTGGCCCTCCCGAGGTTCCGCTCCTTAAGATACTGTACCGCTGCCCTGGCGTGGGCGTCCCCTTCCACGATGATATCAGAAAGAGCTTGTCCAAGGGCCGACTCGACGGCATGCTCGTACTCCCGGGGTACCCTGATGCAGTCGGCGACCGCTCCCACCACCCCAGCAAGCTCGCCTCGGCGCGCCGCTGCCAGCACCGCGCGGGCGCCGTGGGGATACCAGTCGCCCGACGAGGCGACCCTCCTCAGCGCTTCCACCTGGAGCGACGCCTCGCGCACCCGCGCCTGGGCCTCCTGGTGCTCCACCATGAGGCTTTTGAGCCTGTCCCGGGCCGCACCGAGGCTGCGCTCGAGATCCGCTATCTCCGCGGACGCAAGGCGCACACTTCCGGCAAGCTCCTCGCGCCTTGCAGCCTCACGGGTAGCAAGGCTCTCAGCATCTCGCAGCTCATCGAGCGCGGCCTCAAGCTCGCGCTTCTGGCGCTCCAGGTGCCTTGCCTGTGCGGCGTCCTCCAGAGCCATCCTGGCCAGCTCGTTCTTTGCCTCCGCCGTGGCGGACAGCACCTCTATGATGTCCGCCTTGACCTTCTCGGCTGCCTGCTCGCACAGCCTCTGCCTCTCGGCGAGGGCGCTGTCTTCCGCCTGAAGCGAGTCCAGCTCATGCGCGGCAGCATCGAGTTCGGATGAGATCTCGGCGAGCCTTGCGGATTTCGCGGCGCTCTCGCTCACACATGCCGCCAGCCGCTGCCTGTCCTTCTCGATAGTCTCACTGAGAGCCTGGGCCTGCGCCGCCCGCATTCTCTCGCGCTCCCGGGCGAGCGAGATCCTGCCGTCCACCTTCTCTATCTCGGCGGCAAGCGCAGCCGCCCGCTCCTGCAACCGGTCGCGCTCCTCCTCCACCGAGGCGAGCGCCTCCCTGTCACGAGAGATCTCCTCGGCCAGCGCCTCCCGGAGGCAGCCCTCCTTGCCCAACCTTTCATCGATCTCCGAGATAGCCCGCGCAAGCTCCGACCTCCTCGCCTCCAGGGCGTCGAACTCCCCCAGGGCGAGGCTCACCTCGAGGCTGGCGAGCTCCTGGCTACACTCCTGGAAGCGTCTGGCCTCGTCGGCCTTCGCCGCAAGCGGCTCCATCTGCCTTGAAAGTTCACCCAGCACGTCGCGAACGCGCGTGGCACAGGCGTCGGCGATGGCGAGCCGTCTCACCGCGTCAGCTCTGCGCGCCTTATACTTATGTATCCCCGCAGCCTCTTCGAAAAACGCCCTGCGTTCATCGGAACTCGCGCCAAGGATGGCGTCGATCTTGCCCTGTTCTATAATCGAGTAGCCCTCCTTGCCTGCGCCCGTATCCATGAACAGGGCCTGAATGTCTTTCAAGCGACAGGGGATGCCACAGATGGAGAACTCGCTCTCGCCGGAGCGGTAAACGCGCCTCGTCACGGCAACCTCCATGAAATCCACGGGAAGCGCGCCGTCCACGTTGTCGAAAACGAGGGTGACCTCGGCAAACCCCAGCGCCTTTCTCGCCCCTGAGCCGGCGAAGATGACGTCCTCCATCCGGGTTCCCCGTAGTATGCGTGCGCTTTGCTCACCGAGAACCCACCTGATGGCGTCGGCGAGGTTGCTCTTGCCGCTTCCGTTCGGCCCCACGATGGCAGTCACGCCTGGTGAGAATTCAAGCTCCGTCTTGTCTGCAAAGGACTTGAACCCGTAAAGCTCCATCCGCTTAAGGTACAAACTAAGTCCTCCCTGCGCCGCGACCTTCGCCCTGCCGCGCCGCCTCACATCAATGACACCCTTGCACGCGAAATGCCGACCTGAATCGACACATATCGCCCCAGATTGCACTGGTATTGTATCATAGCCCCAGCCAAAAGAGAATCATCCAGGGAAGGGCGAGACCCGACACCTGGGCGCGAGGCTCACGCGGACCTCCATGCAAAGGTCGCGCCGCTTGCGCACTTTCTCGGGGATCTCCGGATGGACGAGGGAGCCATACCTGTGCAGGAGGCGCCGCAGCTTGGCCTTGACGCGGGTGCGCGCGTTGTCCACAGACTTCGGATCAAGTCCCATGGCCCTGCCGATCTCCCCCGTGGTGTAGCCACGCAGAAGCAGCGCAGTGACCGCGTACTCGAGCATCGAGAGGTGGCTTCGGAGGACCTGTTCCACGCGGACGCTGGCCCACTGGTTCTCCACAACGGCTTCAGGGTCAACGTAGTCGCCCGCGAGGACGTCCAGGATCATCCTGGTCTCCTCTCTATCCACGTATGAATAGAGTGATATGGCCTGGTTGAGGGCCCTCTGCTTGCTGCTGGTCTGGCGCCGGAGGCTGTTGTATATCTTCCTGATGATGCACAGGTATGCGAAAGAGCTGAACTTCACGCCGGGCTTGCCAGGATCATACTGCCGGATGGCGTCGAGCAGGCCAATAAGCCCGTCCTGCATGAGATCCTCGAACTCCGAGCCGGGCAGGCCCGGTGCTGTGGCTCGCACTATGTGCCTTACCATGGGAACGTACTTCCGTACTAGGTCGTCCCGCGCAGCCTCCTGCCCCGACCTTGTCCGCTTCAGCAGCTCCAGGTCAAGCTCCTGGTTGGTGTCGGACATGCCCTATCCCCCTCGACAGGCCTTCTCGGTACCTGCTAAATATATACTGCTTGCCGAAAGAGAATATGATCTCTTGGTAGGACAGGATGGGCACCGGGGTTGGCCAGGTTCCTCCGAGGTCTCTCCGCTACCAGGGCTAAGCTCATTTTCCGCAGTAGAAACGTCTTCCCAGCTAAAGGGCGCAATGGTCGCGTGCCGCAAAACAGTTGGAGGACCCTGGCAACAGACCTTTTACCAGGTCATTGCTCAATCTGGCCGCGCTCCTAATGCGGAAAATGGGCTAGGTGTGAGTCATTCATAGATACCCAACTCCGCAGTTAACACGATGTCCGCGGGCGCACGGCTGGCTCGCCCGCTGTCCATGCCCTTCGCGTCGCACGCAACTTCTGAGTTCGAGCCTGGTTACCTATAAGCCCGGTGCTAAGTAGATCGCCATAAGTAATCGCCGGTTCCAGAGAGCGCACGCGCCCTGCAGGGTTGCCGGTGTTGCACTCGGGGACGGCGCCCCAAGCGGGGCGCGCTTTGCCACAATCTGGCCCGTCGGGCAAGTCGCCGGATTTTGACACCCCTCGTGCAACCACCGGCAACCCAAGACCTCGGAAAACGAGAGAAAACTAACGACCTCATACTTAGAAGCCTGCTCCAAAATCCACGCCGGACCTCGGCGATGGCACGCTCACAGGGCAAGTCGCAGCCTCGGGGCGTGACAGCCAGCCCGTGGGCCCAGTACGGCCGCATTTGGCGCAGGCTTCCAGGTGTCTATGGGCGCGTATGCGCCCGCTGGAGGCCGGAATACGGGTGATCTTCCGAGAACCAGGTTGCGGGCAGACCTGGTCCTGTGGGGATCAGCCCGACTCGAAATCTGGTCCTCCGGGAACCACCCCTGTCGCCCTCCTTCGCCAAAACCAGGCAAGGTGGAGCACCAGGGACCAGATCTCGCGTGACGATGGTCCTCTGGGGACCAGCCTGACACCATGTCCTGATCCTCTCGTGACCAGGGCGCCCTGACCGCCACGAGGGGTGGTCCCTAAGGG
>JAAYXB010000050.1 GCA_012516125.1 Bacillota bacterium | reverse complement strand
GGCAACCCGGCAACTACTGGAAGAGGGGCGAGGACTAATGCACCCTCACTTAGGGTTCACAGGGGCGGCGTTGCGAGGGTTTTTCAGCATCTGCGGAGGACTTTGGCTCCTCAGGGGAGAATAATACCATCGTCAGGTAGTAGGCTGCGTTACAGCAGGTCCGAAGGAGCGATGTAGTCTGAAAGCCAGGGTCCACGACGGGCGGTCGCGGGTTGTGAAGGGCATCGTGCGTGGCGCACTGGTTGCCGCCGCCTATGTGGCGGTTTCGTACGCGCTTGCGCCCATTAGCTTCGGGCCGCTCCAGTTCAGGGTGGCCGAGGGGCTGACCCTGCTCCCCATCCTCTTTCCCGAGGCTGTCCCTGGGCTTTTCGTGGGCTGCCTCGTCGCGAACCTCATCGGGCCGTACGGCTTGCCCGACATCGTCCTCGGAAGCCTTGTGACCCTCGTTGCGGCCATTATTACGCGGGTGTTCCGGCGAAGCGTCGTCGCGTACATCTCGCCGATAGCACTGAACGCCATATTCGTCAGCGCCTATCTTACCTTCCTCACCGGAGTCCCGTACTGGCTGCTCGTCCTCAGCATAGGGGCTTCGGAGGCCGTCTCGGTGCTGGCTATCGGCGTGCCGCTTCTGAGGTTCATGGGCCGAAGGTGGGCGAGGGGCGAGAGCTGAGTTTCTTGCCGGAACACGGAAAGGAGGTGGCGCACATGCCCATCGTTCAGATCGAGCTCATCGAGGGAAGAACCGTCGAGCAGAAGCGCGCGCTCGTGGAGAAGGTCACAAAAGCTGTGGTGGAGTCAGTAGGCTGCCCCGAGAGCGCTGTAAGCATCATCCTTCGGGAGATGAAGAAGGAGAACTACGCCCAGGCCGGTAAGCTCTGGTGCGACAGATGATGGTGCGAGAGATGAAGAGAGGTGGACGGCGCGCTATGCGCAAGACGCAGGCCAGGCTGAAGAACTACCTGTACCCAATACCGGCCGTCATGGTGAGCTGCACCCCGCCTTCCGGGCGGCCGAACATCATCACCGTGGCCTGGACGGGCGTCGCCTGCGGCACTCCACCCATGGTATCCATAGCCGTAAACCTCTCCAGGTACTCCCATGGAATCATAAAGGAGACCGGCGCCTTCTGCGTGAACGTTCCTGGCGAGGACCTCCTCTATGCTACGGACTACTGCGGCAACGTGTCCGGCCGGGATGTGGACAAGTTTGCCGCGCTCGGGCTTACGGCGGTGGCGGGCGACGAGGTCGGGTGCCACTACATCGGTGAGTGCCCGATAAACATGGAGTGCAGGGTCCGCCACCAGGTCGTGCTCGGGTCACATGAGCTGTTCGTGGGCGAGGTGGTGGCGGTTCACGCAAGCGAGGGGATCCTCACGCCAGAAGGGCGCATCGATGTGCAGGCCATGAAGCCCTTTGCCTATGTGGGGCCCGACTACTACCGCCTGGGAGAGAGGATAGGGCGGTACGGGTACTCCATTGAGGGAAACGCAAAGATAAGCACACAGAAATGAGGGAGAGGAGGGGCGCCACCGTGGGGCGCCGCCGGGGACGGCGCCCTTTCGTGGCACGATGGGTGAAGCTTGCTCGGAGAACGACGAAAGTGAGCCCGTCGAAAACGTTTGGCGTGGACGCGCTTGTTCGCGAGATGCGCAGCCAGGGCGTGGACGTTGTCAACTTCGGCCTGGGCGAGCCGGACTTCGACACGCCCGGCCATATCAAGGACGCGGCCGTGGAGGCCATCAGGGCTGGGTTCACCAAGTACACGGCGACCGCCGGCATCCTCGAGTTGCGCGCGGCCATCTGCGAGAAGCTGCGGGCCGATAACGGGCTTACGTACAGCCCTCAGGAAGTGCTCGTTTCGTGCGGTGCGAAGCATTCCATATTCAACGCGGTGTTCGCCCTGTGCGACGAGGGCGACGAGGTGATAATCCTGAGCCCTTACTGGGTCTCGTACCCTGAGATGGTCTATCTCGCCGGCGGCGTCCCGGTCATCGTCGAGGGCGACATCGAGCGCGGGTTCAAGGTCAGCGCATCCGCCATCGAGGACGCCATCACGCCCAGGACGCGTGCGATCATCGTCAACAGCCCCTGCAACCCCACTGGGTCGGTTTACTCGCGCCAGGAGATCAGCGAGATCGCCGAAGTTGCGCTAGCACATGGCGTTGTCGTGATAGCCGATGAGATATACGAGAAGCTCGTATACGGGGACGCAGAGCACGTGAGCATCGCCTCGCTCGGCCCCGAGATAAAGGAGCTTACCATTGTGGTGAACGGGGTATCGAAGACGTACGCCATGACCGGCTGGCGAATCGGATATGCCGCAGGCCCAAGGGACATCATCCGTGCCATGGAGACCATCCAGAGCCACGTGACGTCGAACCCCACCTCGATCTCGCAGAAGGCGGCCCTTGCAGGGCTTACCGGCGACAAGGAGCCGCTCGAGCGGATGCGCAGGGAGTTCGCTCGGCGCCGCGACTACATGGTGCGGCGCCTGAACGAGATGCCGGGTCTCGTGTGTCCTGTGCCTGAGGGTGCGTTCTACGCGTTCCCTGATGTGTCGCATTACTTCGGACGCAAGCTCGAGGACGTGGAGATAAAGGACTCCACCACGTTTGCCGAAGCGCTCCTGCGCTGCGTCCACGTGGCTGTCGTGCCGGGCGTTGCGTTCGGAAACGACAGGTGCGTGAGGCTCTCGTACGCAACCTCGATGGAGCGGATCGCGGTAGGACTCGACAGGATGGAGGAGGCGCTTGCCCGCGCGTACTAAGTAACGCTTCGTTAGTTCCTCCCAGCCTGCCAGCATCTGGCAGATTGCCGGTGTCGAACTCGGGGACGGCGCCTTAAGCAGGGCGCGCTTTGCCGGAACCCGGCCCGTCGGGCGAGTGGCTGGGTTTTGGCGCCCCTCGTGCCGGGGCGGCACGGCATGGAGGATTTGCGGACCACCCGTAGAAGTCCTGTTGCATGAGGCCAAAGGGACGGCAATCGGGCTCCAATGTGAAGAGGAAGGCGCGCGGTGTGGCTTCAGCGGCTATCCCTGGGCAGTCGGTCCTACTAACTGAGAGTGCAAAAACCCTCTCGACTTCGGCATGGGCTGCCAGTGGCTCAAGAGAAGGCGCAACACCGGCAACCCGCCACCTGCTGGAAAACCGGGAGGGATTAATGAACCCTCACTTAGTGCCGGTGCTGACGCTCATGCTGTCGCTGCTGGTGCTGCTGGCGATGCCTGCGTCCCCCAGCCGCGCGGTGGCGGGCGCGGGCGGTACGGGCGCGGCGCCGCGGGTCGAGTCGCGCGTGGACTGGAGCGCTGTTGTGGCGGCCAACAGGAGCCGCGCGCCGGACGACCTGGAGGGGCGGCTGTACCTTGCGATCGCGTACGCGAACCAGGGGATGGTCCCCGAAGCAGCGCGCGAGTTCCGTGCGATCGAATCCGCAGGGTACGAAGAGTTCGGCCGGGAGGTTATCGCCAGGGCCGAGCAAGTCCTGGACAGAGACCCTGGCGACATCATCAGCCTCAACCTGGTCGCCTTCGCCTACTACGCATTCTCCGACTTCAAGAGGTCTGCGGAGTGTTTCGAGAAGCTCGTCGCGCTCGATCCGCGGAACGTTTGGACTCGCCACTACTTTGCGGTGAGCCTTTCCAGGATAGGCGAGCTTGACAGGGCTATCGAGGTGTTGAGGGCCGCGCTTTCCCTGGACCCGTCCAACGAGTACACACACCTGCTTCTCGGGCTTGCATACAGGGAAAAGGGCTGGTATGTCCTCTCGCTCCTGGAACTCGCGCAAGCCGGGCGGGCTGTGCGTGAACTCTCGACTTTGAAGTAAAGCGCCTGGCTTCCATCCCGACCCGACCGCCGATTGCATGAATGGTCCACTCAGACTGAGACGTAACTGTCGTGCCTCGCGGGGCACGAGGGGGCAGGAAGACGCTATCTTGCCCGCGACAACCGTGACGGAGGGACACGCCATGCACAAGACAGGCCACAGGGGAAAGGTGGACATACTCATTAGCGGGGCACAGGTCATCTCGCCGCGCGAGGGGCGACCGCTCGTGTTGCCGAAGGGCGACATCGCGGTGGCGGGGTCAGAGGTCGTTTACGTCGGATCATCCCCCGCCCCTCAGGAGTTCCGCAGCGCAGCGAAGGTCATCGACGGGTCAGGCCTCATCGCCCTGCCGGGGCTCGTGAACGCGCACACGCACGCCGCTATGACGATGTTTCGCGGATTCGCCGACGACATGCCGCTCATGGAGTGGCTTACGCAGAAGATCTGGCCAGCGGAGGCGCGGCTTGAAGCCGACGACGTGTACTGGGGCACGATGCTTGCGTGCGTCGAGATGATCCGTGCCGGCGTCACGACCTTCGCGGATATGTACTTCTTCATGGACGAGACGGCAAAGGCGGTGGAGAGGACGGGAATCAGGGCCTCGCTCTCCCGAGGCCTCATCGGAAGCGCCTCCGGCGCCGACAAAGCCATCGCCGAGGGCAGAGAGCTGTGCGAGCGCTGGAACGGCGCCTGCGGCGGCAGGATCACTTCCATGCTCGGACCCCACGCCCCTTACACGTGTCCTAAGGATTTCCTGGAGAAGGTCATGGAGGTTGCATCCGAACTCGGGGTTGGCATGCACATCCATCTCTCGGAGACCGAGGGCGAGGTGAGGGAGTGCAGGAACCTTCACGGAGGGATGTCCCCCATCGAACTCATGGATAGCTACGGCCTGTTCGAGTTCCCCGTGCTTGCCGCCCACTGCGTGCACGTATCCGAGCGGGACATCGAGATCCTGAGCGCGAAGGGCGTGGGCGTCGCACACAACCCGGGGTGCAACATGAAGATCGCGTCCGGCATCGCCCCGGTTCCGAAAATGCTCAAAGCCGGCGTCAGGGTCGGCCTCGGCACCGACGGTGCAGCCAGCAACAACAACCTGGACCTCCTCGAGGAGGCGCGGATCGCAGCTTTCCTGCACAAGCTCGCTTCGAACGACCCGACCGTCCTCGCTGCTCCGGAGGCGCTCTACCTTGCGACGCTCGGGAGCGCCAGGGCGCTCCGGCTTGAGGCGCAGGTCGGGACCCTCGAGAGCGGCAAGAAGGCTGACATCATCCTGATGGATTCGACCGGACCGCACATGTATCCCCATCACGACATGATCTCGCATATCGTGTACTCTGCGCGGTCCTCTGACGTTCGGACGGTCATCATCGACGGGAAGGTCGTGATGGAGGACGGAGCCCTCACCGTGGTGGACGAGAAGGAGGTCCTTGCGCGGGCGGAGGAGCGGGCGCAGGCCCTGGTGCGGAGGTAACCCGGATCGATCGCACGGTCGCGCAGTGCGGTGTTCGAGGACTGAAGGGGTCCTGCTGCGATTCGCGAGCCATGCGGAGGCGCGGAACGTTGTCACGGGCGCCCTGCGTTCGCTTCGAGGAGCGGATAGCGAGGCTTCGGTCCATGTGAGCGGTGGGACGGGCCGGGCGCGGCGAGGAGTCGCCGTCGTCCGGCCGCGGACCGCTGCACGCGCCCCGCCTGAGTCGCGGTCCACGAGCGCAACACCGGCAACTCAACATCCGTCGGAAGACCGGGAGGGATTAGTAACCCTCATATACTGCCCTGCGGCATGACGCCGCAGGGCTTATCTTTTTGGTCGCGTTCTTCCATACTAACCATGACGCATCACCCATTCATGATGGCGTGGAGGAGCGCGGGTTTATGATGGCGAGGAGGATGTTTGTCGCGGCCGTTGTGGCGGTCATGTTCGCGTTGATCTTCGCGCCTCTCGTCCGGGCGGAGGGAGGTGAAGAGGATACCGAGCGCTGGTACACGATAATCGACCAGGATACCGGTCGGGTCGTGCTTCACACCTGCCACGTGGTGGTGGTGGGCGACGAGTTCGTCGACCCCGAAAACCGCCGCTACAGGGTGGTGAGAGTCGAGGGCCACACTGCGTGGGCAAGGTTCGTCGAGCAGGTTCACCTGGAGGCTGCGGCTGCGGCCTTTTACGCGGCATGGCGACAGGAACTTGCGATGGCGGGGGTCGCGACTCCGCGCCGGCTGGCCCAGGCTCCTGCCGGGCGCCTGGTGGCCATATACCATACCCACAGTGACGAATCGTACATTCCTACAAGCGGGACTCCGTCGGTGGCCCCGCACGGGGACGTGTACAACGTGGGAGCGGTGGTCAAGGAGCGTCTGCGTCGCTCCGTCGGGCTTCACGCGATCCAATCCTGGACGTCGCACCTGCCCCACGACGGTGCGGCTTACGAGCGATCCAGACGGACGGCCATGACGCTTCTCCGCAGAAACCCCGATGCCCTCTTCGACCTTCACAGGGACGCTGCCCCGCTGGAGGCGTATGCCACAACCGTGTCAGGCAAGCCCGGGGCGAAGGTGATGATCGTCCTCGGCAGGCAGAACCCGAACCTTAAGGCGAACGAGCAATTCGCTTTCGCGGTGAAGAGCTTTGCCGACAAGAACTTCCCGGGGTTCGTCCGGGGAATCTTTTACGGCGACGCCACCTTCAATCAGGATCTCTCACCGCGCGCCCTGCTCTTCGAGATGGGCTCCTACGAGAACAGTCAGGAGGCAGCCGAGCGCGTCATGGTGAATTTCATACTGTCGATTCCCGCAGTCCTATATGGGGTCACGCCCCAGGGGCGGACAGCCGGACCCGAAGCGGCGCGCCGCGCGGCGGGGGAGCAGAGCGGGGCGGTATCGGCCCTTGCATGGATTGGGATAGTCGCGCTGCTCGGGGGTGCGGTGTTCCTGCTTCTCAACGAGCGAAGCCTCGACGGAGTGCGCCAGAGGCTACGCAAGCTGGCCAGCGTCGAGTTCGCCAGCATCCTTGGGCTGAGAAAAAAGCTCCGGGACCGTAGGGAGGGGGATAGGGAGGCGGACGGGGATGGTAG
>JAAYXB010000001.1 GCA_012516125.1 Bacillota bacterium | reverse complement strand
CGTAACCATCCATAACCACATCAACTGTCGCAAACACCCTCTGCTTAGCTGGGCATACATGCCTCGCAGCGCTACAAAAGGCGACTCTGCCTGCAAATCCTCATCCTATCCAGGCTGTCCCAGCAGTTTCCGAAACCCCTCTTCGTAGTCAGGCACAACTGATGGCATACAGTGGTTTGGTGCCGAAAGAATACTCGAGTGGGAGGCGTACACGTCACGGAGGGATCAGCAAGACTGGGAATCAGGGCGTCCGATTCGTGTTCGGGGAGGCAGCTTGCGCCTACCGCTTCCAGCCGGCGGTGAAGGAGACGTTCCGTAAACGTCATGAGGGACTCGACCCTGAAGTGATACATGTTTCGACGGAGGCAGAACAGCGACATGTCTCAAGTATCGGAAGCTTCTACATCGCGGCAAGCATACCACCGTAGCAGTAACCACGGTGTCTTGTGAGTTGATCGGCTTTATCTGGGCGAGCGCGTGCCATGTCGAGGGTAAGATGCAGGAAGCGGCAGCGTAAATGGGTTTTTCGGATAGAGCGGGAGAGACCACAAGACTGAATGCAGGGCAGAGGATGGATCCAACCAGAGCGGATAACAGCCTGCCAACCGTCGACGCTACCCAGTCCTGGCTTTACCCTGGGACGGATCATGCACCAGGGGAAGGGACTTGACGGCCTCAATCATAACAACAAGCGTATCCATCAGTGGACGGAGCAGAGCCCGCAATTCTATCGGAACCGCTGAGCGCCTTCACTGATGCGCGAATCCGTTGGACGGGAGGCTAGACCGAAGGAAGGGGGGTATTCAGTGTTTGTTGCTGAGAGTAAGGCTGCAAGTGTCTCGGTCAAGCAGGGAGAGCTAAATGGAATCATCTCGAAGCTTGCTCACCACGGCTACGAAGGCATGATCCACTCTATGATCCGGGCAGCGTGTAGCATTGCAGGAGTAGATGCTTCACAGCTAGACCGCGAATCTGTGTTAGTTGGTCGCCGTTACATCTACGATGAGTCAGGACGCCTCTTGATGGGGGACGTGTTCTTCCATGGTGACAGCTTCTTTATTCTTGACGAGACAAAGGGCAAGCTGCGCGCTACCGAAGTACGCCATTGCGCTGCGACGTCAGCTCTCGATGCTTTTTGTCAAGCTGTTACTACGGCTTCTAAGGTTGTCATTGATGGAAGGCGATTGCGCGGGATGAGTCTCGATTGGATCGAAGAGAAGCCTGATTTTGGTGCCTTCGATCGCATGTATGGGCCGCCACGTAAGGTCGATCCTCTTGAGAGTATTCCCCCTGACTACACCGAGGAAGAAGCAGATAAGTACGTCGCCCTCATAGATGATGACAATCGAAATCTCCTTATTACGTTGGCACAGGCGCGAGGTAAGGCGCTCTCTGTCGACGCGGATTCGGAGGCTAGGGGCAAGGGCGTTCCTCAACTCCTGTCTTCCGGCATCATCCGGCGAGAGTATCTAGTGAAGTGCCGAAAGGACCAGCATCTTATCGTGAGCATCGACGACAGGGATCAACTAGATGCTGGCGTAGGAGATATCTTCCATTGTGCGACTTGCGGACGGTTGTTTCGGGAGGAAATAGTGGAGCAAATATACGTCCTGTCCGAATTTGGAAGGAGGCTTCTGTCCGGCAGTAGGTGGATGATGATATGGATCACTGAACTCCTGAGGAGATTCGGACTAGTTGCCGAGCAGATCAGGTGGAGTGGATCTGCCGGCGATGATGAAATAGACATCATGACTGATCTCCAGGGAACAAAGGTGTTCTTTGAGCTGAAGGACAGGGACTTCGATCTCGGTGATGCCTACCCGTTTGCGTTTCGGGTCGCGAGATATGGCGGTGACTGGGGCATCATTGTTACGACCGGAAGAGTCGCTGCAGAGGTCAAGTCGTTCCTGAAAGAATCTCCACGTGAGTTTGGTAATGTGAGGTTTGAGACGATTGAGGGAGGGAAGTCCATCCCGAGTCAACTACCAGACGTACTGATGAAGATTTCTGAGTTCAATATCAGGAGGCTTGTCTATCCTATCACTGAATATACGGGGTTCAACCTCGCCCCATATGTGAACGCATGGATGAAGAGGGTCGGCGAGGCGTACAAAGGCAAGCATCCTAGTCTGATCGGTCGCACAGCATAGAAAGACTTCCACCCAACAGGCGTTTCCAGCGAGCGGGCCGGGGCGCTCGGTCCGGTTGTGGCTGCTGAGTTCCACCGCTGATGTGTGAACCCGTTATGTGTATGGGTCATGAAAGGGCAATCGCTCACGGCAAGTAGTAAAGACAGTAATGAGAATGGAGAATCACCGGAATCTAGGCCTTGGGATGCCGCATGCATCATCTGGGGCGCAGGACGCACCCAAGTACAGGGGCCTCATCCTGCCGCTCGTGTTCACCAAACGGCTCTGCGATGAGTTCGACGACGAGTTGAACCGGATTGCAGAAAAGGTCGGTTCGCGCGCCAAGGCAGTTGAGTTGGTCGAGAGAGATGGTGGCTCGGGCGCAAGAGGAACAACGGCGGGCTGTATTCGACTATAGGGTGGAGCTTATTGAGATGAAGAAGGAAGTGGGCTACTTGCCCGTCGAGGCTGCCGGCACTATGGTGCATGCATGTATAGAGGGAGAAACAAGAGGTTGGTGAGGCGACGACTAGACTTTCGAATGAAGGGTGGCAGAGGCGTAGTCCTGGAAGCGATGGGTATAGTAGTCTGGTGAACCTCCTGGTAATCAGCAGGGCATTTCCCAACGTACAGGTGTGTTGGGAGACGGCGATCACAGGGCTATCCGTGAGGCATGATCTTGAGCGTCACGTCTATGTAGTGCTCGGCAGTGATGGTGCTCCGTGGACAAAGGGGGCCGAGGATCGTTTTGACCGCCTACAGATATAGGTGGGTAGATTCCACCTTCACCGGCGCCTAAGAGAAGTACTTGGACCGGGGCAGGCATCTGGTTTGATAGGTCTTCTTGCCAAAGGTGACATGAAAGCCTTCATTGACACCATGGAAGCGTCGATTGGCGATGCGAAGACCCATGAAGATCGGGCAAAGAGAAGGGCGGTTTTCAGTTTCTGCAAGCAGCATGAAGGCGAGCTTCTCGACTACCGCTTTAGGGAAGAGGAGCGGCCGCAAGGTATCCTACCCTGCGGCATGGGAGCGATCTAGGCCCATGCGGATAAGGTGATCACGAACCGGGCGAAGAGGCGTAGTCTGAGATAGACGCTTGCCGGGGTGGATGCCATGGCGAGGTTGAGGGCCCTAAACGCCAGCGGGGAACTCCGCGAATATGCTTCGAGGAGGCTCGCCCAGAAAGTCAGAACAGACGCTATGATAGTGGCCAAGGTCAGGGAGAGGGTATTGGGTGACCCTGTGAGATGGCTACGGAAGGCTGTCCCGGCTTCATACGGGCCCGATGCCGACAAGCAGGGGGTGAAAGCTATTCGAGAGTCCTTGGGCACGAAGGAGGCCATGGTATGACGCGACCAGCAGCAAGGAGCTGCTTGGTGGGGTGAGAACTGCTGCATGCCAAGCTCGCAGTGCCGAGGGCGTAAGCGGGCTACCCTAGACGGCCCGCCCGGTGGAGGTGCCCTTCGAGAGCACCGTCAGACCCCGCACCCTTTGTGTCGTGCGATAGGACCTGCAACGAGAACGCAAACCTCAAACCAAGGAGAGGGCTGCCCCACTGTTCTTGACACGTACCAAGAGGGGGAGTGGACTTGCCAACCTTGACTGAATTACGTTATCCTGCACCGAGTGATTGGCGCGAATTTGAACGGATGATGTGTGACCTTTTCGGAAAGATATGGGGCGACCCCCATCCACAACGGAACGGTCGACCTGGACAGAGGCAATACGGTGTTGACATCTTTGGACGTTCCTGCGATCGGCGAGGGTACGAAGGAGTGCAGTGCAAATGCGCCGACTCGCTCAGTGAGCGCGACATCAGAAAGGCGTACTGGGATTCGACGAGGTTCGAGCCAAGGTTAACACGGTTCTTCATCGCCACAACAGCGCGTCGGGATGCACGGGCACAACGAATTGGGAGGGTACTGACAGAAGAAGGCCCGTACCCTTGCGACATTTGGTCTTGGGAAGACATCTGTGAAAAGCTGTGTAACTACGGAGAGTTGGTGCGGAAGTACTACGGAGACTTGCTCATCAAAGCCGTCGGAGATTCACCCGGAACGCTCATAACAGTTAACGCCGGCTCCACGCGTTACGAACTCCTGATCTCGAAGATTCCCGATAAGGACGAGTATTACGGAGGAACTATACTTGTGTCAGACTTGGCGAATAGGCGGTGTCAGACATACAGGATCGGGGACCACTGGAGCCGGCTACACGGGTTTGTCGGGTATGGTCCATATGATGCCTTTGTAGTGTCTACGTGGCTGAACAGCGTTCAGAGTGTAGATGAGCTGTTGGAGGCGGGGACGACGCAGTGTGAGTTTAGGCTGACAGCGCAGCAGCAAGAGGAGTTTCTCAGTCATCTCGCAGGCCTAAAGGGTGTTTAGCAGACTCAGCCAGAACGCAGCGGTAGGTCTGTCTAGCTTGCTGATCAACTCTCCGCCCCCGTTCCCGTCTTTGGATCGGTTTATATATAGGCTTGCCGTATTCGAGCCTTGGTCGGGAGTAATCATATTGGCGGCTCCATCCATTCTCTCGCAGCTCCGCCTTAATACAACGGAGGAGAAAGCCACTACCTCAGATTCTACCAACTCTGGGACACTCTCATCGGCGCGACGGATGACTGCTGGAAGTCTAGCCATGACCTGAGCGAGAGAACCGCTGGCGCGCCAGAGGCATGGGCATAGGGAAGAAGGGTTGTATAGAATGGTGGCGAACACGCCACTTGGCGGTGGACGGCATGACCCGCCCGACATGAAGGTCTCCCAAGAACGCCGTGTCATCGTTGGTGCAGAAAGGAAAGGAGACGGAGTATGTGCACGTGCCGCCGATAGGAGGTGCTGCGGTGGGTGTCATGGTGGATTTGGAGTGTCCGAGTTGCGGTCTCAAGGGGCAAGATCTTCTTCGGTATTCCGGATTCTCAGGGCTGGAGTACGCGCCAGCCTGGTGCGCAGCATGCGGAAAGTGTGTCTCGACCCACGTGGAGGGTGGGTGGAAAGTGGACAGAGCCAAGCTTTACAGGTGTCCACATTGTTCCGGCGAGGTTACCATCTTTGACATGGAGAATCCCGTCTGTCCCATGTGCGGCGCTGTCATGAGCGTCTCATACACCTCTCTTTGGGACTAGCGCTTACGCTATCGGAGTGTCGCTGTACGCCTGCACGCATCCGAGGAGCCGAGCTTGGGATGGCGACTACGGCGGATGCTTCCGGTGATGTCGGAGCACCGGTCTTGCTGGCTATCATCCTCGTGATTTCTCTGGATTCTACCGGCTGTGAGACATCCTCGTCGGCGCGACGGGTGACTGCGGGAGCTCTAGCCATGACCTGAGTGAGGCAACCGTGGGCGCGGCGTGCAGAAGAGGCGTTGCACAGGATCCTCGACCCGATCCGTGCGTAATCAGTCAACGCGGGCTTAAGTCGAAAGTTGGTCACTTTCGGGTTCCTCCTCTGCGCTGTGTTTCCCCAACACGCATGGAACCCCAAAGTGACCATCGTGCAAGATCGCGCCGGGCTTGACGAATAGATCCACGAGCCGATAGCTCAGGACCATGACCAATACGCGAAGCTCGAGAGGAAGCCGGTCGTGGCCCTCACGTATCAGGACTACTACAGGGGTCCGTCACCAGACCAGTCGCGAGAGCACGTTCGAGGTGGTGCGATATGGGAGTTCATCAGGGATATGGACGGGAGGCCTGTGTACATAAAGCTCAAGCTAGACAACTGTCGCGGTTGCGTGTGGATGTCGTTCCACGAGGCTGACCGTGCTCCCAGGTTGCCCTACCAGTAGAGCGATGGGGAAGTTCGCGTCAACGGACCAGTCGAGGAACCATGCACGAAGGAGGACAAACCATGAAGGGCTTCTGTCCAAAGTGCGAAACGGAAAGGGAATTCGTTAAGATCCGGAAGGAGGAGACATATCCAGTAAAGGGCGAGCCCATCACCATCATGGCCAACGTTTTGACGTGCGGAACTTGTGGAACTGATGTATTCGATGAGGCTGTAGACGGTGAAAACCTGTCTCTAGCTTACTCTCAGTATCGTAAGCAAAAGGGTCTGTTGGGACCGGAAGAGATCAAGAAGATTAGGGAGAGATACGGTCTCTCACAGCGGGGTCTAGCTGCCCTTCTGGGATGGAGCCCTGCCACGATAGCGAGATACGAACTTGGGTCGCTCCCCAGCGTCGCCCATAATGATCAGCTTTGTCGATTCAGCAAGGATGTGGCTTACGCGCGCAGTCTCTTTGAAGCATCTGCTTCTAAGCTGGGAAACCTTGAGAGAAAGCGGGTGGAGAAGGCACTCGGTTCCTGCCGGGCAGATAGTGTGCCAGAGAAGATCTCGCGGATCCTGCTAAGCCTGTACTCGCGGCATGGAGAGTCGCTACGGGGAAGGCGTAGGCCTGATCTGGACAGACTCGCCGAAATGGCGGTCTTCTTTGCGGCCAAGTGCCCCGGCATCGCGAAATCGAAGTTGCTCAAGATGCTGTGGTATTCGGATTTCCTCTGCTATAGACGGACGCTTTGCTCCATGAGCGGCGCGGTATACTGCCATAACTACTTTGGGCCTGTTCCGCTAGCCCACGACTTGGTCATGGCCTACATGGAGCGGATGCAGTTCATTGCCCTCAAGCCGCAGAGTTACGGCGAGGTCGAAGGAGAGACGGTCGAACCTGTTGCGGAGTTCGAGGCCGATTTGTTTAGCCCTCAGGAGCTGAAGGTTCTCGAAGACGTCCTCCGGAAGTTCAAGAGTTGCAGCCCTACTGTGCTCGGAAAGATGAGCCACAAGGAGAGGGGTTACACAGAAACGCAGCTCGGTGAGCCGATATCTTATGAGTACGCCATGACCCTGAAAGCTATCGAGTAGGCTGCGGACGCCAATGCGCTCTCCAACAGCCGGTCGACTCAGTGGACGAGCGTCTGCCAAGGGGCCCGGAATTTGGGGTAGCGGCTTCCAGGTCGGTTGTGGTGAGGCGGACGTGTCGGTAGAAAGAGGCCGGAGACGGCGAAGCGAGCACCAAGGTATGTCCTGGTGAGCAACCGTCAACAGGCAAAGCGTGACAAGCTGGAGGTAGAAAAGGGGAGCCGCTAACGTCAGCATATCACCTCAATGGCAAGAGTGAACAGAACACGAAGGACGAAAGGCCTAGAGGGACACGGATCCCGAGCAGGGGACGTTTCGCGTCCGATGTCCACGGTGAGCGGATGCGATGATGGTCGGTGACGAATCGTGCAGAACGACGCAGGATGGGCAGGATAGCTAGTGCCATTTGTCTAATACTTACTGGCAAGTCTGGGAGTCTCAGGCCACACGGGCTCATGCCGAGGGGTGTCTACTTTGGCCGATTCTCCATCTGCCCATCCTGACCAGTGCACAGGGTTGATGCCGCCCGATGGCGTGAATGAGAGGCTGTCCGTCGATGCCGCGGACTCGCATGCGCCGACTGTGCCAACCGTGCCGACCGCGCCGACAATGTGCACTGCGGCTCCGCGCGGTGTGTCCCTGTCTCCGTCGGGGCCGCCTCGCATTGGCATGCTCGCCACGGTGCGAAATCGCCGGGGTCTCGTCTCGGCGGTTGAGCCTTTCGATGGGTTAACCGAAGGGCGATTCCACCTGGTCACCGTGGAGTACCTGGACGGGGGCTCCCCCCAGGAAGACCAGCTCATCTGGGAGCGCGAGCCTGGAGCGCGTCTGCTCGAGCCCACGGCGCTGCCGGACGTCGAACGCGACGCCGCTATGGCGCCGGATGAGTTGGACGCTCTCGTCCGAGCCGCACGGTGGACCGCACTTTCTCCCTACATCAGCCTCGACGGCCTCGACGGTTCCAACCCTGGCCTCGAGTCGTCCAGCTCCAAAGAGTCCCCGGCACCGTGCCCTCTCACTGCGCCTTTTCACAGCGCCGTGCAGATTGAGGATTTCCAGCTTGTCCCCCTGCTCAAGGCCCTGCGCATGCCGCGAGTGGCGTTGCTCCTGGCGGATGACGTGGGCCTCGGCAAAACGATCGAGGCCGGGCTGATCCTGCGGGAACTGCTCACCCGGCGCCGGGTGCGGCGGGTCCTCGTGCTGTGTCCTGCCTCACTGCGTCTCCAGTGGAAGCAAGAGATGCAAGACAAGTTCGCGCTGCCGTTCGACGTTGTCGACCGTGCCTCCACCCACGCGCTTCAGAAGCGCTTGGGCATGGACGCCAATCCCTGGCGCACCTTCCCGCGAATCATCAGCTCATATGACTATCTCAAACAGCCAGACGTCCTCGAGCAGTTCCGGTCGGCGTGCCGCGTACCAGAGGGCTCACCTCATCTACCTTGGGACCTCCTGATCGTTGATGAGGCACACAATCTCGCGCCCGCCCCGCTTGGGGAGGAGAGTGACCTTACGCGAATGCTGAGGGTGCTCGCTCCCTACTTTGAACACAAGCTATTTCTCACAGCAACGCCGCACAACGGGCATACGCGAAGCTTTACGGGCCTCCTCGAGTGCCTCGATCCCGCTCGATTCACCGAGAAGGGTGAGCCACTAACAGAAGCGGACAAGCGCCGCGTATCGCAAGTCGTGGTCCGACGCTTAAAGAGCGAGATAAACGCGAGGACGAGCCCGCCGAAGTTCTGCGAGCGAAAGCTGGTCGCGCTGCCGCTTTCCCTTAGCCGTGAAGAGCAAACTTTGTCGCAAGCCTTCGCAGCTTTTCGACTCAAGGTGAGGTCGCTCGTGGCCTCGGCCCGCAGGGCTGAACAGGTAGCGGGATCGTTTGCCGTTGAGGTCCTGGGGAAGCGCCTCCTATCATGTCCGGTGGCATTTGCCGACTCGTGGCATCGTTACTGTGAAGGGCTGGCAGACGCGCAGCCCGCCGATGTCGACGAGGTGCAGGCGGCAAGACGATCGGTGCGTGAGGAGACAGGCGACGACATGGAGGCAGAAGCGCGCGGGGCGCATGCTGCGCGTACGGTCGGCGCCTGGCTGAAGCCCTTTGCTGAACGTCTTGAGCCCGAGATCAAAGCGATCGATCGTGCCCTCCGGGACTTGGGGCTTGACGTCACGGACAGCCCAGCGGGCGATCGAGCGGCCGAGATGACGCCTCGCAGCGATGCCCGCTTCGATGCACTCTGCGGCCTAATCGCGAACGCGCTGCGGGGCCATCCAGACGAGCGCCTGGTGGTCTTCACGGAGTACAAGACCACCCTTGAGTATATTGCGCGTAGGCTGAAGGCTGTGTATCCCGAGGAAGGATCCGTGAGAGTGCTTTTGGGTGGGATGGACGAGGGCGAGCGCGAGCTCATCAAGGCGGCCTTCAACGATCCTGCTGACCCCGTGAGGGTCCTTATTGCAACTGACGCCGCTGCGGAAGGTCTGAACCTCCAGGAGACGGCGCGGTACATACTCCATTATGACGTACCCTGGAATCCTGCCCGCCTCGAACAGCGAAACGGACGCCTTGACAGGCACGGACAGGCCCGGGACGTGGTCGTGTACCACTTCGCCACCGATGACGATGCTGACCTAGCGTTCCTGGCCTATGTCATCCGGAAGGTCCATACAATCCGTGAAGACCTGGGCTCAACAGGGCAGGTATTCGATTCTGCCATTGAGCGGAGGCTCATCGCCGGGGATGACGCAGACCAAGTGCGTACAGAGCTGGATGGACAACTCGCTTTTGCAAAGGGGCGGGCGGAATTGCCGGGCGCCGGCGACGAGGTGGAGTCGGGCGCTAACGGCCTCGCATACCTGCGTCAGCTCGCGAACGAGGTGGATCTTGACGCCGATAGCCTGCGCGAGACCCTCGATGTAGCTCTCGGCCTCAGGGCGGGCCGACCACGACTTGACGGTCCCGACGAGCGTGGGCGCTTCCGCCTGAAAGCTCCGATCCCGGCCGAGTGGAACGCTCTTGTTGATGATTCCTTGCGGTTGGATCGTGGCCGGTCCGGCTTACGTGATTCACCCAAGGGGGCGCTTCCCGCGATTTTCTTCGATGCGTCCAAGCTGGTCCGTGAAGTGGAGGGTCGTCCCGTCTTTAGGCCCGAGAAAGACTCGGTGCTGCTTCATCTCGGTCACCCGCTCGTGAGCCGGGCGCTCACTACCCTTGCCCAGGCCCGCTTCCCGGGGGCCGCAGGGAGAGCTACCCGCTGGACTGTGAAGCGTGGCCCGGTGCCGGCGGGCGCGGACGCCCTCGTGCTCCTGACCGTGGAGGAACTTGCCGTAAACGAGTTACGGGAGACGTTTCATCACTGGGTTCGGACGCTGCGGATACCCGTTTGCGGGGGGAGCATTGGTGAGCCTCTTCCCCACGTGCCAGCTAAAGACCTCCGGATAGCGTGCGGCCCGCCCGCGCCGGAGGACGTTGACAGAGCGAGGCAGGTCTGGGACGAGATCGCATCGGATGTCCAGGCTTTGGTGAGGGACCTTGCGAGCAAGCTAACTGAGCGCCTCGCAAGCACGTTGGATGCCGAGCGAGTGTCCGCCCTGCGCACCGAGAACGATCGCTTCTTGAGCAGGCAAGGCGAGATCTCTGCTCTCATCGAGGGCACGACCATAGCTCGGCTAGAGAAAGAGATCGAACAACTCAAGCGCGAGCGCAATCAAGGAGTGTTGTACGATCAGGACCGCCGGCTCGAGGAAATAGACCGCTCCATCGCCGAGAAGGAGGAAGAGATCCGGCGACGCCGCGCGCACTATGAGGAGCTTCGCCAGCAGCTACAGCGCGAACGCGAAAGAGTGCTCAAGTACACAATTCCCAAGAGATACACGCTGCGCGGGAGGGCATCGGTTTTCCCAGTTGCTGTTGAGATAAGGCTGCCTGACGATGGGAGGTGATGGCCATGGCGGCGAGCGAGGCTGCGGCCTTGAGACAGACTGCTGACGAAAGCTATGCGTGGTGGGCATCGCTTAAGCACGGAGGGCTGCTCATAGCGCCCTCGCACCTAGCCCAGAACTTCCCCCCGGACCTCGCGCCGTTGCCGCGCCACCTGGAGGACCGCCTCCGTCGCGACATAATGCGCGCATCGGACGGTCGTGCTGAGTCTCTGGCGAGCCTTCTCGACACCGTGCTTGAGGAAGTGCTCGGTTTGGAGAACGACGCGTCCGGCGCGGCCACGAAAGGGCGCTGGTTCAAAGGCGGGGACGTCCCGTCTGAATGGTCGAGCCAGGGGATGACAGGGGAGGTTATCAAGCCTCGTCGCCTTTGGAAGGGGCCGCGCGGGGCGCTTCTCCCTGTATTTGTGGAGTCGGAAAGGGCGGCTCGACTCGGGACCGGGCGAGGCCGGCGCACGACTTCCAGGGTGATCGAATGGCTCCGGCATAAGGGCCAGAGAATCGCGCTCCTCACAAACGGGCGGCAATGGCGCCTAGTCTATGCCGGGCTTGACCACGATGCCTTCGCCGAATGGGATACGGCCCTATGGTTCGGGGAAGGCAGAACGGGGCTTCAGGTCACCGCTCTCAGGGCGCTCCTGGGTCGGGATGCGCTCGTACCGAGTGCGGATGGGCAGCCTTCCGCGCTTCTGGCTGCCATCGCCGCTTCTCGTAAAGGTCAGGCGGAACTTTCAACTGCGCTGGGCGAGCGTGTCCGGCAGGCTGTAGAAGTCCTCATCCGCGAGCATTCACATGCTCTTGAAGACGCAAACTTGGGCGTAAAGCCTGCCGACATCTACCACGCGGCCACTCGTGTGGTCATGCGCATGGTCGTCGCGCTCTTCGCTGAGGCTAGAGACCTCCTGCCCCGGGACAATCCCATCTATCACGGCTCATATGGGCTTGGCGGCCTGCGTGAAATGCTCGACCGCTCCGGAGGAGGCGCAGGTTCTGACAGGCTGCGCCATCAGTTCAACGCGTGGCCGAGGATTCTCGCTCTCTTCAGGCTCGTTTACGAGGGATCTCCTCACGAGGCGTTGCCTGTCCCGCGTTATGCAGGTAATCTGTTCGAGCCGGGCGATCCAGGCTCCGACGATCCTATCCGCAGAGCCTTGAGCGTTTTCGAAGACCCAGAGAACTCGCCGAGCGACGCAGCGGTCCAGGAGATGCTCACCCTTCTCTGTCACAGCCGCGTCAAGATCCGCCAGGGCAGGAACTCTATGTGGATAGATGCTCCCGTGGACTTCTCGGATCTCTCGTCCGAATACGTAGGAATGCTCTACGAGGGGCTTCTCGACTTTGAGCTGCGCCGCGCCTCCCACGGCGACCCAATCATCTTCCTGAACCTCGGCGACCAACCGGCGCTGCCTCTCTCTCGTCTTGAGGCTCTAGATGACAAGGCCATAGCTAGGCTGGTTGAGAAGTCCAAGGAAAGAACCAGGCGCATCGTGAGCGAGGAGAGCGAGGGGGGCACCGGGGACGAGGAGGCGGGAGGCGAAGATACCGACGAGAGCGCACCCGATGACGAGGATGCCGGACCCGAGGGCGACGACTCGGAGGAGAGCGGAGAGCCTGCCGACATCGAGGAGACGCCCGGGGCCTTGCCGGGTGGTGGCGCGGGCGATGATGCCCGGCGTGCCGCTACTGAGCGGGCGTGGAGATGGGCGCTGCGGGCGGTGAAGGCAGGCAGGCTCGTCCACAAGCCGCGGTCCTTGAGCCCGGCCGCGCTTCGCGAGTATGAGGCGCTTTGCGCGCGGGCCGCGAGACGTCTTGTGGCGCGTGTGGTACTGCCGGGCGAATGGTATCTGGTCCGATGGGGAGGTACCCGCAAGGGTGCGGGGACCTTCTACACCCGCCCACAGCTCGCGGTCCCAACTGTCCACCGAACCCTACGGCCCCTTGCGTACGAGGCCTTGATTGGCCCAGGAGGACCCGCTGGCGAGAACGGGAACGCTTCGGCTTCCCGATGGATTCCGAGAAGACCTGAAGAAATCCTTGCCCTCAAGGTGTGCGACCCGGCGTGCGGATCAGGGTCGTTTCTCATAGCCACGCTCAGATTCCTCACAGATGCGCTGGTGGAAAGCCTTCACTATCACGGACGCATCCGCAGCCACGGTGAGGAAGCCGTTGTGACGCTGGCCGAAGGGCGGCCTGAGTCCGGACGCCTTTCGGAGGAGCTCCTACCGTGCCGCCCTGATTCAGACGGCTTCGAAGCGCAGCTGCGGGCACGTCTCAAGCGATATGTGGTGGAACGCTGCATTTATGGAGTGGACATAGACCCGCTCGCCGTGGAGCTTGCGCGAGTAGCCTTGTGGATCGAGACAATGGACCCTGCACTCCCATTCAGCTTCCTTGACCATAAGGTGAAGGTGGGCAACTCCCTTGTGGGTTGCTGGTTCGACCGATTCCGGGATTACCCCGTCCTTGCTTGGGAGCGGGAAGGCGGCGACAGCAACCATACGCGTGGTGTCCATTTTGAGAAGGAGGCCTGGACGAAAGCCATCAAGAAGTTCCGCAACGAACGCATAAAGGGGGAGCTCAAGACATGGCTTGAGAGCCGCGGCTACCAGCTGGTGCTTCCGCTTCCGGAGTTCAAGGTGGCTCCTGAGGCGGTGCACGACGAGGCGACGGCTCTCTTGGAGAGAATGCACGATTTCGCGGTGCACGAGTCAGAGGAGCGCGCGGCCTTCTACCGTGACAGGATCCTGGGTAACTCCGCGTTCCAGCGTCTCAAGGAGGCTTTCGACGTCTGGTGCGCCATCTGGTTCTGGCCAGCGGACCGCCTGGAGGACGCCCCGACGCCGCTGAACTTCACGGACCCCCCAAGGGCAACACGCGACCTCGCGAGGCGGCTTGCCAGCGAATACCGGTTCTTTCACTGGGAACTCGAGTTCCCCGATGTCTTCGTCCGGCCTGGCAGCGGGTTCGATGCCGTGGTCGGGAATCCACCATGGGAGATTCAGAAGCCGAATTCCAAGGAGTTCTTCTCGAACATCGATCCGCTCTATCGGACCTACGGCAAGCAGGAGGCCCTCGACAAGCAGTCAGAGTACTTCCAGCGCAGCGCTGACGATGAGCAAGATTGGTTGGTGTATTGTGCCAGGCTCAAAGCTCTCTCGAACTGGGTAAAGAACGCAGGCTTCCCCTTTGGCGATGGCGAGGAAGGAAGCGCCACTCTTGGCCTCGGCAGAAGCGACAGCCGCTTGCTCGACGAATGGCGGGCGCGACGCGCTGCGCGAACGGGCTATGCTGACCCAGAGCACGCGTTCAGACATCAAGGTTCAGCGGACATCAATACGTACAAGATGTTCCTGGAGCAAGCACATGCTCTTCTCCGCGACGGAGGGCGGATGGGCCTTGTGGTGCCTTCCGGGGTGTACTCGGACAAGGGTGCGTCTGACCTCAGGAAGCTCTTTCTTACCCGTTGTCGATGGGAGTGGCTGTTCGGGTTCGAGAACAGGGACAAGGTCTTTGACATTGATAGCCGTTTCAAGTTCTGCCCGATCATTGTGCAGAAAGGCGGAGAGACAGAATCCATCCAGACCGCCTTCATGCGCAGGAACCTCGCCGACTGGGAGGAGGGCGAGCGGTACGCCGTTCCTTACGCGCGGGCACAGGTGGAACGCTTCAGCCCTGGCAGCCGGGCCATACTCGAGATCCGCAACAGACGCGACCTGGAGATCCTTGAGAAGATCTATGCAAACTCTGTTCTTCTCGGCGATGAGGGGCCCGGGGGGTGGCAGATCAAGTATGCCCGCGAGTTCGATATGACGAACGATTCGCAGTTGTTCCCCCCGCGCCCGTGGTGGGAGGCTCAGGGGTACCGGCCCGACGAATATGGCCGCTGGCTCAAAGGCGGCTGGCACGAAGGCCGCCCGGCCGGACCACGGTGGGAGATGGAGCCCGGCGTCATCCTTTCCGTGGACGGGACCGCGTGGATCCACGAAGACGAAATCGAGGATGTCGCACTGCCGCTCTATGAGGGCCGGATGATCGGGCAGTTTGACTTCAGCCAGAAGGGCTGGGTCCGGGGGAAAGGCCGCAGCGCGGTGTGGCGGGAGATCCCGTGGGAGGCGAAGGTCATAGAGCCACAGTTCCTGATGGCTCGCGATATGTATTTGGAACAGTGTCCCGGCAAACCTCTAAAGGCGGTATTGATGGACGTAACTTCCACCACGAATACTCGAACGGTGATCTCAGCTGTTGCTAGTGGTTTTCCATGCGGCCACAAGTCGCCGACGTTGACTCCCACACCCCTTTCGGTGGGGGCCGTGACAACTCTCGTTGGTATTGCCAATTCGTTTTCATTTGACTATCTGGTCCGATTTCGTTTGGGAGGCAATTCTCTCATTTGGGCAGTTCTTGAAGAGATAGCTGTTCGTGCTGACCTATTCAGAATGGCACCCCTCATCGCTAATTGCAGTGCGCCTCTTGCGTTAGTATCTAAGGTCTTTGCGGACTCATGGATACGCCTTATTGGCACCGAGGCACTCTCCGGGGCAGCGCGTCCGTCTGGTCACTGGCACAGAAGGTGGGCCCTTACGCCTCACGAGCGCCTTCGCCTTCGCTGCATCCTCGACGCTATAGTGGCGGAGCTCTATGGGCTTGATTGGGACAACTTGGCCTGGATACTGCGTGAGTGCGATTATCCTGCCGAGAGGCTCCAAGACAAGACCTTCACACGAATGCTTGACCCGAAGGGCTTTTGGCGCGTGGACAAGGACAAGGATCCTGAGTTAAGACACACGATGCTGACCTTGGCGGCGTTTAGGGACTTGAAGGAGATTATCGCCTCTGAAGGCGAGAGGGATAAAGGCATCGAGGTATTCTGCAGCATGAACGGCGGCGAGGGTTGGATGCTCCCCGAGACGCTGAGGCTCGCTGATCTCGGCCTTGGACACGATGAACGGGCGAAGCGGGCGCAGCCCGTTCGCGAGCGTCTGGGGGAGCGGTTCCTGCCTTGGCAGTTGGAGGCCTCTCCAGAAGAGTCCTGGAAGGAGTGCCGGCTGCACGCCCGCAACCTCCTGGGAGAGGAAGGCTACAAGAAGCTGATGGAAGAGCTTGATGCCGCGCGAGGCCATAAGGCCGACGGACTCTCAGCAACTCCCACGGAGGAAGCCCGCTCCGAAGCCTCCGAAGTCTCTGGGGAGGCAGAGTGGCCAGCACTTGCTGCTGAGTCGCATCCTCCCTACGGAGCAGGCACAGTCGTGGGGCGCACCCAGCTTACGTTGTTTCCCTCGGGTCAGAAGAACCTGTTTGGTGAGAACTCGGCCAGCATTCGGCCGAAGAAAAGACGAACGCGCCGCTAGAAAACCGAGACAGGCTGGTGAGTTATGAGGTGGCTATCAACCCTGTCAGCTTCACCGAGAAGGTCGTGGGGGATTTCCTTCGCTACCAGTTGACCACCTATGCGTTTGCCGATCCGCTTCTCCACCGCCAGCTACGGGAGCTGCTCTCACTAGAGAGAACGAGACAGACGCCTCTTCTCAAGGGCCCCTACGTCAGCCTATCGCGCTCCTTCCGCATGGGGGCAAGCGTGTCAAGTCTCGTCTCCGAAGGCTTTCTTCATCCGTTCATGGCGAACCTCATCCCGTACAAACGCCTCTACGGGCATCAGGAGAAGGCTATCAGATCCATTCGTGCCGGGAAGACGACGCTCATCTCCACTGGCACCGGGTCGGGCAAGACGGAGTGTTTCCTCTATCCCATCATCAGCCGGTGTCTTGAACTTCGAGACGAAGGGGCCGCCCCCGGGATCGTCGCCGTCATTGTATATCCGATGAACGCTCTTGCTGAGGATCAGCTGGGGCGCTTGCGCGGGATACTGGCAGGCACGGGGATCCCCTTCGGGATGTATGTGGGCAAGACCCCAGAACGCGCAGCCGACGTGTCGGGGGAGCGCCTTCCTCCTGGTTCCTCCCGGGAAGCTTACCTCGCAAAGCTTGCTCAGGTGAGGGAGGAGCGCCGAAACGTCCCGGTGCGCCCGCCCGAGGAGCGCGCCTCCCGCGAGGAAATGCGCACGCCCGGGATGCAGCCGCGCATTCTGCTCACCAACGTTAAGCAACTAGAGCTGCTTCTGACCCGTCACGCTGATGTGGAGCTGTTCGATGGCGCGCGTTTTGAGTTTCTGGTGTTTGATGAAGCACACACGTACGGGGGTGCGGCAGGCGCGGAGACGGCGTGCCTCGTCCGGCGGCTCCGTGCGTTTTGCGGCAAGAGTGTCGGTGAAGTGGCCCACGTTGCCACATCAGCAACCTTGGCGGACCCTGTCCACGGTTGCGAGGGTGCAAAGGCGTTCGCGGCGCGGTTCTTCGGCGTTTCGAGCGAGGACGTGTCCCTCGTGGGGGAAGAGTATGAGCCGGATGAATGGGCGGCCGTGAGGCATCTGCCCTCCCCGCTGCCCGGGGATCCGTCCGTCCAGCTCAAGAACATCATTGATGCGATAGATGCTGGCGACGATGCCGGTCGCATGGTGCGTACACTGGTCCAAGCAATGACGGGAGCAAGGATCGACGCGGCGCACTGGCAGGAGGACCTCTACACCCTCCTTGCCCAGAACGAACTATGCTACCAGATCAGCGAGGCTCTGTCTCGCCCGAGAGCGCTCACGGATCTTGTAACAGAACTCCAGGATCGCGTGGGACGGGCTGTGCCTGAAGAGGAGGTGCTTGCCTGGCTTGCTCTCGGCGCTGCGTCCAGCAAGGAAGGCCGGCCGCTGTTGAGGCCGGTAATCCATGCCTTTGTTCGCGGCGTGGGCGGTGCGGTGGTCACGTTTCCGGAGGGGGAGCCCGGCCCACGGCTGTGGCTTTCCGCCGAAGACGAGCTCGCCACTCAAGGGGAGGACAGCCTCTTCCGCCTGCCGGTCATGACCTGCAACACCTGCGGCCAGCACTACTTCGTCCACCACGTGAAGGACCTCGTCATAGCCCCGAACGGGCTGGGAGGTGGAGACGCGGTGGATAGCCGCAGAGTCTGGCCTGCGCTTGGACCCGAGCAGGAAGGCACGCGGGTGGTGCTCCTGGACCGTCTCGCGCTCTCAGACGAAGAGGACGGTGAGGTGCCACGCACACACAAGGTCTTCATGTGTCGCTACTGCGGGGCGCTTCATCCCGAGGCCCTTGACCGTTGCGACGCGTGCGGGCGCGAAGGGGAGCTCGTGCCATTGTTTGCCGTAGAACAGGACGAAAGGCATCGGGGCTATCTGGTGTCCTGCCTTGCCTGCAGGACGCCAGGCCGCGACAGGCCGGGAGGCTATAGAGAGCCGGCGCGCCCGGTGCGCGCGGTGAGCGTATCCGACGTGCACGTCCTGGCCCAGAACATGATCCATCACGCTGATCGGCGCCGCCTGCTGGTCTTCGCCGACAATCGCCAGGAGGCAGCTTTCCAAGCCGGCTGGATGAAAGATCACGCGCGTCGTTTCCGGCTGCGCAGTCTAATGGCAGAGAAGATCGCAGAGGGTCCCATATCAGTAGGCGACCTTACAGCCCATCTGGACGAGAAGCTCAATGACGACGATGAGCTGTCCAGAAGCCTTATTCCAGAGGTATGGCAGGTGGCCAGGAAGGAAGCCGAGGGAGTCCGACACGCCCAAGAACGCAGGTACTTCCTGCGTATCGCGGTATTGAGGGAGGTCGCGACTGGTGTCAGGCAGAGAGTCGGCCTTGAGCCCTGGGGCCGGATCAAGATAGAATACCATGGCCTTACACCTGAGCTCGCTTTCATTAGGGAATGGGCGAGCAGGCTGGGTATAGAGCCTGCGGAGCTCGTGGAAGGCATTAATGCTCTTCTCGATAACTACCGCCGTCAGATGTATCTCCTGGACCGTGACGGTCAGATCTTCTCACGTTTCTGGATGGATGGCGACCGCGAGATCCAACAGGGGTACTTGCCCCTTCTGCAGGGAGTCCCGAGGGGCATAAAGCTCTTCAGGGAGGCTGATGACGACCGCGGGCGCGTAGCGCAGTGGCTCAGCCCGGTCGGGGATACCATCGTCAAACAAGCGGCGCGGGCCTGGGGTGTGCCCAATGACCACGTAGAGGACTTCGTGAGGGGATTATGGGACCTGCTGACCAAGGAGCTGCAGATCTTAGTACCGGTGACTCTGACCGATGCCAGAGGGAATGCCTTGAGACACTGCGCTGGTGTACGCCAGATCGATGCCGACCTCCTCAGGATCTCGCCGCACAATGGAGTGTGGAGATGCCGGAAGTGCCGCCGTACTCAGGTGCGTCCGACTCCGGGCAAGCGCTGCCTTGCCTGGCGCTGCGACGGAACGCTCGTGTTTGAGCCGCCGGATCCTGACAACTATGACCTTGCTGCGATCGATCAGGGATTTGCGATGGTGCGGCCAGCAGAGCATTCGGCCCAGGTGCCCGCGGACGAGCGGGAGCGTCTGGAACGTCTCTTTAAGGGCGACGGTGAGACAGTCAACACGCTGGTGTGCACACCTACCCTGGAACTCGGGATCGATATAGGCTCGCTGGATACCGTCCTCATGCGCAACGTCCCGCCTCTTCCGGCGAATTACTGGCAGCGTGCAGGCCGTGCGGGCCGGAGGCATCGGCTTGCAGTCAACATCACGTACGCGCGTGCGGTTGATCATGATCGGGCGTACTTCGCAGACCCGCTCAAGCTGCTCGAGGGCCGGGTTGAGCCGCCACGCTTCAACATGCGCAACGAGCTCATGGTGGCAAAACACGTCCACGCAGCCGTCCTCACTAAGCTCCACCAGCTCGCCCGGAGCAGTAGCCCTCTTAGCGAGGACGACCGAGCGGAAGTCGCACGTGCGTTACAAGTGGCTTTCCCGGCGCGAGTGCGGGATTATCTCTTCGATGAGGTCGGGCACGTCCGGAGCGAGCCATTTGATGTTGGCCCTCTTCGGGACGTGATAAGGAAGCACGAAGCGGTCCTCCTCGAATACGTAAGGGCTGCATTCGGGCGGAGCTGGCCTGAGGAGGACGCTGCTGTGGTTGAGGAGCTAGCGCTACGTAGCAGGGTCCTTGCCATGGCTGACTGCCTTGAGGAGGTCATCCGCACCCTAAAGAAGCGCCTGGACTGGGCGCGCAGCCAGATGGCTCATCTGGACAGCATGCGCCGACTCAAGGGCACGCTCGATCCCGAAGAGGACGCTCTCTACCAACGCTGCGACCGGCTAGTGAAGAGGTACAAGGGGATTGTGCCACGCCGGCGCCACGAGGCCGAGGGATACGACGACACGAACACCTACGCCGTGCTTGCTTCGGAAGGATTCCTGCCAGGGTACGGGCTCGAGACGGGTTCCATCATAGGCACGGCGATTGTGCCCAGATATGCAGAGGGGGGAAGGGACTTCGACCTTCCGCGCCCGCCCGCGGTCGCACTTCGCGAATATGTGCCCGGCAACCTCATATACGCGAACGGCCACAGGTTTGTGGCACGGTACCTACATCTTGAGCCTGTGCAGCCAATCCTCTTCCAGGTAGACACAGCGCGCGAGTCGGTGACGGAGGTTGGCACAGCGGCGCCTGGTGCTGTTGCGGCCCTTGGCAGCGCTGCTCTCAAAGCCGTCCCTGTGTGTGACGTTGAGCTCGTCCACAGGTCCCATATCAGCGATGAGGAGGAGTATCGTTTCCAGCTTCCGGTCGTTATCTACGGTCACGAAACCGGTAGGCATGGGCCGGGAAAGCGTTTCTCATGGGGCGGGCGTGACCTGACCTTACGGCGCGGGGTTCACCTGAGACTCGTGAACGTGGGTGCCGCACCGCTGGTACACTCATCAGGGAGACTGGGTTATCCCGTGAGCCTGGTCACAGGCCAGAGCCGGTCTCCCCTGGCGTCCGCTCGTGAGCTCGAGGAATTCCTGCGAGCACACAGGGAGCGTTACGGCGAAGAAGTGGAAAACGTGGGGTTCTTCGCTGATGTGGTGGCTGACGCCATGTGCCTGCCTGCTGTTGCCACGCGGGAGGAGGCTTACTCAGTGCTGGAGGCTCTCCGCGTGGGGATGAGCCGGGTGCTGGAGATGGAAAGGGATGACCTCGAGGTGCTCGTAGTGGGGCGCCCTGGTCAGGACGACGTCGACGCGATACTGTATGACCCGATGCCCGGTGGCTCAGGCCTCCTCGAGCAGGCGTGCGAGCGCTGGCCCGAGGTGGCGCAGGCGGCCACAGAGGTGGTGGAGAAATGCCCGTCGGGCTGTGGGCGGTCGTGCATAGACTGCCTCCAAACGTTCCGAAACGCGTTCTACCACGGACATCTCAACCGCCACGTCGCCTATGAGCGGTTGAGGACTTTGGGGAGTTCGCTAACCTTCCTCCACGAGATCCCGGCGCGTCTTCCGGCTGAGACGCCAAAGGGGAGAACGATGCCCGTCAACGAGGCTGAGACCCGCCTCCGCCGTCTGTTGGAGCGCGCAGGTTTCCCCGAGCCCAAGTGGCAATACGAGATCAAGCTTGGGCGGCCGCTTGGCTCCACAGTCCCGGACTGCTTCTTCCCCGGGGAAGATGAGTACGAGTTGGGGGTGTGCGTCTATCTCGATGGCCTGAGTGAGCACATTCACGGCAACCCTGAGACAGCGGCGAGGGACCGGGCGATCCGCGATGAGCTGCGCGCCCGGGGCTATGAAGTACTTGAGATACCCGCCACCGACCTCGACGACCGTGAAGCAATGGCGAGGCACTTCTACCGGCTTGCCAGAATCCTGCTGGGTAAGGAATCTGCCCGCGTGATTCGGAGCGATCAGAGCTGGTTCGCGTAACGGCGACGTGCAAGAAGAATCGGCACGGCACCCGACCAAGTGGTCTGCGGCTATAAGCCGGACGACTCTGTGCGGGATTTCGAGTAGTGTGGAGTGAGTCTGCCGAAGGACGGTGAGGGGATGCTGACGCTCAAGCACACTGTTCCCAATATCGGGCTAGTTCGGTTCCCCCTGTACCCCCCGGCTGATGACCTTTTTGCTCTACTACAAGCCAAAGGCGAAGTGAGCCGCCTGAAGCAACTCAGGCATGTGGGCGTGCTAGAGAGCGCTCTGCCGGGGATCAGCCACAGTCGATGGGACTTCACAGTGTCAATGCTGTACGTTGCTTCGCGCATCGAGGTTCCCGGCGGTAACTCCCAGTTCAAGATCGGACGCGCAGAGTTCTCTTCTGCCATTGCAGCTGTCCAGTGTGCCGCTCTTCTGTCGAATATAGGCCATCTTCCTGGCACATTCGCTGTCGAGAAGGGAGTCGCAAGGTACCTGTGGGATGTAAACCGAGAGAGACCCCTAGGGGAGCTTCGACGCCTTTTGGACATGACGGGACCCTCTTACAGCGTGCTTGATAGACTTGGTGAATTCGTTACGGACTACCTCTGGTCGGCGGATTACGCAAGGGTCAACCGCGTACTGGGTCTGCTAAAGGCAGCTCAGTGGGCCGTCCTAGATGAGTCGCCTGAACATCTCAAGTACGTGCTCGAAGACTTCTACAGGTGGCTGCTTCTTCCCGACGCTGCCGGCAACTTGCCTCGATGGGAGAAGATCCATCGCCTATATGAACTAGTCCGCAGGCTGTCATATCTCAACCTGGACACTAGTTATTGTGACGCGCCGGTTCGGGTCGTTATCACGCGATTGGCGAGTGACAGCGACGGACTTGCTATTGGTGACCTAGAGCGGATCATCGAGGTACTATCGTCGTACGAACACGTGGTCTACTGGCATCTTTATCACCGACCCGAGTGTAGGAAGATCGTGGCCATAACTGCGTCTCTTGTGCATCAGAGGCTGGCCGAGGCAAAGCAGCCTGGCGAACTCCTGCGCAGCTGGTTGGTGGAAAGCGACATAGGTACGGTCTTTGATCTTTTGCGCCTTGAGCAGGAAGACTGCTTGAACCGAGCTGTGTCCATAACCACAAGGAGCCATTTCGTATCGATAGACGGACCACTTGCTAGACTTGAGTCCGAATTGAGACGGAGGGTCATGAGAGACGATGGCTGCGCCAGTATACTGTCGTACCAGCTGTGGTTTCACGAGGCACGAATCGAACCAGACGAATTCACTGTCGATCTGTACTCCCGCGGCAATGGGACCATCGCATTGATTGGGCGCTTTATCGCGTGGGTTATGCAGAGACTCGATTACAGGGAGAAATCCAGTGATGACGTATACGGTTTGTTGTGCAGGCAAGACGTCGATGGCATATACGCCACACTCCTAGCCCAAGCGGTCCCGTTGTTGTACCAAGATGTAAGGCTTGAGTTGTCGGCGTGGCCACTTTCGAGGCTTGGCCTGTTTCCGGGAAACGATTCTGTCGACCAGACCAGAATATGGGCTTCCAGTGCAACCCTGGATACTGCGTTTATCAAACATATCGTTCGACGGAAGAGCAAGCCTTCGGAACCTGGCTTGCGCAGCCTCCAGGCAGAGCTCGAGGGTCTGGTCAGACTGCGAAACAGGCTGAACCGCGAGATGCAGAAGAGCAGTCGATACGAACGTAGCGTTTCTCGCTTCCTCGTGTTGACTGCCTCTGTCCGGTTGACTCGGGATGGCGAAAGGTTGATGGAGTTTGATGGGGGCATCGTGAAGGTCAACGCGCGCACCGGGGCAATGACATTCTACGGCCTTGAGACCAAGTCCTCGCGATCAGGAGAGCATGCGGCGAACTCGTTGGAGCGAAGACTGAGGGAGAAAATGGGGATTACTACCCGCGCTACGAGGCTCGCGAGGAACTCAGCGTTTGTGGGGTTGGCGTGGAGGTAGTCTGTTCAGACCTCATAGTTCTTCGAGACTTAACGACAAGACCGATACGGCGTCGGGGAAGGACGCAGAGCCCGCCGTGAAGATCTGGCGGAAATGCCACCTCCGGACGTCCGGTGGCATCCCATGCCCCCTGTGGCATTGGCATTCGATCGAATTCCAGGATCCAAGGAAATCGCGCCCAGCGCCAGCGGCTCCGGGTCTGATCCGGTCTTGTGGACAGACGAAGCCTCGGGGGTATGATCTTCGGGGGATGCCCGCATGGCGCGAACTATACTGCGTATCTGTCGCAGTCCGGCGCCGAGGCCGGAAGGTGCGTCCTGTCCTGGTGGACGACCGAAGCCTAAGAGGTGAAGTGGGTCGGGTGGCCTCTGGTGGGGGGAGAGGGGACGTGTCTGTGGGATCGATGGCTTTGGGGCCAACATAGTGGTGTGGTCGCTATGCTGGGGCGGCTTCCTGGCAAGTGACGCGTAATTGAGCGCAAATGGTGCCGATCGCCCGGCGGTTGTTCGAACGAAGGGAATTGCAGGAGCCGCGTCGCGACTTCCCGAGTAACCGCGGTACGACCCGAACGTTCGTCTGTGCGTAGATCTGCGGGCAAAGGAGGGTGTGCCACGTGAACGAGACTCTGAGGGTGATTAGGAGCAGGCGGAGCATTCGGAAGTTCAGACCTGAGCAAATCGCCGAACACGAACTCGAGGCGATAGTCGAGTCTGCGCTGTTTGCGCCGAGCGCGATGAACGCGCAGCCGTGGCACTTCACGGTGATCCAGGATAAGCACGTGCTCGACCGGATGGCGCAGCTCATGAAGGAAAACATGCTCAAGTCGGGGAACGAGTTCATGGTGCGCAGGGCGAGCGACCCGGGCTTCAGCCCGTTCTATGGCGCGCCCACTCTCATCCTGATCAGTGCTGACGCCAAGGACCGATTCGGGCAGTTCGACTGCGCCGCCGCGGCGCAGAACATCGCGCTCGCCGCGGAATCCCTGGGCGTGGGCTCGTGCATTATGGCCATGACGTCCCTCCTCTTCGCATCTCAAGAGGGCGTTGAGCTCGCGCGGTCGCTCGGCGTCCCGGACGGATACGATCATGTTTGCGCGGTCGCGCTCGGGTACAAGGACGGTCCCGCCCCGGCGGTGCTACCTCGCAGGAGGGACGTAGTCAACTACGTAAAGTAGCACGGGCTGGTCCGCAAGACCGTTTGACTTCTGACTTCTGTGGAGTCTCTGCGAGCCAGTTCGCGGCTGTATCGGCGGGCCTGACGTGTCACCATGGACCAGCTGAGCCGAAAGCCTTGCGGACCGAGGCTTCGCCCTCTGGTCGGCGATCCTCTCCAACAGCAGTTCAGCGGCGAGGGCGCCCATTTCCCCTGCAGGCTGGATGACCGATGTTATCCTGGGGACGCATATGGAGTTCGGGGCGTCGAACCCTACAACAGAGACCTGCTTCCCCGGCGTGAGCCCAAGCTGCACAAGAGCGCGAACGGCAAGCACGGCGGTCTGATAGCCGAAGCAGAAGAGGGCAGTAGGCGGTTCAGGGAGTTTCTGGGCAGCGACTGGGCTCGCCGCGACACTCATAAACGTCTGATCGAAATACCCGTTTTCTCAGAGGAGAGGCGCCAGAGGAACGAGGAGTTCAGGTATCTGCCTCAGGTCATAGACCTTCTGTGCGTTTTGGAAGCCGCGCAGCCGCTCACGGTTGACGTCGCTCTCGAAGTCGATGGCTATCACGGCTATCTGGTGATGCCCAAGAGAAACAAGACGCTCAACTTTGCCAAGGAGACCGGTCGGACCCGATGGACCCGATAGAGGCGTTTTGGTTTGCAGAGCGTGAGAAGGCCGATCACGCGGTAGCCACGCTATGTCGGGTATTGGCCGTCTCCGTCGTGTGACCCTGGAGTGTCCACGAGACGGGATCAACTCCAGACAGCCTCCTGCCCGAACACCCATCTGCCGCCGACGGTCAGCGAGGGCCAAATGCCTTGCTGCCTTACTGTTGCTAGACCCCAACGCGCGGCAAAGCCGCCGGTGCCGGTCGCCGATGTCGGTGTAGCTCTCGACACCGGCACCGGCAGTGGCACGCGGCCTGTGTGGCAGTCGCCGCTGCAGGATGGTCTCTCCCAGAGACTCCGTGGCCAGTTCTGTGGCCAGCGGTCCTACAGCTCAGCAAGACGACGCTCCTTGCTGAACAGGAGCGTCACTGACAATATGGCGACGGCGAACCCGAGTTGGACCAACATAAACCCGTAGATTGGGTAGGGGCTGCCCGATGCAGAGCTCGCGAGCGCCGCTATGCTGTCGTTTGCTCGGATGTACCAGTAGACCGGGAAGAACTTGGCGGCGGCGAGCACCGACTGGCTCATAATCGACTGAGGCACAAACACGCCGCACAGGAAGCTCATGCCCAGAGAGATGACGTTAACAGCGCCCGACTGACCGCTGCTCGTCTTCACGAAGTGACCTACCGCAAACCCGATGGCAGCCGCCACTGCGGTAAGCACGAGAGAGTTAGCTAGGTACAGCCATCCACGTCCCGAGGAAAACGGGCCTGTGCCGTTCAAGATGAGGCCAAACAGCACCATAATGGCCCAGCACCCAAGGGCGAATACCGCGTGCCCGGCAGCAATCGCCAGATCAAAGCCCCGCTGCGGCACGGGTGTGCACAGGTTGCGAAGGCGAAGGTCTCGCCTATTGAACGCTATCATTATCGAGCTGATGCCCATCATCACCATTGCGACCAGTGCATATGACTGGTACGCAAAATAGGAGACGTATTTGCTGTCGGATTCCTTCGATGTTCCTGAACGCCCACCTGCCAGCCTGAGACTGACCGGTACCTCGGCTGCAAGGTCAGCCCTGACCGCAGCTACCAGCCGAGCCTGGCGGTCTTCTGCCGCTTCCCCTGCCTCGCCCGCCATGCCGAGATCCCTATGGATGCTCGCCGTGTTGAGGAACTCGTCTATACGAATGTCAACGTAGTGACTGCTCGTGGACGCCGGCACGATGACCTTTTGTATGACGGCTGTCTGGTCTGAGTTCTCGATCAGGCCTGAGCTATCGACCGAGCCCCCGACCTGGACTTGCCTCGAGCCGCTTGCTTGGCTATGACCGTCGGCCTGACCCAGGTCGCCAGCGTGGCCTGTGTCTCCAGGCCTACCCGAGCCCGCCGCCATGAACGTTGCTGAGAACCCCTGAGGTATGATCGCCACGTACTCTACGTCTCGGTAGAAGAGAGCGTCCTGCAGCTTCTCTGGATCGTCCTCGTACGGAACCACGGTAAATGTATCGCCGATGTAGTCTGCCAGACCCTGCGCGAGCGGGGCATCGCCGTCGCGGTTGATGACGGCAACCCGAGTCCTCGTCTCGTTGAACTCTGTAACCGCCGACTGGGAAGACGTCTGTGTCACCAGCACCGCCATCCCAACGAAGACTACGAGGTAGATGGATATCATTCCCGCGGACGCCCGCATCACTCTGAAATACGCCCTAAAGACTTGCATACTTTTCCCTCCTGAGCTGCAGGTAGCTTGCAAAGCACATCACCGCAGAGATAACGCACAACAGGCCGATATTCAGGAAGAACCTATGATGGTTATCAAACACGTAGAGACTGTACAACGCATCGGAGGTGAGAGCGACCGGGTTGATGTATGACAGAACTGGCACGTTGCGTGCGACGATGTGCTTCATGTTGACGAACATCAGCCCTGCCAGGAAGCTCAGAGCGTTCGTGGCTCCAACCAAGGTCGCGACCTTGGCGCCTTCTGACTTTCGAAATAGAGTGCCTAATAGAGTTCCGAACGAGACGCCCGCGACGCACCCTGCCAAGCAGGTCAACAGAACATAGCCGATCTGGTCGCCGAAATCGATCTTCAGAGCGAATGCTAGATACGCAAGAAGAATCAGTACCTCGCCAAAGCCGATCAGAAAAGCTGCCGCCCAGTCACATAGCACCACAGTCAGCTTATGGGTCGGCGCGACACTGCGCCGAGCCCCTTGGTCGGACAGGTCGGCCTGCAGGTCTATGGTGTTGCGCATACCCCAAAAGCCCGTATACAGGCACGCCATGGCGACCAGCGCATAGAAGTAGCCGACAGCAGTGTCGGGCATTGCATCGCTGTAGGAGATCTGCTGCGTGTAGCTCTCGCGATTTCCGAGCCTGTCAGTGAGCTCCGCAATGGCAGCCGGATTCTGCGAGAGAACGCTGGAAACCATCGCAGACGCGTGCAGATAATCATCAAGGATCGCCTTGAGTATGCTCTGGCCAAGTCCAGACTGCGTCACGGTGAGACGAATCGAACTAGCCATCGGATCGGCTGTATCGTCGACATCGCCCACAGTGATGATCCCGGTGACGCCCCCCTCGTCCAACAGCCTCTGTGCTTCGGTCTCATCAGTCACTGTGATATCGAGTAGCTGGTCGGCACCTGGGGTCGAGAGCACTGCTAGCATCTGCTTCAGATAGACATTTCGCTGATAAGCAGGTGAGTCTACAACGGCCACCTTCACAGGTTCGAAGGAGGCGTCGCCCCCCATGAGGTTCCCGAAGCCGACGTAGAACATGGTGGCCAAGAGAATCGGGAACGCCATAGTCCAAAAGAGCGTGTCCGTATCCCTCAACAAGCACTTCAACCTGTATCTGAACACATGCATCGCCATGCTCATAAATGCCCCTTCAGTCTCTCAGCTGCCTGCCGGTGATCTCCAGAAACACGTCGTTCAATGTAGGCCGCTCGGAGTAGACTCTCTCGAATGACAGGCCCCGCGACTTGAGATAGTCCAGCAGCGTAAGCAGATTGTGCTGTCCGTTGTCATAGCGGATCGTGAGGCGATTGTCCTCGTATTCTGCCTGGGCTACGTGGGGCAACTGCCGAATGTGCGTCAAGTCGTCCGGCTGAAGTGCATACAACTCGACTGTAATGGTCTCGCCGCGGTTGATCATGGCCTTGAGCTCCTCTTTCGTGCCAGAAACCAGGGTCTTTCCCTTGTCCATGATCACGATGCGGCTGCACAGCTGCTCGACCTCCTCCATGTAATGCGACGTGTATACTACCGTCGCGCCGTTCCGGTTGAGGTCTCGGATGCCCTCGAGAATGCTGTTCCGGCTCTGGGGGTCGACAGCCACCGTGGGCTCGTCGAGGATAATGAGCTTAGGCTTGTGAGCGATGCCGCACGCGATATTCAGCCGACGAAGCAGTCCGCCGGAGAGCTTCTTGGGGCGGAACTTGCGAAACTCGGTGAGACCCACAAACTCGATGGCCTCCCGCACAAGCACCCGTCGAGCCTTGGCATCCTTAACATACATGCCGCAGAAGTAGTCGACGTTCTCCTCAACGGAAAGCTCCTGAAAGACTGCGACGTTCTGCATAACTACGCCTATGTTGCGCTTACTTTCGTATGCATCGGGGGTCATCGGCCGACCGAACACCTCGATGGTTCCCTTGTCATATTTGAGCAGTGCTAGGATGCAGTTGATGGTGGTGGTCTTTCCGGACCCGTTAGGGCCCAGCAGGCCCAGGATCTCGCCCTCTCTCACCTCAAGGTTGAAGTGGTCGAGGGCTAGCAAGTTGCCATACCTCTTGACGAGGTTGTTCACCCTGATGAGCATATCGTCGCCTCCTGTTTCGTTGTCGCTATCATCCTACCGTCGCGGACCTTGCGACGTAAGTGTAAGAAATCAGTTCCTGAGATGACAAATGTAATGCAATCAATGTGATAGACTATTCTTAGATTGGAAGGAGTCTTAGCGATGTCGAATGTCGTGGACAGGCTGCTTGTGCTGGTACTATGTATAACGCAGCTGATCGCCAGACCCATCGACACAATGACTGTCGTGGCAGTCTTGGCGGCTGTGACTGTCAGCGCACTGAATGGCTACCTCGCATCGCGGCCATTTCGCCTCGTTAGTGTCGGATCGTACCTGGCAGCAAGCGCGGCGTGTCCCAGCCTCTGCCTGTGCTTGCCGTTGGTGTACTACGATGCCTTCGAGGGCCTCTCCCTCTGGAGTGCGCTGGCTGCGGCTGGCGCGCTGGGAGCGTGCTTCACGCGACTGCCCGTCGCTCCGGCCACGACCGTTGCGGCCTTGATCGCAGTCTCCTGGGCGCTCAGGGTCCGCTCAAACGCCGCCCAACTGAGACAGGTGGAATTGAGAGAGTTGCGCGACAGCACGCAGGAGCTGACCATGCTTCTGACACAGAAGAACAAGGAGCTGCTCCAGAGGCAGGACGACGAGATTCGGTTGGCGACACTCAAGGAGCGCGGCCGAATCGCCCGAGAGATCCACGACCACGTCGGGCATCTCCTGTCCCGGTCCATCCTGCAGGTGGGTGCCCTGATGGTCACCCAGAAGGATGATGAAATGCGAACGAGCCTGTCAGTGATCCGCGATACTCTGTCGCATGCCATGGATAGCATCAGGTCCAGCGTTCACGACCTATACGACGAGTCCTTTGACCTGAGAACACAGGTAGAGGAGCTTGTGCGTAGCTTCTCGTTTTGCGAGATCCACCTCAACTACCGGCTTGAGAGCGAGCCATACAGAGAAGCAGCATACTGTTTCATCGCAGTCATCAAGGAGGGGCTGAACAACGTAATGCGCCACTCAGATGCAACCAGAGTCACCCTAGCGCTTGTGGAGCATCCAGCCCTCTATCAACTGGTGCTGCAGGACAACGGCACGGGTCTCGCATCAAGGCCTGGCCTAGGGCCGCGTGGTGGTGCAGCCTCAGGGGCCGGTGCCAGCGGTGCCACGCCAGGGGCCGGAACCGCTTTGGGCTTCGGTGCTGCTTCAGAGATGGGAGCCGATTTAGGCTTCGGAGCCACCTCGGGCGAGAGAGCCGCGGCCGCCGGCGATGGCCTCGGCTTGCGCAGCATGGAGGATCGAGTCATCGCCCTAGGCGGGCAGTTCTTAGTCGAGCATCAGGGAGGGTTTAGGCTCTTCGTGTCAGTTCCAAAGAGGAGGACCGCGCCGCGAAGGGAGGCGGCACCGTGAGGGTGCTAGTCGTGGATGATGACAGACTAGTATGCGAGTCTTTGAAGATCATACTACAGGCCCATGGCGATGTAGAAGTCGTCGGAACCGGCTATAGCGGGCACGAGGCTGTGGCGCTGTATGCCAAGCTCAAGCCCGATGTGCTCCTGATGGACATCCGCATGGAGGGCATGACCGGCCTCGAGGCGTGCAGGCAGGTGCTGAGCCAGTTCCCGGACGCGCGAGTACTCTTCCTCACGACGTTCCTGGACGACGAGTACATCGTCCAAGCACTGCGCCTTGGGGCGAAAGGGTACATTCTGAAACAGGACTTCGAGAGCATAATCCCTGCGCTAAAGGCCGTCCACACCGGCCAGAGCGTGTTCGGCGACGCAATCGTCACGAAGCTGCCCAAACTCCTGCAAGCCATAGGGAGCGACGAAGGAGACCAAAAGGCTATTGCAGCCCGCCTCTCCGCCCGAGGCATCAACGATAGAGAGAAAGACATCATCGAACTGGTAGCAAGAGGCTTGAGCAACCGGGAGATCGCTGAGACGCTGTATCTTAGCGAAGGCACCGTGCGCAACTACATCAGCGTGATACTCGAGAAGCTCGGGCTACGCGACCGCACACAACTGGCTGTATTCTACCTTGGCAGAATCTAGGTATGGCGCCATAAGTTATCGTGTCCTTTCTTGACGCTGCTAGGGTTGCCTGTGCCGCCCTCCGGGGCGCGCTTACGCGCTTGCGGCGCGCCTCGTTTGTGGGAAAAGGGACCTGGAGGGACCCGGGCCAGCCGGGAACAGATTTCCTTCTGAGATTGCAGGCTATTACACTGAAACGCGGAATATCTCTACGAAACGCGTCGTCCGGCCGCCCGACCTGACGTTGGCCTCTTGGACTAGGCACGGTCGTGCTTGCGCTAGAGCGAAGGATGTGAAGGCAACTATGCCGCTATCAGGGGCAGAATCTCAGCTGCATCGCGGTAGCTGGGATAGGGAGGAGGGCAACATGCGAGTTTGGCTTCATGAGTGCGGAGGCAATGAGTGGGGCTGCAATGCGTGGAGCCTCGACCACACTGGTCTTGCTACGTGGGTGCCCACGCGCGATGAGGTCCTCCTGCGAGTGCCCGGCAAGTTCGATGAGTACCAACGGTGGTTGGCCCGCCATGGATGCAACGTAGTAGAGGCCGCCCCAGGCGACGTCACTGTCGTAGAAGAGGTGTCCGGCAACGAGGTGCTCTTTGAGCATGATCTGGTTCCTGCTACGAGCGACGAGATCTCGGAGTGTCTCAGGTTACTTAGTTGCCATTGAAAAACGCTTCGTTGACGTGGGCGGAGATATGCGCCCTCAATTGTACCTTGACAACCGCATCGGCTTTCGTCTGGTTGGACAGCCCCTTGGTACTTCATGTCATCAGGGCTACGAGCTTATCCACGTTATGGGTGAATACCGAGATCCCCACCCAAGCTGCTGTGCCGTTGGAGCCCTTGAACAGGCACCGGTTGAGACCATACTTTCTCTTGAGCAGGCTGATAGTGGCTTCTCCTCCAGACCGCCAGCGTCTGAGACGTTTGAACCAGGAGGCGCCCTCAATCTCCTGTCTCTTGGCTGAACACTTTCCTGGCTTGGGAATGGCCACATGTTTTATGCCAAGCGCCTCGAGCCCAGCCTCATCCTCATTGGAGTGAAAGCCTCTATCAGCGGCAAACTCATCTAACGACCTGCCAAGAGTGCTTTGAACCTTCTGGGCCATCGGCACCGCTTCTTGTCTGTTTGACGATGCGGGTCAGCACCCTAACCCCGTCGGATGGAAGTCTAGCATCAGTAGGGTGGTGGATATCTGCTTGCACCACCGTCGAATCGACTCTCACCTTCCGGGAACGGATGAGTCTCTCATCGACGGCCTTGTGGATGAGAAGATCGTTCAGTTCCTCTAGAGCCTTGTCACCGAACTTCTTCGTAAGCTTGGCCAACGTGGTGAAGTCGGGCACATCGTCCTCAAGACGGATATGGCAGAATCGGCGCTAGGTCATGCTGTCAGCTACTTCCTTGCACAGCCTTTCGTATCCGAGGCCATAGCGCCTCTTGAGATACATCATGCGCAAGTACACGTCTATTGGCGTGCTCGGCCTCCCACAACTCCTGGAGAAATGCTTTGCGAATGGCTCTATAAACCTCTCGAGGTCCGGCCCCACGAGACCGTTTCCGGCAGGGACCGCCCTGCCGCTTGCCGCAAGAGCGCGCGCCATTTTTTCGCGCGGCACGCCCAGTTCCTCTGCGCCAAGCATCACCGGCACGCTCGCCGTAATGCCGAGGTTCCCGCTGCCGCCGCAAGATGCAACCGGCAGTTGCACCCCCGCCATTCGTGCATCGCAGGCGGCAGCCGCGTGGAGCGCCAGCTTGCTCGCCGTGCCGGGGCCAAACACCGTCTCCGCCACAAGGCCCTCCCGCAGGGCGCGCATGCCGATGCCTTCATCCGTCGCGAAGCCCGCCCTGGCAATCTCCAGGTTCAACGCGGCACGCTCCACCAGGAAGTCGAGGTCATGGGAGGGTATGTCCAGAATCACAGAGAGGATCTCTGCCAGGGTCCCGATGGATGTCGGCGAGATAGCGCCGCACTCCTCGGGCAGGCAACCGGGGTCCAGTTGACATCCGTCTACTTCCAGGAGCCTGACCGAGGCGTGCCTTTCACGCGTCTCGGCGATTGCGACCCCCTGGTCCGTCACGACCCGGGCATGGATGTACACTCGGGGCACCGAGTCGCGAGTGGTCACCGTGACCGCACAGCGCTCGCGAAGGCGGCGGGCTTCTCTGACCGCGCCCTCTGACACGAGCGAGAACAATTCCAGCCCGGCCTCTGGTCGGTTCAGGACGACGCCCAGAAGCGCGGCGACCTCGATTCCCGTGTCGGTGGTGCCCGGTATCCCGACCGCCCATGCGTTCTTGAGCACGTTCGTGCTGAGGGAAACCCCGATCTCTCGAGGCTCGCCTCCGATGGCGTGACTGGACCACGAACCGCAGGGCGCTCGAGAGCACCAGGAATTTAAGTACTGATGCGGCCACCACACCAGCTATAGCTGCGAGCCTGCCCCGTCGTTCGAGTAAACCGCACACGATGACCAGTACCGCGTTGCCGATGGCGATGAAGGGTATCATCGGACTGAGCGGAGGAGGCAAGATCCCGCGCCAGAACGCAATTACCGGGGTGACAACGCCGATCGCGATGCCGCCCCACCTTCCTTGTGGTCTACGATTCTCACGACGAAATCTACAACGCTGCCAAACGCCTCTGACTCATAGTCTTCAACCCGTCCCTTGTCGCATAGCTCGGAAAGCTTCGGGTCAAGAGGCAGCGTGGCGAGAAGAGGTATGTCGGTGGCCTCCGCCACAGCGTGACCCTTGCTTGCACCGAAAACCTCATGCCTGCTGCCACAGTGCGGGCATACAATATAGCTCATATTCTCCACGAGACCCAGAACATGGGTCTTCAAGATCTTTGCCATCTTGATGGCCTTCTTCACCACCATGACGGCGAGGTCCTGAGGTGATGAGACTATTACTATCCCGTCAAGCGGCAACGACTGCATGACGGTGAGCGGCGCATCCCCGGTGCCCGGCGGGAGATCCACGAAGAGAAAGTCGAGATCTCCCCAGATGACGTCTGTCCAGAACTGCTTCACGACGTTCGCGATTATCGGTCCACGCCATATAACGGGGTCATCCTCGTGCGGAAGGAGTAGGTTGATTGACATCACAGGTATTCTCAAAGTCTCGCTTTGCACCGGCAGCAGCCCAAACTCGAAGCTATCGGCATGCGTCTTGATACCAAACATCTTTGGGATGCTCGGCCCGGTTATGTCAGCATCGAGTATCCCGACGCTATAGCCCTGCCTCGCGAAAGCGGTGGCAAGAAGGGCCGTGACGGAGGACTTTCCAACGCCACCTTTTCCGCTCATCACCGCTACAACATGTCGGATGTTGTTAAACTGGCCCTGAGGTAGCTTCTCGATGGCGGACTTCGCCTTATCAGAATGGGCGTTATCGATCTGCGCTCGCTCGTGTTCGAGCGGGCATGTGCCGTCCGCTGCCGCCTGGCACGAACCGCAATTCTCGGATGTGCAGGTCCCTGCGGACCCCGCTTCTAGCTTGCGATCTTCTCGTGTTCGGTCGCTGGTTCCGATTTTACTCATAGGTCGTCATCCCGTCCCTTCCATAAAGCGCCCTTCCATCTACGAAAAGGCTCAGAAAAGGCTCACGCTTCACGAATCCTTCTGCAGCCTCGTGCAAGACTCGCATCGTGCCCGGTTCTTGTATATTGGGCACCCGCCGCACAGGTCGGCCTTGTCGAGCACCACGTGGCAATAAGTGCCCTCCTCCCTCCAGCAAGCCTTGGTGCGCATCGCAGGCTCTGTCGATGTTCCGCCGCGGCAGTTGTCCAGCCACCAGCACGGATACATCTCCACAACCTGCTTGACACCGGCCAGGTTCAGGCCCTTGTGATCAGTGAGATACCTAATGAATTTAAGCCGCCTGACATCATTGGCGGAGTACAGGCGTTGCCCCTTCCTGCGAGCCGGTTTCACGAGCTTCTGCCGTTCCCAGATCCTGAGAGTCTCCGGGTGAACACGAAGAAGACCGGCGATGACACCTATGGTGTAGACCGGCACGTCATCATCGACAATCAAGCGAGGCACCTCCCCCGGCTCGTCAACACCGCCTGGCCACATCTTATACCTACAAATGCGGTTTGTAAATAACCTCTATAAAGCACCCGGACAACTCTTCAGGGTGCTGCTGCCAAGCTTGCCTGGAATCATCCTCATTTCTCTGGGCGTGTAGCTCTCTTGCGCTTTCGGCCTGACCCGCAGGGCAACGAATACGCACCATTCCGGCCCTTTCCCCTGATTTCTTTATTGACGAGCGATCGGAGGAGGCCTATAGTGACCGACCGGACCGAGTTCCCCAACCATGTTACAGAGGAAGTTGGCCGAAAGGGAGTTGAGGATCACCCCTCAGCCTGGGCTTCCTGAGGTAACACGATCCACCTGGCAGAACGCACAAAAGGAGACATCCAGCGTTTCCATCGATGGGCCTGCGGACAGAGCTGGCGCGAGCATCGAGTCCTGTGCCCTGGCGGGCTGGAACGACCGCGCTGCTAGCGGCCGGATGGGCTGACAGGAAAACCGGCTGGTAGACAGGCTCAAGAGGTACTTGGGGCCAGCCTCTCATCAGGGCTAGCGTGTGGTCCGCTGATTTCCAGTATCGGCACCACCTTCTGCACCAGGTCAGGGTCGAACTGGGTTCCTGCACAGCGCTTGAGTTCGCGCAGGGCCTGCTCGTGGGTTAGCGCCTTTCGGTAAGGCCGGTCGCTGGTCATTGCATCGTAGGCGTCCACAATCGCAAGAATGCGGCATTCGAGCGGGATCTCTTCACCTTTCAGCCCGAGCGGATATCCCTGACCATTCCACCATTCGTGGTGCTTCAAGATCCAGTCCGAAATCGAGGCTAGGTCAGGCACGGACTGCGCAATGCGGAGGCCGATCTCACAGTGGAGCCTCATCTCTTCGATTTCCTCAGGCGTTAGCGCACCTGGCTTCATCAGAATGCGGTCGGGTATGCCGACTTTGCCTATGTCATGGAACCTCGCGAGAAGACGCAGGTCGCTTATGCTACGTTCGGGCAGGCCGATGGCTGCGGCCACGCGCGCGACCAGGCTTTCCAGCCGGTCCAGATGGCCTTCGGTAATGAAGTCCCTTGCCTCTTTAGCCTTCATGAGGGTTTGGACGATAACGCTGCGAGTACTCCGGCTACGGTGCAGCTTCTCCCGGTACATGTTGTCGTCCGCTTCTTTGAAGAGGTCACTCATGCTTTTGGAAGTGTCGCTTCTGGCAGCGAATCCAATCGAAGCGCTCAGGGGCCGCTCCGGGTTTGCCGCGTTGTATGTGTCAACCCCATCCCGAAGCCTCGAGCACACTCGCCCCGTGGCGGTTTCGTCGCTGCCTGGGAGCAACATAGCGAATTCATCGCCTCCGATCCGGGCGACGGCACCTCCCCCGGGGTATGTCTCCTTCAACACACGGGCGGCAGCGAGGAGTAACTCGTCACCTGCATCATGTCCAAGGGTATCGTTTACGAGCTTAAGCCCGTCTACGTCACAGAGAACTATGCCAACCGGCACACACTTCTCGGCCTCGAGACGGTGCATTTCCTGCTCGAAATAGGTGCGGTTGTGGAGCCCGGTGAGGGAGTCGGTGATGCTGAGATGGCGGTAACGTTCTTCGCTTGCCCGTAGCTCGCCCTGGTACCGTTCAAGCGCCTCCAGCATTCGGTTAATCTCCCTGGCCAAGTCTGAGAGTTCATCGCGCTCTGCCACCGGCACCCTCGTGGAGAGGTCGCCGCTAGCACCGATGGCGCTTACGCTCGCGCTCAAAAGGGCAAGCCGAGACAGCACCGTTTTTTCCAGGAACACAAGGATCACTGCGCTGAACACCAGGCCGGCCGCCACAAGCCATGAGAGGAAATAGAGAACGCTGGTCTGACCTTGCTTGTGGATGCTCCTGGGTACCTGCACCTTCAACACAAGGCCGGGCTCTCCTGAGATGTCCTTGAGGAGCGCATATCCTGCGATGAATTCCGTTCCGAGCGGCCGGACGTAAATGGGCTCCCGCTCAGATAAGGATGTGAGCGCTGCCCGTAAGTCGGGCGGGACCTCGGGTCCGTTCAACTGTTGCACGGTGATCGCCAGATGAGTGGTTTCTGCCAGCTGCTGAACCACAGCAGAATCAAAGTACCGTCCCATGATCAGCGTTCCGCGAACCGGGCCCTTCCCTTCAGTGGTCAGGATGGGCCTTGCGGCAAGGAGCATCGGGCCTTCCGGGAGGACTGCAATCCCTGTTGCGGTGCCTGTTGCATTGCTGCGGAATTGAGTGCGGCCGTTCGGGACAATGTACTGTTGCAGCCCTCTTGGAATGGGAATGGGCTCGCCCTCATTCAGGTCGAACCCCTTGCCAAAGACGATTTGACCGAAGGTGTCGATGTACAGCACGACGTTGAGCCCGAGGTTCGAAAAGGTGAGATCGCCAAGGTTGGACTCGATGTACTTGGTGTTTTTGTCTTCCATGAAGTCATAGGTATCGTCCCAAGTGGCCCAGTCTTCCACCACGGCGTCCAGAGAAGCGAGGCGATCGCCCAGGGCGCTCAGAGCCCGCCCGACATTGCGGCGGACGTCGTGGTCCTCCAACCTCGCGAAACCGTCCAGCAGGATAACCCGCGAAGTCCCATAGAGGATCACGATCAGGCCAGCGAGAGTGAGGCCAATTATGCTCAGCGTTCTGTTTCGCAGTCTCATAGTCTTGCCTCCCAGGGGCTCTCACGGGTCAAGTGAGCCCTGGCGCGGGTTCGGTCTTCAGTGCATCTGAGCGCAGGCGAACTCTCCGGGATGCGATCTGCTCGGAGAGCCTGCCAGAATAACCCTGCCACATGTCGTAGTTGTCATGAAGTCGAGCTCGCCTACTTGTGCTCCCGCACCGGGGTCCTGCCTGTGCCTGTGCCTGTGCCTGCGCCACGGGGCCTGCCAGCTTGCTACCTGCAAGGGAGGACAGCCGATTGCCACACGTACCACCTCAGGAATCTCCCTCACCGGGCAGCTGCTTCATAGGACACTCGCTACCACAGCTTCTACACCATTTGGCCCAGAAAGAGACTCTCAGACATCATACCGTCCACAGACGACCAAGCTCGAACTCGAACCGTGCAGGAGAAAGTGAGTCGCGGTTGACGAGCGCATGACGAGCCAGCATGGTGCTCGTTCAGCTATCAGCTTGGTCATCAACAGTATAGCGGATGACTTGCGTTGCCGTCGAGCCTTCAAGGGTTTAACTGAGCTTTTGATGTAGGGCGCCAGCATGTGGGATTGGGCGGCTAAGTGCGAGTTTGTACTGGCAGCAGGTAACAGGGCAAAAGTCGCACAATTACTTCTTTGACCCTTGGATCCTGGGCGTGTTGACGGTGTTCGAGGTAGGGTAGATGCCTGGAGCGCTTGAGGATGATAGGAATGGGCCGTGTGCAGCGGACGACGGTACGCATTCGTAGCGCCGCGTGGGTGGCGGCGCTTACAGCGCTAGACCCCGACAACGAGGTCAAACGGACGCGAATTGTCCGTTTCCGGCCGAACAACATCCTTACCAGCTCGTTCACCGCTCTTTGCCGCGCCTCGCAGAAAGCATGCTGGGGTCATGTGTTCTCGAGTCTTGTCGCGTAGCCGTTAAGATGCGGCGTCACAAGAGCACTTGCAGTTCGTGAGGAGGCGCCAAATGCGCTGACTCCGTGCGGGATCTTGCGGTCATGCACGAAGTTGAGGTGCAGTAAGGTGGCTGCTGATTTCCTCTGCGCCAGCCTCTTCACGGGGCTGCGGCGGGACATCCCGGGCCGATGGGCGCCGTCTTCTGACCCGTGCGGGCGTTGCGAGGCGGTGCCAGAACCTCATCCGTTTCCGAGGAACGCCTTCAAACCCATTTCCCTGCTTGTCGGCACGAGGCTCATCCCCCTGCGCTGTCAGAAGATTTCGCCCCAACCGTGCGTGAGAGCCATGTAAGCCACGCGGGTCTTCTCTGCGTAGCTTCCGCTCCTGTCGAGGACCAGCCCCCTGCCGATGGCGGTCGCCACATCCCAGTCTGCTCTGTCAGAGGCTTCCCTTTCGAGCACCTGCAGCAAGTCCGCCGCTCCCTGGGGCGGGCTGCTCCTGCCATCCAGGACCAGGTGAAGCTGAACCGGCGTAATCCCGTGTGCACGCGCAGCCTCCAGGACTGCAACTCCTTCCTTGATGTTCCCATGCGAGCTCTTTTCGGATAACATCATGATGATATGCACTTTGCCCCCATGTGCGGACGCCTTCTTGAATCCCCACATGAGCGCAGGATTCTCCGAAAGCTCCCCACGGGCGACGGCTCTTCCTATCCTAAGTTCGTCCTGAAGAATCGTCCGGCCGGCTCCGATGGTGAGGTGTCCTGTCTCAGAGTTTCCAGGTCGTCCCTCCGGAAGCCCGACGGCCAGTCCAGCCGCCAAGAGTGTGGTATAGGGGCATTGTTCCCTTATCTTGTCCATGGTGGGCGTCCTTGCGGCGGCGATCGGGTTCGCGGACGGATCTTCCTTCCCGATGCCCCATCCGTCCAACACTACCAGCACGCACTTGCCGGAAGGTCCCCCGCTCACGAAAAGCGGCCTTCCCGCCATCTCACCTGGGACTTTCAGTCCAAGCAGCCCGAGGACGGTCGGAGCAACATCTGCAAGAGACCCGTCGCGCGTAACCGGGGTCGCCCGAAACTCCCCACCGCGAGGTGGCACAATGGCGAAAGGCACACGAGCAGCAGTATGTCCCAGGCTGGGGCTGCCATCTTCATTTCGAAACTGTTCCAAGAGGCCATGGTCTGCGGTCACGACCACCGTGTACCCCGTTTCTGCTGCAACGTCACATATGGCGCCGAGTGCTCTGTCCACCGCTTCCGCGCACTTGACGTTAGCGTCCCAATCATCGAGATGTCCAATCATGTCGCCTGCAGCAAGGTTTGCGAGGATGAAGCCGAAGCTGCCGTCTCGCATCCCATCACCGACTGCCTGCGCCACTTCCCAGGTGCTTGTTCCCGGGGTATCGGCGAGCCGTGAAGAACTGGGGCTCGGCACTACCACCCGCTCTTCGCCAGGGAATGGCTCAGCCCTTCGCCCATTGAAGAAGAAGCTTACGTGAGCGGACTTCTCAGACTCTGCCACCCGGAGCTGTGAGAGGCCAGCCCGGCTTATGACCTCCCCGAGGGTCATTTCGGGCCGCACGAGGGGGAAAACAGTGGGGAGATGCGAGAAGCGCTCGTGGTATTGAACGAACGGTATGAAGGCAAGGTTCGGCATCCGTTCCACCTCGAACTTGTCGAAAAACGGATCTGTGAAAGCGTCCGTGAGCTGGGCCTCTCGGTCTCCCCGTCTACAGCAGAACACTACGCAGTCTCCGTCGCGTATCCGTCCGGCGGGAGCGCCTCCTTGCCCTCGCACCAGCGGGCTCATCCAATAGTCTACAGCACCCGCTTCGTAACGTTTTCTCAGAGCTCTTGCCAGCTGTTCCGTAGTCCGCACGGTGCGTTGCCCCCTTCACCGGAGAAGTCACGAGAAGAGAATGCCCCTTTGCACTGCGAGTTTTGCCTTCTCTCCCTGTTCGAATCTATTGTCGACGCTGGTCTGGACACGGAGGATGTCGTCGCCAAGTTTGACTCTGTAATCGACGGCGTTTCCAAGGAAGATCGCTACGTCGACCTGACAATCCACACCCTCCTCCCGATTTAAGAGCAGGTCCTCCGGCCTCACCGCAAGGGTGTAGCTGCCGCGCTCTACCTCGGGACTGTTGATCCTTACTACCGAACCGTTGCGAAGGCGCAAGATCGCGCAGCCGTCTCGCCACTCCACGACCTCGCACGGCAGGAAATTCATCGTGCCTATGAAGTCAGCGACGAACTTGGTGGCAGGGGACTTGTATATCTCATACGGCGTTCCCTCCTGGATGACCACGCCGCCGTTCATCACTGCTACTCTGTCGGACATAGCCATAGCTTCCACCTGGTCGTGCGTGACGTAGAGGATGGCTATGCCGGTCTTCCGCTGAAGATCCTTGAGCTCAAACCTCATTTGCTCACGCAGCTTGGCATCAAGGTTTGAAAGTGGCTCGTCCAGCAGCATGACCTCCGGATCCATGGCGAGCGCCCGCCCGAGTGCCACTCTTTGCTGTTGGCCCCCAGACAGCTCTGCGGGGTATCTCTTTTCCAGGCCAGAGAGCTTCAGGAGATCGACGATGCTCGATAACGTTGACCGGATCTTCACTTTCGACACCCGTGCTATCTTGAGCGGATAAGCTATGTTCTGCTCTACAGTCATGTGCGGCCACACCGCATAGTTCTGGAAAACCATCCCTATCCCGCGGCGCTCGGGGGCCACCATGACGCCCTTTTCAGGCGACGAGACGAGGCGCCCACCGATATAGACCTCACCCGAAGTCGGTTGCTCAAGCCCTGCGATGCACCGGAGCGTCGTAGTCTTGCCACAGCCAGACGGGCCGAGGAGAGAGAAGAACTCGTTCTTCCGCACTGTGAAGCTTACGCTGTCTACGGCGGTAAAAGAGCCGAACTTTTTCGTCAGTTTCACTATTCGTATCCTTTCGAGCCAATCTGCCAATCTAACGCCACCCCCGCTTAGAATCCGATTTCACCCCGCGAGAGTCTGCGGACCAGGGCGTTACCAACGAAGATGATTAGAAGGACCACCGTTGAAAGCGCAGCCGCTATCTGGGTATAATCGGCGTCTTGCATGTTGTAGATCACGACGCCGAGCGTTTCTGCTCCCTGCGACCAGAGGAGCACAGACATGGTGAGCTCCCGAAAAGCGGGCATGAACACCAGGACCCATCCAGCCGCAAGTCCGGGCTTGATAAGCGGCAGGACTATGTCACGCATGGTATCGCTCCATCTTGCACCGGATACCCTTGCAGCCTCCTCCAGCGATACATGCACTTGCTGGAGAGTGGCGTTGGTCGTCCGTATGGAGAAGGGCATGTAGGTGACCAGGTAGGCAGCGAGTAGTACCCAGATTGTGCCGTAGAGCACAACAGGTGGACGTGACCAGGCGAGTATCATTGCTATCGCGATCATGGTGTGCGGGACGGCATATGGTATAGTCCCAAGGAAGTCCAGCACGCGCGCGACAGCGAGCTTGACTCTGATGCACATGTATGACACGAGAGCCCCTGCTGTCATGGTGATGGTCGCCGCGCCGACAGCAAGGAAGAGACTGTTCCTGAAGGCGCGCGCTCCTGTGGGAATTCGTAAGACGTACTTGTAGTGATCCAGAGTCATGCTCTTGAGCGCCAGTGGAGCACCCCAATACTTGATGAATGAGGTTAGGACCATCGAGGCTATCGGCACAACACCTGCGAAAAGAGCCATGGCAATCACCATGACAAGCAAAGGTATTCTCGCCGCGCCCAGGCTCATCGTCTGCGGTCTGACACTCTTACCCGAGATCACAGCATACCTGTGCTGCTCTCGCTCAAGTCTTCGCTGGAGCACGAGTGCGAGACCTGAGACGAAAGCCAGTATCACAGACATGGCAGCCGCGATAGGCATGTCCGGTATGGATAGTGCGGAGTATATCTTCGTGGTAAGGACGAAGAACCTTGCCCGAAACCCGAGAAGCGCCGGGATGCCGAAATTGGATATGCAACCGACGAACGCAAGGAGCCCTCCTGCGACGATGGCGGGAGTGATGAGAGGCAGCGTAACGTCGAGAAGGGTCTTGAACGGGCTCGCTCCCGACATCCGTGCCGCCTCCTCGAGCGACGTGTCTATCCGTCTCAGGGCGCCGCTGACCGTTATGAACACCACGGGAAACTGGTATATCGAAAGGACGAGCACCACTCCTCCTGGGCTGTATATGTTCCAGGGTGCCGAGGCCGCGCCTGTGATGCTCATATAGAGCTTCGACACGTAGCCCGCGGGCCCGAACAGTTGAGACCAGGCGATTGCACCTATGAACGGTGGTATCCCGTAGGGCAGCAGTAGGAGCAACCGGAGGAACGACTTTGCCGGGATGTCGGTCCTGATGACCAGCATCGCCAGGAGTGACCCCGCTGCAACACATATGGCCGTGCTGAGCACGGACACCCAAACGGAGTTCCACAGCGCCTTCAGATTTGCAGCATCGCTGAAAACTCGCCCGTAGTTCGCCAGACTGAGGCCCGAATCGGAGCTGAAACTCTTCGCAATCACGAGGGACAACGGGAAGACGATCACAACCGCGAAGAAAAGGCCGATTGCGGCCGTGATTACGTACCTCACGTCAAAGGAGCGTCCAAGGGATGCGCCGTTCAATCACATCCTCCTCTCTGCTGCTCGCGTGTTTGCGGGCGCGCCCGCGGCCGGACGTGCTGACGGGGGGCACACGCGGGCGTGTAACCGCGCGTGTCCCCCGTCCGGATACTACTTGAGCATCAGTTTCTCAAAGGTCTCTCTGATCTCCGACGTGTGGTCCGCTGCCCACTGGTACGGGATCGGCATGATCTTGATCTGGTCGGGTGTAGGCATGCCGGGCGGAGGCGATACGTCGGGCCTCACAGGCATGACGCCATCGCGCACCATGAACTCCTGTCCTGCTTTGGATAGTGCGAAGTCGATGAAGGCTTTGGCAGCGGCGAGATTCTTGGTGCCAGACATTATGGCGACCGGGCTTGGGATGGAGACTGTCCCGTCTTCCGGCCACACTATGTCGACCGGCGCCCCCGCTTTCTTAAGTTCGTACACCATGTAGTCCAGGACCATGCACGCGGCGAACTCCCCGGCTCCAAGGCCACGTGAGACATCCGAGTTCCCCCGCAGCACTTGCACTCCGTTCTTCCGCGCTTGCTCGAGCCAGTCCCAGCCCCCGTACTTCTTCACAAAAGCTGCGGTCACCATGAAGTTCGAACCGGAATAGAGCGGGTTCGCCATGGCGGCCTTCGGGCCCATGGCGAAGAGCTGATCCCAGGTCCGCGGGGCCGAGCCCGGTTTCACGAGCGTGGTATTGACTCCGATCACCATGTTGATCAATCGGGCAGCAGTGAAATAGCCATCCGGGTCTTTGATGTCAGCGGGTATCTTGGCGGCCTCAGGAGACTTATACGGATATAGGAGTCCCTTTTCTTTGAACGAATAGTAACTAGCCGCATCTGCAAGCCAGACCACATCGGCCTTGACGCCGCCCGCTTCGCTTTCCGCCCAGATCTTGTTCACCACATCCGTGCTTCCTGCCCGGAACACCTCAACCTTGATGTCCCGGTTGACGCGCATGAATTCGTCGGCGAACTTGGTTGCGAGCTCAAGCGGGACGGAGGTGTAAAGCAACAGCTTCGACTGAGCCGACGCTCCTGCCGCGATCGAGAGCAGAACCACCACAGCCAGAAGACAGGTCGCAGTTTTACGCATTGCCGAAACGCCTCCTTAGCTTTGAATCGGTTACCTCTCACAAGATCTAAGGCTTCCGATTACTCGACACGCGCCGTGCCAGAGAGAGCACTTCTTCGTCCAAATGCTCGGAGGGATCCACCGGTACTGGCTCGTTGTCCATGTAGACAACTTTGTAACCCCTTTCGATTCCCCAGGCTGTGACAACGTCCACCGCGGCTGCCTTGAGCTCTGTGACCACCACCTCCGGTGCCAGGTTTTCGAACGAGGCGAGATCTCCTCTGAGAAGAGGCCTGTTTGAGAGATGACAGCTTATCCCCGCCACCTTGCAGCCGTAATTCGCTTCAAGGTGTTCCGCCACTGTCCTAGCCATAGACGGCGGAGTCGTGAGGGTGAGCACAATTCTCTTGCCTGAAATTTCACCCAGGGGGCGAGGCCGGAAGACGGTTCTGATTACTCTCGCCTCCCGCTTAAGCTTAGCGATTGTCTCCACCATCTCGGTCACTTTGGTCTGGTCAGCGATGGGGCTTTCGCACATCGTAAGGATTATTAGGTCTGATGTGAGGACCCTGTATGGGCCAAGGTAGGATGCCAGGTACTCTTGTGGTTGATTCGCGCCGACGACAAGTATTCTGCCGTCTGTGTGCACGGACGGGATGGTGGACCCGCTTCCCTCAAAGACCACTATGTCGGCGTCCACTGTTTCGGAGAGTCTTGCACCCTTCTCCACGTTCGAGGTGAATGTTTGCCCTGACATCCCTCCTCCACATCGCCGGCAGCCTATGGTTGTGACCCGGGAGGTGAGTGCATCCTCGAAATGGTCGGAGGAGGCATGGCGCCCTTGTCTTGCTACGGAGAGCAGGTAGTCCGGCGTTATCTCGATCTCTGCGCCCGGGATCAGCTCGGGCTCCGCAGGACCCCCCCGACCCATCGTGACAACCACCGGTCGGAACTCCCTCGCCAGGGTTCTGGCCACGAATCCTCCCACGGCCGTCTTGCCTATCCGTTTGCCTGTGCCCACCACAGAAATGGACGGGCGGGAGACGCGTGCCGCCTGCCTGGGCGGAGCAAACCTGAAGTCCGCGCCCTCGTAAACCACCCCGCGCGCAAGAACGGTGCTGGCTATTGCGAAGCGCTCCCGGTAACCTACGACAGGCTCGTCACTCAAGTCCACGATCTCCTCAGGTCGGTATGCGTCTATAGCTTCGCATATTGCCTGAAGGTAGTCGGGCTTCTTGATTACCGGCACTCCCAGCTTCGCCAGGTCCGCATCTGAGCCGATCTTCTCGGTCCCCCCGATGAATACCGCCGCCACGATCTCACGGTCCACCCCGAGCTCTAAGATGGCATCGTGGGTGACCGCAGGGTAGTGCTCTCCATCTGTCAGAACCACGGTTCTCGGCTTGGTCATACCACCGTCCCCCTCTTGCACGCTAACTTAGAACGAAGTTCCATCCTTGACCGCCTCCTTCACGGACCGCATGTTGGTAAGGTCGATGTAGGTTTTACACATATCGCCGCGTATGAGGGATTTAGCGTACAACACTGGCCGTGGGGTGTCGGCATACGAT
>JAAYXB010000049.1 GCA_012516125.1 Bacillota bacterium | reverse complement strand
CACCCACACGTAAATGCTGGTCCCCTTGGGACCACCTGCGTGTGGGCACCTTGAAGTCTGGCTAGATGGGGACCAGGTGCCGCTCGAACTCGGCTCCCTGGCGACGATCTCCGCTTGGAGCCTGGTCACCAGAGGACCAGCGCCGGCCTTCCGCCGGCTGAGGTGCCAGGAGGGTGGGTCCTTAGTGACCACATTTCGCGCGGGATTGGTCCTCGAGGGACCACCCGCGCGAGGGATCCTGGGATCCCAGGGACCACCCGGCGACGACCTGTGCCGCGCGGCCGGCTAACCGGAGGTTGATCGTGCCCAACGTTGCTTATGCCCACCACGAAAGGCCGCGAAAGGCAGCCGCCCCGCCATCGCCCCATACGCAACTCTGAGCCCTGTGCTGAGACGGCTCCAAGCGCTGCACCCGAACACGTACGTGCCCAAGCTCGCGCCCAGGCCCGGAGTCAGGCCGTCCGCGAGCCGTACGTGCCGTGCCCGGCTCGCCCGGCAAGCGGCGGCGTGATGGCACCATCCCTCAACTCCTGAGTTGGCTATCTATACTTCATTACATATGCAACTCCTGGCAGTCCCGCGGCCCAAGCTGCTATCCCGGACCCTTCGAACGTGGGGCGGCCGGGTGCAAGGCTACGCAAAATGGGGTTTGGCTGCCCATGTGGCAAAGTAGTGTTAGGTCCGCTCCCAATTCCGCGATGTTCCCGGTTGCGTCCGCAAGTTTGGAGCGTCGGCGCCGTCAACGAGCTGCGCGACTACATCAAAATCGCCCGCAGGTCGGACCACCGCAGGTAGGCCCTCGTGTCAAAGGCATCTCGGTGTTTGCGCTTCATCTGGTCTCACGTGCCAATTTCCCCTTATGTGATCATGACCGTGCCGAGATGAATCATGCTGTCGGTCGCTATCGAGCCATTGTCCGGAACGATACCTTGCGCCCAGGCCAAGTTGGCGTTGCCCATGGTGCGCTGCATACCTCCAGGGCTTTTCGCCGCGCAGGCGCTAGTCCTGCCAACCATCCTTCTTGAACGCGCTTGAGAGTCGGCTTCGGAACTTACCCGCCATACCCCACCTCGTCTACCGGTTTTCTTTCTCCTTCCTCCATCGCCTTGAGCTCCGCTTCCAATTGCTCCACCGTGGGCAGGCTGCCCTTGAGGTGTTCGGGCAGGGCTTTGGCAAGCTGATATTCCGCCACGCCCATCGGTTTGTGCACATCGCGCAGGGCGTACTCCACAATGACGTGGCTCTTGCCCTTGCACAGCAGGATGCCGATGGTAGGGTTGTCCTGTGGATGACGCAGCAGGTCGTCTGCCGCGGAGAGGTAGAAGTTCAGCTTGCCTGCGTATTCGGGCCTGAATTCGGTCGTCTTCAGCTCGACTTCAGCTCGACCACCACAAAGCAGCGGAGCTTCAGGTGGTAGAACAAGAGGTCGAGATAGAAGTCTTCGCCGCCGACCTCCAGATGATAGTTGCTGCCGACGAAGGCGAAGCCCACACCCAATTCGAGCATGAAGTCTTTCAGGTGCTCCAGCAGTCCTTTGTGCAGGTCGCGCTCGACGGCAGCGTCGTGTGTGGTTAGGAAGTCGAAGTTGTAGGGGTCTTTAAGAATCTGCTGCGCCAATTCGGATTGGGGCGCGGGCAGGGTGCGGCTGAAGTTGGTGATCGCCCTGCCCGTACGCTCGTGCAGGTGGGTTTCGATCTGCGCCTCGAGTACAGCGCGGCTCCAGCCATGCTCGACACAGGCGCGGGCGTACCACTCGCGCAGCGCCGGGTCTTTCACCTTTTCCAGAATGACGCAGTTGTGGAACCACGGGATTTGTGCAGCAACCTGCTGCACGAATTGCTCGTCCGAGTAAGCCTCGGCAAATGCCCGCATGTATTTTAGATTGCGCGGGGAAAACCCCCTCATATCGGGGAACTCCTGGCGCAGGTCCTCGGCGAGTCCGTCGATGACTTTTGCACCCCAGCCTTCCTTCGCCTGACGCTGCAGGATCGCTTGCCCGATCTGCCAATAGAGCAGAACGAGTTCGCGGTTGACCATCAGCGCGGCGCGTACCCTCGCGGTGCGTATGCGCTGCTTCAGGTCTTCGAGCAGTTCCTGATAAGCTTTGGAAAGGACTTCACCCGCCATACTCCAACTCCCCCAGACTTCGTGTGATAGCCTCGCCTGGCCGCGCGGCTTCGGCCTGCTGTGGCTGCACCCCGTTGCCCCGAGGTAGGTGGTGGCGGGTGACGGTTGTACCGCCGCCGGCGGGGCGCCAGGTGTGGAGCTAAGGTGGGTGTTGCATCAAGCCAGGGTAGGTGTTGGATCAAGCCAGGCAACAGCCCAGGTTCGCCCGCAATTCGCCTATGCTCCCGGTTGCGTCCGCAATGTTCGAGCGTCGGCGACGCCGCGACGCTGGCAGGCCGCCCGACTACTCTACTTCCCGGCACTTCGCGACCGCCTGCAAGTCTGACCGCCGGACCCAATCCACCGTGTCAAAGGCGGCGTCTGCGGTGACTATTCGAGTTATGCCGTGGTTTTTCATGACGGCGAGGTGAATGAGATCTCGTGGACTGAGGGTACTAAATGAGTCCGCGAACTGCCGCGCAAGGATGGCGTCTGCCTCTGTTACCGGCAACACCCTGTCTTTCATTATCGCAGCAAAGGAATCGAATACCGCAAGTCCCGTGGCTCTTTCGCCGATGGCGAAGTAGCGATACAGGATTTCTTGGAGTACCTCGGAGTCGGTGACGGCATCGATGTGCCCACTAACGATCCCCCGGATGGTGTCGCGGGCGGCCTCGCGGCAGGGGTGAGGACGCCCTGCTGCATACATGGGCACGTTTGTATCGATGAAAAGTGGCGCTGTCACTTTCCGACACGCCCTTTCTCGATCTCGCGCTTCATTTCGAGCCAGTCGGCAACCGGGGCCTCAAGCTCAAAGAGCTTTTCCATGGCGCGCTGCTTCTCCGGGTCGACCGCACGGCCTTCCGTTCCATACTGCCTTTCCAGCGCTTCCCGGACAAGCTGGCCCATTGACACGCCCCGGAGACAGGCCTGTTCCCTCAGCAACCGATATGTGCCCGGACGCAAGCGGACTTCCAGCCTTTCTGTATACTCGCTCATGTCGCTGCGCAAGCCAGACGGTGCTATAGGCCGGTATCACGACAGTCTGGCTGCCTTGCTCGCCTCCCTGGAAAACTGTGGGCAACTGTGGCCTTGACAGGCCTCACCGGCATTACGGTATTACGGTTTCGGCGCCATTATTCCACGCCTTATTCCGGCTGTCAAGGCTGTCAAGGGTGAGTGCAGGGTCACGGGCTCGGGAAGTCGGGTGCATGCAACCATCTTGGTATGTAAGTTCCACCACCTCTGCCCCGACAGTGGCACGTCATATTGCGTTCTATAGCTACCCAAGCTCCGGATTGAAAGATACGCCCGCACCTGACAGCGGGGGGCGCCCGGGTGAGTACAGCACGCGAAAAGCTGTTACCATAGCTTCGGACTTGGTTACCTATAGCTGGTGAGTTTCCTGTCACTTGCGGCCTCGCCCCGGCGGCCTCCTACTGCTCTGCCCCGGTGGCCCTAACTGGCGCTTAGATCCTCACGGTGATGAGGTTCCCGGATTCGTAGCGGCGGAGGCCCCACCCGAAGACGGCGCGCGCAGTGACCGCCAGGACCAGGGTCGCGACGACCAGCGCCGCGAAGAAGCCCGGGTGGAAACGGCGCAAGACGTGCACCGGAACCGAGCTGATGAACCCGGCCGGGATCAGCGTGAAGAGGATCACCTTCGTAATGCCCTGGAAGACCGTGGTCGGGTAAGACGCAAAGTGGACCAGCGTCATCTGGAGCTGCTCCGAGATCCCCTGAGAGCTGCCGATGAAGAAGGCGAGCGAGTTCACGAGCACGAAGAAGCTCACGAAGAAGACGGCGACGATGCCCACCGACAGCACGTAAAGAGCCAGGCGGCCAGGGGTCGCTTCCCCGAAAGCGAGGAAAACCAGGGTGCCGAAGGCGATGTCGCCCCAGGCTGACGTGCTCATGCGGCTCACGAGGGCGTGCAGGAGCACGTCCCTGGGGAGCACCAGGTAGTAATCGAGGTCACCCCGGAGGATGATGCCCGAAAGGCCCAGCGCGTTTCCGAACAGGCCCGTGGCCACGCCGAAGGACGTGGCCAGCACCGCCCACAGCACCACGACATCCTCGCGCTGCCATGACCCGAGCACCGGGAACTTCGTGAAGTACAGCCACCAGAACGAAAGCCAGATGCCGTCGTTCAGGAACATCCCGAAGACCTGCGAGATGAAGCTCGCCCTGTACTCCATGGCAGCCTGGAGGTTGAGCCGAGCATAGGCGGCTACGAGCTGCACGTCCGCGAAGAGGCCCACCTTCCGGGACACCGCGCGCGCAGTCACACGTAGGCCGGGATCGGTGGGACGGCCGGTAGCCCGTATCCGTCTCTGGAGCCTAAACTGGGGTCTGGACCCAGGCTCCCACGTAGGCCCAGAATTGAGCCGAGGCCCAGCCCCAGCCCCAGCCCCAGGACCAACCCCAGCCCCAGCCTCAGGCCCAGGACCAGGCCCAGGCCCAGGCCCAGCCGCAGCCCACGCCCAAGCCTCAGCCCCAAGCTTAGGTTCAACCCTCAGCTTAGGCTCGTCGTCGGGCTCAGGCTCAAGCTCAGGCCCGGGCTCGGGCTCAAGCTTAAGCTCCAGCTCAGGCTCGGGTTCGGGTTCGGGTTCGAGCTTGAGCCGGACTTCGGACTCAGGAGCAGGCTTGGCGCTGATACCGGATGCGTCCTTGGCGGCGCGTTCCAGGCGAACGGGGCGATCGCCGATGCGATTGCGGTTGTCCTCTTTGTCTACCTTATCCCCCGTTGACATCGAGCCGCCTCCTTCCAAGGCGGAATACGCAGAACAGCACAAGGCCCATCACGGCGACCCAGGCGACCTGACGCATCAGGATGGTAAACGGCTGCGAGCTTGCGAAGTCAGCAAACATCCTGGCGGGCGCGTACACCACCTGGTTCATCGGCAGCGCCGCGGCCACCCTGCGCAGCGCGGCCGGAAAGAGGTCGAGAGGCAGGAGGGTCCCGCCCAGGATCAGCGCAAGGCAGTTGTAGATGAGCCCGAACGGGGCGGTGTCCTCGACCCAGAACGCCAGAAGGCCGATGGCCGCCGCCGTGATGTAATCCACGGTGAGGCCCAGCAGCATGGACGCGATCACAAATGGCGCCGCGTGCAGCGGCACGCGGATCGGTCCCACCATGAGGAGGGCAACTGCGCCGCCGACGAGGAGGTTGGCTCCGACTTTGACCACGGACTCCCCAAGGAAGGTCGCATAGTGGAAGATGAGATAGTTCACGGGCTTGTTCAGGGAGTATGCGATCTGTCCCGACCGGACCTCCTCGTCCATCTTGCGCCAGTAACGGACCCTTCCGGTGATGATGCTCTCTGTTATGACGAGATACCAGATCATCTGCGCCACGGAAAACCCCGCGATGGTCGGACGGCCGGTCACCGAGTAGGTCGTGCGCCAGAGGTGGACGAACACAAAGATGACGACCGCCATGAAGATCGTGCGGACAAGTGTGTCCAGGAAGTACGCCGTGGCGTTCTCGACCGAGAGCGCGAGCACCGCCAGGTACTTGTTGGCAGATCGGAGGGCGCCTAGCACCATCGAGCCGTGCCCGCGCCCGCGCTTGTGCCCGCGCTCGTGCCCGCGCTCGTGCCCGGACCAGCGCCCACACCCATGCCCGTGCTCGCTCTCGTGTCCGTGGCCATGGCCGCGCCCATGGCCACGCGCTGTCCTATGCAAGCCCTGTGCTTCCAAGGATCCAGACCGTGTGATCATGGCGCCCCATCCCCGTCCTCTTGCGGAGGGGCTTCATCAGGCGCACTATCTTTGCTTGTAGGAACGCGCAGCGCGGCCCTGTCCTCCGTTCCCCGATCGTCCTTGCTCTCGTCCTTATCTTCACCCTGGCTTCCGCCTCTACCTCCACCTGCACCCCCATTTCCACCCCCACGTCCACCTCCATCCCCACTTCCACCCCCACTTCCACTTCCACCTCCACCTCCGGTTACGGTTACGGTTGCACTTGTAGTCCAGGTCGCCGCCGCGCCAAAGCCAGGGGCAAGGCCAGGCGCGAGGGCAGGGCCAGACCCAAGGCTGGGGGCAGGGGCAGGGACGGGAGTTGGGGCGACCTCCCGGTATATCGCGGCGATGATGTCCTCGAGCGGCGGGTCCGATATGTTGATGTCCACAACGTTGAATTGCTGAAGGATGAAGCTGACCACACTCTCGATCCGCTGGTCCCTCGTGTCCACCTCTAGCTTCAGGCCGTACCCCCTCGCTTTCAGGACGCGCACCCCCGGCAGCGGGAGGTCCTCGTCGCCGACGGGAGAGGCGAGCTTCAAGTCAACCACCTTGCTCTTGAGGTAGCTCCGCTTCAGCGAGGACGTGCTCTCATCGAGGATGAGCTCGCCGTGATTGATGACGATGACGCGCCGACACAGACCCTCGATGTCTCCGACATCGTGGGACGTGAGGAAAACCGTCGTCCCTTCCTCCTCGTTGACCTGCCTTATCAGGGCCCGGATGCTCTGGCGTGCCACGACGTCGAGCCCGATGGTGGGCTCATCCAAAAAAATGAGCTGCGGTCTGTGCAGGAGGGAAGCAGCGATCTCGCACCGCATCCTCTGGCCGAGCGAGAGCTTGCGGACGGGGGTGCGCTGAAACTCTCCTATCTCGAATGTCTCGATGAGGTGGTCCCGCCGGGCCAGGTATTCCTTGGGGTCGAGCTCGTATATCCTCGCCAGCAGGTCGAAGGTGTCCAGCGGGGGCAGGTGATACCAGAGTTGAGACTTCTGGCCGAAGACGGAGCCGATGTGAAAGGCCAGGCGCTCCCGCTCTCGCCATGGGGTGAACCCGAGGACGCTCGCCTCCCCGGATGTCGGGAAGAGTATCCCCGTAAGCATCTTGATTGTGGTGGACTTGCCCGCCCCGTTGGGGCCGATGAAGGCCACCGTTTCACCCTGGTTCACGGCGAATGAGATCCCCCGCACGGCGCGGACGTGCGATACCTGTGGCTTGAAGATGGAGCGGACGCTCGCCCGCAGCCCGGCCTCCCTTTGCTTGACGGCAAAGGTTTTCGTCAGATTCCTCACGGTGATCGCTTGTTCCGCTGCCGCTGCCGCTGCCGCTACCACTGTCGCTGCCACTGCTGCCCCACCTTTCTCTGTGCCGAGTGTGCCATGCGCGCCGAGCGGCCGGCCAACTAGTCGAATGCACCAACGGTGAGGTACTTGGCCATAGAAGTGCTTGACCAAATGGCCGGCGGATGGAAACGGCCGCCAAAAGGCTACCGGATGGCTGCCAGATGGTTGGCGAATGGGGCAGGCGTCCTGCCAGCCAACCGCGACAGCACCGGGTGGGGGTGTGAGCACATCTTACCACAGGCTGCAGGACGGTTTCAAGCCACTCCGGCGTGCCAAACCTATCGTTGGTCTCTAGTGATTACGTCAGCCTGGAGGCGGCTAAGTGGGGGTGCGTTAGTCCCTGTCCCTTTCCCAGTAGTTGGCGGGTTGTCGGTGTTGCACTCGGGGACGGCGCCCCAAGCGGGGCGCCTTGACAAAATCCGGCCCGTCGGGCAAGTGGTCGGATTTTGACACCCCTCGTGCAAACGCCGGCAACCCCTCCCAAGAGTCGGGAGCATTTCTGCACCCCCACTTAGCTTCGCTGCATGCGCACGCCACTGTGGCATGGGTGTCGCGACTGTGTGCGCCTCATGCGGAGCATACGTTGCAGGCTTGACGGCCCTGTGCCCTGCTGGTAAAATCAGGGTGCAGGGGGCATGACGGAGGCGAGCGAAGGAGGTAACGAGGGCGGTGAAGGGTCCCAAGCGAATGAGGGAAACGGCACCCGAGTACATAGCGCAATGCGTGCGCCTGACTCTCGACGACTATAGACGGCTGCCATCCGGCCTGCGGTACGAGCTCGTGGAGGGGGTCCTTAGGCAAATGACACCATCTCCCAGCATGGTCCATCAGGAGATATGCAAGCGGCTCGCAAGGGCACTGCTTGAATGGGTTGAGGACCAGGACCTCGGCAAGGTGTTCTTTGCTCCTGCAGACGTGGTACTGAGCGAGCACAACGTGGTACAACCAGATCTTTTCTGCGTGTCGAAGGAACGTCTCGGAATCGTCGAGGAGGCCAACGTGAATGGCGCTCCTGACCTGGTTGTTGAGGTCCTCTCGCGGGGCACGGCCGACTGGGACCGGATAACCAAGCGCAGGATCTATGGGCAGTTCGGTGTGCGCGAGCTGTGGCTGGTGGACCCGGGAGGTCGGAGCGTTGAGGTGGCAGTGCACGACGGCCGGGAGCTTGCCACTGTGCAGGTCTACCAGACAGGTGCCACCGCGGAAAGCCGGATCTTGAAAGGATTTGCGCTCGACGTCGACCGCCTGTTCCGGTGAACTTGTCAGGTGATCCTCGCTGTGGGCTAAGGCGATGGCATGTTCACGATTTGCGGGATTCGTGTTGGCGATCACGGGCAGCGGCTCGGCTCGTTATGCTGCCAGGTCGAAAGGGGGGTCTCGTGAGTAGGGATGGAGCCGTTCAACCCACTTGAGAAGCGGCGGGCCAAGTTGGGGTTTCTCATCCAGTTGGAACCAGCAAACACTGCGCTAGACCTTGCTACGAGAAGCGGTTTGCCTGCCTGCTGTTGTTGCCACCGATTGCCGCCCGCGAAGGAGAGGCTGCGCGACCAGGACGAGGACGAACTCGCGGGCGCAACGTTCCCTCTACGGCTTCTGGAGGACCACGGCAGAGTCATATAGAGGGATCTTCTTTCTCGCATTTTCCCGTAGGCCGGTGTTGACTATACTGCTTCCCGCGTGCTGTCCCCGGATGACGTATATCCCGACGGTCTTATGGATAGCCAAGTCAGGAGTTGAGAGATGGTGCCATCACGCCGCCGCTTGGCGGCCGAGCGGGCCATCTACGGCTCGCAGACGGCCTAACCCCGAGCTTGGGCATGAGCTTGGGCACGTGCGTGTTCGGGTGCAGGGCTCGGAGCTATTCAGGTACAGGGCCCAGAGTTGCCTCTGGGGCGATGGCGGGGCGGCTGCCTTTCGCGGCCTTTCGTGGTGGGCATGAGCAACGTTGGGCACGATCAACCTCCGGTTAGCCGGCCGCGCGGCAGAGGTCGTCGCCGGGTGGTCCCTGGGATCCCAGGATCCCTCGCGCGGGTGATCCCCCGGGGACCAACGCCGCGCGAACTGTGGTCACCAAGGACCCACCCTCCTGGCGCCTCAGCCGGCGGAAGGCCGGGGCTGGTCCTCTGGTGACCAGGCTCCAAGCGGAGATCGTCGCCAGGGAGCCGAGTTCGAGCGGCACCTGGTCCCCATCTAGCCAGACTTCAAGGTGCCCACACGCAGGTGGTCCCAAGGGGACCAGCATTTACGTGTGGGTG
>JAAYXB010000048.1 GCA_012516125.1 Bacillota bacterium | reverse complement strand
GGCCCACCCGAACTGTGCAGCTTTCAAGGTGCACCCGAAAAAGTTTATAAGCTCTTCCGGTGGCAATAGCGGAGGGGAAACACCTGTTCCCATTCCGAACACAGAAGTTAAGCCCTCCAGCGCCGATGGTACTGCACTGGCGACGGTGCGGGAGAGTAGGTCGCTGCCGGAAGGCTTTTTTATTTTTGTCCGCGTATTGCAACGGCCCCCAGCAAGTGGTATACTCTAAGCGCCTGAAACTGAGGGTTGCCTGGACCAGCAAACCCGCTCCTGATTTGGAGTTCTTGCCTCCACACGTAGCCCAAAGGATACGGCAAATCAAAGCCCTTGAGGGCTACATCAGTAAGGAGGTTTTTCATGTACCAGGATAAGACCCTCGTGTGCAGGGATTGCGGTCGGGAGTTCTCCTTTACCGCAAGCGAGCAGGAGTTCTTCGCATCGAAGGGGTTCGAGAACGAGCCCAGTCGCTGCCCAGCTTGCAGGGCTGCCAGGAAGCAGCTCAACCGCGGGAGCCGGTTCGGCGAGCGCCAGGAGGCCCGGGAGATGTTCCCGGCCATCTGTTCCAACTGCGGAGCCGAGACCACCGTTCCGTTCAAGCCCCGGAACGACAAGCCTGTCTACTGCGCCGACTGTTTCCAGGCAATGAGAGCCAGGCGGTAGCAACTGACCCTCGAGAGGGAGTGCAAGGGACTCGTTCGCATGATGCGCGGGTCCCTTTCCTTTGTGACCATTAGTGCTCCGATGACGCCGTCTGTGGTAGAATAAAAAAGGGAGGGACAGCGTCGTGCGATATGTTAAAGTCGTGGTCGAGAAGCACGCGGATGGGTACGTAGCTTACCCACTTGGTCTGAAGGGGGTCATTGTGGGAGAGGGCGACACATACGATGAGGCGCTTGCGGATGTCAAGTCGGCGATTCGCTTCCACATCGAGACATTTGGTCAGGACGTGTTTGAGGCCGATCCTCCGTTGCTTGAAGCGTTCATCGCCGAGGCAGGAGTCGGCATATGACGAAGTTCCCTGTGGACGCCCCGAGGGCGAGAGTAATCAAGGCCCTCGAGCTACTGGGCTTCCGGCTTGTACGGGAACGGGAGCATGTCGCAATGGTACGCGAGAATCCTGACGGGACCAGAACGCCACTTACGATGCCGAACCACCCGAGAATAAAGGCTTCTACTCTGCGCAGCATATGTAGCCAGGCTGGCATCCCGCGAGACGAGTTTGTGAAAGCGTACGAGCGCACCTGACAGAGCTCGTCTGTCAATCTGTCAGTAACTTTCCCGCAACCCCGTGACCATGTAGATGACCCGCTCACCGATGTTGGTGGCGTGATCCGCAACGCGCTCCAGGAACCTCGCCACAAATAGTAGATTCGCTGCCTGGGTGCTGGTTCGGGTGTCGGGGCTGTTCACGATGAAGCCCATCAATTCGTCGAAGAGCTCTTCGTAGATCTTGTCTACCTGATCGTCCGTCCTGCAAGTCTTGCGAGCAAGCTCTGGGTCGCGCGCCACGAACGCGTCAAGGCACCCCTTGATCATCCCCTCGGCGATCTCGGCCATTCTCGGGATGTCGATGAGGGGCTTGATGAGCGGCTGTTTTCCGATCCGCACGGCGATCTCCGATATGTTCACAGCGTGGTCGCCGATTCGCTCGAGGTCGGTTATCACCCAGATGGCCGTGGCTATCATGCGCAGGTCCCCGGCGAGGGGCTGCTGCAACGCGAGGAGCTTCAGGCATCGCTCCTCGATGGAAAGCTCGAGATCGTCTACGCGCCTGTCATTTTCTATGATCTTCTTCGCAACGTCCACGTCCTGGCGGGCAAGCGCCTCGATTGCGAGGTGGACGGCCTCCTCCACCATGCTTCCCATCATCAGAATGTCCTGGTTCAGGGCACGAAGCTCCTGTTCGTATGCCCGTCTCGTCACTATTAACACTTCCTCCCCCGTGTTGGACCTCCGGCTTGAATAGCAAGCCACGTGGGCGGTCCGCCAGATTACCAACTTAACCTTAAGCCCGACCTGCCCACCCCTCACTCGCGGCTGCGGCACGCGCGGGAAGTGGCGCGGGAGAGGGCGGCAGGTGACCAGGAGAGGCCTAGGTGGCGGCGCGTCCCGAACGCCCCGGACACTCGCAACGCGTCAGCCGAACCTACCTGTTATATAATCCTCGGTGCGCCTGTCGCGCGGCCGCTCGAAAATGTCCTTTGTCTCACCATATTCTATAAGCTCGCCGGACAAAAAGAACCCTGTCTTATCCGATACGCGCCCCGCCTGCTGCATGTTATGGGTGACTATCACTATCGTGTAGTCACGCTTGAGGTCGATCATCAGGTCCTCGATCTTTGCGGTTGATATCGGGTCAAGGGCTGAGCACGGCTCGTCCATGAGGAGCACCTCTGGCTCCACGGCGAGCACCCTCGCGATACACAGCCTCTGCTGCTGGCCGCCTGATAGCCCCAGCGCGGAGTCCTTGAGCCTGTCCTTCACCTCGTCCCAGAGCGCTGCTGCCCTGAGGCTCCGCTCCACAATGTCCGGGAGCGTGGCTTTGGTCGCAAGCCCGTGGATCCGCGGCCCGTAGGCCACGTTGTCGAACACGGACATCGGGAAGGGGTTGGGCCGCTGGAACACCATGCCCACCCGCTTGCGAAGTTCCACGAGGTCGACGGCCGGCCCATAGATGTCCTGTCCGTCGATGGCGACACGCCCCTCGATTCTCACGCCGGGGATGATGTCGTTCATGCGGTTCAAAGTCCGGAGGAACGTTGACTTGCCGCAGCCTGACGGCCCGATAAGCGCCGTTATCTTTCGCTCCTCGATGGAGATGGATATATCCTTTAGTGCATGAAATGAGCCGTAGAACAAATTCAGCCCCGATGTCTCTATCTTCGACCGCGGCGCGGCGACGCGCTCCCGCGCGCGCTCGGCGCCTGGTCTCGTCTCGGTCGCGTGCGACGCGATCCCCATGACGGGCCTTGCGATCACAGGATGCCCTCCCCTTCGCTCTGCGAGCTTCCTTGCCATCACAAGTCCGATTCTGACATAGCGGTGTTGCCCCTGTATTGTGCCTTCGTTAAGAGTTATTGCGGCGGTGTTAAATCCGTGTTAACGGGGGCCATTCCGTGCCCCGCGCGGGGGCAGGTTCGGTCTCTACCCCGGACCCGGGGGCGATGCAGACCATGCCGTGCCGAGCGGTGGCGGGCGTCGGGCCGGTCGACTCAGGGTCAGACTCAGGGTGAGACGGGCCGGTCGCCTCAGGCTCAGGCGTCAGGCAGCGTGAACGAAAACGTCGACCCTTCCCCGGGCGTGCTTGCAACCGACACCTGGCCCCCGTGGCGCTCGACGATGTGCTTCACGATGGATAGCCCGAGCCCGGTGCCTCCGAGCTGTCGCGACCTGGCCTTGTCTATTCTGTAGAAGCGCTCGAATATCCTGGGCAGGTGCTCCGGCGCGATTCCTATGCCGGTATCGCTGACGTCCACGCGCGTTGTGCCGTCCTCGCGGCGCGCGCTGACCCTCACGCGCCCGCCTTCAGGGGTATACTTCACGGCGTTGTCCAGGAGGTTCACGAACACCTGGACAAGGAGGGCTTCGTCCGCCGGCACCGGCGGGAAGTCGGGCCCGATGTCCACCGCGATGTCGATGTTTCGCTGCCGCGCCCTGTCCTGGACTATCCCGAGGGCGGCGTCGACCACGGCCCGCAGCGGCACGGGGCTCTTTCGCACCTGTGTGCCTTTCGATTCGAGCCTGGAAAGCTCGAGAAGATCGGAGATTATCTGGGTCAACCTGTCGGTCTCGTGGCTGATGATTTCCAGGAACCGCTTCAGCGTTTCCCTGTCTTCCATTGCCCCGTCGAGAAGGGTATCCACGAATCCCTTTATGGACGTGACCGGCGTGCGAAGCTCATGCGATACGTTGGACACGAAGTCGGTGCGGATTTGCTCGAGCCGCCGGATCTCGGTCACGTCGTGTAGCACGGCCACGGCGCCTGCCACCGCGTCCTTTTCACTCTCGAATATCGGTGCTGAGAGCACTCCGACGTACGCCTGCCGCGGACTACGCAGCCTTATCTCGCGGGTGTCGGCCTCGCCGCGCCTCGCGGACTCCAGCGACTCCGCGAGGTCGTGATTGCGCACGGCCTCCAGCACGTATTTGCCGCGTGCCCGCTCCTCGGAGATGCCCAGCATCTCGCAGGCGGCGCGGTTCACGAGGAGGATCTTGCCTTGCGGGTCCACTGCGATGACGCCATCGGCCATCGCCGCAAGGATGGTTTCCATTCGGTTCTTGCGCTCGGCAAGCTCGCTGATGTTGCGCTCAAGCTCGGCCGCCATGTAATTGAACGCTTCCCCGAGTTGACCCAGTTCGTCTGGGCTTGCCGCACGGATCTTGCGCCTGAAGTTGCCGCGGGCTATCTCGCGCGCTGCCTCAGCCATGTCGCGTAAGGGACTGCCGATGCTTCTCGCCAGGAGCACACTGAGGACCGCGGCCATCAGGGCGGCGAGGGCGCTTGCGTGGAGGATGAACTGCCTGATGATTCTGACCAGCATGTCCACCTGGGAAAGCGGCATCGCGAGCCTCACGAATCCCACAACCCTGTCGCCGCCGCCTGACATAACGGGCATGGCCACGTACCTTAGCCGCACGCCGAGGGTGGTGCTGTAGCGCTCGGCCATACCCGTGCCGGTCTTGAGCGACGCCAGCACCTCCGGCCTGGTGGCGTGGTTCTCCATGGTGCTTGGATCCTCCTCGGAATCTCCGAGCACCACCCCGCTCGGGTTCATAACCGTCACCCGGAGTCCGATCTCGCGGCCGATACGGTCGGCCATGGGGTCCATGGCATCGATGCCGCGCTCCTCTTCAAGGTCCTGGCGCACAAGCTCGGAAACCAGGAAGGTTTTGGCCTTCATTTCATCGTCGAGCCTGGCGATGAAGTATCCCTGGATGGCCTTGGTGAGATAGACCCCGATGAGGAGGAGCGATGAGAGCACTACTATGAGATATGTGAGGGTTAGCCTTTTCCGGTACCCCAGGACCATTGCGGGATTCGCACCTCCTCGCACGCTTCCCCAAGTCGGCCGTCATGAATCTGTAGCACTTTCAGACTCAGATGTCCTCCCTGAATCTATAGCCAACCCCGTGCACCGTCTGGATGTATGTGGGACGCGAGTCGTCCTCCTCGATCTTCTGACGCAGGCGCCTCACGTGCACGTCGACTGTGCGAGTGTCTCCCCCGTACTCGTACCCCCAGACCTTCTCCAGGAGAAAGTCCCTGGTGAGCACCTTTCCCCTGTTGGCCACGAGGACTCGCAGGAGCTCGAACTCCTTCGGTGTAAGCTCGGTTCGCACTCCCCGGACCTCGACCTCGAACCGCGAGGTGTCGATCACGAGGTCGCCCGCGTGGATGCGGCCGGACGCGTCGCGCGCTCTTGTTTCCTCGAGATCCATGTCGCGCCGGCGGAGCTGTGCCTTCACCCTTGCCACAAGCTCTCGCGGACTGAACGGCTTGGTGACGTAATCGTCAGCCCCCACCGACAACCCCAGCACCCTGTCGAACTCCTCGGACTTCGCTGTGAGCATGAGGACCGGGACATTCGTCTCGCGGCGAAGCTGCTGGCACACTTCGATCCCGTCGATGCCAGGCAGCATCAGGTCAAGGATGACAAGGTCGGGCGCTTCGCTGTGCGCCCGCCGAAGGCCGTCCTCACCGTCGGATGCCGTGATTACGGAGAAACCCTCTTTCTCAAGGTTAAACCGGACCAGCTCCAGGATGGGGGCTTCGTCGTCGACCACAAGTATCTTCTTCGCCATAGGCTCTCCTCCGCTTCGTCCAGCGCGCGGCACTCTCGTCTTCATGCTCATTATAACTTTGGACAAGTTCGCGCGCCAGCGGAAGAGGGAAGAGGAGAGGTACTTTATGGTATAATGGCTGTGGTCCGGGATCTGGCGGTGGGCCAATACGTGCACTGAACGGCGGACCGGTACGTGCACTGACGGGCTGAAGAGAGCTTAAGCGAGCGGAGCGAGAGGCCGCGGGAGGACGCTACTTGTGAACGTCGTCACAACTATCAAGGGCAAGTGCAGAGGCTGCTATGCGTGCGTGCGCAACTGTCCTGTGAAAGCCATCAAGGTCGAGGACGGCCAGGCGGCCGTCATAGAGGACCTCTGTATCGCGTGTGGCTACTGCGTGCGCGTTTGTGCCCAGCACGCCAAGTACATCAAGGAGGATCTGCCTACGGTGCGGGAGGCGCTCCGGTCCGGGGCCGCTTACGCCATGCTCGCACCGTCCTTCGTGGTGGAGTTCGCGGGCGAGCTTCGCCCCGGGCAGGTGGTGGAGGCCCTCCGACGAGCCGGGTTTGCCGGGGTCTATGAGGTTGCGTGGGGGGCCGAGCGTGTGACTCAGGAGTATATCAAACTGATCGAAGTGGAAGGCCGTCGTGGCGTCATCTCGACGCCCTGCCCCGCTGTGGTCAACCTTGTCGAGGCGAGGTTCCCAGAGCTCTTGCACAGGCTTGCTCCGGTGGTCTCGCCTATGGTGGCGGCGGGGCGGATGATAAAGCGAATGCGCCCCGGCGCTTGCACGGTCTTCATCGGCCCGTGCGTCGCCAAGAAGAGCGAAGTCGCGGATGCCGAGGTCGCTGACGCCGTTGACGCCGTGCTGACCTTCGCTGAGCTTCGGTCCCTTCTCGACAGCCTGCCTGTTGAGTTGGAGGCGCTTCCCGACGCGCCCTTCGACCAGCCCGGCGCTTACCTCGGCAGGCTGTACCCGGTGGCCGGAGGGCTTCTCCGAAGCGCTGCGTTCCGGGCCGACATCCTCGAGAACGATATCATCACCGTGGAGGGCAAGGACAACTGCATCGAGTTCCTCGAGGCCTTGAGGCGCGGGCGCGAATGCCCCGAGTTCGTAGACATGCTCTTCTGCGAGGGATGCATAAATGGGCCGATGATCACAAGCCCGCTTCTCGGGTACGGCCGGAGACGCGTCGCCGTGGACTTCGCGAGGAAGGCGGAGGGCGGGCAGGCCGGGAAGACCGCTGCGAACGCTGCGGGCGCCGCCATCAGCGCGTCGTACCCGTCGTTTCCAGAGATCGAGGCGAGGCGCTCCTTCCGGCCGAGGAGCGTTCCGCTTCCCACGCCTACCGAGGACGACATCCGGCGCATCCTGCGGGAGCTTGACAAGACCAGGCCGGAGGACGAGCTCAACTGCGGGGCGTGCGGGTACAATACCTGCCGTGAGAAGGCCGTCGCCGTCTTCCAGGGCCTTGCCGAGAACAAGATGTGCCTCCCATACCTTATAAAACAGCTCGAGGTTCACAACAGGCAGCTTGCGGACCTGAAGGCGTACCATGAGGACATCATCCAGAGCATCACCGAGGGCATCGTGGTGGTGGACCGCAACATGGTTGTTACCAGCTTCAACGACGCCGGCGGGCGGGTGAGCCGCCAGGCGCCTGAGGGAGCCATCGGGCGCAAGATATTCGATGTCCTCCCCGCTCTGGACACCCCAGCGTGCAGGCGTGCCTTCGAGCAGGCAATCCGGCTCGGGGTCCCGACGGAGATCGGGGAGGTCACCTACCTGCTGGGCAGGGGCGGCAGGGGGGGCGGGGATGCCAAGGACGCCAGGGACGCCAGGGACGCCGGGGACACCAGGGACGCCAAGGCCAAGGTCATCGTCAACCTGAAAGTGAGCCCCCTGAAGAACGCGAGCGGCGACGTGTACGGTGCCGTTCTCCTCAGCGATGACATCACCGAAAGGCGGAGGCTCGAGACCCAGCTCATCCAGTCAGACAGGCTGGCCGCGCTCGGGCAACTGGCCGCAGGTGTGGCGCATGAGATCAACACTCCGCTTACCCTCATATCAGGGTACACGGAGATTCTGGCGGGAACCATCGGGGCTGACAGCCCCGGCGCGTCTTACCTCAAGACCATCGCGGAGGAAGCGGACAGGATCGCCGAGATAGTCCGGAGCCTTCTCAGCTTCGCGCGGCCCGGCACAACACCTTCGGGCAAGTGCAGGGTCAACGAGGCTGTCGAGAGGACTCTCAAGATATTCGGCGGCCAGATGGCCCACAAGGGCGTCGAGGTCAGGCTGGACCTTGACGGCACTGACCCCGAGGCTGCCATTGATGTGGGCGAGCTGCAGCAGGTGCTCCTCAACATGGTGCTCAACGCCATCCAGGCGATGCCTGATGGGGGACTCCTCGCGATATCGACCAGGGTGTGCGAGCGACCCGGCGCCGACGACTTCGGGAGAGTCACCCGGGGGGCCGGCGGGAACGGCCACGCGATCGTGGTGGGAGGCGGCCAGCGCGGTGCGAGCGCAGGCGGCGCTGCGTCGCCCGGGCCGGGACGTGCGGTGGAGATCGTTATCACCGATACGGGCTGCGGGATTCCCGAGGAAAACCTGAACAGGATATTCGATCCCTTCTTCACCACGAAGGAAGTGGGGAAAGGCACCGGCCTTGGGCTTTCGGTGAGTTTCGGCATAGTTGAGAAGCACGGCGGGTCCATCAAAGTCGAGAGCGAGGTCGGCAAGGGCACGACGTTCACGATCACCCTGCCGTCCTGCGCGGGGGAGGCGTGATATTCGTTGGCTGGCGGCACTGTGCTGGTGGTTGACGACGAGGAGAGGATGTGCGAGTTCCTGCAGCTTGTCCTCGCCCAGGACGGGCACCAGGTGGTGTGCGCTTCAAGCGGCGAGCGGGCTCTCGAGGAGATCAGATCAGGGGACGACATCGACGTCATCGTGACGGACCTCATGATGCCTGGGATTGGCGGCATGGAGGTCCTCGAGGAAGCCAAAAGGTCGCTTCCCGATACTCCGGTCGTGGTCATCACCGGGTACTCCACCGTGCAGAACGCGGTGGAGGCCATGAAAGCAGGCGCCTTCGACTATCTGCCGAAGCCGTTCAAGGTGGACGAGGTCAGGCTCGTGGTGAAAAAGGCGCTGGAACGGCGCGAGATCGCCCTTGAGAACCGCAGGCTCCGTCGCGAGCTTCAGTCCATCAGGGAGAGGTCCAGTGACATCATCGGCGCAAGCGAGAAGATGCAGGCCGTCTTCAGGCTGGTGGAGAAGGTGGCGAGGACTGACGCAACCGTCCTTATCCGGGGCGAAAGCGGAACCGGCAAGGACCTCATCGCCCGCGAGATCCACCGCCAGAGCCTGCGGGCGGCAAAGCCCTTCGTCAGCATAAACTGCGCCGCCCTCCCCGAGACCCTCCTCGAGAGCGAGCTTTTCGGCCACGCGCGCGGGGCGTTTACGGGCGCGGTCTCCACGAAACGGGGACTCTTCGAGGAGGCGGAGGGGGGCACGGTGTTCCTTGACGAGATCGGCGACGTGAGTCTTGCGCTCCAGGCCAAGCTCCTCCGGTTCCTGCAAAGCAAGGAGTTCATCAGGGTGGGGGAGACGTCCGTGAGGCGCGTGGACGTACGGGTCATCGTCGCCACCAACAAAGACCTCGAGGAGGCCATAGAGCGCGGGGATTTCAGGCGCGACCTGTACTATCGCCTGAATGTGATTACAGTCCACCTCCCGCCCCTGCGGGAGCGGCGCGAGGACATACCCCTCCTGGCCAAGCACTTCGCCCGTAAATACGCGGCGAGCCTTCTGAAAGGGCCCATCACGTTCTCGCCGGAGGCCATGGCGGCGCTTACGGCGTACGACTGGCCGGGCAACGTGCGAGAGCTTGAGAACGCCGTGGAGCGGGCGGTCGTGCTGGCCGAGGGCAATGAGCTTTCGCTTGAGGATTTCCCGGAGGAGATCGCCCGAAAGGTGGCAGAACTTAGCGCGGGAGGTGCCGCAGGAGGCACGGCGGTGACGATGGACGCTATAGATGGCCTCAAGTTCGACGAGGCGGTCGCTTCCTACAAGCGGGAGCTTATCGCGAGGGCTCTGGAAAAGGCCGGCGGGGTCCAGGCAAAAGCCGCGGAGATCCTGGGCATCAAGAGGACCACCCTCAACGAGATGATGAAGAGGCTGGGGATGACAGGGGGCGGCGCTCGGCGGCGGCCGGACGCCAATATTTTGGACGCGTAAGCCAATCTCTTGGACGATCGGGGCTCGCACAGGTCCGCAGCCTAGCTCCGGGAAAAGGCTGAAAACCCGCTCAGGATGCCACTTTCAGGCGGTCCTGGCGGGTTTCTTTTTCCTGGAGCGCGGGTTGGCACGCAACTTGCTTCCACCCGTGGGTCGAGAGCGATCGGTGGCGAAACAGGGCGGCGCCAGGGCGGCGGGGACCGCGCCGGGGCTTCGCTTCGGCGGGACTGCGCCAGCAGGCGCCGAAAAGCGGCCGCTGATTGTGAAAGAACGCACAAAGGAGGAATCCAGCATGTCAGCGGTGGCTCTCAAGGAGGAGGCAGCGCGGCGTGATTCGGCCCATGACATGGATGAAGACCTTCGGGCTGAATACGAGAGGGCCATGCAGGAGTATGGGCTTCCTTACCCGGATGGGACGTGGTTCAAGCGCGCGGCACGTCTGGAACGGCAGATGCGCGAGGCCCGCATGGAGGCAAGGTTCGACGAGAACTGAGCTGGGTGTCGCGAAGCCGTATTGCTTTTTGCAAGTGCGAAGTGTGGGGCTGCCGGTGTTGCACTCCGGGGACGGCGCCCCAAGCGGGGCGCCTCGACAGAATTCGGCCCGCGGGCAAGTGGCCGAATCTTGAACGCCCCGTCGTGCAAGCACCGGCAGCCCTGGGAGGATGGCCGGTATTTGCGAACTGATGAGCAGGGTAGGGAGTGAGTGAGATGAGCCCGTTTTGCCGTGCGCATATCCTCGTGTGTGCGGGGGCCGGGTGCGTGTCCTCCGGCTGCCAGGCGGTTTACGAGGCCCTCATGAACGGCCTCGAGGCCGAGGGCGTCCTGGGCGAGGTCAAGGTGGTCCAGACCGGGTGCATAGGGTCGTGCGACCTCGGCCCGGTCGTCGTGGTCTACCCTGAGGGCACGTTCTATCAGCGGGTCTGCCCGGACGACGTCCCGGACATCGTGCGCGAGCACATAGTAAAAGGCAGGCCGGTGGAGCGCCTCCTGCACAGGGGTTCCGACGGGACCGTGGCGCCGACCCTGGCTGCCATCGACTTCTTCAAGAAGCAGGTCAAAATAGTCCTTCGTAACTGCGGGGTCATAGACCCCGAGAACATCAACGAGTACGTTGCGCGCGACGGTTACGAGGCCCTTGCGCGGGTGCTCACCGACATGGAGCCCAGAGAGGTCATCGACATCGTCAAGAGGTCGGGCCTTCGGGGGCGCGGCGGGGCAGGGTTCCCGACGGGGCTCAAGTGGGAGTTTGCCGCGCGCGTCAGGGCGGACCGGAAATACGTGGTCTGCAACGCCGACGAAGGGGACCCGGGCGCGTTCATGGATAGAAGCGTGCTCGAAGGGGACCCGCACAGCGTGATCGAGGCCATGGCGATAGCGGGCTACGCCATCGGAGCGAACCAGGGCTATGTGTACGTGCGGGCCGAGTACCCGCTCGCCGTGGCGCGCCTTTCGCACGCAATCCGCCAGGCCCGGGAGTTCGGCGTGCTGGGCGACAACCTCTTCGGGTCGGGGTTCGACTTCGATGTCGAGATCAGGGTAGGAGCAGGGGCTTTTGTGTGCGGCGAGGAGACGGCCCTCCTGGCCTCGGTTGAAGGGAAGCGCGGCATGCCAAGGCCGAAGCCGCCGTTCCCCGCGAACGAAGGCCTCTGGAGGAAGCCGACGGTCATCAACAACGTTGAGACCCTGGCGAACATCCCGCCCATCATCCTGCGAGGCCCCGAGTGGTTTGCTAGCATCGGCACGGAGAAGAGCAAGGGAACGAAGGTCTTCGCGCTCGCCGGCAAGATAAGCAACACCGGGCTTGTGGAGGTGCCCATGGGCACCACGCTCCGGGAAATCGTGTACGACATAGGCGGCGGGATACCAGGCGGCAAGGCGTTCAAAGCCGCCCAGACCGGCGGTCCTTCAGGCGGGTGTATCCCCGCGGCCTTCCTCGACACTCCTATGGAGTACGACACCCTGGTGAAGCTGGGTGCCATGATGGGGTCGGGCGGCCTCATCATCATGGACGAGGACACCTGTATGGTGGATATCGCCAGATTCTTCCTGCAGTTTACTCAGGACGAGTCGTGCGGGAAATGCGTCCCGTGCAGGGAAGGAACGAAGGTGATGCTGGACATCCTGACCCGCATCACCGAGGGCAAGGGCCGGCCGGGGGACATCGAGACCCTCGAGGCCCTTGGCAACACGATAAAGAATACGGCGCTCTGCGGGCTCGGCCAGACCGCCCCGAACCCTGTGCTCAGCACCATCAAGTACTTCAGGGAAGAGTACGAGGCGCACATCTACGAGAAGAGGTGCCCGGCGGGCGTCTGCGCGGCACTCACGCGCTACCGTATAGACGCGGACAAATGTAGAGGGTGCGGGCTCTGCGCGAAGGCGTGTCCGGTCGGCGCCATCACTCAAGTGGCAATGGAAACCGAGGAGGCCGTGGCAAAGGCGGCGGGCGATGGGGCCGCGGGTCGCGCGCGCAGGCGCAAAGTCTACACCATCAACGCTGACATGTGCCAGGGATGCGGCGCGTGCGCGAGCGCTTGCCGCTTCCAGGCGGTGGCCAGGAGGTGAATGCAGTGAACGTCGCTTTACCACAAAAACAACCGGAAACCCAACCTGCCCCCGCTCCCGCCCGGCCAGTGGCACCGCCTGGTGAAGCTGCGCCGGCAAAGGTGGTCAGGCTGACCATAGATGGGCGCGCGGTCGAGGCTCACGAGGGGGAGACCGTGCTCGACGCGGCGCGGCGCGCGGGCCGCGACATACCCACGCTCTGCTACCACCCTGCGGTTGGACGCATCGGGTCGTGCAGGGTGTGCGTCGTGGAGATCGAGGGAGCGAGGAATCTTCCCGCATCGTGCGTGACGCCCGTGGCCGATGGCATGGTGGTGCGCACGAACACTCCGGCGGTGCGCGAGGCGCGCCGCACAGTGGTCGAGCTCCTGCTTGCGGCGCACCCCCACGATTGCCTGAAGTGCGAGAGAAACGGGCGGTGCGAGCTTCAGGACCTTGCCATGCGTCTTGGGATACGCACCGCAAGGTTCCAAAGGGAGAAGGAACACAGGGAGAGGGACGCCTCCAGCCCGGCACTGGTTCGTGAGCCCGACAAGTGCGTCCTGTGTGGTCGCTGCGTGAGAGTATGCAACGAGGTGCAGGCCGTGGGCGTGCTCGGGTTCGCCTATCGGGGTACCCGTTCCTGCGTGACGCCCATGTTCGAGCATGGGCTTGCGGAGTCAAAGTGCGTGTCGTGCGGCCAGTGCGCCAAAGTCTGCCCTGTGGGCGCCATAAGCGAGAAAGAGGAGTGGGAGCGCGTCCTGGATGCGATAGCCGATCCCGGCCTCCACGTGGTCGTGCAGGTTGCGCCGGCCGTGCGCGCCGCCATCGGCGAGGAATTCGGCATTCCTGCAGGCACCGCCGTCACCGGGAAGCTTGCCACGGCGCTCCACCGGCTCGGATTCGACGCGGTGTTCGACACTCAGTTCGGGGCGGACCTCACGATCATGGAGGAAGGCCATGAGCTCCTGGAGCGCATCAAGTCCAGAGGCAAGCTGCCGCTCATAACCTCGTGTAGCCCCGGCTGGGTGAGGTTCTGCGAGACGTTTTTCCCGGACTTCCTCGGGAACCTCTCGTCGTGCAAGTCGCCGCAGCAGATGATGGGGGCTGTCATAAAGACCTACTACGCTAAGAAAGCAGGGGTCGCGCCGGAGAGGATCTTCAGCGTTTCGGTCATGCCGTGCACCGCGAAGAAGTACGAGGCGGCCCGGCCCGAGATGAACGCCTCGGGCGTGCGCGACGTTGACGTGGCTCTCACTACCAGGGAGCTTGCCCGCATGATAAAGGCCGCGGGGATAGACCTCGCCGGCCTGCCTGACGGAGAGTTCGACGCGCCGCTCGGCATTTCAACCGGAGCAGGCACCATCTTCGGTGCAACCGGCGGCGTGATGGAGGCCGCGCTGCGCACGGTCTCCGAGATCGCTGCGAAGAAGCCTTCGGGAAAGACGGGCGCTGGCAAGCTGGAGTTCGCGGAGGTCCGAGGCCTCGAGGGGATACGTGAGGCGACCGCTGATTTGGGGGGCCAGGAGGTACGCGTTGCGGTTGCCTCCGGGCTTGGAAACGCTGCGAGGCTGCTCCAGAGGATACGCGACGGCAAGGCGTCATACCACTTCGTAGAGATCATGGCCTGCCCCGGCGGGTGCGTCGAGGGCGGCGGCCAGCCGAGGTCGTGCGACCCGGAGATCGCGGCGAAGAGGGCCGCGGCGTTGTATGCCGAGGACCGGCGCATGAAGGCCAGGAGGTCGCACGAAAACCTCGCTGTGCGGAGGCTCTATGAGGAGTTCCTCGGCAAGCCCGGAAGCGAGGTCGCGCACAGGCTCCTCCACACGACGTACCGGAGTGCGGAGGAAGTTGCCCCGGCAGCCGGCGTCAGGAAGGAGGCCATGTGACATGTCGGCAGCACAGACGAAAGAGAAACGGGCACGTCTTGAGGTCGCGCCAAAGCCCGGGGAGGTTGGCAAGGGCACGTGCAAGTGCCAGGGCAAGCTTCCTGACGATAGATATGGCATCCTTGACGAGATAATCGCCAAGCACAGGGACACCCCCGGATCGCTCATCCCCGTGCTCCACGAGGCTCAGCAGCTTTTTGGCTGCCTTCCCGAGGATGTGCAGTCCAGAATCGCAAAAGGCCTCGGGGTGCCGGAGAGCGAGGTATACGGCGTCGCCACGTTCTATTCGCTGTTCTCGCTCCGTCCGAAGGGCAAATGGACCGTGAACGTATGTCTCGGCACCGCTTGTTACGTGAGGGGCGCGGCAGCGTGCCTGGAAGCGCTCAAGAAAGAGCTTGGCGTGGACATCGGCGGCACCAGCCGGGACGGGCTTTTTACGCTGCAGGCCGTGAGGTGTCTCGGCGCGTGCGCGCTCGCTCCCGTAGTCATGATCGGCGAGACTGTCTTCGCCAGGGTAAAGCCCGAGGACATCCCAAAGATTCTCGCGGACTACGCGGCGACTCACTCCAGCGAGGCAGCCGCGAGCTAGCGCGAGTCCGCAAGACATCACCGCTCCCACGCTGTGAGAGGCCCCGGTAACCCCGCCGGGGCCTCTCAGATCTCCCTGCTGGATGTGTACGATGCCTCCAATCCTGTAGTCGCTCGGCGATTTCCTGGCAACCTGGAACCAGAGAACATTGACATCGTTATGAATAGTAGTGCAGGCTGGCCAGGATAAGGTGAGCCACCCAAGGCGAACCGTCCTTGAGTCGGGGAGAAGGATTTGCTACAATTGGAGCAACATATAAGCCCGGGGGGAATCTCGCCATGGACTTCGATGAAAAGTTCGGGCATGTTGCTCTAACCTTCGACGATGTGCTTCTCGAGCCAGCCTACTCTGAGGTAATGCCTGGGGAGGTGGACGTATCGACGAAGCTGACCGCGAGGATCCGCCTGAACATCCCGCTCGTCAGCGCGGCCATGGACACCGTGACGGAGGCGAGGCTCGCCATAGCCATGGCGCGCGAGGGCGGCATCGGCATCATCCACAAGAACATGTCGGTGGAGCGCCAGGCGGGCGAGGTGGATAAGGTAAAGAGGTCGGAACACGGTATAATCGTGGACCCGATATTCCTCGAGCCCCACAACCTCATACGGGATGCCCTGGCGATAATGGAGCGCTACCACATCTCCGGGGTGCCTATCACAAAGGGCGGTAAGCTGGTGGGGATACTCACCAATAGGGATCTTCGGTTCGAGACCAACTACGACCAGCCTATCGAGAACGTCATGACGAAGGAGAACCTGGTGACCGCCCCGGTTGGCACCACGCTCGAGGAAGCCAAGGCCATCCTGCAGCGCCACAAGATAGAGAAGCTCCCTATAGTCGACGAGAACTTCATGCTCAAGGGGCTCATCACGATAAAGGACATCCTCAAGGCCAAGCAGTTCCCGAACGCAGCCAAGGACGAGAGGGGAAGGCTTCGCGTGGGGGCCGCTGTTGGGCCGGCGGGCGCGGTCGCCCGGGCCGGGGCGCTGGTGGATGCAGGCGTAGATATCCTGGTGGTCGACACCGCACACGGGCACTCGCGCGCCGTGCTGGAGACGGTCAGGGCTCTCAAGGCGAACTTCAAGAACGTTGACGTTGCCGCGGGTAACGTCGGGACGGCTGAGGGCGCCAGGGCGCTCATCGAAGCTGGGGCAGACGCGATCAAGGTCGGGATCGGCCCGGGGTCCATCTGCACCACCAGGGTGGTAGCAGGGATCGGGGTGCCACAGGTCACGGCGATCTTCGAGTGCGCGAGGGTAGCGAGGGAGCATGGCGTTCCGGTCATCGCTGATGGCGGGATCAAGTACTCGGGCGATATCACGAAGGCCATCGCCGCTGGAGCCGACGTGGTCATGATCGGGCGGCTGTTCGCGGGCACCGAGGAGAGCCCGGGGGAGCGCATCATCTACAAGGGACGCAGCTTCAAGGTTTATCGCGGGATGGGCTCTCTCGAGGCGATGAAGGAAGGGTCCAGCGACAGGTATTTTCAGGACCCGTCGCACAAGCTGGTCCCGGAGGGCATCGAGGGCCGGGTCCCGTACAAGGGGGCGCTTGCTGATACCATATACCAGCTCGTGGGCGGGCTCCGCGCAGGAATGGGTTACTGCGGCGCGCGCAACATCGCGGAGCTTCAGGCGAACACGAAGTTCATAAGGATGACCGGCGCCGGCCTGCGCGAAAGCCACCCGCACGACATCGTGATAACGCGGGAAGCCCCTAACTACAGCCTGACCGATACCGATGTGGAGGAAGAATAACAGGCGAAAAGGGGAAGGAGTGTAGCCAATGCAAATGAGCCGATTCAAATGGATCATTCTCGGCCTGGTGTTGCTGGCAGTTGCGGTGCTGCCGCAGGTAGGCGCGGCCGCGGACGAACCGCCAGTGAGGCTCTTGATCAACCCGAATCCGAACCCTCAGTTCAAGGCGGACATCTGGGTTGACAGAGGCCAGGGGTCAACCTACTACCCCGGGGACCCGATCAACGTGTACTATCGAGTCAACAGGGATAGCTACGTCTACATCCTGGACATTCTCCCTTCGGGGCAGCTCAGCTGGCTTGTGCGCGACACGTGGGTCAGGGCTGACAGGACTTATACCCTGTCAGGCACGGTTGAGCCGCCTTCGGGGGTTGAGTACCTGATCGTATTCGCTTCCACCCAGAAGCTGCCTCTGCCTTACCTGGAGGAGTCCGCCCGGTCGGGGCGCGTATATATCCAGGGCGAGGCGGACATCGTCCTCGGCAAGATTCAGGCGAAGATCAAGATCGTGCCGCAACAGTCGTGGGTTAGCGCGTATACATACTTCTATGTAGGAGGAGGCTTCCCGCCGGTTCCGCAGCCGCCCGTACCGGTGCCCCAGCCTCCGGTTCCGCAGCCGCAGCCCATCCCGCAGTACGGTGCGGTGAACGTGTCGAGCTACCCCTCGGGCGCCACAGTGTACCTTGACGGCGTCGAGAGGGGAAGGACGCCCACGCTGCTGCAGAGCGTGCCGTTCGGGAGCCACGAGGTCACCCTCGTCCTTCCGGGGTACTACACGTTCACCCGGAGGTTCGAGCTGAACTACGCGCATACCTACTACGTCAGTGCGTCCCTGCAGCGGATCCCCTGAGCCGGGATGGTAGCCCGCCCGCCGCGCCGTGAGCGCGCCGGCGTGGCGGGCCTCGCCAGTGGAGCGCTCTGCTGGAAAGCCCGGGTGGTCCTGGCCGCCCGGGCTCTTGATCTGTGGCAGCAGCCTTCCAGGGGTGGTATAATATGAGCGGTGCCATGACGGAAGGCGATCCGGAGGTGGGTCAAGTCAAGTGGAAAGCGTGCACATAGCGCATATCGGTGAGCATGAAGGGAAGGAAGTGGAGATCCGCGGCTGGCTGTATAACAAGAGATCCAGCGGGTCCGTGCTCTTTCTTATCGTCCGGGATGGGACAGGCTTCATCCAGGCGGTCGTGGTGAAGGGTCAAGTGCCCGACGGGGACTTCGCCGCCGCCGACCGGCTCACGCAGGAGTCGTCGCTGGTGGTGCGGGGTCTTGTGAGGGCTGACCGGAGGGCGCCAGGCGGATATGAGATCTCGGTTTCGGGCGTGGAGCCTGTGTCCATCGCCGAGGAGTATCCCATATCGCTCAAGGAGCACGGCGTCGACTTCTTGATGGATCACAGGCACCTGTGGCTACGCACTCCGAGGCAGGTCGCCATCATGCGGGTGAGGAACGAGATCGTGAAGGCCATCCGCGACTTCCTCGACGAGCGCGAGTTCGTCCTGGTGGATGCGCCCATCCTCACGCCGTCGGCGTGCGAGGGCACGACCACGCTCTTCGAGACGGACTACTTCGATACGAAGGCCTATCTCACGCAGAGCGGCCAGCTCTACATGGAGGCCGCGGCGATGGCCCTTGGCAAGGTATACTGTTTCGGGCCGACCTTCCGAGCCGAGAAGTCCAAGACTCGTAGACACCTTACGGAGTTCTGGATGGTGGAGCCGGAGATGGCCTGGGTTGACCTGGACGGCGACATGAAGCTTCAGGAGGATTTGGTGAGCTACGTGGTGCGGCGCGTGCTCGAGAGGAGGGCGAAGGACCTGGCCACACTCGAGCGGGACACCTCGAAGCTGGAGAAGGTGGAGCCGCCTTTCCCGCGCATCACCTACGACGAGGCTTGCGATATCCTGCGCCGGCACGGCGTGGAGTTCGAGTGGGGCAACGACTTTGGCGGGGGAGATGAGACCATCCTTGCTGAGGAGTTCGACCGGCCCGTATTTGTCCACAGGTATCCCACGGCTTGCAAGGCCTTTTACATGAAGCCCGACCCGGACCGGCCCGAGGTGTGCCTGTCGGCGGACCTCCTCGCGCCCGAGGGGTACGGCGAGATCATCGGTGGGGGACAGAGGATAGACGATCCGGACCTTCTCGCGCGGCGCATAGAGGAGCATAGGCTTCCGGCCGAAGCATACAGATGGTATATGGACCTCCGACGGTATGGCTCCGTGCCGCACTCTGGGTTTGGACTTGGGATCGAACGGACGGTGGCCTGGATATGCGGCCTCGAGCATGTGCGGGAAACGATACCCTTCCCGAGGCTGCTCAACAGGATCTACCCGTGAGGTGAACAGCATGATTGCCACAAGGAGCGTCCGCTGTATCCGGATACTGGCGGCGGGCGCCTTCGCTGTGCTTGCCTTCCTGGCGAGCGGATGGTCGGCCGCGCCCGTTCTGGCGGTGGGTGAGACGGAGACGCCCGCTTATACGAAGGCCGGTGGCGACATGGCCGCGGGCGTCGCATACATGGAGAGGGGGATGTTCGAGGAGGCCGTGGCAGCGCTTTCGCGAGTGGTCGCTGCGGACCCGAATGGACCGGAGGCGGCGAAGGCCTTCGACCTTCTCGGCTACCTGTACTGGTGCAGGAGTTGGCAGGAGGAGGCCCTGAAAGCGTTCCGCGAGAGTCTACAACGCGCCGGCGACGCTGGGGGGCGGCTTCGCGCCAGGGTCGCGGTGGGGCAGGTCCTGCTCGATGCGGGGAGGTCGGACGAGGCTTGCCGCGAGCTTGAAGAGGCTCTTAAGGTCGCGGGACCGGAAGACCTCGACATCGTTTACACGCTGCTGGGCATAGCGAAGTTCGAGGCGAAGGACTCCACGGGGGCGGCGGAAATGTTCTCGCGGGCGCTCGAAGCCTTCCCTGAGAACCTGGTTGCCGCTGCTTATCTCAGGAAACTGTCGTTCGGCATGCCCATACACTTCGCCAGCGTCAGGGAGGCGCTTGCAGGGGGCGGAGGGGCAGCTGGCGCTGCGGGCGCATCGCGCGCAGGTGCCGGTGCGAGCGACGGCCTCCTGCCGATACACGGGGTTATCTTCGTCAACAGCGGGGCCGCCTACGTCACGACGCCCCAGGTGATGCTGACCCTGGGCGTGGACCAGCCCGTGCCGGTGAAGGGGTTCTTCCTCGCGGCGGGTGACGAGGCCTTCAGGTGGCACGACTGGCGGTCTCCAGTGATAGAGTGGAGCCTGCGTGGCGAGGGCGACGGGAAGAAACCCGTTAAGGTGGTGTATTATGTGGCGGCCGCGCCTGCGCCGGGCACTCAGGATGGGCACGCCGGGAGAGGCATGCGATGTGTCTATTCCGCGGAAGCGTCCATCGTGCTCGACCGCGAACCGCCGTGGGGCTCAGTCGAGATAAACGACGGGGCGCGCTGCACGAACCGCACGCGCGTCACTCTGAACCTGCGGGCGAACGACCGCACGAGCGGCATACTCAACGTATCGATGAGCAACGATGGCATAACCTGGAGCAAGTGGACCATGTACCAGTTCACGAAGGAGTGGGAGATCCCACCCGGTGACGGCATGAAGAAGGTGTACGCGCGGTTCCAGGACAGGGCGGGGAACGTATCGACGCCCGTTTCGGCCCGGATCATGCTGGACACGGTTCCTCCGGACCTGCTCTGGGTTGATGTGGCCAGGCTGGGCGCAACGACCGCTGACATCGTGTGGGCGACCGATGAGGACTCCGACTCGGCCGTCGAGTACGTGGCCAAGAAGGACACGGACGGGAAGTCGATGATAGTCCGGGATGAGGACATGACCATGCTTCACCATATCACGTTGAAAGACTTGAAGCCGTCGACGACGTACAGGTTCAGGGTGTTCTCTCGGGATGAGGCGGGCAACGTCGCAGGTTCCCGGGTGCTGGAGTTTACCACGAAGGCAGCAAGCCAGGGCTGAGTGAGGGCGCAGAAGTTCTTCCGACTTTTGGGAGGGTTGCCGGTGACTCGAAGAGAGGGTGAAGAGAGAGTGCAACACCGGCAACCCGGCAACTACTGGAAGAGGGGCGAGGACTAATGCACCTTCACTTAGATGCTGGTATACCGGGAGGAACTAAGAAGGAGAGGTTCATTGCGTGATGGGCGGAACAGAAAAGGGTCGCTACGACGTAATAATCGTGGGCGCGGGCCCCGCCGGTATTTTCTCTGCGCTCGAGCTTGCCCGAGCCACCGACGGCCGGATCAAGATGATCATCGTCGAGAAGGGCCTCGACTTGGATGCCAGGGTTTGTCCCTCGAACGAGGGCAAAAGCGCGTGCCGGAGGTGCGAGCCGTGCAGCATCGTGTCGGGCTGGGGTGGGGCCGGCGCGTTCAGCGACGGGAAGCTGACCTTATCGACCCAGGTCGGCGGCATGCTTGATGTGTACATAAGCGACCAGAAGCTCAAGGAACTCATCGACTATGTGGATGATATCTATCTTGGGTTCGGCGCGCCGACGAAGGTGTATGGCGGGGACGAAGAAGCCCTGCACGAACTTGAGCGCAAGGCCCTCATTGCGGAGCTGAAGTTCATCCCCGCCAAGATCCGACACCTTGGCACCGGTAAGACCAAGGATGTTCTGGAAGGGATGAAGAAGCATCTCGCCCAGCACGCCGAGATCGCGCTGCGCGAGAGCGCCACGAGGATCCTGGTGGAAGACGGCAGGGTCGTCGGCATCGAGACATCGAAAGGCCGCACGATTCTGGGCGACTACGTCATCGTGGCTCCAGGCAGGGAGGGGGCTGAGTGGCTCGCGCAAGAGGCGCGCAGGCTAGGGCTCTCCATGGCCATCAACCCGGTGGACATCGGTGTGCGCGTCGAGCTGCCGGCGGTAGTGGCTGAGCCTCTCACGGACGTGGCGTACGAGTCCAAGCTCATCTACCACTCGCGCTCCTTCGACGACAAGGTGCGCACTTTCTGTATGTGCCCTTACGGAGAGGTGGTCACCGAGAGCTCCGACGGGCTCATCACCGTGAACGGGCACACACACTTCGAGAGGAAGACCGAGAACACCAACTTCGCGCTTCTCGTCAGCAAGACATTTACCGAGCCGTTCAAGGACCCGATAGCTTACGGCAAGTACGTGGCCGGCCTGGCGAACCTCCTCGGCGGCGGGGTCATCGTCCAGAGGCTGGGTGACCTCATCACGGGGCGCCGGTCCACGAGGGAGAGACTGGCCAAGGGCACCGTCGTGCCCACGCTCGAAGACGCCACCCCCGGCGACCTCAGCCTGGTGTTCCCTTACAGGCATCTGGTGAGCATCATAGAGATGCTGAAGGCGCTGGATGCCGTGGCGCCCGGGGTATACGGGCGCAACACTCTACTGTACGGCGTCGAGGTGAAGTTCTACTCGTCGAGGCTAGCCGTGACGAGTTCCCTTGAAACTCAGGTTAAGAACCTCTTCGCCATCGGCGACGGCGCGGGGATCACAAGAGGCCTCATGCAGGCTTCCGCCTCGGGCGTCGTAGCCGCGAGGGAGATTCTGAGCCGCCTCGGCAGGCGGTAATAGGTCCCCGCGACGCACTCACTACGCAAGAGTGGCAGTTTCGTGCTGCGAAATATGAAACTCAGGCACCTCGCGGCAAGGCGGGAGAACCCAGGGCCGAAAATTCCGGGGAATCCTGCCAGGTTATGCTTGACGCCGGAGCGTGCACAGCTTATACTGGAACTTGGCAAGAGTGGAACCCCTCATGCAATTCGGGGGGAGAATTCTGTGACATGAGAAGGGAGGTCGCGCAAGTGATCAGGACGATGCTCATCATCAAGGTTTGGCTTGCCGCTGGCGCTGCGTCCTGCGCGCTCGTTGCCGGGCGCTCGGAGGGTGTTTCCGTCCATGCGCGGCCTGACCCTGCCCTTTAGCTGGTAGATATTGGTAGGGTCGTGGGCCGCACGAAAGCCCACGACCCTTTCTGTTTGGCGTTGAAGATCCCGTCACGCCATCTTCAGGAGAGTCGTGGGCAAGACCCGGCTCTCCTTTTGATTTCCTATTGATTTCCTGCTCTGGCTTTGCGGCGCCGGGGCCTGAAGGCGAGGTCTGGATGAAATGCAAGAAATGGCACTCGAGTGCATCAGCGCGCGGAAAGTGTTCTACATAAGGAAGGAAACGAGGCCAACGGCAAAGCCTTCTACCGAATGGTACGCGTCGCCAGGTGAGCGCGATGTCGGCGGGCAGGCTGTTGCACACGCGGGCGCTGGGAGAGCCGAGCCCGACGCGCATGCCGGCGCGGGCGAGCGCGAGCGTGGTGCCGGCGTGGGGAGTGCGTGTGCGGGCGTGCGCTGCAATAGCAACGGCTGCCTGGACATCCGCAGTGCCTGCAATGGCGGACCGGACAGCCGTGCTTCCCGCGGCACCGGCACGAACGGCAGGCACCGGGGGCGGCTTGCCGTCTCGCGGGCAGTCGCCACGCTGTTCCCAAAGAGCGTGAGGGTGGAGGCCGTGTCGGGCGTGACGTTCAGTGTGAAGCGCGGCGAGATATTCGGCATCCTGGGGCCCAACGGCTCAGGCAAGTCCACGCTAATCAGGCTGATATCCACGCTGCTCTTGCCCGACGAGGGCGAGATCAGGGTGTTCGGCCATGACGTGGTGCGAGAGAGGTTTGCGGTACGACGCCTGATAAACCGCGTCTCCGTGGAGGCGGCCTTCTTCAAGAAGCTGTCGGCAATGGAGAACCTGAGCTACGCCGCGCGGCTTTACGACGTGGACATCCGCTGGGCGCGCGAGAGAGCCATCGACATCCTGAAGCGTCTGGGCTTCAGCGAGAGCAAGGCGTACGAGCCGCTCGAGGACCTGTCCCGGGGGATGCAGCAGAAGGTCGCGGTCGCGAGAGCGCTCCTCACGTCCCCGGTGTTGCTCCTCCTCGACGAGCCGACCACGGGCCTCGACCCGGTGTCAAAGCGTGAGGTTCAGGACTATGTCCTCGAGGTAAGGGGCTCGCACGACACCACGGTGATCCTGACCACCCACGACATGCAGGAGGCCGACCGGCTGTGCGACAGGGTGGCCATCATCGACCAGGGCAGATTCGTAGCGCTCGACACGCCGGCCCGCCTCAAGGCAGGCCTTGCGAAGAACGGCGAGACGGTGACCCTGGAGGACGTGTTCTTCACGCTCACCGGGAAGGCGCTCAAGGAGTCCCGTCTGGAGGAGGAGGATTACAGTGATTGAGCTCGTGAGAGAGGTGCGTAGAAGCTACGCTCTGGTCGAGCGGAACTTCAACCTCATCAAGAGATACATAGGCTGGGAGATCGTGTTCCTCGTGTACACGGTGGTGAACACGCTCACGATAGCGTTCATCGGCGTGAACCCCGCCGGGGGCGGGGGCGGGGGCGGCGACAGGGTGCTCTACCTTGTCGTTGGGGCGCTGCTCTGGGGATTCCTGTCGGTGCTCTTCCATGAAGTGGCTGAGTCGGTGCAGTGGGAGCGCTGGGAGGGAACCATCGAGTACTCGTTCATGGCGCCCATGAAGCGACTGTCATACCTCGGCGGGGTGTGCCTCTACGCTGCGACCTACGGGGCCGTGAGGACCGTCGTGGTCATGCTTGCGGTCGTGTCCCTGTTCAAGCTGGACCTCGGCAGCGCCAACCTCGGGGCAGCGTTCGTGGTGCTCCTGCTATCGAGCCTGTCCTTCATCGGGGTCGGGCTGATGGCTGCGGTGCTGCCGCTATTGTCTCCGGAGAAGGGCTCGCAGGCGGCGCACATCCTGGAGGCGGCGATTCTGCTCGTCTCAGGCGTCTACTACGAGGTGGACGTGTTGCCGGCATGGCTTCAGCCGCTTTCGCGGCTGTCGCCGGCCACCTACACCCTCAGGGCGGCGCGCGCAGCGCTGCTTCAGAATGCCTCCGTCCGCGACATCGGGAGCGACCTTGCGCTGCTGCTTGCCATCGGGGTTGTGCTGATCCCCCTGGGGCTGAAGGTGTTTAACTGGGGTGAGCTTCACGCGATGCGCACAGGGAAACTCAAGAGGAGCGGCTGAAGGGGGCGGCCGGGCCGATTGAGCCCCGGCCGCTCTCCCATGTAAGCCGCTCCAGCAGGCCGCTTTCCCATTGATGAGGCAGATCCTTTGTGCTATAATGACGGCGTTGACTGTTGACGTAGAGCCAGCGTGTCCAGGAGGTGAGCCAGTTGAAGAAGGGAATACATCCGGAGTACTTCATGACCACCGTAACTTGCGCGTGTGGCGAGAAGTTCGAGGTCGGCTCGACCCGCAAGGATCTCAGGGTCGAGATATGCTCGAAGTGCCACCCGATGTTCACGGGCAAGCAGAGGATAGTTGACACCGGCGGTCGGGTGGAAAGGTTCAAGAAGAGGCACGGTCTATAGTAGCGGACCCAATCTATTTGAGGCGAAAGCAGAGCCCCAGGCGGCTCTGTTTTTATGAAGAGGGGAAACGCGTTGGCAAAGCCAGAGGCGCCCGGGCGGATCGAGGCGATAGTGGGCCCCATGTATAGCGGTAAGACCGAGGAGCTCATCCGCAGGGTCAGGCGGGCGAGGATCGCCGGGCTGGAAGTGCAGGTTTTCAAGCCGGCCATTGATGACAGGTACAGCGTGCGGCAGGTCAGCTCCCACGCCGGGGGAAGGATCGACGCGATCCTTGTCACGAGGGCGGTGGAGGTGCTGCGGACGAGCGCCGGAGCCGCGGATGTGGTCGCCATAGATGAGGCCCAGTTCTTTGACGAGGCCATAGTCAGGGTGTGCGACACCCTTGCAGAGAACGGCGTGCGCGTGATCGTGGCCGGACTCGACACAGATTTTCGAGGAGAGCCCTTTATCCAGGTGGCGAAGGTCATGGCCATCGCCGACCACGTCACCAAGCTCGACGCTGTGTGCGAGGTGTGCGGAGCGCCTGCCACGCGTAGCCAGAGAATCATCAACGGGGTGCCTGCGAGGTTCGACGACCCCATCGTGCTTGTTGGGGCGAAGGAGTCTTATCAGGCCAGGTGCCGCAGATGCCATGTGGTGCCTGGCAAGGAGGCGCTTTCGGTTTGAGCGAGGAGTTCTCTTACGGTGGTCAGGCGGTCATCGAGGGCGTGATGATGCGGGGCAGGCGGAGCATCGCCATAGCCGTGAGGCGGCCGGACCGGACGGTCGTCGTAAACAGGCAGCCAATCGGAACGCTCACAGCGAAGTATCCCGCGCTGCGCCTTGCCTTCGTGCGCGGGGTGGTGGCGTTCATCGAGACGCTGGTCGTAGGCGTTCGCGCGCTCATGTTCTCGGCGGATCAGGCGGCGGGCGAGGGTGAGGACGAGAAGTTGAAGCCGTGGGAGCTTACTCTCACTCTCCTTATGTCGCTTGCCGTGTTTGTGGCGCTGTTCATAGTGCTGCCCAACCTTGTGGCCGTCATCCTTCAGAGGTGGCTTGCGTCTCCCGTTGCTGTGAACCTTGCCGAGGGGGTGTTTCGCCTCCTTGTATTCCTTGGCTACATCATCGTCGTGTCGCGACTGCGAGACATTCAGCGGGTGTTCCAGTACCACGGCGCCGAGCACAAGGTCATCCACAGCTTCGAGGCGGGCGAGGACCTTGTGGTCGAAAACGCCAGGCGCCACAGCACGCTTCATCCGAGGTGCGGCACGGCCTTTCTGCTCATCGTGATGGTCATCATGGTGCTCATGTTCTCTTTGCTCGGGAGGACGTCCCTGGTGTTGCGGATAGCCACACGGCTTGCACTTTTGCCGCTGGTCACCGGGGTATCCTATGAGGTGGTGAGGCTTGCGGGCAGGCGCAATCCGCCGAAGATCGTCGAGCTTGCCATCGCGCCTGGGCTCTGGCTTCAGAGGCTCACAACCCGCGAGCCTGACGATGCCCAGCTCGAGGTGGCCATCGCTGCGCTTAAGGACGTGCTCGAGGTAGACGGCGTCTAGGTGATGGTGCGGAAATGCTCCCGACTTTGGAAGGGGTTGCTGGTGACTCAAAGAAAGAGTGCAACACCGGCAACCCGGTAACTACTGGAAAAAACCGCGTTCTGTCGCCGCTAGGGGGGTGAGATAGATGCTGGACAGGCTAGACGCGCTCGAACAGAGGTACGAGGACCTCGAGGCCATGCTTGCCGACCCTCAGGTCGTGGCCGACCAGGAGAGGTTCCAGAGGTCGGCGAAGGCTCACGCAAGCCTCGAAGAAATCGTCACAAAATACAGGCAGTATAAGAAAACTCGCGCTGAGATCAGCGAGGCCAGGGAGATGCTGAAATCCGGCGTGGAGCCGGAACTTGAAGACTTTCTCCAGTCCGAGCTTGACAGGCTCAAGGGTGAGGAGGCCCGACTCGAGAGGGAGCTCAAGATCCTGCTGCTTCCCAAAGACCCCAACGATGAAAAGGACGTCATCATGGAGATCAGGGCCGGCACAGGCGGTGAGGAGGCCGCGCTTTTTGCCGCCGACCTTTTCAGGATGTACGCGCGATATGCCGAGCAGCAGGGCTGGCAGATCGAGATCATGAGCTCGAACCCGACCGACCTCGGCGGATTCAAAGAAGTGATATTCGCGGTGCAGGGGCGCGGCGCGTACAGCAAGCTCAAGTACGAAAGCGGCGTTCACAGGGTCCAGCGCGTGCCCACCACCGAGGCGGGCGGGCGTATCCACACGTCCACCGCGACCGTGGCCGTCCTGCCGGAGGCCGAGGAGGTCGAGGTGGAGATACGGCCCGAGGACCTTCGTATCGACGTGTACCGGTCCACAGGGCACGGCGGGCAGAGCGTCAACACTACTGACTCCGCCGTGAGGATAACCCACCTCCCGACCGGGATGGTCGTTACGTGCCAGGATGAGAAATCGCAGCTCAAGAACAAGGAGAAGGCCCTGCGGGTGCTGCGCGCCCGGCTTCTCGACAAGCTCCAGCAGGAGCAGAAGGCCGAGGTCGACGAGGCCCGGCGGATGCAAGTCGGCACAGGCGAGCGGAGCGAGCGGATTCGCACGTACAATTTCCCGCAGAACCGCGTGACGGACCACAGGATTAACCTCACCCTCTACAAGCTGGGCCAGGTCCTCGAGGGTGATCTTGACGAGATAATCACCGGGCTCATCACGGTTGACCAGAGCGAGAGGTTGAAGAAAATTGGCTGAACCTGTGGGGATCGTCACGGTGCGCGACGCGCTCCGGGTGGCCACGAAGCGCCTGGGCGAGGCCGGGATCCCGACGCCGCGCCTCGACGCCGAGGTGCTGCTGGCGCACGTGCTGGGGACGCGGCGCGAACACCTTTACGCCCATCCGGAGCGGCGCCTGGACGCGGGCGAGTATGCGGCATACCAGACAGCCCTGGAGCGGCGGCTTACGAGGCTGCCTGTCGCGTACATAACGGGCAGGAAAGAGTTCATGTGCCTCGAATTCCTGGTAGACGAGAACGTGCTCATCCCAAGGCCTGAGACGGAGACGCTGGTCGAGGCGGTGATAGAGCGGCTTCGTGCGCGCGAGGCCGAGGCCCGTGACGGCGCGAGGGTGCCCGTCATTGTTGCGGACATTGGCACGGGCAGCGGTGCGATCGCGGTGAGCATTGCCTGGTTCGTGGGGCATGCGTGTCTCATCGCCGTGGACATCTCCCCCGGGGCGCTTCGCGTGGCGCGCGAGAACGCAAGGCGTCACGGGGTCGAAGACAAGATCGAGTTCCTGGAGGGGGATCTCCTGTCTCCACTCGCGGGGCGGGGCCTCGAGGGCAGGATACACGCGGTGGTGAGCAACCCGCCCTACCTCTCCCGCAGAATGATGACAAGCCTCCCGCCGGAGGTGACGAAAGAGCCGTGCGGGGCCCTCACGGGCGGGGAGGCTGGGCTCGACTTCGCGCATGCGATCCTCAATGGTGCGCGGGCCTATCTTGCGGCGGACGGGTTCGTGGCGCTCGAGGTGGGCCACGACCAGGCTGAAGCCGTAAGGCGGCTTGCAGTGGGCGAGTTCGGCTATGGGGACGTCGATGTCATTCGAGACTATGCCGGGGTCGAACGCGTGGTCATAGCGCACACAGCCCGGGGACGAGACGAACGGTAGGCCGGTCTTGCGAAGTAGCGGCAGTTCGGCCGGCGGTCGGCTGGTTGAACCTGTCATCTGTAAAGCAGGTTGCTGAAAGGGGGCGAGGCGGTCGGCCGACGCATTTACACGGCTGCCAGCTGAGGTGGAAGGGTGTGGCTCCCGGATGGTCAAAAGGACGGAAGTGATACGTCTGGACCCGGGGCGCCCGGATGTCGCTGCGATCCGGCGGGCTGCCGAGGTGATTCGCTCGGGCGGCCTCGTCGCGTTTCCCACGGAGACGGTGTACGGCCTCGGCGCAGACGGGCTTTCGGCCTCTGCCGTGGGGAGGATATTCGCCGCCAAGGGGCGGCCGCAGGATAATCCTCTCATACTCCACCTCGCCACGCCCGAAGACGCTCACCGCGTTGTGCTGGGCGTCCCGCCGCTTGCGCAAAGGCTCATGGAGAGGTTCTGGCCCGGGCCCCTCACACTGGTGCTCCCGAAAAGGCCCGAGGTGCCGGACGAGGTCTCGGCCGGCCTTGCCACCGTTGGCGTCCGGATGCCAGACAACACCATCGCCCTTACCCTCATAGCTGAGTCTGGCGTCCCGATCGCCGCTCCCAGCGCGAACGTGTCAGGGCGGCCAAGCCCCACATCGGCGGATCACGTGATCGCAGACCTGGCTGGCAAGATCGAGATGGTCCTCGATGGAGGGCCAACGACCGTGGGCGTGGAATCCACCGTGCTCGACATGACCTCAAGCCCCCCGAGGGTCCTGCGGCCCGGCGGCGTTACCGTCGAGGAACTCGAGGAGGTGCTGGGCGATGTGGCGGTGGCTTCCGCGGATTCTGTCAGCGCGGGGCCTATCGGCCCGGTTCCGTCGCCGGGGATGAAATACACCCATTATGCTCCGAAGACGCCCGTCGTCCTCGTGGAGGGCGAGACGAGTGCGGTCGCCAGCCGTATACTCCGCGAGATTCAGGCCCGTCATGCCGTGGGCGAGAGAGCCGGGGTGATGTGCTCGCGTGAGACGGAAGAGCTTTACGCAGGCCATGCCGACGTGGTGCGCGTTGCGGGGTCCAGGCAGGATCTATCGACCGTGGCGGCCGCTCTTTTCGCCACGCTGCGCCTGTTCGACACCGACGGGGTAGACGTGGTGTTCGCGGAGGGGTTCGACCAGGCGGGCCTGGGCTTCGCCATCATGAACCGGCTGCGCCGCGCCTCGGGCGGTCGCATCATCCATGCTCACGCGGGATCAGACGTTGACCCGATATAGCGCGCGTGTTGTATCCGCATTGGGGTACGACGGTAACGATATATCCCTGGAGGTGGCAGGTGGTGGCTCTGCCGAGGCGAATTGTGGTGGTGTGCAGCGGGAATACGTGCAGGAGCGCCATGGCCGAGGCGATGCTGCGTAAGGCCCTTGTTGACGAGTTCGGTGGGCGGGCCGACGGTGTTGTCGTTGAGTCCGCCGGGCTTTTCGCGCGCGAGGGCGACCCGGCCTCCGAGAATGCCAGGGCCGTCATGATGGAGCGTGGCCTCGACATCTCGTCCCACCGCGCGCGCCTCCTGAGGGAGGATGTGGTCGAGGGCGCCGACCTCGTCCTCGTGATGACGTCTGCTCACAAACAGGTTTTGCTGGCCCGGCACCCATCCCTGGAGGGCAAGGTCTTCACGCTCAACGAGTTCGCGGGCCTTGCGGCCGAGCTTGGCCCCGACACGCACGACCCGTTTGGAGGGTCCATCGAGGTGTACCGCGCTACCGCCGACAACATCAAAAGGGCTATCGATGGTGCGATAAGGCGAATCAGGGAGATGTCTATGGAAAATTGCACAGGGTCGGAGGAACCTCCCACGACAGAGTAGAACCACTGTGTAGTGGACCAGCCCCGGCGGTGCCATGTGGGGGCGAAGACGCGCCTGGGTCCCTGTGTCCTTAAGAATGGAGCAAGAAATCAGGAAGAACAGGCGACACAGAGACGATAAGGAGGTGCTGCGCCAGTGAGAGTTGCCATCGGCAGCGACCATGCCGGCTTCGAGATGAAAGAGAGCCTCAAGGAGTACGTGAAATCCCTCGGGCACGAGGTAGAGGACTTCGGAGCGCCGTCTTGCGACCCCGTGGATTACCCTGACATAGGTTACCGGGTGGCGAGGGACGTCGCGTCCGGGCGGTTCGACAGGGGCGTCCTCATATGTGGGACAGGTATAGGCATGTCCATCGTGGCGAACAAGGTGCCGGGCGTGCGCGCGGCGCTTGTGGGAGACGTCGCGACCGCGAGGCTTGCCCGCGAGCACAACGACGCGAACGTGCTCACCCTTGGGGCAAGGATCATCCGGCTTGAGCTCGCACGTGAGATCGTCAGAGTATTCCTGGAAACAGGCTTCGCGGGCGGGCGGCATGCCCGACGCCTGGAGAAGATCGCGCTGGGAGAAGCGGGAAGGGGGAAGTGAAATTGTCCAGGGTCCACCTCATCGACCATCCTCTCATTCAGCACAAGCTCACGTTCATCAGGGACAAGAACACCGGCTCCAAAGACTTCCGGGACCTCGTGAGCGAGGTTGCGACCCTCATGGCCTACGAGGTTACACGCGACTTTCCGCTCGAGGACGCCGAGGTCGAAACGCCGATAGGCCGGGCCAGGACCAAGGTGATCGCCGGGAAGAAGGTCGGCATCATCGCGATCCTCAGAGCCGGCCTTGGCATGGTCGACGGCATGCTGAGACTGATACCCGCTGCGAAGGTCGGGCACATCGGCATCTACCGTGACCCGGAGACCCTGAAACCCGTCGATTACTACTGCAAGCTTCCGCCGGACGTGTCCGAGCGCGATCTCATAGTCGTTGACCCGATGTTGGCGACGGGTGGGTCGGCCACTGCAGCGATAAGGTTTCTCAAGGAGCGGGGCGCCGTCAACATCAAGCTGATGGTGCTCATCGCCGCGCCCGAGGGCATCAAGATGGTGCAGGAGCACCACCCCGACGTGGACATCTTTACTGCGGCCATAGACGAGCGCCTGAACTCCCATGGGTATATAGTGCCCGGCCTGGGCGATGCCGGGGACAGGCTGTTCGGGACGAAGTGACGGGAACGTCTGGCGGCGAGGCCTGCGGATGGCGCAGAAGAGCGACGCGAGCGCGAGAGAGGGCGAGGCGACAGGGTTTGAAACGCAAATCCGAGGACGGCGGGCCTGGGGTCGAGGTGCCAGAGCGGCCTTCGTGGGACGAATACTTCATGGAGATCGCGAAGATCGTGGCGAGCCGCTCTACGTGCCTGCGCCGGCAGGTCGGGGCCATTGCCGTGAGGGACAGGCGCATCCTCGCAACCGGCTACAACGGCGCGCCCGCGGGACTTGCCCACTGTGGCGAGGTGGGGTGCCTTCGCACGCAGCGGGATGTGCCCTCGGGCGAGAGACACGAGCTTTGCAGGGGTCTGCACGCGGAACAGAACGTCATCATCCAGGCGGCCCTGCACGGCATAAGCATCAGAGGAGCGACCATATACTGTACAAACCAGCCGTGCGTGCTGTGTGCGAAGATGTTGGTAAACGCGGGCGTTGTTGAGATCGTGTACGCCGGGGATTACCCGGATGAGCTTGCTGCAAGCATCCTGGACGAGGCCGGAATCAAGGTCAGGCGGTTCTCGGTGCCGCCGTTCGGGGCCGGCGCCGCGCGCCACGCCGGGGCCCCTTGAAGTGCGGCCGATTTCGTGTCCGGCCTTCTTGACGCGGTTTTCTCCGCAGGGTTAGAATGGGGTTGGCGCGGCCTCAAGCTGGCCGTTTTATGTGCTGCGGGGCGCGCGCCGGGCGTCTTGTCCTCGTGCGGACGCAAGTCCCCGGCTCCCGTTGGAGAGGAAGTGCGAACCTGACATGTCCACCTATGCTCAAGCCTTCGCCGAAGCCCTTGCGGTTACCCTTGTCCTGACACCGATCGTGCGCGCTGGCGCCTTCCGTGCCGGGCTGGTATACATGCCAAACGCGAGGACGGTTCACAGGCAGCCCATGCCCGTCCTGGGTGGAGTTGCCATTTTCATTGGGTTCATGGTGGCGGTCCTGCATCGGGTAGGTCTCGGGCGCGATATCCTCGGGCTTCTCGCGGGATCTGCCGTGGTATTCGCCGTCGGGGTCCGCGATGACATACGTGAGCTGCGGCCTCTGCCGAAGTTCGTCGGGCAGATCATGGCCGCGCTTGTCGCCGTCTACCTGGGCGTGCGCATCGAGTTCGTGACGAACCCGTTCGGCCCGGGGATGATATACCTTGGCTGGTGGGGCATCCCGGTAACGTTCTTCTGGATCCTGGCCCTCACGAACGTCGTCAATTTCCTCGACGGGCTTGACGGTCTCGCGGCGGGCGTCTCGTCGATCGCGGCGTTTGCGATCTTCTCAGTCGCCGCCTCGCGCGGCCAAGCGTTTGCGGCCACCCTCGCCATCGCGCTTGCCGGGAGCGCCGTCGGGTTCCTCCCGTTCAACTTCAACCCTGCCAAGATATTTATGGGTGATGCTGGCGCCATGTTCCTGGGGTTCGCCATCGCGGTGATCTCGGTAGGAGGAGCTCTCAAGGGCGCGGCCACCATCGCCCTCGCCATCCCCATGTTCGCTCTTGGGGTGCCCATCATCGATACTGCCTTCGCCATCGCGCGCAGGGTTCACAACGGCACGCCGTTCTATCAAGCTGACAGGGACCACATCCATCATCGTCTGCTCGCCAGGGGGTTCTCGCACAGGGGCGCGGTGGTGCTGATATACCTCGTCAGCGGCGTGCTGGCTTCACTCGCCGTCCTGATGGCCCGCGTTCACGCGGCGGCCGCCCTGTACCTGGCCGTCGTGGTAGCTATTGGCGCTTTCGTGGTCGGCGTGAGGCGTTCCGGCCGAGTCCACCCGCGCGCCACCGGCAACAGCCGCACGCAAGTCCATCACCGGTAGCGCGACTTCCAGGTGCGGCTGGCGGGATTGACACGGCCCGGCGCGACCGCGGCCGGCCGCAAACCTGCGCCGGGGAAGGGACGTCCGCGGCTGGAAGGGGGTTTCCCGTGCCCAGAAGGAAGGTCATGGCAGTCTTCGGAACGCGCCCGGAGGCCATAAAGATGGCGCCTGTGGTGCGCGCCATGCGGGAGTGCGACGACATCGAGTGCGTCGTGGTGGTGACGGCCCAGCACCGGGAGATGCTCGACCAGGTGCTGGACCTGTTCGATATCGTGCCTGACTACGACCTCGACATCATGCGCGAGGGGCAGTCCCTCACCGACATCGCGGTGCGGGCGCTCGCGGGCCTCGAGGCGCCTGTAGTGAAAGAGAGGCCTGACCTGGTGCTGGTCCACGGGGACACGTCCACCACGTTCGTGGCGAGCCTCGTCGCTTTCTACCATCACGTGCAGGTGGGCCACGTCGAGGCGGGGCTTCGGACCCACGACAAATACTTCCCGTTCCCGGAGGAGATGAACAGGCGGCTTGCGGGGTGCCTCGCTGACATCCACTTCGCGCCGGTGGAGGACCACAAGAGGAATTTGCTCGCTGAAGGGGTGAGGGCCGAAGCCATCCACGTGACTGGCAACACTGTGATCGACGCCCTCATTGATGTGGCGGGGCGGCCCTACGAGTTTCGGGACCCGGTCCTTGCCTCCATCGACTTCGACCGCAGGAAGGTGCTTCTTGTCACGGCGCATCGCCGCGAGAACCTGGGCGAGCCCATGCGCGAGATCTGCCATGCCCTCAAGGATATCGTGGACGCCTATCCCGACGTCGAGATCGTCTTTCCGGTCCACATGAACCCGCTCGTAAGGGCGGACGTCATGGGCATCCTTCAGGGCGTCCCCCGCGTTCATCTCATGGACCCCGTGGACTACCAGGTCATGGTCGCGCTGATGAAACGGTGCTACATGGTGCTGACGGACTCCGGCGGCCTGCAGGAGGAAGCGCCGTCCCTGGACAAGCCCGTCGTGGTCCTGCGCGATGTGACCGAGCGGCCCGAGGGGCTCGAGGCGGGCACGCTCGTCCTCGCGGGGACGGACCGCAGGCGCATCGTGGGCCGGGCGCGGGAGCTTCTGGAGGACCCTGAGGCCTACGCGAGGATGGCAAGCGCCCGCAACCCATACGGCGACGGCCGCGCCGCAGAGCGTATCCTTGCAGCCATCCTATGGAGGTTCGGCATTTCCTCCGAACGCCCGGAGGATTTCCGCGGGTGAACAGGGGCACAATATACCACGAACTGGGTGGCCGGGGTCGAGTTTCCAGTTGAAGCCCTGCGCTGCCGGTGATACACTCTCTACGTGGCTGCTAAGTGGGGGTTCGTTAGTTCCTCGCAGCATCTGGTGGGTTGCCGGTGTTGCACTCTTCCTTTGAGTCACCTGAGTCACCGGCAACCCCTCCCAAGAGTCGGGAGCGTTTCTGCACTCTCACTTAGCCCATTTTCCGCATTAGGAGCGCGGCCAAATTGAGAAAAGACCTGCTAAAAGGCCTGTTGCCGGGGTTCTCCAACTGTTTTGCGGCACGCGACCATTGCGCCCTTTAGCTGGGAAGACGTTTCTACTGCGGAAAATGAGCTTAGAGGCTGGATTGCCGGCCGTTGCGGCCAGGTGAGAGGCCGGGTGCCCGGGTGACCACCGGGCCGTTCGGAGGGGAGGAAACCGCTTGGACAGCATCCTCATCCGGGGAGGGGTGAGGCTTTCAGGGCGGGTCGTTGTAAGCGGCGCGAAGAACGCGGCCCTGCCCGCCATAGCAGCGGCACTTCTCACTGACGACGAGGTTACGATCTCCGGGGTGCCGGCCCTGGATGACGTGGATACAATGTGTGAACTGCTTGACAGCCTCGGTGTGTCTGTGAGCACGACCCCGGGGCGTGTGAGGCTTCGCGCGCCCCGCGCGGCGGCGAAGCAAGCTCCCTACGACCTCGTCAGGCGGATGAGGGCCTCGTTTCTCGTTGCGGGCCCGCTTCTTGCGCGGTTCGGCGCGGCACGCATGCCCATGCCTGGCGGCTGCGCCATCGGCTCCAGGCCGATCAACCTTCACCTCAAGGCATTTGCCGCTATGGGCGCCGACCTTGCGACCGGGAACGGTTATATCGAAGCTGTGGCGCCGGCCGCCGGGCTGCGAGGCGCCCGTGTGTACCTGGACTATCCCAGTGTGGGCGCGACCGAGAACGCCATGATGGCGGCGGTCCTGGCCGATGGGACCACCATCATCGAGAACGCCGCGCAGGAGCCTGAGGTGGTTGACCTGGCAAACCTGCTCTCGGCCATGGGAGCCAGGGTCAGGGGTGCGGGCACCGGAGTGATCAAGATCGAGGGCGTAGCCGAGCTTCACGGGGCGTCCCACGCCATCATCCCCGACCGCATCGAGGCCGGCACCTACATGGCCGCGGCGGCGATCACCGGTGGGGAAGTGGTCATCGACAACGTGGTCCCCGAGCATCTTGCGGCGACCATATCCAAATTGCGTGAGGCGGGCGCCGTCATCGAGACGCAGGGGTCGAGCCTCCGCGTGAGCTCATCCGGGGACATCCAGCCCCTCGACATCAAGACCATGCCGTACCCAGGCTTCCCCACGGACCTCCAGGCGCAATTCATGGCCCTCCTGTCCATAGCGCGCGGCACGAGCATTATCACGGAGACGGTGTTCGAGAACAGGTTCATGCACGTGGATGAGCTTACCCGGATGGGCGCGAAGATCAAGATCGACGGCCGGTCTGCCGTGGTGGAGGGTGTTGAGGCGCTTTCCGGCGCTCCGGTAAGGGCGACCGACCTGCGGGCTGGGGCGGCGCTCGTTGTGGCGGCGCTTGCGTCTCGGGGCGAGACGGAGATCTTCGGCGTAGGGCACATCGACCGTGGGTACGAGGCCATCGAGCGCAAGCTTGGCGCGCTCGGGGCGATCATCGAGAGACGCACGCACGCCGCCAAATCCCTCGCCGCTGGCGCTGGCGCGTCGTAAGCGCGCAGGCGCGACGGCAGCGGGCAAAAGAGCAACTACAGAGCGCCGCAGGGCACGGAACTGCAGGGCATGGAACTGCAGGGCATGGAGAAGTACACCCGGCCGCGACGGGAAGGCGGCCGGGTGCTCTATTCTGCCACATGTTCTATTCTGCTCCCCAACCGCGTAAGGATAGCCTGGAGCCGGCGATAGACAAGCGGTTGTGTTTCATCAGGGGGCAGGCTGGATGGACAGGGCGGTGATCTTCTCCGTCGGGTTTTGCATTCTGGTGGTCCTTGTGGTGCCGTCTGTGCTTGTGCGCGGTTGCGACTTCAAGATCGAGCCGCGGGAGCAGGCCGCAGGGCCAGGCGTCAAGGTGTTCGTCGTCGCCACCGGGAAGATGGTGGAGATGCCCCTGGACGAGTATGTCAGGGGCGTGGTGGCCGCGGAGATGCCCGCGTCGTTCGGCACGGAGGCGCTGAAGGCCCAGGCGGTCGCGGCACGTACGTTCGCGGTCAAGAGGATGAGGCAGTTCGGCGGTCCCGGATGCGCAGCCCATCCAGGCGCCGACGTGTGCACAGATCACCTGCACTGCCAGGCGTGGATATCCGATGACGAGTTGCGAAGGAGGCTCAGCTACCTCGAGTACTACGCGTATGCGCGTAAGATAGCGAGCGCGGTGGAGTCAACCTCGGGGAAGATCGTCACATATCAGGGCAAACCCATCGAGGCATACTACCACGCAGCCTCGGGCGGGTCAACCGATAACTCCGAGGACGTGTGGCGAGATGCCGTCCCTTACCTGCGGGCCGTGTCCACGGAGTTTGAGGCAAGGGAGCCCAGCTTCCAGCAGCGCGTGGAGTTCACCATAGACGAGCTTGAAAAGAAGCTCGGCGTGAAGCTGACGCAGAGGAAGGTGAGAACATACAAGGTTGCCGGAAAAGATGTGCAAGTGGTCGCCGAGGAGAGGATGGACCGGCCAATTGAAGTGCTGAGCGCCTCGCGGGCCGGGAGGGTCAAGGACATACGCATCGGCGACAAGATCTTCTCCGGCTACTCCCTTCGCGAGATCCTCGGACTACGCTCAACGAAGCTAACCTACCAGGTCGTTGGAGACAAAGTGTACTTCATAACCACCGGCTACGGCCATGGTGTTGGCATGTCCCAGTACGGGGCGCAGGCCATGGCCCAGGCCGGGAAGACCTACGTGGACATCCTCAAGCATTACTACAAGGGCACCGAGGTTACGGCACTTGCGGGACTCGCGCCCAGGCAGTAACCACGAACCTGCCCAGCTCCGCACGCCATCATTGAACGTTAACCGGTGACTCACATCACTGGTGCGCGCTTTGGGGCATGCCTTATCGATTTCCTGTGCCGCGCGCCCAGAGGCAAGGATGATGCACATCACGCATCAGGCTCTTGTCGATCCCTTCAGGGTCTGCATAGGCCTGCATAGGCAGGAAACAAGTGGGGAGAATATACGCCGGGGTGATGGTATGGAGGGAAGGACGAAGAGAAGGAAGAAGCAACTCGCCATGGCCGGGGCTTGGGCGCGCCTTGCCGCTCTGCTTCGCCGGGCGTTTCAGGGGGTGGGGCGGGGGACGACGACCGCGTGGCGTGGCATCCTGAGGGCGATGCCGCCGCGTGACGCCGTGATCGTGGTGGTGGCCGGGGGTGTTGCCTTCGGGCTCGGGGTAGCTCTGGGCCGGATCACCATGCCACCGGCGACGCCGCTCGACCGAGACTACGTCACCATTGAGCGGGTAAACTTGCACGAAGCTGAAACCGGTGCCCCCGCTACCGCCTGGGACGCACGACTTGCGGCCGGCCGACCTGGGGCGCCGCCTGCTACTCCGCCCACCGGCGGAGGCCTACCTGTGGACGGCAGAGCCGCTCCGGGTGAAGAGCAGGCCGCGGATTGGCCGGAAGTAGCAGACAGCGAGACGGAGTCCGCGGGGGAGGATGAAGGCGCAGGTGTGGTTGGGCCAGTGCCGACGCGAGGCGCGGCGTCGGCCTCCCCATCACCGTCGCCAGCGGTAACGCCGTCGCCCTCGCCCTTGCCAGAAGGTTCGCGTCCCGCTGCGGGGTCGGGGGCCGGTGCGGCCGCTACGCCGCCACAGGCGGGCGCTGAGGTAGCGAAGGCGAGCACTCCTTCGCCGAAGGCGGCACCGTCTGGTGGTGCGCCTGCTACGCCTGCTGCGTCCGGGCCCTCGGCCGCTGCCCCTGCACCAAGACCCGCCGCTTCTTCCCCTCAGGCTCCGAGGAAGGCAACGGCGCCGGCGCCCAGGCATGAGAACATGCTCATGCCGGTCCAGGGGCGGATAATCTCGGAGTTCGGGTGGAGGAGGCACCCCGTTTTCGCTGACTGGCGCTATCATACGGGAATCGATATCGCCGCCGCGGAGGGCATCCCGGTGAGGGCCGCGCTGTCGGGCAAGGTCGTCGAGGTGAAGAACGACCGGCAACTCGGACTGTATGTGGTCCTGGAGCACGAGGGCGGCCTTCGCACGAAGTACGGGCACCTCGAGTCAAGCTCCGTATTTCCCGGCGACCAGCTCATCCAGGGCCAGTCCATCGGCAGGGCTGGGTCGTCCGGAGTTACATCAGGGTGTTACCTGCATTTCGAGGTGATACACGAGGGCAAGGCCCAGGACCCCAGGGACTTCCTGTGAGACCTGGAAGTAGGGGTTAAGATGAGGCTTAAGGCCCTGCCCCGGCAGGGCCTGACATATCTCGCTGCTCCCCGAATATACATTGTATTAAACCGGGGGCAGGGGGGCAGTCGAGATGAGAGAGTACATCCGGCGTCGGGTGCTGGACGTGGCTGGTCACATCATCGAGACCAAGTCCACGGTCAGACAAGCAGCCAAGCTATACAATGTAAGCAAGAGCACGGTCCACAAGGACGTCACGGAAAGGCTGCCGCTCATCAGCAAGCAGCTCTCGCGAAAGGTCAAGCGCATTCTCGAGCAGAACAAGGCCGAGCGGCACATTCGCGGTGGAGAGGCCACGCGGAAGAAGTACCGTGAAAAGAAGAGCTAGGTTCCAACTCTGGGGAGGAGATCCTTATCGGTCTGTAGAATGTCCCTTCGAGGGATTTTTTCGTGTAGAAGCGGTGGATAAGCCCCCTGGTGTCGCCGGGGGCGAGTTTGTCCTGCACGGCGCGGGCTCGGGAGGAATTGAGCCATGTTCGGGCTTTCGGTGGACGTCGGGATAGATCTGGGCACTGCCAACACAAAGGTGTACGTCAAGGGCAAGGGCGTGGTCATCCGCGAGCCGTCCGTCGTGGCCCTGGACAGCGAGACCCGCAAGGTGCTCGCTGTGGGGGAGGACGCCCGCCGGATGATCGGCAGGACACCCGGGAACATCACCGCTGTGCGCCCCTTGAAGGACGGGGTGATCGCCGATTACGACATCACCGAGACGATGCTGCGCCATTTCCTCGCAAAGGCGTGCGGCAGGCACACTTTCATTCGCCCGCGCGTGGTCATATGTGTCCCGTCGGGCGTGACGGGGGTCGAGCGACGCGCGGTGCTGGAGGCAGCGACGCAGGCTGGCGCCCGGCAGACATACCTCATCGAAGAGCCGATGGCTGCGGCCCTCGGCGCTGGCATCGACATCTCCGAGCCTTCGGGGAACATGGTGGTGGACATCGGCGGTGGCACCACCGACATCGCAGTGATCTCCCTTTCTGGCATCGTCGTGACTGAATCGCGCCGCGTGGGCGGGGACAAATTCGACGAGGCCATCATCAGGTATATCAAGAAGGTGTACAACCTGATGATCGGGGAGAGAACCGCCGAGGATATCAAGATCCAGATCGGGTCGGCGTATCCCCAGGGCGAGGGGCTGTGCGCCGAGATCCGGGGGCGCGACCTGGTCACCGGCCTTCCGAGGACCATCAAATTCACGTCCGCTGAGACTTTCCAGGCGCTTGCGGAGCCAATTGCCGAGATAATCGACGGCGTCAGGGGGGTGCTCGAGCGCACGCCTCCGGAGCTTGCCGCTGATATAGTCGACAAGGGCATCGTGTGCACCGGTGGCGGATCACTGCTCACAGGTCTCACGAACCTCCTCGCCGACGAGACGGGCATTCCCGTGCAGGTCGCCGAGGACCCCATGAGCTGCGTCGTCCTGGGCACGGGCAAGATCCTGGATGCCCTGGACCGGTTCCGGGAGAGCGTGGTCGTGGCGACGAGATCGGTGTAAGCCCTGTGCGTGGCGCGCGAGTGGGCGCGATCCGTGAACGAAGGATGGCAGCCTGCATAGGGTCTCTCCGGTCAACAGTGGGTGGGAGCCCGCCCTGACGCGGGATTCGTCCCGCTTTTTTGTTAGGCGGATGGGCAGATAGGCGGGCGGGTGCATAGCCGGGCGGGCGGACAGGTCGACGGGCCGATGAGCTGGCGTGCTTGGGCCGGGCGCAGGTAGACGGTTGGGTGACGCGCCGAAGCGCGACCGGCGGCGCCCCCGCCCACAATTTGGCATGCACGTTTATTGATGGCAGGAGAGGATAGGGCCGTCCCGTACCGAAGACTAAGTAAGGCCTGGAAAAGCGGCAGTCATCTCTGAACTCAGACCTGAGTAGAAGCATGAAAGAGGGGGAGGAGGCGGAATAATCATGGCACGTTCCCGTTTTGCGATAAGTGCTGGAAAGAGCTCCGGGGGAGGCGCGGCGAGAAGCACGCTCGGGCGCATCACCGCCGGGGCCGTCATGGCTGCGGCTATTGTGGCTCTTGCGTGTGGCGTTGCCTTGTCGCAGGCGGCCCCCCCGGCGGGCGGCGGCCCGTTGCTGGCAGCGGGCGAAGGCGTTTTGGGCCAGGCGGGGCTCCTCGTGGGGGGCGTGGAGCTGCCGCTTCCGATTCCCGCGGTCTTCAAGGGGCAGTGCGTGTTGCTGCCTGCGACATTCGTGTCTGAGACGCTCAAGATCCCCATGAGGTACGATCCTGCCTCGCAACGCCTCACATACAGCACTTCCACCGGGGCTCTGGAGATCATCATGCACCAGCGGAAATGGCGGCTATCATCGGGCGAGGTGCGGGAGTTCCCCGAGGCTCCGACCGTGGCTGCGGGCATACCGTTTGTGCCTGCGGACCTCCTCCGGATAACCGGCGAGTACGAGGTGAGCTGGGATCCCCAGTCGAAGATTGTCTACCTGCGTGGCCCGGGCGACCCGAAGACGGTCATGACGGGCGTCAGGTTCAACACCTATCCTGACAAAGTGCGTGTGGTGTTCGACTTCACAGGCGAGACCGAGTGCCAGGTTACCCAGATGAAGAACCCGGCCAGGGTCGTGGTGAGCTTCGACAGCACATACGTGTGGGGCACCATAGACCGTGTCATCGGCGATGTGGCGGTGAACCAGGTAAGGGTCGCCCCGCCGGAGGGCGGCAGGGCAAGGGCTGTCCTGGACTTCAACTACGCCCTGCCCGACGTGAAAACCTTCTGGCTCAAAGACCCCGCGAGGTTCGTCGTGGACGTGCCCAAGCTATACGACACCAGGGCGGCGCTCACCGTCACCCGGGGTGTGCGCTACATCGTCCTCAACAAGGGCACCCCGGCAGGACCACTCACCGTGGACGTCCTTGAGGTCGATCTGAAGGACCCGGCCATCTCGGTGCGACCCGTGCTCGCCGGGAAAGAGGGGGCGCCCGGCCTTGCCAGGGTCAGCGAGCTTGTGGCGAGGGAAGGCGCGATTGCCGGGGTAAACGGTGTGTTCTATGCGGCTGACGGCACACCCCTCGGGCTCGTGATCACCGACGGCCAGATGAAAGCACCGCCCGTTCTGAACCGCACAGCTCTCGGGATCACCTCTGACGGCACGGTTCTCATAGATAACGTTTCCATGGACGAGAGGGGCAATCTCGTCCCCGACTGGAGGACCCTCGGAGTGGTCCACGCCATCGGAGGCGGCCCGAGGCTCGTAAAGGACGGAAAGGTGCACATCACATCGGGTGAGGAGAGATTCAAGGCCGACGTTGCCGTCGGGCGCGCGCCGCGCACCGCCGCAGGGGTCACCTCGGATGGCAAGCTGCTGCTCGTGGCCGTGACGGGCCGGCAGGCCTACCACAGCATCGGGGTTACCCTGGAGGAGCTTGCGAACCTCATGATCGAGCTTGGGGCGAAGGACGCCATGAACCTTGACGGCGGTGGCTCGTCCACGCTCGTGGTCCGCGACTATGTGATGAATACTCCATCGGACGGGCGCGAGAGGAAGGTCGCCGATGCCATCCTGGTCTTCTCGAGCCTTCCGCAGCCTACTCCGGTGGGGCCGATCCCATCGAACTTGGACTTGGTGCCGGGGTCAGGGTCGAGCGTGGGAGGCGGCGGCCTGCCGTGAACAAGAGGGACTTATGAATTCGTGTCGCGAAACCCGCTGAAAGCGCGGGCGGGGTGATAGATACAGACGGGGCCGGTGCGTAAGGCCGGACCGTGAAGGGAGAGCGTGTTGATGGTCCAGACTTCAACCTCTCGGGACCTGCGTCGGGCGGCGAGGGCGCTCGCGTTTGCGGCCGTTCTTTCCGTCATCATGGTGCTCGCGGGCATGGTAGCCCATGTTCCCGCCCGCGCCTCTCAAAACCAGGCATTCATGCCCCTTGCGGAACTCCAGCCGGGCATGAAGGGCATCGGGAAGACGGTGGTGGAGGGCACCCGGATAGACACGTTCAACGTGGAGATCCTCGGGGTCCTCAAAGGGGAGACCGCCACCGGCGACCTCGTTCTGGTCCGCGTGAGCGGCAAGCCTGTCGAGGCGGCGGGCGGCATAGCCGCAGGCATGAGCGGAAGCCCCGTGTACGTGAACGGCCGCCTCGTGGGGGCCATCGCCTTCGGCTTCGAGAGCGCCGACCACTTCGTCGGGCTCGTGACCCCCATCGAGGAGATGCTAAAGGTATTCGCGGCGGCAAAGAGGCCAGCCCCGAAGGTGGCGTATCTTTCGAGTCCGGTGAGGGTCGGCGACCGCCTCGCGAAGCGGGTCGTGTTCGCGAGGTCCGAGGATGATGCGGCGCGCCTCGCGCAAGAGGCGTCCGACGGCACGCTCGTGATGGTCCCCGTCGCAACGCCTGTGATGGTGAGCGGTGCGAGCAAGCGGGCGTTTGACCGGCTGTCGCGGAGGCTCAAAGCCTTCGGCCTAATGCCCGTCCAGGGCGGCGGAGGCGGAGCTGGGTCCCGTGATGCCCCAAGCACGGCGGATCTCGAGCCCGGGAGCTGCATCGGCGTCCAGCTCGTGAGGGGCGACGTGTCAGTAACTGCCATAGGCACTGTCACATACAGGCAGGGCAACGAGGTGCTCGCCTTCGGCCACCCGCTCCTCGGCAGGGGGAACGCAAACTACTTCGCCGCCGGGGCCGAGGTTCACCTTGTCGTGCCCGGAGACATCATGCCGTTCAAGGTCGCAAGCCCGCTCGGCCTGGCGGGCACGATCGTCCAGGACAGGACCCATGGGGTCCTTGTGGATGTGGGCAGGAAGCCGCCGAGCATTCCGGTGACCGTCACCGTACGCGACCGCGATACCGGGGTGACCCGGATGCTCCGGGCGGACATCGTGCGCGACGAGATGCTTTCCACAGACCTCGCGGGGGCTTTCGCCCTGTCGTGCCTCGACGCGACGGTGGACAGGATCGGGCGGGGCACGAGTCGCGTGAGCTTTCAGGTCGACGGGAAGGGCCTGCCCAGGCCCATAGTCAGGGACAACATGTTCTATAGCCCGTCGGACATCGCTGCCGACTCCATTGGGGAACTCATCGACGCCGTTGCGACCGTCATCGACAACGAGTTCGCCGAGGTAGAGGTCACAGGCGTTAAGGCGGACTTCGATGTGGAGGAGGCGAGGCGGACCGCCAGGATCCACCACGCTGAGGTGACGACGAAGGTAGCAAAGCCTGGGGACACCATCGAGGTGAAGGTGCGACTCCTGCCCTTCAGGGGCATCGCCGAGACCAAGGTGGTCGAGGTCAAGATACCTGAGGGCACGCCTCCCGGCACTCTGTACCTCACGGTGCGAGGGGGAGGGGTCCTGCCGGCCGACGAGGAAAAGGACACGGGGGCGACGACCAAGCCGTCCCAGCCCACCGTCGCGGAGAGCCTTGAAAACCTCGTCCAGGAGTTCATGTCACGAGAGCGGAACTGTGACATCGTGGTCGAGTTCTATCCAGGTGAGGCGTCCTCCGGCGGGGATGCGATTCCCGTGAACAGCCAGGCTGCCCGCGGAGAGCCTGTCGGAGGCCGGGGCCTCGGGCGGAAGCTGGACGAGGATCTTCCGCGCGGGGAGGAAAAGCCCGAGAGGGCGCCGGCCGCAGCGGCCGGCGCGGGGGATGCCGGGCTGGTCAAGGCGACACTCACCACCGGCTACGTGATCGAGGGCGAGACCACAGTGGAGGTGGAGGTGGAAGACATAGAGTCTGGCGCCGCGGACGAGGCGGACGAGAGCGACGACTCGCCGCCCGAGGGTTGACCTGTTCGTTGTGCCTCACGGGCGGGCGTCACGGCGACCCCGGGGCCTTGCCGGGAGACAAGGAAGTTCCAGACGAACCATGATTTGGCGGTCCCCGCGTGACGAGCGGGGACTTACGTTATAAAGGAATAGCTGGTTTTGTGTCGAACTATCTCCTGGCTGGGAGGGCAAGCCATGTATCTATCCCCGAGAAACCCCAGGGTCATGATCGCCGCGAGCGCGGTCGCGCTCGCGCTCGTCGTGGCCCTGTCATTCTTCGTCTACACCCAACTTCATGAGATCCAGGTCGCGGCGCTCGCGAAGGCGCATGACCTGATCCAGTCGGCGCTCGAGGAAGGCCTCGGGCGAAAAGTGACGGTGGGTGCTATCACCAGCGGAGGTCTCGACTCCATCGTCCTCGCCGACGTGGTCGTGCCGGCGGGGCCAGGCGAGGGCGCCGGCGCCCCAGTGCTTGCGGTAAGGCAGGTCATCGTCAACTACTCGCTGCTGGACATCGTCTTCCGGCGCAAGCCCGTGGCCGAGACCGTCACCTCCGTAACACTGGTGGAGCCTGTGGCGAGGGCAGGGCGCGCGCCTGACGGGCGCATCTGGCCGTATGGCCTCCTCGATTCCTCGAGGCTGTCCCTATCCGCCAGCGGGGCGCAGGGCTTTTCCGGGTCTGTATTCGTCCGGGGTGGGCGTGCTCTCCGGCCCCTGCGT
>JAAYXB010000047.1 GCA_012516125.1 Bacillota bacterium | reverse complement strand
TTGCACTCGGGGACGGCGCCCCAAGCGGGGCGCCTTGACAAAATCCGGCCCGTCCGGCTAGGCAGCCGGATTTTGACACCCCTCGTGCAATCACCGGCAACCCCTCCCAAAAGTCGGGAGCATTTTTGCACCCCCACTTAGTGGCATGAGGCATGAGCTCCATTTCGTGCCCACGACAACGATATGCTGAAATGCAAGACTGCCTCACTTGAAGTGAGCTTCTATCCAGCCCGTGCCAGTCGGACTGGCGGAGGGCTTTACGATTCGAGCGTGTCTAGCCCCATTTCTACGTACAGCACAAGCAGCCCGTTCTTGGCCCTTTGGCGTTCAGCCTTCGGACTCAGCGCCACCTCGCTGGAAATCAGTGTTCCTCCCGGCCTTTCTTTGTTCGTGGCCTTCCAGTCTCCCCATCGCTGTGATATGCTGACGTTGGCGGCTCCCTCCTTCTTCCTACAGCTCCGTTTTACCATAACGGAGCCGGGAGCCGCTACTTCAAATTCCACGCTCTTTTTGGGACATCCTCTGCCGCGGAGGTCGTTGCGTGTCACCTCAAACCCGTTCCCGTTCCCACCGCAGTCCCAGTGACTTCCGCTCCTTCCGCCTATTCTACATCGCGGTACGCCTCTCCCACGGGGATAGACCAGTCAGCGGTTGTTGGAGTTGGCCCTATCTTCGGGGGTGCCCGTGCGGTCGGCAGCAACCGCCTCGCGTATCCTGAATTGTATGTCACAAGATGGCTCGGCGGTTGCTGAGATGAGTCTAGCAGAGAACTCAACGGTTTCATCTTTGTCGAGACCGGTGTTGACCAGGCGCACGTGATCCTGGTGCCTGGCACCTGTCACCCTCAGCTCATAGAGGAGGCACGTGGCGTGGCCGGCTTCCTATCGGTAGGCAACGAGGAAGCTCTAAAGGATGTTGTGAACGACCGGGAACTGTGGAACGTGCTCCTCCATTGGGAAGCCAGTTCTTGCAGGGAGCCTGGGACGATTGACGGAGGCACACAGATCGTAGCCGTCGTCTGTCGGAACGAGTCGGTAGGATAACACCAGGTGACGAGGCCGACACCTGGAGACGGCGACTCATGCCACCGGGCAGCTCTACTTCGTTCACGACCCGCAGCCCGGATCTGTGAGCACAAATACGCAGCGGTCATCTCCCCTCATGAGAAGGTGGGTACGTTCAAGCCGGAAACGCGGGTTGAAGGTTGTTATGCGGACCAGATCCGTCTCACAGTAAAACTGCTCACCGATTTGGGCGCAGCCCATGGCCCGCAACTCTTCCGCGAGCAAACACCTCGTGACGTAAACCTCCAATCGGTTGGGAGTAACCTGGACGGTGTGGTATTCAAAGCCTTCCGCAGGAGCGAAGAAGTGGCGGTAGAACTGTTCAAGCCCCCTGCTTTCCTCGCTCGCAGCGATTTTCTCCCAGTACTGCTTGACTGTCTCCCGGTAGACGGACACGGCATCCCTGATTGCTTGCTCACCGTAATCGCGAGCACCCAGGACCTGCAGGATTCTAAACAGCAACTGCCGATAATAACTCATGGTTTCCCACCTTCCGCGGTGCCGCATTGCATCACTCGTGTCGCTTCCCACGCCGAGCGGTCGGGCTTACCGGTTCCATCTGCCGCCGCCGTCTGACAGTAGGCCATCGGGCAGTATTAGCGCGCCCCCCGGTTTTTTCCGGTTGGGCCCAACGTTCCTGCAGCAGGTCCCTCTTCAGAACGAAGGTCGGCCTCTTCGTCCCTGCAATCATAAAGTCGCTGGCGACAGCGACGGCATCTTCTGTCATACCATGAGGACCTTGTTCCGCACTGAGGGCAAGACCATCTAGACTTCTGCTCTTCCAGCCACGCTGCGACACCTTTAACGCGTATGGCCTCCAGGTTCTTAAGCACCACGCTATGGTGGGCGCGACTGTCGGCAGCGAAAGCCCTGAGCCGGTCGCAGGGGTAATCCGCACACTCAAAGCAGAACTCCACCCTCCGGGCTAGCGCACAACGCCTTATCTCGCACTTCATACACCACACGGAAGCAACCCCAGATTTGCAACCGCGACACGTGAGCGCCTCGACGCTCATCTTGCACTTCCTAGCCAGCAGCCCTAGCCGGCCCTCCTCGTTCGCTAGCAGCGTGTCGCAGGCTCCGCAGTATAAGCCGCAGTATGTGTCGTACCTAGGAGCCAAAGTTTGACCACCTCCTTTTCCCGGCGGTAATTCTGCTTCTCTCACAAGTAGCGCTCTTCATCTATCTCGTCGCTCTCGCTGAAGATGTCTTCCACGTGGCACTTCAAGGCCTTAGCCAGCTGTAGCACGACGCTCGCCCGGGGATCTTGCCATCGCCCGGCTTCGAGCAACCGATGCTCCGGTGGGTGCATCCAAGAAGCGATCCAGGTTCAGCCTGGCTCAGGTCAAGAGTCCGGCGTCTCTTGCGGATGCGGTTACTGACCGAGTTCGGGTTATCCTCCGGGAGGCCTGCTTCCCGGGAGGCGTCCGTCCAGGAAGGAAAGTGGCCCAGCACTATGGCCTGGAATGTTCTGTCTTTCCTCCCCGAACGGATAGCTTGCACTACAGACTCTGGCGTCCAGGCGCCTCTGTTCACAGGGTATTCCTCCAGCAAGGGAATGAGGAGTTGGCGCCCCGCGTAACTCTTGACCCCGCCCGCGAACCTACACGCAGCTAGGCTCAAACCCGGAGAAAGACTGCATAGGCCGGCAGAGATGCGGCCACCGGGCAGGAGGCAATGCAGCCGGCTGTCAGCCAGACCTTGGTGTCGCGCGTCTGCACACAAGGCATGGCTTCAGGTGCGGCGGCGGCCGACCACTGCCCAGTGCCACGGTGCTGTCTGCCTCCACCTCACATCGCATAGACCCGACAGACGGAGGAGCGCGTCCAAATCCCCCACCAGGGGATAATCCTCGTCATCATCCCAATAGCGACCGAGGGCCTGCCTCGCGTCCGCAACCGCTTCTTGAGACGCGAACATTATGTCGAGCAGGCATATGTACCCCTCGGGCTTCAGCACTCGCATGGCTTCCGCCCACGCTGCACCTCGCGCTGCTGGAGGGACTTCGTGGAATGAGAAGCTGGATACGACCACGTCAAACTGTTCGTCGGGATATGGAATGGATTCGAAAGAACCTTCGGCTAGCGAGAACCCCGGGTGCTTGAGACGGCACTTAGCCAGCATCTGCCGGGAAACATCGATACCCCATACCCTTGCGCCGCGCTCGGCAAATAGAGCGCCGAAAGTGCCCGTACCGATCCCGACATCCAGAAGAAAGGCCCCTGCTTCGAGAGGAACCATCGCGGCTGCTTCCTTCACACTATGCTCGTACCCTTCGAGGGGACCGCAAGGCTGCCGGACGCTATCATCATAAGTAAGAGCCCATTTGTCAAACAGGGAACGTATCTCTTCGGATGACCTGGGCATCGCGCATTCCCCCTGCAGATGGTGAACCTCAGACTCGATAGATCACCATACTGCGGTTCAGGCTTGTCGTTGTCCCACGTGAAGTATTTCATGGAACGATCGTAGCACGTCGTGTGCCTTCTGACAACACATGAATTCACAGCAATGATGAGTCCGACCGTCCCATTTACCTAAGGGAATATCCTTGGAAACTCGACACGTCCGGCGGTTGACGGTTACAACACCGCAAACACCCACAGACCCGTGGAGAGCGACGATCGACCCGGCGGACTGGACCACCTTCCGCAGCAGCGTGTGGTTGTCGTGGTGATAAGGGACCCTATTACACTCCTCCGGGGCGGCCTCGTCATGAGCTGGCCCCGCCTCCGGCTCCGGAGCCACCAACAGCGTGCAGGCAGCATGCACTCCGAGAGGAGCTAACCTGCCAGAAGCTTGCGGAAGATAGCAGCAAGTCCCTGTTTGTCCAGGCGTCCCGAGGCAACATCGATCATCGTACCATAGAGCACTCCGTCCTGGTCGACTATCTTTGTCGCGTTCAATTCCAGGAATACCAGAGCGCAAACCAGAGCGGTACGCTTATTACCATCGACGAATGGATGGTTATTGCAGATGTGAAATGCGTAAGCTGCTGCCATTTCGAAGATGTCTCTGTGGAGGAACTCGCCGTTGAAAGAGGCCTGCGGCATTGCCAGGGCGGAGAGCAATAAACCGATGTCGCGGATGCCTGGGTGTCCGCCATACCGTTCGATCTGGTCCTTCTGAGCTTCGATCGCCTCGGCCAAAGTCAAGAAGGTTATACCATTTATGTCCGAGCATCGCCCAAGGTCCGTTGTTCCCGCGAGGATCGCCCCCTATTCTGCAAGCCTTCTTAGTGTGGACTCATGTTCGGCGTTTATCCTGGCGAGCGCATCTTTGAACCGCTCCTCGCGTGTCACATCGTGGATAGGGGAGATAATCAAGTTCTTACCATCCGTGACGATTTTCAAGGGCGTATTCATGGTGATATTCAGCAGCTCCAGTATCGGCTTATCGATGATCAGTGCCGCGCTGTTTCCGTGCGTGGTCAGGGTTTTGATCACAGTTATCCCTCCCATAGATCCATTGTAACTACAATATATCACCACGAACAGAATGAGTCAAGTAGCATCCTCTCGTTCAGATACCGCACTCGAGTTCGATCGGAGTTCGACCGTGATACGGCACACAGCCGCAAATCCCAATTACGTCAACGTCAGATTGCGCCGGCACCGACACACACTCCTATTACACCCAGCCTCTTGGTGTGCAGGAATAAGGTGCGGTCTGCACGATCAGACGTGAGAATAGAGCGGTTTCTGGTTTCAACAGCAGTCGTCGGCGCTGACACCGTAGCGTACTTGGGTGTCCAACAGGAAGGCTAAAAGCCGTGAGCAAGTTTACGTTCCCCATAAGAAACATTGCTTCCTTACCATCAGACCACGGAAGGAGAAGTCTAGGTGGCCAACTGATATGGAAGGGCCGTGTCAAGACCCCCTGTCTTGGGCGGCGAAATCGGCAGCACGATCGACCAAGCTGTGGCCTCCTTGTTTAGGGTCGAGGTGATGGCAGGCGGGTGAAACGCTTCGACGGTCTGTCATCCTTTTCGCTTGACGTTTGCATACGGGGAGTGATGGCGTCCTCGATGAGGTTCGGGTCGATGTTCGCCGTGTCAGGTTCGATGTCCGCGAGCACCGGCTTCCCTCTCTCATGCATGAGCCCCCTCACGAGACTGTTGATGTTTCCCACATTGTGTCAACGCTGCCCCGTTGAATCGTGCGAAGCCGTCGCCGTGCTCGGCCAGAGTAGCAGCTGCTGCGGGAATCCACAGCCTCCTTCACGCATACTTACACGGGGTTATTCTCTATGGGTGTCCCTTCTCATCCGGGTCAAAGAGCCTCGCGTGAAAAAGGTCTTCGGCATTTGCCTGGCGGCGAAGCCGGGATGAGCAGGGGGGTGCTTCTTACAGTTCGACGTCCCGACCCTTGTGGCAGTGGATCCATTGCGCCAAAAGGGGACTTCACTTCCGCTTCGCCGCTCATTCATGCACAACTTTGACACGCGCGATCGTGCGGCTGCGTAGCCTATGTAAGCCGAGACGTTTACACCTCCTAATGGTGGCGTATAATACCCTGTGTGTAAAGCAACAGTGCGAAGAGTAAAGGAGATGCTCTCGGTGTCGGAAATCGTCAAGGTCTCTAGCAAGGGACAGATCACCCTTCCCGCAAGGCTGCGAAAACGGTTCAACATCAAACCCGGCACTTACCTTCGCTTCATCGAGGGGGAGAACGACTTCCGGGTGACTCTGGCGCCTCAGCGGATTGCCAGCCTGCGTGGGAAGGTCGCCGTCAGCGGCCCTCAGGACTTCAAGAAAGCCCGCCACGCCGCCATGGAGGAGCGCATCAATGCGAAGGGCACTCGCGATTGACGCCGATATGATCCTGCGCTTTCTGACCAACGACGACCCAGACAAGGCGGAAGCCTGTGCCGCTCTGCTCGAGAAAGCTTGTATGTGTGCCCTGGCTCTGCAGGTGGGCACAGTTCATTCTAAGGGGGGCATGAGCCGCCATATGAAGGTAGCGCTGGCCATAATCAGGGTGGCTGGAAACAAGGTCCAGAACCTGAGCGCGATGCTCGAAGCGATCCATGAGGCAGCGAAGAACAAGGCTGATCTCGTTGTTTTCGGAGAGGCTGTCCTGACTGGTCTCATCAATAACGATGATCCGACCCACGACATAAGGATCGGTGAGCCTGTCCCCGGACCAACTGTAGGTGTGCTGGGCCAATTCGCAAAGGATGCCGGGATATACGTTGCAGCAGGAATGCTCGAACGAGATGGAAACTGTCTCTACGACACAGCGGTGCTCATCGGCCCGGATGGTCAGGTAGTCTTAAAATACCGCAGGATCACGCCCGGTTGGCACGGACCGAACGCAGATTCATCGGTATACAGGCAGGGGGTGAGTCCATCCCCCGGGTGGAGACCCCATTGGGCTCGTTTGCCTTCCTGATCTGTGGTGATCTTTTCGATGAGTGTCTGACCGATCAAGTGAGAGGCCTGAATGTGGACTGGCTCCTCTTCCCGTTTGCCCGCTGCTTTGACGATGGTGCGTATGACGAGCGGCGCTGGAACCGAGAGGAGAAGGTTGAGTATGCAAGATGCGCAGCAAAGACGGGCGCCGTGTGTTTGATGGTCAACTACCTCGCCGATAAGGAATTGGACGGGGGGAGTTTTGGAGGTGCCATGATAGTGGGTCGAGATGGTTCGATACTTGCTGAAATGCCGCTGGGAAAGCCAGGTCTGTTGCTGGTTGATGTATAGGGCAAACTTCAAGGTGATCGTTGCGTTTTGAGACAGGGCCAGCCCTTCCATTGTGTCTCTCTTCTCTGTGCGAAGTGCTTGTTGTCCCCGCCTCACAGGCGGCGCATGAAGTCATAGAAGGTGCTAACCCCAGGGACCTCAGCAGGGTCGAAGCCGGAAACTATGGCGAGCACCTCTGATGATTTCAAGTGCGAGACGAGCCTGGTTATGCTTTGTATTCCGGGATCAGCTGCCAGGAGGAGGGCCTGGAGCATCGCCAAAGGGTCCCTTAGTTGCCGGCGCCGCCGAATCTGCCAACCGCCGGACGCGTCGAGTTTCCGGGGATATTCGATAAGGTAAATGGGATGGTCCGACTCATCATTGCTGTGAATTCATGTGTTGTCATAAGGCACACAATGTGCTACGATCGTTCCATGAAATACTTCACGTGGAACAACGATAAGAATGAATGGTTGAAGAGCCAACGTGGTATCTCGTTTGAAGAGATTGTGTGTCAAATAGAGCGGGGCCAGGTGCTGGATATCGTAGAGCACCCCAACCAGGAGAAATATGGGGGCCAAAGGATTTTCATCGTGGCTGTCAGCGATTATGCTTATTTGGTTGCTTTTGTCGAGACAGAAAGAGAGGTATTTCTAAAGACGATCATCCCGAGCCGAAAGGCGACGCGGAAATATCTGCGAGGGAGGCAGAGGAGTGAGTGAGATGGGTAAGACGAAAGCCAAGTCTGGACTGAGCGATGAAGAAGAGGGTGTCCTGGAGAGCTATGACCGTGCGGAGTGGCATTCTATAGAGGGTCTTGCTGCCGAGAAGCACCGTTATCAGGAATATGCCAGGAATACCTTTCGCAAAGATCGCAAAGACGCCCGCGTGAATATCCGGATCTCCTCCAAAGACCTGGAAGCGCTCCGGAAAAGAGCTGTGGAAGAAGGCATTCCTTATCAGACATTGATCGCCAGCATTCTGCACAAGTATGCGTCGGGGCGGCTCAAAGAACGCCTCTGAGGCCAATATCGCGTCCGGGGATAGTGCTAGAGTCTTGGATTAAGTCGTTGCATGGCTCCTTGTGGCAGAACCCTGGGTTAGGTATCGCACACATCTCGATTTACTGGGATGAAGCGAGAATGAACCCAGGGTCGCTGCGGCTCGCTGCGCCGCTGCAGGTCGGGGCGGGGCGGGTTCGGATGCGGGAGGGCGGAGGCGAACTTGGGTGGCATCTGCAGCGCGCGCAGGGACCGCGCGCATTCTCGAACTCGAACATGCCGTGGTGCGTGGTGGAAGACTGCGTTGTCCGGACGGAGGCGCGGTGGCAGACGTGGCCGCGGAGATCATCATAGGACGGGTGGACGGGTGATACGTCTGTCTTTACCAGCAGATCTGGCGGCTATGCTTGCTTGAGCCGGACCCGGCCCTGGGTCCTCGCTCCGGGAGCCGGCTCATGGCGAGGCGGCACCGGAGGAGTAAGCCGGCATTCACCCTCACCCTCACCCTCACCCTCACTCTCACTCTCACCCTCACCATCACCCATACCTTCACCCCAGCCCTTTGGCCGCAAGACGTTCCTTGACAACTCGTTCGAGTTCCTGGGGACGGACAGGTCCGGAGAAAGGTGCGACCCCGTCTATGTAAAGGTTTTCCTCACCCAGCCGGAGCGCGTCAGCATGGGTGTGGATTACATTCTCATGGGTGACTACCCTATCTGAAATTGAAGCGGCGATGGACAGGTACTTACGATATCGCTGCATCACCCACGGGCATCTGGAGTTGAATACGGCCTCCACCCTTACCACATCTCGCGAGAAAGCAGCGTCCTCTGGTCGTGCGAAAGGCACTATGGGAGAGACCAGGGAGACTCGCGTGCCCGCGCCGGGGACGGTTTTGCGCAGGAGCACCGTTGCCCCGCCAGCCTTCCGCTCAACCACTTGAAAACCGAACCGCTCAAAGAAGGCGACAGGCATCCAACCAGGATACGTGAGAACCGCTACGCCTTTGGACGCTTGTGCGGCGTCAAGGCCAAGCTGCATAAGAGACCTCGCGATCCCCAGACCGCGCGCCTTGTCAAGCACCCACAGGCACCTGATAACCCACAAACCCTCGCCCTCCAGGGGGACCGGCGCCGCCTCAATGGGCATTATCTCGATGCGTCCAACGGGCTCCACTCCCCCCAGGAAAGCCCCGAACACCTTCGCGCCCATGGCGGCCGCCTTGCGGTGCGCCTCGGCGCTTTCCCTCAAGACATCAAGCACTGCCCGAGGCTCAGAGCCGGGCATGACGCACATCTTGTTGATGTCGTCCATGTCGGCAGGGCCGATCTCTCGGATCTTGACGCCGTCCATGGCGGGCCCTCCTTCTAAACTACGTATCGCGTATTGCCGAACCTGATGGCTGGACGAATGGGCTGTAGGTAACCACCCGTCTTATATGTTGGTATCATGGCTTTCTTTTCGGTTCCTTTGCGCCGCCGCGCCCCCATGCTCATGTGGAGGCCGAAAAGCGATAAATACCTAATGCTACGCTATCACATGTGCAACTCCTGGCAATTCCGCCGCAATTGCGCCACCCAGGCACCTGTGCTAGGCCGTTCAAATGCAGGCTGATCGGCCGCCGCGTCGCGGGAAATGGAGTGTTGCTGCCTACGTGGCAAAGTAGGACTAAGCTTGGACTCAGAAGCTGCGTCCGGCGTGGGGGTATGCACATAGAGTGCGCCTGCGGTGCGCCTGGACATGGTTTTAACTTGGGAGTTGGTTATCTAGAGTATGCCGAGAATCCGGCCGCAAATCGCCGCTTCCTTCTGGGGACCAGGCGATACACTTATACCTGTAAACTCCGAGATAACATGTGCAAATCGGGCCAGCCGTATGACATCTCGTCATACTGCTGGCCACCGATCTCTATCTTGCGCTGCTTGATTTCCCTGGCCCCAAGATTCTCGTAGAACCTGCGGGACGGGTTTGCAGCAAGCACCCAAACAACCATCGAGTGGAGGCCCGCCTCGAGCAGGCTTTTCGCCATGGCAGCCACAAGCATCCTGCCGACGCCTCTTCTCTGATGCTCCGGCAGCACATAGATTGCATATAGCTCGCCGTCGCAGTCGGTGTCCTTGTCCCGGTTGGGGCCTCCCGCAGCGAAGCCTACTACTCCAGACGCCTCGTGCTCGGCCACCAGTACGATTCTGCCACGTGACGCGTCTGAATCTGGCGACTCGGTAAGGCTTACCCTCCAACGCTCCTCTCCTGCGCGGTAATCAAGGCGGGCAAGATACGAATCAGCTATGATGCCTTTGTACGTAGCTCTCCAGGTATCCACGTGGACTCTGGCCAACATCGGGGCATCAGCAGGAGTTGCTTGTCTGACCCTCATAAATTACCTCACCATCCGGTGAGGTAATTCTTCACCTGGTAGCGGATTCCTCCATGATCTAACTGTTTTTCCAGTGTGCCATGGGGGTTGCTCTACGTGCTGTGGAGCACTATGGGGTGGGGAGCACGTCGCGGGTCCACAAGTGAACTGCTCGATACGTGCTAGATGGAGGTGCCAGGGGCAAGAGGAAGAACACTGGCATGTAGCAGCGCAGCCCGGTTCGCTTGAGTCTTGTCACAGCGACCCTCGCGCAGTACTCGCGCGAATCGTTCGGGATATTGGTCTTGCCTGGCATACTTCCGTCTGGCTCGGCGCGGGTTTCCAGGGGCACTCGATCATCTGCGCCTACAAGCGCCTGCAGGCATATCTTGGTAGGCTGCCACGCGGAGAGAAGGTCGACAGAGTGAATGAAAGGTCGACAGAAGATGGACGGAAGGTGGGCAGAAGGAAGCGCCGGGCACCGAGCCGCAGCAGATGTCGCCAGTAACCTTCTTGCAGGCGCTGCCGCCTCAGGGGCCTGGTCGAACATCTCAGAAGGCACGCTTCGGACCTTGGAAGGTCCGAAAGACGCTTCACTGGGCGTCTTGCCCGGCGCTAAAGGAGACGTCCCGAAGGACATTTGTCAGGAGTCTCCGCGCGTAGAGTATTCCCGCACCTCGCTTCTAATATAGCGTCAAGATCAACTACGTCCAGCTCGCCTATCACGCCTTCTCAGGGTTGCTGAAATGAGGAGGAGCGCGTGCATCGACCCACGCCGGAGTACCTGAGGGTGGGTCGCTGGAAAAGGTCAACGGGGAGAAGGTCAAGAAGCTGTCAGTCCTTGAGTTTGCATGTGAACCAGATGCAACGGCAGCGCTTGAAAGGCTGAAGCGGGAAAACGCCGGTCCATTCTACAGTGTTTCCCGAGAGGTGGCAACCGAGGAGGTCATCTTGAAGCGTGAGAGGCCGGGAAGGCCAAGGAGATGCGAAGCTCCTCCAACGAAGACCGTGTACAAAGTTTCCGGCGGAGAGGGTGCTCCGGGAGCAGAAGGCATCAACCCGTCAAAACTGCCTTCCGCGCAATCATCACTGTAAACCTTGCGTCTTAACGCGCCCTTTCGGCATCTTCCTTACTGTATTCATCAGTTGGTATGAAATCTACATCACCATAGAAGGCAAACTCCCTCTCCTTGCGCAGCCATTTGGAGATATCGGCAAGTCGCCGAAGCTGAGGCTTGATCTCGTCTGGGAACCGTGCCGCATGTTCCAGCTTGATCAGGTAGCTTCCTCCAAGAGTCAGGCCGCTCATAGGTCGATTATATCCCCCCTCCGGAAATCGGGCTTCAGATCCCAGTACCATGCTCCTTTCCACTTTACCTTCTTTGCTCCCAGCGCCTGGAGCTTCCTTTTCAGCTCGTCCAGGTAGCCTGCGAAGAAGCCATCCCTGTCGTAGAGTATCCTTGCGTCCTCAATCATGTCCAAGAACAGAAGACTTCCCGATTTTACCTCGTGCGGGGTTTTGATCACAGGCGAGAGCGCGGGTGTTATTCCGCGTTTTCTCATGTCACTAAGAATACCCCCCAGAGATTCTTCCAGGTGAGAAAACTCCTGCATACGCTTCAATCTGCCCTCAGGGAGGGGGGATGCCACAATTAGCAAATCCACGTCAGAGTTGGGCCGCGGGACTCCGCGTCCTACAGAGCAATAGACCACCAAGGTGACCAGGCGCTCCCCATAGAAGTCCAAAGATCTCTCTTTGATCGCTTCAAGCAGCCCCTCAAGGGATTCCAGCAACACGGAAACCTCTTCCCCCCTAAATGCTCTTTCGACACAAAGTCTAATGTCTCCTCTTGATTATCATGACTTAAGCAGGGCGCCATTATAGAGTCTCATTGTATAGCTGACCAAGCTCAGATTTGAACCATTCACGGGACGGCGCTACAGCCAGGTTGCGCCGCCCAAAACCGCCCCGTGGTCGCCCGAACTGGCAGCCCCTGGGACAGTTCAACGGTTTCATCCAGCCCTTGTTGAGACTTTGCCTTTGGTTACCTATAGCCTGTAAGTGTAGCTTGCGAGTGTTCCTCTCGAGCTGAGGTTCAATGCCGCTGGGTTCCCACGGCCGCTACGACCGCCTTTGCCCACTCCACGGCCCGTTCAAGCTCACCGTCTTTCAGCGGGCCCTCGGAAGCCTTTACGAAAAACCCCTCAGGCGGAGCTATCGGCGCTCCTCCCTTCTGCACAAGTTTGTCAGCTATGGGTTTGGCGGCATATCCAAACAGGCTCACCATCACTTTCAAAAAGCGTGATCGCACGTCGGCCGTGGAAATTCTAGTATCAAAGGCCGCTACCTTGACGCCCTTTAAGCTATTCGAAGGAATGCCATTCAGTAAGTCAGTGATCGCCTTTGTCGGTCTAAAGGCTCGGGTAGGGGAGCCAACGATCAGCAATTCCAATCCACTTAAGTGTTTGGGCTTCACGTCGCCTACGCGGAGCGTCTCGACGTCCCAGCCGCGACCAGTGGCGCTGGCGCCGCCGGTTGCGAGTGCGCCGCCGATTGCCAGAGCTATTCGCTCAGTGTTGCCGAACACCGAATCATACACTACCAACGCCTTCATCTCGGTGGGCTACCTCCTTTACGGCCTCAGATACCGAGTGCAATCGTCGATACCGAGCGCAATCGTCGCACCACGCCCGACCAACCGCACGCGGCTCCAAGCCGACGTTCGACGTCGCGTGGCCCGTTACCTGCTGGCGGCACCTCCCGGACGCAGGGGAGTTTCTGCGACGCCGACCGCTCATTATTGCATCTCTTGGAGCAGGTTTTTAGCCACGCCTCGGCCTCGCGGTTCCGGTCATGACGAAGCCGTCCGACGGAGACGCGTGGCGAAGCCGCCCGCCGGAACTGCCCACCGGTGCTGCCCGCCGAAGCTGCCTGTCGGAACTACCCGGCGGAATTGGCCACCGGAGCTATCCAGCGGAGCCTTGCGGCAAAGCCATCCGTCGGAGCGGCCCGACGGGAAAGAAAAGCAATCGCAAACCATGCAGGGATCAAAGTGGGTCTCAACGAATTATCTTGCTATCCTGGAAGCACCCTCTGGGGTTGCCATCATCCGAGTATGCGAGGCAGGCCAAGAGAAAGTCGGATGCCGCCCTGGGATGGGATCGGACGGGATGGGATGCGATGGGATAGGACCGGACTGGATGGGTTGGGATGGGAGGGGAGGGGACGGGAAGAGAGGAGAGGGGAGGAGACGAGAGAAGAGGAGAGGGAAGGGGGTCGATAGGAGCTCGGTAAGCTCAAGGTCTCAAGGCGTGTAGGGCGTCCAGGAGAGTAGGTTAGGAGTAGAAGACAGCAGTCTCGGAACGAGGCCGCTATATCAGCCGGCCGCGACAGCCGCATAAGGAGGTAATCCTAAAGATGAAACTCGGAAGGCTTGTGTCCACGACCCTGGGTGCGATGCTGGTTCTGAGTTTGATGCTCGCGTGGGGCGGCACCGCAACGTTGGCGAGCGCGAAAGCGGGTGGCATCCTCAACGACTACTTTGGTGAAGACCCGGGCACCTTCGACGTGCAGGCAGACACCACGCTCGCCGTATACGGTCTCGCCAGGGAGATCTTCAATACCCTCGTCAGGTACAAAGGAGCGACCCTGGAACTCGAGCCGGAGCTTTTGGCCAAGATGCCTGAGATATCCAAGGACGGCCTCGTGTATTCCTTCGAGCTGAAAAAGGGGGTCAAGTTCCACGACGGCAAGACCGAGCTTACTTCCGAGGACGTTAAGTTCACCATCGAGCGGATGCTCGGCCCGGTCGGCCTCAGCAAGTGGCTTTTTGACCCTATCAAGGGCGCCAAGGAATTTGTGAATGGAAAGGCTGCCTCCGTATCGGGTATCACCATCGTCGACAAGTACCGCTTCAAGCTCACGCTGGAAAAACCTTACGCGCCGTTCCTTGCCAACCTCGCGGTGCCCTCGGCTTCAATCTACTCCAAGAAGCTCGTGACCGAAGCAGGCGATAAGTGGGCGCACAACCCGGTCGGCACGGGGCCGTTCAAGCTCAAGAGATACGTCCCCAACACCGAGATCATCCTTGAAAGGAACCCCAACTATTTTGAGGAGGGCCTTCCTTATCTCGACGGCATCAACTACCGGATTATCGGGGACTACACCACCGCGCTCATGGAGTTCGAGGCGGGCAATCTCGATGTCGTAGGTGTTCCCTCTGAGGCGGAAGAGCGACAGAGGCTCCTCAGCACCGGCAGGTACGAGCTCCTGAAATCAACGCCTCTTGCCACGTACTACTTCGTGTTCAACATGAGCGACCCGGCATGGAAAGACGTAAGGCTTCGCAAGGCGCTCGCCATGTGCATCGACAAACAGGCCATTATCGACTCCATCTGGGGAGGCGACGCGGTGGTGGCCACCAGCTTCGTGACTCCCGGCATTCCTGGAGCGTTCGAGATGGGCAAAGGACCGGCGCTGCCTTATGACCCCGAGAAGGCCAAGAAACTGGTCCAGGAACTCAAAGCCGAGGGCAAGTCTGTGAAGTGCGAAGCGTGGCAGCGGGGAGGCACCGCCCTTGCCGACACGAACATCGCCATACAGGAGATGGCCAAGCAAGTCGGCATAGAGCTGGACGTGGTCCTCACCGAGAGGGCGGCTTTCGGTGAGGCAAGGTCCAAGGGAAAGGTTCCGGCGAACTACGGGAACTGGTGGGCTGACATTCCGGACCCCGACAACTATTTGTACACTTACTTCCATCCCTCTGAGATGATGTCCACGCAGTATCGGAACGACAAGGTCACCAAACTCCTCGAAGAGGCAAAGGTGGAGACGGATCCCAAGGTCAGGGCCCGGAAGTACCAGGAAGCGGAGACGATCATCATCAGGGACGATTGCGCCATCGTTCCGCTGCTCCATCCCCTTGACCTTCTTCTGGTCCAGAAGAACGTCCATGGGGTGATCATGCATCCCACGGGAGTGAACAGCTACAAGCACACCTGGAAGGACTCACCTGGGAAGTAAGGGACACGCACCAAGTGAGGGAAACGCGCGGGCCGCGGGGTGCGCCCGGAAATGGGCGTACCCCCGCTTGCGGCGCCCGCGGCGCTCGCCGCACGCGCGGCACTCGTCGTGCCTGCGGCACATGCGGTACCCGCCGCACGCCGCGCCGGACGCGCCGGACACGCCGGGCAGGCCGGACACGCCGCACGCGCGGGACCTGCGGCGCTCGCGCCACTCCTGCCGCTAGCGCCACTTGTGCCATTCGCGCCACTCGCGCCATTCGCGTGCTTTGCGACTTTGCGCGTCATTGCGGGGTGAGGGGTTTTGCTGCAGTACGTCACACGGCGGATTCTCATGATGATACCGGTCCTGATCGGGGTAACCCTGGTCACCTTCATCCTGATGAACGTGGTCCCCGGCGATCCCGTCATCGAAATGCTGGGCAAGCGCACGGATCCGGAGACTATCGCGATGGTGAGGAAGGAGCTTGGCCTGGACGCTCCGCTTCACATCCAGTATCTGCGGTTCGTCGCGGGCGCCCTGCGAGGAGACCTTGGCATGTCATACAAGCTTCGGCAGCCGGTGACCGCGCTCATCATGAGGACGTTCCCGACCACCGCGAAGCTGGCTCTATCTGCTGCAGCGGTGGCGATAGCCATAGGCCTGACCGTGGGCATCATCTCGGCGGTGAAGCAATACTCCTTTCTCGACCACGCCACCATGGTCGCGACTCTCACCGCGATATCGGCGCCGGTCTTCTGGGTCGCAATGATCGCTCAGCTGGTGTTCGGGTACTACCTCAGGTGGTTTCCGATTTCGGGGTATTACAGCCCATGGCACATGGTTTTGCCGGCAATCGTGTTAGGGACGCGCTTTTCGGCGTCGATAGCTCGTCTTACGCGTACCACGATGTTGGATGTCATCAGGCAGGACTACGTCAGGACCGCCCGGGCCAAGGGACTTGCCGAGAAAATCGTCATTTACTCGCACGCATTGAGGAACGCGATGATACCCATTGTGACCATAATCGGGATGCAGATCTCGGGGCTTCTCACCGGGTCGTTCTTCACTGAAACGGTGTTTGCCATACCCGGTCTTGGAAGCCTGGCCGTGAAGGCCATGCAGCAAAGGGACTTTCCTCTCATGCAGGGGACGGTTCTCTTTGGCGCGGTCGTGCTGTGCGTTGGCATTCTGATCGTGGATATCTCTTACGCCTACCTTGATCCCAGGATCCGCCTGGAGTGACCCTCACGATAAGGAGGCAAGAAGATAGGAGATGCGGCTTCTCACACGCGAAAGCAAGATCCCTGCCGGTAGGACTCTGTGGGCGGATTCCTGGCGCAGGCTCAAGCGGAATAAACCTGCTGTGGTGGGCCTTGTTTTCGTCCTGCTGGTCCTGTTCGTTGGCATCTTCGCGGATTTGCTCGCGCCGGCAAGCCCCACGGATCAGGACTTGCGGGCGCGGTTCGCGAAACCCGGTTCACCTTCGAAGATAACGAGGAACGGCACGTATATCCTCGGAGCAGACCAGTTTGGGCGCGATATCCTCTCGAGGATAATCTACGGGGCAAGGGTTTCGCTGACCCTCGCCATAGTGGTCGAGGCGATCACAAGGATCATAGGTATTACCGTGGGGTCCGTTGCCGGGTACTACGGCGGATGGATAGACATGGCCATATCCCGGGTGCTCGAGGTGCTGATGGCCTTTCCGGACCTCCTCTTCTATATCGGGATAAGGTTTGCCCTGGGCTCCAGTCTGCCCGTCCTCATACTGGCATTTTCAGCTTTTGGCTGGGCCGGGACGTCGAGATTCGTCCGCGGGCTCGTGATGCAGCTGAAGGAATCGGAATATGTGGAAGCCGCTCGTGCTCAGGGTTTTTCGGATGCCCGGATCATCGTGCGGCACATCCTTCCCAACTGCCTCGGGCCCCTGATTGTCTCGATTACCCTGAGCATCCCCGGGACCATCATGGGCGAGGCGGGGCTCGCCTTCCTCGGTCTCGGCATTCAGCCGCCCGCCCCAAGCTGGGGGAACATGATATACGACTCCAGGGCCTACTTGCGGGTTGCTCCTTTCTTCGGGATCTGGCCTGGCGTCGCCCTCATAGTGACGGTGCTCGCCTTCAACCTGTTTGGTGATGGTTTGCGGGATGCCCTGGACCCGAGGCTCAAGAGATAGGGGTGACTTTCGGGTGCCAAAGGATCTGGTTCAAGTAAAGAACCTCACGACGAAGTTCTTCACCGACGACGGAGTGGTCACAGCCGCGGACAGGGTATCGTTTTGCGTCGCCGAAGGTGAAACCGTGGGCATGGTAGGGGAGTCCGGCTGCGGTAAGTCGGTGACCTCTCTTTCGATAATGCGACTCATCCAGTCTCCCCCCGGTAAGATAACCTCGGGAGAGATCTGGTTTCAGGGTCAGGACCTCCTGAAGCTGTCCCACGATGAGATGCGGGCCATACGCGGAAACAAGATCTCTATGATATTCCAGGAGCCGATGACTTCGCTGAACCCGGTGTTCACGATCGGGAGGCAGATCTCCGAAGCGATAATCCTCCACCAGAAGGCCTCGCGACGCGAAGCCAGGGAGAGGGCCATTGAGATGCTGCGTCTCGTCGGAATTCCCCTTCCAGAGAAGCGGATCGATGAGTTTCCGCACCAGCTGTCCGGGGGGATGCGCCAGAGGGCGATGATCGCCATGGCGCTTTCGTGCAACCCCAAGCTTCTCATAGCAGACGAGCCCACGACCGCCCTTGACGTCACCATCCAGGCTCAGATCCTCGATCTCATACGGCAGCTCAAAGACGAGGTCGGAATGAGCGTGCTTCTCATCACTCACGACCTTGGCGTCATAGCGGAGATGGCCCAGAGGGTCGTGGTGATGTATGCCGGACAGATCGTGGAGGAAGCTTGCTGTGACGATCTGTTTGCTGACCCGCGACACCCGTACACCGCCGCCTTGCTGAGATCGATACCCAGGCTCGAGGCGGGCAAAGTGCGGCTTCACGTCATCGAGGGATCTGTTCCGAACCTTCTCGAGCTCCCGTCCGGCTGCAGGTTCCATCCGAGATGCACCGAGGCTCAGGACATCTGCCGGGTTAAGACACCGGCGCTCAGCGTGATCGATGGCCGCAGGGTGAGATGTTTCCGCCGGGATTCGCCCCCTGAGGAGGTGGATTCTTAAGTGAGCGTGGCGTTGAAAGAGGTGGGTGTGACCGAGGCCTCGCCGAACCTGGTTGAGGTGGAGGGCCTTGTCAAGTGGTTTCCGGTCCGCGCCGGGGTCTTCCGGACGGTAGTGGGCTGGATCAAGGCCGTTGACGACGTGAGCTTCACGATACGTCGCGGCGAGACGCTTGGCCTCGTGGGCGAAAGCGGCTGCGGCAAGACTACGACGGCTCGGGCCATATTGCGACTAATAGAGCCCACGAAAGGCCGGATCCTCTTTGACGGGATAGATCTCATGAAGCTCGATTCGCGGCAGCTTGCCCGCATGCGCCCTCAAATGCAGGTGATCTTCCAGGATCCATACGGTTCGCTGAATCCGCGGCACACCGTCATGGAGATAGTGGGGGAGGCTCTTGCCTACCATGGGATTGTGAAGAGGGGGAAGGCGCTTGAGGAGAGGGTTGCGGAGCTGCTGGACATGGTAGGCCTTTCCCCGCAGCATATGCGGAGGTACCCCCACGAGTTCTCGGGCGGCCAGCGCCAGAGGATCGGGATAGCAAGAGCCCTTGCCACATCACCCAAGCTCATCGTGTGCGACGAGCCTGTTTCGGCGCTGGACGTCTCGATTCAGAGCCAGATCCTGAACCTCCTCGAAGACCTCCAGGCCAGGTTCGGCGTCACTTACCTTTTCATCGCCCACGGGCTGCACGTCGTGAAGCACATCTCCAACAGGGTGGGCGTGATGTACCTGGGCAAGCTCATCGAGGTGGCCGACAGCGAGGAGATCTACGCAGAGCCGCTCCACCCTTACACCCAGGCCCTCATATCGGCTATCCCCATACCCGACCCGCGGCGCAAGCGCCAGAGGCTGATCCTCCAGGGGGACGTGCCAAGCCCTCTGAACCCGCCTCTGGGCTGCAGGTTCTGGACGAGGTGCCCTGTGATGACCGACGCCTGCAAGGAGACCCAACCTGTTCTCAAGGATGTCGGCAGGGGCCATCAGGTGGCTTGCCTGAGGTACTCCTGAGGCCATGGGGCTCTGAGGTCATGAAGAGGCCCTGGGCGCGGAATATGGGCTTGATGTGCCTCTTAGTCCCTCGCGAGCGATACCAGGGCCCGAAGCGCCAGAACGTAGCCCAGAGGGCCGAGGCCGGAAATCTGACCGCGCACCACAGGGGCGATCACCGAGTGGCGGCGGAACTCCTCGCGGGCGTGGATGTTGGAAAGATGGACTTCGATGGTGGGAAGCCCGCTACCGGCGATGGCGTCGCGGATGGCGATGCTATAGTGGGTATACGCTCCAGGGTTGATGACGAGGCCGTCGCAGCGGTCCGCGGCGTCCCATATGAGGCTCACTACCTCGCCCTCGTGATTCGTCTGGTGAATCTCCACCGCTACGTCCAGGGCCCGCGCTTCCTGTTCGATAAGAGCGTTGATGCTGTCAAGGGTTTGAGACCCGTAGATACCTGGCTCTCGCACGCCTAACCGGTCCAGGTTCGGGCCATGAATTACCATGATAGTAGCGTCCGCCATGTTTTTCCCCTCCTGATGAAGGAATGGTCTCCCTGTCTAAGCCGGTAGGCATAGCTATCTCCTCCGCCAGTGCTTCGGCGGCCGGGTCCTCGCAGATGGAACATCTTCCTATGGAGAGCGGCAGCACGACGCGAAGCTTGCCCCCGCGGGCTTTCTTGTCGAGGGCCATGGCGGTCAGGATGGATTTGCGGAGGGCGCCGCCGTCCGCGAGTGGGACCGACGTCGGCAGCCCGAGCCCCGTGAGCAGGCGGATCACCCGGGCCGAGGCGTCCTCCTGAAGGTAGCCCAGGCGCGCAGATGCACGACAAGCTGCGGCAAGACCTATCGCCACGGCTTCTCCGTGGGTCCAGCGCCGAAAGCCACCGGCCCGCTCGATGGCGTGGCCGAGCGTGTGGCCGAGGTTGAGGAGCAGGCGGTCTCCTGCGTCGCGCTCGTCCGTGGCCACGATCTTGGCCTTAACCATGACCGCCCCTCGGACGATGTCCTGCCACAAGGCGGGTTCCTGCTGGAGGGTCCGCGCTGCGGCGAACCTGGCGGCGCGCGGACGCCGGAGGCCGGGGGTGCGGCACCCATCGGTCGAACAGGTCTCGGCGCCGCCTACTACCCGGGCCACGTGCTCCAGGGTTTCGAAGAGACCTGGGTCCCCGATGACGGCGGCCTTGACTACTTCTGCGAGCCCGCTCGTGAGATCGCGCAGTGGCAACGTCCCCAGAGTGGCGATGTCTGCTATAACGGCCGCAGGCTGCCAGAACGTGCCCGCCAGGTTCTTGGCGGCTCGAAGGTTGATAGCGGTCTTCCCGCCTATCGCGCTGTCCACCATTGCCAGGAGCGTGGTTGGGACCTGGACCAGCCTGATGCCGCGCATGTATGTGGCGGCGAAGAACCCGGCCACGTCGCCGACGGTGCCGCCTCCGAGGGCGATCGCCAGCGAGTCGCGGCCCGCGCCTGAGGCTGCGGCGAGGTCGTACAGCTTCGCCAGGGTCGCGAGGCTTTTTGCTCTCTCGCCATCGGGAACCATGGCCCACACGATGGACGGATCGTGGCCGAGCCAGCCCCGAAGGCCTTCTTCGAGCTGCCCACCGAAGAGCAACCGGAGCAGGGGGGTGGTGACCACGATGATCCTGCCGGGCAGGCGCATGTCGCCGGACCCTGGACCCCCAGGGGCGGTAGGTGCGGCGAGGGCGGCTCGGTACGTGTCTGGACGGGCGAGGAGGTCGTATCCGAGAAGGTAAGGGTATGCTGAAGCTCCTGCGAGGATCTCGAGCGTGCACGGGTTGGTGCGGTCCGGCTGTACGGATTTTGTGAAGGCGCACCGGTTGGGGCGCCGTTCCCGAGCGCAACACCGGCGATCCCTCCCGAAAGCCGGGGGCATCTCTGCACTTTCACTTAGCTTGCAAGGCGCATGCGCTCCAGAGTCCGTCTCCCAGGCTATCTCCCGGGCGATCTGGCAGGCGATTTCGTCCGGGCGCTTGCCATCGGTGTCGACCGCGATGTGCGCCTGCCGATACCCGCTCTCGCGCGCACTCATCAGGGATCGCACTTGCTCGAGGTCGGCCTTTCCGGCCAGCACGGGCCTGGCGTTTATGCTGGACGTGCCCTCCGCCCGCAGGCGGGCGACGACGCTTTCAGGGGACGTGCGCAGCCATACGAGAAGGCCTGCGCGCTTCAGGAGGGCGACGTTGCGCTGGTCCATGAGCGCTCCGCCGCCAACGGAGATGACGGTGTTGTTGAGCTGAGAGGCCTGCCTCACTGCGCGGGCTTCCAGGCGTCTGAACCACGCCTCCCCGCGCGTCCGGAAGATCTCGCTGATGGTGGCGCCTGCCTCCGCTTCAACGAGGGCGTCAGTGTCGAGATGAGCCATCTCGAGCAGCGCGGCAAGGCACCTACCGACGGAGGACTTGCCCGCCCCCATGAAGCCTGCAAGTATTATGTTGCTACCAGAAACGCGCTCGCGTGTCACTTGGACCCTCCCCTGAGTAATCCGGAATCGCCAGTCCGTAGGCTTTCTCACCACTCGGGCTCGAAGAGCGCAAGGCAAGTGCTGTCACTGTCGTGAGCCCCCGCACCTTCGTGCCACTTCCTCGAGATACGCGCTGAGGCGGGCCGCCATCTCTCCCACGCTGTCGCCTCCGAACTTCGCCAGGAAGGCGTCGGCCAGCACAAGGGCGACCATGGCCTCGGCCACCACGGCGCAGGCCGGGACGGCGCAGGTGTCGGCGCGCTCATAATGGGCCACGCCTTCACGCCCTGTGCCCAGCTCAACTGAACGCAGTGGCGCTCTCATCGTGTTTATCGGCTTCATCGCCGCGTTCAGCCACAGCGGCATCCCGTTTGTCATGCCGCCTTCGAGGCCGCCTCCGTGGTTCGAAAGCCGCCGGATTCCTGACCGTGCGGCTACCATCTCGTCCGCGGCGCCGCCGCCCATCACTTCCGCGAGCCGGAAGCCGTCGCCGATCTCGACGCCCTTGACCCCCGGAATGCTCATGACGGCCTGGGCGAGTTTGCCATCGAGGCGCAGGTCCCACTGGGTGTAGGTGCCGAGGCCGGGCGGAAGCCCCCATGCGATGACCTGGAACACGCCCCCAACGCTTTGCCCCAGAGACGCGGCCTCGTCGATCCGCCGCATCATCCTCGCGGCCGCCTCGTCGTCCGCGCATCGCACCGGAGATGACTCCACGGTCCTGAGGAATTCCGGGTCCGGCGGGCCCATCAGGAGGGACTCCTGGGGAGGAGCCCACTCTCCCCCGATGCAGAGGACGTGCGAAGCTATGGTGACCCCGAACTCTGCGAGGAGGCGTCTCGCCACGGCGCCAGCCGCCACCCTGGCGGCAGTCTCCCTCGCGCTCGCCCGTTCCAGGACGTTCCTCATGTCGTCGTGTCCGAATTTGAGTGCCCCTGACAGATCCGCGTGCCCCGGCCTGGGCATCGTGACGGGGCTCCGGCGCGCGGCGCCAACTCCACCTTGCTCCGGCGGACCCGCAGGCGCGTGGCGTTCCTCGTCTCCTGGTTTAGCCCATGGGCTCATCACCTCCACCCAGTTGGGGTAGTCCAGGTTCGGGATCTCCATCACGATGGGCGAGCCCAGGGTTAGCCCGGCCCTGATACCCGCCGTGACGCGTGCGCGATCCCGCTCGATTCTCATACGCTGCCCGCGTCCGTAGCCGCCCTGCCGCCGCGCGAGGTCTCGCTCGATGTCCTCGGGCTCAAGACGGAGACCCGCGGGGACACCGTCCAGTACCACGGTGAGGGCGGGGCCGTGCGACTCACCGCCCGTCATAAACCGGAGCGTGCCCAAGCCGTTCACCCCCTGGCTGGTCCATTGCGGCTGCCGCGGACCGGAGCGCAGCCTCCATTACCTCGGACGGCGCGCTCTTGCCCGTCCACGCCTCGAAAGCCGGCAGCGCCTGGTATAGCAGGATCTCGAGCCCTGACACAGTCCGAAAGCCGAGGGACTGTCCCTGCCGAAGGAGTCTGGTCATGGCGGGCCTGTAAACCATGTCGCAGAAGACGCAGTCCCGTGCCGGCGAGAGCCTGTCAACGACTTGATCGGGAATGGGGCTCGCCCAGGGATCGCGCGTCACAGGCGTTGTGTTAACCACGATGCCGGCGCCGTCAAGGGCATCTTGAAGAAGGCGCGGGTCGTCGTCCTCGTGAAACCATGGATACGCTCTGGCTCGGAGCTGCCCAGCGCTTGCGGCAAGCGTAACGTCCGCAAGGCGGACGGCCCGGTCGAGGGTGCGGTTGAGGACCACGAGCTCGCTGGCTCCGGCCTGGGCGAGCGCGGCGGCGGCGCCCCTTGCCGCCCCTCCGGCCCCGAACAGCACCACTTTGCGGCCCTCGGGCCTCGCTCCTTTCGCCGCAAGGGTGCGGAGAAGGCCCAGGCCGTCGGTGTTGTCGCCGAGGAGGGCGCCGTCGCTCTTGACGATGGTGTTCAACGCCCCGGCCGCGCTGGCCCTCGGGGTCAGGGTGTCCACGAAGGCGAGGGCGTCTTCCTTGTGCGGTATCGTGACGTTTGCGCCGACAACAGATGGCGACCTGAGCAGAGCTTGCGCCGCCTCGAGACGGCCCGGCGGGATGTCTACGGGCACATAACGCCAGTCAAGCCCTACGGCCCTAAAACCTGCTTCGTGCATGGCGGGGGAGAGGCTAGACCGCGCAGGCCAGCCCAGAAGAACTACGACCTTCGTACTCATTGCTTCTACTTCGGCCACTTCCCTCAAAAGAACCAGGCCTCCTTGCAGGGCAGCAAGCCTGGGTTCGGAGATCGCTGCCACCATCCCGAACTACAGGCAACCTCGAAGCTGAACCCTGACCCCACACTCAGACTTGCCGGCGTCCGGCGGGTTGCCGATGTTGCGCCGCTTTCTTGAGTCACCGGCAACCCCACCCAAAGTCGGAAGCATTTCTGCACCCCCGCTTACAAGGCGGTAGCCGCCGCCATGCGGCCTGCACCCGCAGCGGGCTCCTCCGACGCCACGTCCCACGCGCTGAGGGCATGGAGGGCGGCGAGGAAGCCAGGGTATGACACGGAAACCGACTCCCAACCCTCAACGACCGTTGTCCCGCTCGCCATGAGTCCCGCTACGGCAAGCGCCATCGCCATGCGGTGGTCGCCGCGGGCAGACACCCGTGCTCCGTGGAGGCGCGAAGGGTAGATGCGGAGCGAATCCCCGTCCTCGCTGACGTGCGCCCCCATTTTCGAAAGCTCCTCAACCACAGCGGCGACTCTGTCGGTTTCCTTGACCCTCAGCTCGCCGATGCCGCGGATCGATGACGGAGTGCTCGCTGCGCAGGCCAGGACGGCAAAGATGGGCACCTCGTCGATCATGCTCGGAACAGCGCCGCGTGGGATCTCCACCCCGACGAGGGCCCTGTGCTCGACCCGGATGTCCGCGACAGGCTCAGGCCCGCCGCAGTGCGCCGGCTCAACGCTGACGGATGCGCCCATATCGGCCAGAACCCGAATGAACCCGAGGCGGGTGGGGTTTGCGCAGACTCCCGTCGCGGTGACGCTCGATCCCGGGAGAGCCGCGGCGGCCGCGAGGAGAAACGCCGCGGACGACGGGTCGCCTGGAATGGTTAGCCTGAATGGGCGGGGAGCCTGTCCACCACACTGCCCACGACACTGCCCACCACAGATGGAGACCTCCCGGGCATCGCTGCCGGCGCTGGCCTGCCGCTCCCTGACGGGGACGCCCACGAACCGCAGGAGCCGCTCGGTGTGGTCGCGCGACTTGGCCGGCTCGACCACAGTGGTCTCGCCGTCCGCGTAAAGGCCTGCAAGCAAGATGCATGATTTCACCTGCGCGCTTGCGACGGGCAGGACGTGCCTTATCGCGAGCAGGCGTGCGCTCCCGGCGCCCCTGATGACGAGCGGAGCCAGGGTGCCTCCCGCGCGTCCGTCCACCATTGCACCCATGGCCCGAAGGGGTGATGCCACCCTTCCCATGGGCCGTCGCTTGAGGGACGCATCGCCTGTCAGGACGAAAAGTCCGTCCTGGCCCGCAAGGATACCCGCGAGAAGTCTCATGGTAGTGCCCGAGTTGCCGGCATCGAGCACATCCGCAGGTTCCCCCAGACTCCGCAGGCCGCGCCCGGAGACGATGAGGGAGTCGCCGTCCTTGCGCACGCTGACCCCCAGCGACCGCAGGCACCTCAGCGTAGAGGCGCAGTCCTGGCCGGGAGGGTAATTGCGGACTTGCGACACGCCAGCACATATGGCGGCCAGCATGGCAGCGCGATGGGCGATGGACTTGTCGCCGGGCGGCTCGAAAGCGCCGCGGAGGACGATGCCTCCTCCCTTAACACGAAGCGACCGCGGTGATGGCGGGGTGCTGGTGTCCGCGGACAGCCCGTCGACCATGGGCAGCCCGTGGCACGTTTCTGCTCTTGCTCCTGCTCCTGCTCCTGCTCCCGCTCCTGCTCCCGCTCCTGCTACTGGTTGCGTTTGCGCCTCTGTTCCCGCTCTTGCCTCTCCTTCCACTCCTACTTCTCCTCCTGTTCGCGCCTTTGCCCTCGTCTGCATCCTCGTTTCTGCCCTTGCCCTTGCCTTTGCCTTTGTCTTTGCCTCTGGCTCCGGCTCTGGCTCTGGCTCTGGCTATGGCTATGGCTCTGTCGCTGTCTTTGTCGCGGTCTTTGTCCTCGCCAGGCTCATCTCTTCTGATACTGCTCCGGTCTCTGCTCCTGCTATCGTTGGTGGAGGGAGGAGCGACAGTGCTTGGCGCATCATCCGCCCAGGGCCTGTCGTGCTGTCGCGTGGCTTGCCATGCGCCTTGCCACGCGCGCCCGTACCTGGAAGTCGCGCTCAGTGTATCGGGCTTGTCCATGGGCATACGCCTTCTCGTCGGCTGACTTCTCTTGCTTCCGGCGTTTCCATGTCATCCACTCTGGCCACCCTGTGCGTAAAGCGTCTTCGGTCGAGCCAGGCCTGCCGGCTTGCCCGTGCCTCCACGAGGAACTGCTCCACTGCTGCCACCCCTGCTGGGCTCGGGCCCACCTGGGTCGTGGAGATCAGCCGGCGGATCTCGTCGAGTTCACGCTGGAACTCGTCCAGCGCCTCAAGGACCTGACTCGCGTTTGCCAGGAGCATGCCGGCGCCCATCTCCGGGTCACCAGACGCGACGCGCGTCGTGTCGCGGAAGCCGCCGGCCGCGAGGTCCCAGATGGACGGGTGGACTGTGGAGCGCCTCCCCACCACCTCGGCGAGGCACGCTGCCACGATGAGCGGAAGGTGGCTTGTGGCGGCCACCATCGCGTCGTGCTCGTCAGGGTCTGTGATCTGTGGGACGGCTTCCGCCGCCTCGCAAGCCTCCATGACCGCCCTGACGTCGGCGTCCTTCGCCCACTCAGCCGGGGTGAGTATGTAGCGGCACCCCTTCAGCAGGCCGGGTGAGGCGTGCTCCACGCCGCTATGCTCGCTTCCGGCCATGGGGTGGCCGCCCACGAACGGGACGTCCGGGGCAAGGTGCTCGCGCGCAAGCGCAAGGACGTAACCCTTTGCGCTTCCAACATCCGTCACAACCGGCCCGCGGCCGCAGCGGGCGCCCTTAAGGCGACGCCCAAGTTCGGCAAACACGGACGGCATTGCGAGGAGCGGGGTCGCCACGACCACGAGGTCCGCGCTGACAGCCTCATCGAGCGACCTCACCGCGCGGTCTATCGCCCCGAGCGCGACGGCACGGTCCAGAGAGCGTCCGTCGATGTCGAACCCGTCCACGACGTAGCGCCCCGAGGCCCGAAGCGCCATTGCGAGAGAACCGCCCATGAGGCCGAGGCCTACCACAAGCACTCTCGTTCTTGCGTTGCCTGAGCGGTCCACCGAATCCACCGCAGGAGAATCCACTGAACGTGGCTGCCTTACGGATGCCACTGCTCTCACCCGCCCTCGATGTATGCTCCTTATCCGTATCCACCGTAGCGCTTCCGTGCGCCCATGCGGCGTATCGACCCCGCATACGAAATCCCCACGCCGATCATGCGTCCTAAGTGAGGGTGCGCAAGTCCTCGTTCCTTTGCCAGTAGTCGGCGGGTTGCCGGTGTTGCACTCTCTCTTTGAGTCACCGGCAACCCCTCCCAAAAGTCGGGAGCATTCCTGCGCCCCCACTTAGGAATCCGCGTCACTCCCGCACGCCAATGCTACCCTGCACATTCACTGGCACTGGCGCACACATGCGCACGTTTCTGAGGGGATTGTCCGGGATGTTCGTCTTCACGTTCATCTCCCCACTCGTGGCCGCCTACGACCTTCCGTCCCGCCGGCGCGGCGATCCTCCGCCCGACCGCCTTCGCCACCGGCTCCAGCCGGCGCATCATGTCCGCGAACGCCTCGGGCCGCAGCGACTGCGGGCCGTCCGACAGGGCCGAGGCGGGGTCGTCGTGCACCTCGACCATGAGCCCGTCCGCACCACAAGCTACAGCCGCGAGCGCCATCGGGACGACCATGTCCGCGCGTCCCGTGGCGTGGCTCGGGTCCACGATGACCGGAAGATGGCTCAGCTTCTTCACCACTGCCACGGCCGACAGGTCGAGCGTGTTCCGGGTGGACGTCTCGAAAGTCCTTATGCCCCGCTCGCACAGGATCACATTGTTGTTCCCTGCGGACAGGACGTATTCCGCCGCCATCAGCCACTCCTCGATCGAGGACATCATCCCTCTTTTGAGGACCACGGGCTTCGGCTGGAGGCCGACCTCGTGAAGGAGGGCGTAATTGTGCATGTTCCTGGACCCTATCTGAAGGGCGTCTGCGTATGCGCTGACGAGCTCAACGTCCTGTGGCGACACAACTTCGGTGACGACGGGCAGGCCGGTCAGCTCCCGCGCCTTCGCGAGGATGTGGAGACCCGGCTCGCCAAGCCCCTGGAAGGAATACGGGGACGTGCGAGGCTTGAACGCTCCGCCCCGGAGGACGGCGGCGCCTGCTCCGGCAACGAGGCGCGCTATGCGCATCATCGACTCCTCGCTCTCAACGGCGCAGGGGCCTGCGATCACGGGGACCTCATCGCCATCGCCGCCGAAGAGAACGCCTCCGAGGGGGACGGGGCTGCGGCTCGGCATGAACTCCCTGCTTGCAAGCTTGAAAGGCTGCAGGATGCGCACCACGCGCTCCACGCCGGGCAGGAACGCGATGGTGTCTGGGTCGAGCCTGCGAACGTCGCCAATGAGCCCCACAACCGTGCGCTCCTCGCCCCTGGAGACGTGAACGTTGAGGTTCGCGTTTTTGGCTACGCGAATGACGCCGTGGATTTCATCTTCTGTTGCGTTCTGTCTCATAACGACTATCATGTGTCTCTCCTCCCAGAGACCCGAGTTAGAGGATGGTTCACAGGTCATCTGCCTCCACAGGCGCAAGGTCCGGGCGCAGGACGGTGGCCTCCCCGAGATAGACGTGGACAGGCCGGCGTGGTGCCGCCCTGAGCCTGAACGGCTTCCGGCGAGAGCGGTGTCGTCGGCACGTGCCCGCAAATCCTCTTGCCATGGGGTGCTGGCGCGGCGGGCGCAGCGGGCGCGGCGGCCGCGGAAGAGGTGGGATAGGGAAGTCCGTCTGTGGCCTGCGGCACAGCACGAGTACCCTTATGCAAGCCGGAAGCGCTCCGTCCACAGGGATCTCAAGCCCACACATCATGGGCACCGAGCTCCAGCCTGCCGCCCTCGCTGCTGCGGCGGGAAATGCGGCGTTGAGGTCTGCGGTTACCGTGAAGAACGCAAACACAACGGACTCAACCCTCAGGCGGTTTTTGCGTAGAATCGTCGAGAGTAGCTTGCTCGTGGCCTCGAACACGCCATCCCGGCTGTTCGCGACCGGCGCAATGGCACCCCGTATGGCGAAAACATCGCTGCCCACGATGCGATCCCCCCTGCACGACGCAGGACGCAAGCGGGAGGTGGAATTAGGAGGAAATAGAGCACCAGGAGTGCAGAGCTCTGTAACGAACCCCGGGGAAGCGAGGATGCAAAAGGGCTACCCCGTGAGGGGTAGCCCTCGCATCTATCTAGCTGGGTTCTGGCTTCAACAGCCCCAGTCCGCGGGTGCTGCGGGACGCCTCTGGGCTCTTCGCTGCCGTGCCCAGATAGGGTCTGCGCAAGACAGGGGCCCGAAGGTCCTGGTCCTGGAAAGCTGCTGCCCCGTGGCGCGCCCGTGGCGCGGTATGGCCGCGATGGGTACGACGTGGTCGCGACGCATGCGCCACTGGTGCCGCGCTACATGCGATGATCTCCCCTACCGTACTACCGTCCTGCTCAAGGTATGTACTTGTCACAACGTTGTTATGATACGAGGCAGGCGCCACGGGCTCCTACACGCCCGAACCTACCATCCTGCTTGCCTGCCTGTTATCACGAAGTATAGCACCTCCCGCTTGGTCACGCAAGACCCTTTAGGCACAAAAGGGCTCCTTGCTTGTACCTTGGTCACGTCGCTTGTTGAAAGCACCGGCCGCGAAAGCTATAATTATGCCAGGATCTGGTGAGCGCCCTTTATCAGGGAAGCTCTGAGGGAGGGCATACGATGTTGAGCAGGGAAAAGATCCTCGACCTGCTGAGGGAGAACTACCCTCGTCTTGCTGATGAATATGGAGTCAAGAGATTGGGCCTTTTTGGATCCTATGCCAGGGGAGAGGCGAGCGACGACAGCGACATAGACATCGCTGTGGAGTTTGAGCGCCCGATAGGGTTCAGGATTGTTGATTTTGCAGAGGATCTCGAAACCCTGTTCGGGAGGAAAGTGGATGTGCTGACTCCAGCTGGCATCCGGGGAATCAGGGTGGCCGGAATCGCTGAGGACATCATAGGGGGCCTTGTATATGTCTAGGCGAGCAGACAGCGATCTCTTGAGCGACATTGAAGAAGCGGTGCGCAGAATAGCATGCTACGTGGCCGGGATGACATATGATGAGTTTCTGGACGACGTCAAGACCCAGGACGCAGTTGTGCGGAACCTGGAAGTCATCGGCGAGGCTGCGAAGAACCTGTCTCAGGATCTGCGGGAGAAGTATCCCGACGTGCCGTGGAAGGGTATGGCCGGCGTCCGAGACAGGCTAATCCATCACTATTTTGGTGTCAACCTGGACATCGTATGGCAGATCGCTACTCAGGAGCTACCTGAAGTGGGCTTGCAGTTGGGGAGAATCCGATGCAACGAGTGATGGCCCAGGACTTGTGACGGTAACCGCGCAGGCGGAGCGGTGGGTCCAGGGATGGAAAACCCTATCTGATAAGACGGCGCATCTAAGACGGCGCATTGCGGGCCTGTCAAGGTTGCGATGGCTGCCTACCTGCGCCCACCCACACCTGCACCTGCTCATCCACCGGCCGCCTGCTTGCTCCCGGCGTTATTCCGCCGGTACCGCCCTGTGTGCGACCGCCAGGCCCACGTCGTCCAGGTGCAGAAGCCCGATTTCCAGAAAGACCGCCACCGACAGGTGCTCGCCGCACCTGGCTACACCCACCTTGCCGCCGACATTGAAGCCCGCCGCCCTCGGCATGAGCTGGGCCAGGGCTTCGCGCGCCGCCCCTGTCACAGCTCCTTCGTGAGGATGTGACGGCGCGATCACGCCCTCGCGCTTCGCTGCCACCAGGATGTTCTCCACAGCCTTCGCGATGGACTGCACGAAAGGCCCGCCGATGTCCACCGCAGCGGCTTTAACCCCGGCCTCACTGAACGCGCGCTTCAGCTCGCGCTCCTGGTCGCGCGACGTGGACATTGCCATCTGCACCGCTGCCCTTGCGGCCGCGGCACTTGGTCTCTCATGATGCGCATCCGATGCCTGCACCCCGCAAGCACCACCTTTCAGGCGCAAGACGCGCCGTTGCAGGACCGCACATGGCGCGCCGCCGTACCTGCCCTGATGTGCGTTGGCTTACCTGACCACATTCTATACCAGTCGCCCGGCGGCGTCAAAAGAGCTGATGCCACATCGTAGAGCGATTCCTCCGAAGTGCGATGTCCTAGACGGGGCGGTCTCCCATCGCTGGTCCCTTGTGAACGGCGCAGCGACGCCCCTCGCACTCGGGCTCTACATCTACGCGCTGGTATCGGACGACGGCAAGGTGCTCGCCACAGGGCGCATCGTGATCGTGCGCTGAATCGTACGCTGAATGGATGCGGCCGAAGCCATCTGTCCAGCAGCGATTCAATCATTGGGAGCATTGTTGCAGCTGCACATGGTACAAACGATATGATAGAATCATTCCTGAACGGGGGCGAGAGTGGGCTCGTGCCAAATAGTGGATGAGGTGAGATGCTATGGAACGGCAGGGAACGGCGAGGGATCTGGCAGCCATCATCGATCATACTCTTCTTAAGCCTGAGGCCACTAAAGACCAGATCGTCAAGTTATGCGAGGAGGCTATGGAGTTCGGGTTCGCATCAGTGTGTGTAAACCCCACCTATGTGTCCCTTGCGGCAAGCGTCCTCAAGGATACCCCTGTGAAGGTATGCACCGTGGTGGGTTTCCCGCTTGGCGCTTCCACACCGCTCGTCAAGGCTGTCGAGGCCCGCGACGCGATAGCCGCCGGCGCTCGTGAGATAGATATGGTTATTAATGTTGGTGCCCTCAAGTCAGGCGACGATGACCTCGTGGGATGGGACATCCGTGCTGTCGTCGAGGCAGCCCGCGGGAGAGCGCTGGTGAAGGTGATCCTCGAGACTGCGCTCTTGACAAACGATGAAAAGGTGAAAGCATGCCTCATTGCAAAGGCGGAGGGAGCGGACTTCGTGAAGACATCGACAGGGTTTGGCCCCGGCGGCGCCACTGTCGAAGACGTGAGGCTCATGCGCAAGGTGGTCGGTGCCGACATGGGAGTAAAGGCCGCGGGCGGGATTAGGACTCTGGAAACGGCCCTGGCGATGGTAGAAGCGGGAGCTTCGCGCATTGGCGCCAGCGCGAGCGTGGCCATTGTCAAAGGACAATAACATGAGCAGGGGAGGAGGCGCTCCCCCCTGCTCCTTATTGCAAGCGGTTACGAGACTTGCCCAGAGATACGGGCACCTATCGCTCCGTGTTACTCTCCGTGTTACTGCTGAAGACCGGTAGTCGCAAAGCCGGCCTGCTGCCCCACGTTCTGCTGCGCCGGCAGGCTGCTGGGCAGGTTGTACGCGCCGGTGGTCGTGCCGCCGAGATTGGCGCCGAGCCCGGCCCTGAAGCCCGCTCTCACGTTGATCGCGGTCTGCTCGACGAGCGATCTCTCGGCCGCCTCGATCATCCTCTTGACCATGTGGCCGCCGACCGCACCACACTGGGCGGACGGAATGTTGCCCCAGTAACCACCAACAATCTGGTTGACGGGGAAGTTGATCTCGTTCGCGATCTCATACTTCCACTGGTCCAGGGCATTGCCTGCTTCAACCACGAGAGCGCGGTTCCGCTTCTGTCCGCGTGCCATTTCTGTCTCACCTCACTTTCCTTTTCTGCTGGTAGTGTTGCCTCAGGGCAAGACTGTATGTTAGCGAATGTGTGGCACGGTTGCACATGATGTTCCATCCTTCGCGCAAACCCGCACTTCGTCTCGACCTGCGCGAACACTGGAAAACGATAGCGTCGGGGAGGACCGACGGGGATTCGTGGAGAATTAACACGAGCGGCCTATGTCCAGCCGAGACGCAGCAATTGCTCCACAAGGAGGTAGTATCACCATAGTGCGATTGCTTTTGCAGATGTTTTGGTCTTTCTTCAAAATCGGCGCATTCACGTTCGGCGGCGGTTACGCGATGGTTCCCCTGATACAAAAGGAGGTTGTGGATGCAAGGAAGTGGGTGACGGGCGAGGAGTTCATCGACATGCTCGGCCTGGCGCAGACGGCGCCAGGGCCTGTCGCGGTGAACACCTCTGTTTTTGTGGGCTACAAGAAAGCCAGGTTCGCCGGCGCCGTTGCGGCGGTTGTCGGGGCGACCCTCCCATCGTTCCTTGTCATCCTCGTTGTAGCCATTTTCTTTTCCGAGATCAGGCATCTTCCGGCTGCAGAGGCCGCGTTCGCAGGCGTGCGGCCTGCGGTTGTCGCGCTGGTGGCGGGTGCGGCATACAAGATCGGCAGGACCGCGATTCGCGATCTTCGTGGTGTCGCCATCGGGGCGCTTGCGCTTGTCGCCATCACGGTCTTCGACGTCCACCCAATCCCGGTGATCGTGGGGTCGGCGACCATCGGGTATTTTGTATTCCGAAGGGACTTCAAGGCGGAGGTGGAACCGGAGCCTCAGGCCTCTCAGGACTACGGGAGCCTGCCCGATGCCGACCCTGGTTTTAACCCCAGCTCCAATCCTGATGCGGTTTGCCCTGGACGAGGCAAACCCAGCCTGGAGACATCTGGCAGTGGAAGCTCTTCGGCCGCCGGAAACCCTTCGCGCGTTGAAAACGTTGACGTTGAAGACCAGGGACGTTGAAGACCAGGATAAGGTGGTTGACAGGCAGTGATGGCGCTAAGACTATTCTTGACCTTCGCGAAGATCGGCCTTTTCACGTTCGGCGGCGGTTATGCCATGATACCCCTCATCCAGAAGGAGATCATCCAGGCTCACGCATGGCTTACAATGAAAGAGTTTGTGGACATAATCGCCATAGCGGAGATGACTCCAGGGCCGGTTGCCGTCAACTCGGCCACGTTTGTCGGCTACAAGCTCGCGGGGGTACCCGGTGCTGCCGCGGCCACGGGCGGGGTCATATTTCCATCGTTCGTGATCGTTGTGGCCTTCGCCACGCTTTTCTTAAAGTTCAAGGACGCCCCGGCTGTAAAAGCGGTTCTTATGGGTATCCGTCCTGCGGTCACCGCGCTCATAGCGGCTGCGGCTATCTCGCTGGTGAAGGCCTCCTTCGTGGACATTGCGGGGCCAATCATCGCGGCCCTGGTCCTTATCGGGATGTTCCGGCTGGACCTTAACCCAATCCTCGCTATCGTCCTCGCGGGCATCGTCGGAGTCTTCCTCTACTGATATCCGCGGTGTGCTGACCGTGGTTGTCCGCGCAAAACCAGGCATGGCCGCGGGGAGGCTGAACCTGGAGAAACGCTGTGAACACCTACCTCGAGAATAGGCGGTGGTTGCCGTTGTCATTCTTTCGATAGTGCCGGTGCCAGGCAGCGCCCGACATGGCCGACTACCCTGAGAGTAGCATGAGGCTGCCATTCTCATCCTTTCGATGATGGCAGCGGCTGGCCGCCATGGAGGACTACCGAGGATACCAAGGACCAGGCGGCGATGTGAGGGAGCACCTGAGAGTCGTGTATGGGAATCGTGCGGGGGACAGCTCCTCGTGGTGAGAAAGGGCATTGAAGACTATCGGGCGAGGGGGAGTGCCGATTGCAGCACGAAGAGCAATGTGTCGACAGGGCGGCCGGAACCGGGGATATCCGGAAGGCTCTCATGTCGGGGAACCAGGCTATCGCGAGAGGAGCGTACGAGGCCGGCGTGCGCGTTGCGTGCGCTTACCCCGGCACTCCGAGCACAGAGATCCTCGAGCATATACGGGCTTTTGAAGGCATCTACGTCGAGTGGTCCCCCAACGAGAAGGTGGCGCTCGAGGTCGCCCTGGGCGCCGCCATAGCCGGTGTGAGAGCGCTCGCCGCCATGAAGCACGTGGGCCTCAACGTTGCGGCGGACCCGCTTTTCACGGCGGCATACACAGGGGTCAACGCAGGCCTCGTCATCGTGTCCGCCGACGATCCAGGCATGCACAGCTCCCAGAACGAGCAGGATAACAGGCATTATGCGAGGTTTGCGAAGATCCCCATGCTCGAGCCCTCCGATTCGCAAGAAGCCAAAGACTTCGTTGGGCTCGCTCTCGACATCAGCGAAAGGTTTGATACGCCCGTCATGCTCCGGACCACCACGCGCATATCCCATTCGTCGGGGATCGTGGTCCTGGGTGCGCCCCAGGCGCCGCGCAGGCTTCCTTACAAAAAGAACCCCCCGAAATACGTGATGGTGCCGGGTAACGCCAGGCTGCGTCACATCGAGGTGGAGGCGCGGCTGAAAGCTCTTGCTGAGTTCGCCGAGGGTTTCGCGTACAACACGATCGAATGGAACAGCACTCGTGTGGGGATCATTGCCAGCGGGGTCAGCTACCAGTATGCCAGGGAGGTCCTTGAAAAGAACGCGTCCTATCTCAGGCTGGCGATGACGAACCCCATTCCTGAGGGGGTTATACGCGGGTTCGCGGCAAAGGTAGACCGCCTATATGTCATCGAGGAGCTCGACCCCTTCCTTGAAGAGCAGCTCCGCGCTATGGGATTGAACGTTGTCGGAAAGAGGCTCTTGCCGGTGACCGGCGAGCTTACGCCTGAGGCCATTCGCAGGGCGATGATCGAGGAAGGCGTTCTCGCCGGCGCCGTTGCGGGGGCCCAGGTCGCGCTAGTCCCTCCGAACGAGAACGCCAATGCCGGGGCCGGGAACCATGAGGCAGGTGACGCCATCGCGCTGCCGGCGCGTCCCCCCGTCATGTGCCCTGGGTGTCCTCATCGAGGCGCGTTCTACGTCCTGAGGAAGCTCAAGGTCGTTGCTACTGGCGACATCGGCTGTTACACCCTGGGCGTTGCCCCGCCGCTTTCGGCCCTGGATACCACGATATGCATGGGGGCCAGCATAGGCAATGCCATCGGATTCGCCGCGGCGGCCGCCATGGATCAGAGACCACAGACGTGCGCTGTTGAAACCGCGGCTAAAGCCGCTGAGGCTGAGGCTGAGGCTGAGGCTGGGGCTGGGGCTGGGGCGCTGGCAACTTCGGCCGCCGCTGTTCCGCGAAAGCCTGTCGCAGTCATCGGCGATTCAACGTTTGTCCATTCAGGTATCACGGGGCTCATCGACGCTGTTTACAACCAGGTGTCCATTGTCGTCCTCATCCTCGACAACGGGACCACGGCCATGACAGGTCACCAGAACCACCCGGCGACCGGCGTCACGCTCCGAGGGACGGCCACGCACAGGTTGAGCCTGGAAGACCTTGTCCGAGCGTGCGGGGTCGAGTATGTCGCTGTCGTGGATCCGTACGATCTTGTCGCAACGGAGCGGGCGCTCCGCCAGGCCGCGGCGGTGCCCGGGCCGGCGGTGGTCATAGCGAGGCGGTCGTGCGTGCTTCTCCCCGGCGCGAGGCCGGCTGACAGGTACATCATCCTGGAGGATCGGTGCACGGCGTGCAAGCTTTGCCTCAGCCTGGGCTGCCCCGCCATCGAGGTTCGCGACGGACGGCCCGTGATAATCAGGGGCTCGTGCGCAGGGTGCGGCGTCTGCGCTCAGATCTGCAGGTGTGACGCAATCGCGCAACACAAGGCGGGTGAGTACCATGAGTGAGCCGAGCAAGCCGATCGGCGTTCGTAGCGTCCTGATAGTTGGCGTGGGTGGGCAGGGCATTCTGCTTGCCAGCAGGCTCCTGGCAAGCGCGGCCATCGGGGCCGGCTTCGACGTCAAGATCTCCGAGGTCCACGGAATGGCACAGCGGGGCGGAAGCGTGGTAACACATGTAAGGTTGGGGACGAAAGTGCATTCGCCCCTCGTCGAGATGGGCACGGCCGATTTCGTGGTGGCGTTTGAGAAGCTGGAGGCTTTGAGGTGGCTTCCGTACGCAAGGCCGGGGGCGACCGTCATCGTGAACGACCTGGAGATCCCGCCGCTTCCCGTGATCCTCGGGGCGGAGCGGTACCCCACGGACATAATCCGCAGGCTTGCCGCTGGTGGCCGACGGGTCGTTCTCGTAGACGCCCAGGGAATGGCGAGGTCGGCCGGGAATGCCAGGTGTGCCAACACGGCCATAATGGGGATGCTTGCTCGGCGCCTGGATCTGGGGATCACCGAGGAGCGCTGGCAAGTCGCCGTGGGGGACGTGGCACCGCCCGGGACCGCCGAGGTCAACTGGAAGGCGTTTTGCCTGGGGTATACATGTGAGAGCTATAAATAGCCGACCCCGAACTTGAACGAGTATGCGCCCATATGAGTGCACAATCGAGCGTGCCGCGCCATGCAGCCGACTAAGTATGAGGTCATTAGTTTTCTGTCGTTCTCCGAGCTCTTGGGTTGCCGGTGATTGCACGAGGAGTGTCAAAATCCGGCCACTGGCCAGACGGGCTGAATTCGGGTCTTGTCAAGGCGCCCCGCTTGGGGCGCCGTCCCTGAGTGCAACACCGGCAACCCTGCACGGCGCGTGCGCTCTCTGGAACCGGCGGTTACTTATGGCGATCTACTTAGGGGTTTAAGTTGGATACTGCGTGTTTATGGGCCGCCGCAGGCGCGTTGACGATGCCGTCCGTGACTTGCATCTTAGTTTGATGTTGCGTATTTGTAGGCGCGCATGTGCCCGCCGGGGGCCGGGGTAGGGATGATCCCTGCAGGACCAGCTTGCGGGCAGGTCTGGTCCTATGAGGACCAGCCCAGCGCAAGATCTGGTCCTCCGGGAACCACCCCTGCCGCCCTCCTTCGCCAAAACCGGGCGAGGTGGAGCACCAGGGACCAGATCTCGCGTGAAGATGGTCCTCTGGGGACCAGCTTGGCGCCACGTCCTGGTCCTCTCGTGACCAGGACGCCTCTGCCGCCGCCGGGGGTGGTGCGCCAGGGACCAGGTTGCTCGCGAGGTTGATCCTCTGGGAACCAGCCGCGCGCAAATCCTGGTCCCCTGGGGACCAGGCGTTTTGGGACATCTCGCAAGATGGTTACGTGGGGACCAAGTGGCGGGCGAAGATGGTCCCCAGGGGACCATCTTCGCGCGTAACCTGGTTACCAGAGGACCAGATCCGGCGTCCTCGTCGCCCGACCGCCAGGAGGGTGGGTCTCTGGTGACCAGATTTCGGTCGGGGCTGGTCCCCCAGGGACCAGCTGCGCGCAAATCCTGGTCCTTTGAGGACCACCCGTCCACGGGCATCCGTGAAGGTGGTCCCCTGGGGACCAGGCGGCGGACGAACCTGGCTCCCAGGGGACCATCTTTGCGTGGATCCTGGTCACCGGGGGACCAAGTTCGGCGTTTTGCCGGCTGAACCGCGACGAGGGTTGATCTCTGGTAACCAGATTTCGCTCGGGGTTGGTCCCGCAGGGACCAGCCACGCGGGAGATCCTGGGATCCGAGGGACCACCCGGGGAGAACCTGCGGACCACCCGGGGAGCACCCGGGGACCGCCCAGGCGCGAACGCAGCCACGCGTCGATCGTCGGCCGCCGATCTTGGATCGTCAATCGTCGATCGTCAATCATCGATCTTCGGTCTTCGATCACGGATCAAGGTTGGCTCAGAAGGGGCTGGCACGCGATGACCCACTAGGGAGCCTGGGTCTCGTACATGTTCGCACATGTTTATGGCCCCATGGCCAAGCTCAGCGTTGAACTATGTACGGGCCGCACGCGGCCTTCTAGAAGTCTGCTCCGAAACCGCCCGTGCCCTGCCCATGAGACAACCGGTACGCCGCCTAGCTGCGGATTTGCGGCGTGAGCCTGCAGTCGCTAGAGTCGCGCGCGAGTTTCGGAGCACGCTTCTAGGCCGCCAGGCGGTAGCATGACGGCATCATCCCTCACTCTTGAGTTGGCTATCCACAAGTGTGCCTGGAAGTAGCGTACCTGGAAGTGCGAACTACGAAGGAGCGTGGTCAGATGTTGTGTGGCAGCACTAAGCACCGTGCAACCCCACTCGTGGACTTCCACATTCATTCCACATTTTCTCCCGACGCAGAGGACACGATAGAGGCAATGTGCGAGGCCGCCGTGCGGTCCGGGCTTGCGGGAATTTGCTTCACGGACCATGTTGACTTCGAACCTAGAGATGAAAGTCATGGATACCTGCGTTTCGAGGCTTACCGGGAAGCTGTGGAGCAGGCTGCGAGGAAATGGGAGGGGACCCTGGAGGTCAGGATCGGAGTCGAGGCCGACTACCAGACCTGGTACGGCGGCGAGGTAGAAGAGTTCCTTTCCGGCCGCCGCATGGATTTCGTTCTGGGCTCCGTCCACTGGGTGGACAGCCTTTCCACGACCGGGGAGATATTCGACCGCTACGGACTCGAGGAGGCTTGCCGCCGTTATCTCGAGAACGTGTTCGCCCTCGCCCGGTCGGGCCTGTATGATTCCCTTGCCCACCTTGATTTCATCAAGCGATATGCTTTTGAAAAGTATGGGAAGGTGCCACTCGGGGCATTCTCCGACGAGATCGAGGCGATTCTAAGGGCGCTCATAGAGAGGGGCACCGCGCTGGAGATCAACACCTCCGGTCTTAGGCACCCTGTTCACGAGACGCTGCCTGGCGTGGAGACCCTCAGGCTCTACCGCAGGCTGGGAGGCGAGCTTATAACGCTCGGGTCCGACGCCCACCGCGTCCGCGACGCGGGCTTCGCTATACCGTATGCCGTTGACCTTGCGAGGTCCCTCGGCTTTCGGCGCATCACTGTATTTCGCAATCGACAACCAGAATTTGTCACTATAGAGTAACTCCGGTACAATAGGCTAAATTCGTCGTACCACCCCGATTTCAGCACTGCAGGATGCCGCAGGGCATCACCCAGCATGACCCTCACATAGCCCGCGTGCGAGCCGGGAATTATATGCGTACCAGGTGAAAAGGGGGGACTTGCGGTGCCGGCCAGAAAGAATCGGCCTGCTGCGAAGGGCGCAAGGCGCCCGCTCGACGTGCTCAAGTATGAGATCGCGAGAGAAATGAACCTTCCACAAGAGGTCTATCAGCATGGCTACTGGGGCAATCTTTCGTCCAGGGAATGCGGTGCCGTCGGGGGACGCATGGTCAAGAGAATGATCGAGGCCGCCGAGAAGGCCATCGCTGAGCAAGTGGCAGCCGAGGCAGTGGCCGGATTCCGGTCCGGCCTGGGGCTACCTGTGACTGGAAGCGACGAAACCGGTAGTGGCGAAACCGGTAATGGCGAAGCAGAAACGCCACGCGGGTCGTAGTGCCGTTCGGGCTATCATATTGCGGCGCTGCGGCGGACATCACAGGTAGCTGCGGTCCTGACCTGACCTGACCTGACCCAACTTAACGAGGCGGGCTCTCGCGTGGTGCCGCGCGGGACCTTACCCAGGCAGGCCCAGGGCCGCTGATCGCTTAGAGGGCCGGGTGCAAAAACCTGCATTGCACCTGGTCCTTCTTTGCTGCAGTGGTGCAGTCTCCCCGGCCTGGCGAACCCGTCTTCATAGGGTAACCAAATCGCGCCCTCCCCATACGTTCCCTCGCATATATCTTGCGCGCGGTGTAAGACTATAGACAGAAAACGCGAAGGGTGGTGAAGAGGAATGGCACGAGGCGCGGCCAGAAGGAATCGTCCGGTTGTCCCCAACGCCCTCGCGGCGCTCGACAGGTTCAAGTACGAGATAGCCAATGAGCTGAACCTGCCCAGCAACATTATCAATTCAGGCTACTGGGGTAGCCTGCCCTCCGCTCAGTGTGGCGCTGTTGGCGGACACATGGTGCGCAGGATGATCGAGGCCGCCGAGCGGTCCCTGGTTGAGGGCACGGTGGCCGGCGTGAAGGCCGGGTTCCAGGCCGGGCTTACTCAGCCCACTGCTCAGCGGTCGGCCCAATCCGGGTACGGCGCCGAGCAGACTCAGACCGGCTACAACCAGCCCATGTAGTTCAAAGGTGTAACGTCAGTGTTCTGAGCGCCCCTCCATGAGGGAGGGGCGCTCTCGTTTCTTCTACCATCCCAGGTCGATAGAGGAGACGCGCTTCCTTACCTGTCAGCCCGGTGGCATGCAGGTGGCGCCACCAAGTTCTGTCGAGGTGCCCCGCCTGGGGCGGCGTCCGCGGAGCGCAACAGCGCGAGCTCCTGGAAGGGTGCGGGCGATTTCTTGACTTACACTTGGGTGTGCCTTCAGCCCGGCGTACCTTTATCATACGCGGCCTGCTGGCGACACACGTGGCCCGCTGGCGACACACATGGCCTGGTGGCGACACACGTGGCCGGCTGGCGACCGATCGTCGCGCGTCCACCGGATAGGGTAAGCTGTGCGCTGATGGGGAATACTGAGAGTTGCCGCGAGACCACGCGCACGGCCGCGAGACTGCGAGCATGGCGCGGGCGAGCGGCTCAAAAGATTGGGGCTGCACGCGGCCCCGGGAAGGAAGGAGATTACGTATGAAGAAGAATGACAGGCGAGAGTGCCCGAGGATGCCGGACAACGCAGAGCAGAGCATCAAGTGCAAGCAGTGCGGAAACATGTTCGGAGTAAGCGGTTCGTCAACGGAAGAGATGGTGTCCTGCCCTGTCTGCGGGGCGTCCATGAGCATTGCCGACTCGCTCCGGACGAGCGCCTCGAATGAGGACTACTGAGAAGGTAGCCACAGGCGGCACGAACAGGCTGACTGGGAAGGGCATGTAGACTGCGCAGGGCATGTAGATGGGAGGTTGAGAACCGTGGGGAAGCGGATTCTTGTGGTGGGCGGCGTAGCTGGCGGGGCAGGCGCAGCGGTGAAGGCCCGGCGGACGTCCGAGGATGCCGAGATAGTCATCTTCGAGCGCACGCCGTATGTCTCGTGGGCCAACTGTGGCCTGCCCTACTACATAGGCGGCGTCATTCAAAGGCGCGAGGAGCTTTTCATCGTCAGCCCCGGGAGGCTTGCGTCCAGGTTTAACATAGACGTGCGGACGCGCCACGAGGTCACGGCCATCGACAGGTCGCGGAAGACAATATCCGTCCGGAACCTCGAAACCGGGGATACCCGGGACGAGCGCTACGATGCGCTCATCCTCGCCACGGGCAGTGAGCCCGCCCGCCCTCCGATACGGGGGCTGGACAGTCCTGGGGTGTTCACCCTCGTATCAGTGGAGGACGCCGACAGGCTCCAGAGCTTCCTGGAGGAGCACAGGCCGGCGAACGCGGCCGTGATCGGGGGTGGGTTCATCGGTCTCGAAACTGTGGAAGCGCTCCTCGAGCGAGGGATCGCCGTTACGCTCGTGGAGATGATGGATCACCTGTTGCCACCCGTTGACAGTGAGATGGCAGAGCCCCTTGCCATCCACCTCCGGGATAAGGGCGTCCGGGTGCTGCTTGGAGAGAAGGTCGCAGGGATAACAGAAAATGGCACCACACGCAAGCTCGACCTGAAGCTGGCTAGCGGCAACACGGTCGCATGCGACTTCGTGATCTCTGCCGTGGGCGTCGCGCCCAGGCTGGACCTTGCCAGGCAGGCCGGGCTTGCCATCGGCCAGGTCGGCGGCGTGGTTGTGAATGACAGGATGCAGACGAGCGACCCGGACATCTACGCGGCCGGGGACATCTGCGAGATAAGGCACCTTGTCACCGGCAAGCCTGTGCGGGTGCCGCTTGCCGGGCCTGCCAACAAGCAGGCGCGGGTGGCCGGAGCGAACGCCGCAGGCGGCAACATGCGTTACGCGGGCTCGCTCGGCACGATGATCGTCAAGGTCTGCGACCTTACCATCGCCAAGACCGGCCTTTCCGAGAGAGAGGCGTCTGGTGAGGGGATCCCACATTACGTTTCCTACACCCATTCCCAGCACCATGCCGGGTATTACCCCGGCGCCCGTATGATGACCGTAAAACTCGTGGTCGACAGGTTCACGGGACGGGTGCTGGGTGCACAGATCGTCGGAGGCGCCGGGGTGGATAAGAGAATAGACGTCATTGCCACGGCGATCCACGCCCGCATGACCGTGGAGGACCTGGAGGACCTCGACCTCGCGTATGCCCCGCCATACTCGTCGGCGAAGGACCCTGTGAACATCGCGGGCTTCGTGGCCGCGAACATCCACCGTGGCGAGGTGGACGCGATCGAGCCGGATGAGCTCGACGCTCTCCTCAAGCGCGAGGAAATCCAGCTTGTGGATGTCCGGACCCCGGCCGAGCGCAACAAGACGGGCGAGGTCCCCGGTGCGCGTCTCATACCTATCGACCAGTTGCGCGAGCTTGCGGGTGAGCTTGACCCACACAAGAAGACGGTGGTGTATTGCGCCGTCGGCTACCGCTCCTACCTTGCTTACAAAATCTTGAAGCAGCGCGGCTTCGATGACGTCTCCCACCTGGCAGGCGGGTTTGACGCGTGGAAGATGTTCCACGGGAAACCGCAGATCATCTGAAGTTTCCTGCAACTTGAAGTTTGGCTCGATGCGCGGAGGCGGCGCAAGGGCGCCGCCTCCGCTTTCAGGGTGAGTGGCAGGGATTTCAAAGACGCGGGGCCACGGTGCTACACGGCAAGCTCCCGGGCGGTGGGGACTCTATCCTGCGCGAGGGCTCGGACGCGAGGGCTCGGAACAGCGTAAGGTAGTCTGCGAGGTGCCGGGTCGAGAGGAAACGTCGCCTCACGTGCTCCTTGCCGGCGAGCCCCATCTCCCGGGATTTCTCCGGGTTTGTGAGAAGATACAGGATTCTCTCCGCACACTCCTCCACGGAGCTCACCAGGAACCCCGACTTGCCGTCCTGGACCTGCAGCGGGATCCCGCCAACATTGCCCGCGACCACCGGGCGGGCTTTCCAGAGCCCCTCGGACACGGTGAGTCCGAAGCCTTCGCGGATGGATTTCTGCACCACGACGTCGGCCGCAGTCTGGAAGGCGTTCACGTCTGCATTCCCGACGCCGTTCAGGTTGGATAGGATGTGCACGTTTGGGTCCCCTGCTGCGTGCTCCACGGACATCCGGTAATACGCCATGCCCTCCGGGTCGTCGGCGGCCATAGAGCCGACGAGGGCAAGCTGCACGCCGGGGATCTCGCGCTTCACCATGCGGTACGCATCGATCACTCCGAGCGGGTCCTTCCAAGGATCGAACCTGGACACCTGCACGAGGATGGGCCGCGAGGGATCCACGCCGTATCCGGCGACGATTTCCCTGGCCGTTCCCACGGGCATCTCCACGTTCTTGGGGCTCAAGGGGTCGATGGACGGCGGGATCATCGCAAGGCGAGGCACGCGAAGGCCCTCCTTGGCGTAGGCCGGCATCGTGAATATCGCCGCGTCATAGCGCTCCACAAACGGCCTTATGAGGTCCCACGCTTCCTCGGCGGGACTCGAGAGGTCGATGTGACACCGCCAGATCCACTTCGTCTTCGGCCCGAACCTGTCCCGGAGGTGACTTGCGAGCGGGGCGGGCTGCGGGTCGTGGACCACCACGAAGTCCGGGCTTCCCGAGAAGCAAGCGGCCTCCCGCTCGTTCGTGGCCAGGTATGTGTCAAGGCCCGGCCTGAGGTCCTGGCCCGCCATGCCCTGGAGAGCGTTGTGCAGCGCTTTCGTGAAATCGAAGAAGGCCGGCGGTGCCTCGATCACCGTCCACGTGGCCGCGAGGCCGATATCTCTCATCAGCGGGACGATGGTGTACAGGATCTCCGCCACGCCCCCGCCGTACGCGGTGGAATTGATGTGGAGAACCTCCGCGCCCCTGAAGGGTGCAGCGAGCGCCCTTATTTCCTCGATCGCGTCCTCTCCCGCGACCCTTCTGTAATCATTCAGTGATTTCGTTGCGGTCTTGATCGCTCTTGCCATTCTACATCGTCTCCGTATCCTTCACGTTTTCCAGGACAGTCCCTGTTTTGCGGATTCATGCGCACATGTCAGGCCATGTGCCGCGTCTTATGCTGCAGCGCCCCGTCGTGCCGGCACGCACGGCGCAGGGAGTCACTTGGACACCCATCCGACCATCCCCTTGACGTAGTAGCGCTGGAGGAAAGCGAATACGAGAATCGGCGCGAGCATCACGATTATGGTGCCTGCGGTCAGGACCCCCCAGTCGATGTGATACATGCCTCTAAGAAGCGGGATGCGCTGGGTGGCGAGGAGCTTCTCAGGCGAATAGATGAGGATGAGGGCCAGGAAGAAGTCGTTCCAGACCCACATGAACTGCAGCACGGCCGACGACACCAGCGCGGGAACGCACATTGGCAGCACTATCTGGAAAAACACCCTGAAGTCCGACGCCCCGTCTACTCGCGCAGCCTCTTCGACCTCAATGGGAAGCGTGGAGAAGAAATTCCTCATGAAGAAGAGGATCCATGGGATTCCCCATGCGGAGTGGACCAGCACGAGCCCGAATGGTGTATCGACAAGGCCGAGGTTCTTCATTATCCGGAAGATGGGGACAGCGATCATTTGCTGCGGAATGGTCATCAGCATGACAATGGTGAGGAACAGGTAGGTCTTCATGGGGAACCTGAACCTGGCGAACCCGTATGCCGCGATGGCCGCGACGAAAAGCGGCACGATGGTGCCAGGAATGGCGACCTTCAGTGAGTTGACCATTCCCTCAGAAAGCGGCGCGGCCGGGTGGTTCCACGCGCCGATGAAGTTACGCAGGGTGGGCGTGAACGACTCGAACCTCCACCAGCCGTGGATGATCTCGCTAAGCGGCCTTATCGAAGCCATGAAGACGCCAAGGAACGGGACTATCCACACCAGCCCAATGATCCACGCGACCGCATCTCTGGACAGCGCTGTCAGGGTTTTCCTTCGCATGTTCCCGCTCACCTCGCTTCCCGCGCGGACCTTATCATCATGGGAGCGGCGACAAGGGTGGTGAGCAGCATCAGAACGCACGCGACAACCGCCGCGCTATTGGAGTTGAACTCGCGGAACGCATAGAAGTACATCTGAAGCGCGAGCACGTTGGAGGCTCCACCAGGACCTCCCATGGTTGCGGCGTACACCACGTCAAATATCTTCAGGTCCCACAGAAAGGTCATCGTCACGACGACCTCGGTAATGGGTTTGAGGAGCGGGAAGGTTATCCTGAAGAACATGGAAAGGGGCGATGCCCCGTCTATCATTGCCGCCTCATACACTTCTGAGGGGATCGTCTCCAGCCCTGCCGAATACAGCACCATCCCGAAAGGGACCCAGAGCCACAGGGATCCCAGGATGAGCGAGAGAAGGGCGGTCTCCGGGTATGCTGTGAGCGTGTGCGGAGTCCCACCAAGTAACCGCACAATGCCGGGCACTATCCCTATGCTGCCATCGAACATGAAGCGCAGGATGATCCCGCCCACTATCATTGGCGTGACCATGCCGAGAAACACTACGGACTTGATTACCGATCCGCCCCTGACGCCCCTCAGGACGACCGCGAGAGCGAGGCCCAGAAGCACCGTCAATGGAAGGTGAATGATGAGCCACAGGAAGTTGTGGATGAGCGCCCCATACGGAAACCCCCTCTGGAAGCCCCTCGGGTCCACCATCTCGGGCTGGCTCAGGACCTCGGCATAGTTGTCGAGACCAACGAAATCGCCATTCGGTGAGAGGAAACTCAGCCAAACGGTGTTCACCACGGGGTAAACCACGAAGGCGGCGAGCAACACCAGGGCTGGCACAAAGAAAATAGGGCGGAGTAACCTCTCTCTCATGTTCAGAGCTCCTCTCCTCGCCCGTGGAACGTTAGGTAGGCACGCCTCCGGCTCCCCCAGGCACATCCGGCACGGGCGCGGCCGGGCGAAGGGCCGCGCCTTTGTGGGGGCATCGCCACGCTCTCCCATGTGATCACGAAGACGCCGGATGAGCTACACCGTCGGAATCCACTCGGAGTAGTGCCACGTCGTGCAAACGGTTGCATAAGACGTGCCGTGGCAAGCCACAACGGCGTATAACGATGCTAACACTCGGTTAACCTCGTGATGTGCAACCGGTTGCACCACACGTGTATGAGTAGTTCGCCGTGCGTTCACGGAATCCTGCCTTATTGGAAGGATTTGCGGGGTCTTTTTTTGACATGGCCGGCCGCGCCTATCCCCAGCTACCAGGCGACGTTGAGCAGCCAGAACACGGTGCCGCGGTCCCAGCCGAGGTCCCACGGCACATGATAGCGGTCAGCGGTGTGAGAGTTGACCACGACGTAACCGTGGGAATCGGTCCCGGTCACGACGGCCAGGTGCTCGATGCGTCCGCGTTCCTCGTACGCCATCACGTCACCCGGGTGGAGGGCGCCGATGGGTCCGTACGGGAATTTCTCTGAGGGCGTGACCACGTCGGGGTACGTGCCCCGGGCGATTCTTACGGCGCGCCCGCTGTTGATGAGGAACCCGACGAGCGCCTCCGCTTGGGCCCAGGCGCGGCTCGCGCCTGCTCCGGAGCCCCTGAAGGTGTAGCGCCATGTCCAGTCCATGGGCAGGCCCCCGGCATCAGGGTCCCCAAGTACCTGAGACACGAAGTTGGTGCAGTCACCTCCGAGACCTGTGAAGTCCTTGTACCTGGGGTTATACTCACGGTTATTGCCGCAGCCCCAGGCAGACCCGCAGTACTCATCGGCGTAGGCCACTGCCTTCTCCCTGTTGTAAGTCGGCACTGAGGGATGAGTCGTGCCCTGGGGCTCCCCGGGCGATGCGCCCGTGCCGGCCGGAACGGGCCGGCTGTCGGGCTTGCGGCCCTGCTCGTCTCTGCGGACCATCGTTGCAGGAAAGACCCCATCCGGGGTGAGGGCTGGTCTCACGATTCCTACGACGGAGTCCTCATCGAGGGGATCGGTGTACCAGTCGCGCCTTATGGCCCACGCGCCGTCCCGCCGCACAAGCTCTACGAAGTGGCGGGTGCCGATACCGAAGTGATCGGGCGGAGCCATCGGGTCAGCCTCGTAAACGTACGCGAAATCGGCGCTTTGCCTGAGCCGAAGCCACGCCGTGTCACCCTTGACCTCAGCGGAGTCCACTCTGATCTCCACAGCCGTGCCGACAAACCGTACTCCCCGCGCCTTGCTCCACGCCTCAACGTATTTAATCCGACGCTGCTCGCGATCGAGGGCCCACCGTCCGTACCTGGACTCCAGATCGTAATGGGTGGTAAGGGCTTCGTCATCGCCATGGATGACCGACTCGGCCCGGTCGGAGAAGATCATGTTGAGCCTTGTTATGAGTTCCCTGTCAAGCACCATCGATGGGCCGCCGACGGTTTCGACCAGCATGGAAGCGGCCGCGGACGCACACGCCACCACTGCGAGAAGACACACCATGACGCGCTTGCGGCTCAGGACGTAAAGTCTCATGCGCACACCTTCCCCTGCCCGGGTCCCTCGCCTGGATCTCGCTCTTTGGATCTCTGTTGATGTATATGCCCGGTGGGCTGCGAATAAGAGATTGACGGGGGACATAACTGCCATGTGGACTGTGCTCGTAGCGCTGTTTGGAGCCCTGTGCTGGGGGATCGCGCCGATCTTCGGCAAGATGGGCCTCGCCAGGGTTGACCCTATCGCGGGGATCTGCCTTCGCACCCTCATCGCGTCCGGCATCGTCGCAGGCTGGCTGCTGGTCAGCGGGGGGCTGCGGGCGATGGAAACGGTGTCAAGCAGGGCATGGCTCTTCATCGCCCTCGAGGCTGTGCTCGCGACGTTGGTGGGGGACCTTGCGTACTACGCGGCGTTGAAATGGGGAGGGGCGGCCCAGGTCACGCTCGTGATGTCCACCGCCCCTCTTTTCACGCTGCTGATAGCCGTGGTGTACCTGCAGGAGTCCGCTACGTGGGCCCAGGTGATCGGCGCCGTGCTCATCGTGTGCGGGCTGTTCCTCGTGAGCCTCGGCCCGCAGATCTAGCCCTCGTGCCCACGCCCGCCGCGCCGCTAATAGTACCCTGTTGCGTATGGATCTGCTGGTGTTACCGTCCCTTGGGCCGACAGTTGTCGTACATCTTCGGCGGTTGTATCTAAACCGACCCTCATCGAAGGGCTGCCACAATCCGCTTTTGCTGCTGCGGGCGCAGCTTGATGAGGCCCAGCTCTGCCTTGACGATGGTTTCCACAGGTATCCCCGTCCTCAGGGAAAGCTCCCTGGCGCTTATGCCCGCCTTCTCGCGAAGCTTCAGCAGAGGAGTCATGATACCACCTCCTTCCCTGGGGGGCTTCTCCTTGGATGGTTTCCGCTACCAGTATAGGCAGGCCTTTCATAATATATGCCCGAGTTCCCTGGATAAGACCTCCGCCGTCCTGCGGGCCGGAGGTTTTCCGCGAGAAAATCCGGCAGGCCACTTGACAGCGGATCTACCGGGCTATAGAATAAGCCCAAATATGGGTCATGTGAGGAAACCTCACATGAATTGAGCGAGCGGCCGAGCGGCGTCGCGAAGGGGGTGATGAGAAGTGGATGTCCCACGGGACGCGCCTGTCTACACCATAGGTGCGGTGCGGCGCCTCACCGGTCTTACGGACCGACAGATCCGCTACTATGACGAGACAGGCCTCGTTGTGCCGGCGCGGACCCCTGGGAACCAGCGCCTTTACTCCGAGGCTGACGTGGATGCCTTGAGAGAGATAAAGCATCTATTGGCAGAGGGACGACGGATCGACGAGGTGAGAGCGATACTGGCCCTTCGGCGCCGCGCGCGGGCGGCAGGCCGCGAGGACCTCATGAAGTCAAGCGATGCCGCGATGCGCTTCGGTGAGGCGGTCTCCCTCAGGTCCGTGTACCCCCTTGCCAACCGTCCGGAACTTCTCCGGACGATCGACACCCGCAGGAATCCAACTCCTACGGGGAAGGAATGAGGAGGAAACAAAATGCCAGGTCTCACGAAAGAAGACGTGCTGAGAAAAGCGGAAGAGCTCAAAGTCAGGTTCGTGCAGCTTCAGTTCACCGACATCCTCGGCGTCATCAAGAACGTCGCGATTCCTGTGGAGCAGCTCGATAGGGCGCTGGACGGCGAGATCATGTTCGACGGGTCGTCAATCGAGGGGTTCGTGCGCATCGAGGAATCCGACATGTACCTGCGGCCGGACCCTTCCACATTCGCGATCTTCCCATGGAACGGCGAAGATGCGGTGACGGCACGGCTCATCTGCGACATCTACAACCCTGACGGGACGCCGTTCGAGGGGTGTCCCAGGCACACTCTGAAGAAGGTTCTGGCCGAGGCGGAGAGCATGGGCTTCACGTTCGTTGCCGGGCCCGAGCCGGAGTTCTTCCTGTTTACCAGGGATGAAGCGGGCAAGCCGACGACCAGGACCCACGACCAGGCCAGCTACTTTGATCTCGCTCCCCTCGACCGCGGCGAGCGGGCGCGCCAGGACATGGTGGTCATGCTGCAGAAGATGGGGTTCGAGGTCGAGGCGTCCCACCACGAGGTAGCGCCGGGTCAGCACGAGATCGACTTCAAGTACACGTACGGCCTCACCACGGCGGACAACGTCGCCACGTTCCGTTTCGTCGTGCGGACCGTGGCCCTCGCTCACAACCTCCATGCGACGTTCATGCCGAAGCCGGTGTTCGGCATCAATGGCTCAGGAATGCATACACACCAGTCCCTCTTCAGAGGCGAGGAGAATGCGTTCTACGATCCTGACGCCCCGAACGGTCTCTCGGACATCGCGCTTTACTACATCGGTGGCCTCATGAAGCACGCCAGAGGCTTCACGGCGATTACTAACCCTCTCATCAATTCGTACAAGAGGCTTGTGCCCGGATACGAAGCGCCGGTGTACATCGCCTGGTCAGAAAGGAACAGGAGCCCGCTCATCCGGGTCCCGGCCGCGCGCGGCAAGCATACCAGGATCGAGCTCCGAAGCCCTGACCCGTCATGCAACCCGTACCTCGCGCTTGCGGTCAGCTTGAAGGCTGGTCTCGACGGAATCAAGAATAAGATCCTTCCGCCGGACCCGGTGAACCTCAACGTCTACGGGCTGTCTCCTGCTGAGCGCGAAGCGATGGGCATAAAGAGCCTGCCGGGAAGCATCATGGAGGCCATCGAGTGCCTCAAGGCCGATGAGGTCATCATGGACACTCTCGGTCCCCACATAGTCAGCAGGTTCATCGAGGCGAAGGAAATCGAGTGGGACATCTACCGAACACAGGTCCATCCGTGGGAGATCGAGCAGTACCTGAACGTATTCTGAGAGCGCAGCTGGAGACCGGCTTGCCTGCCTGCGTGCCTGCGCGCCTGCGTGCTGCGTGCCTGCGTGCTTACCTGGCTGGGTGAGAGTGAGGAAATGTTTCCGACTGTTGGGAGGGGTAGCAGGTGACTCAAGGAGAGTGTAACGTTGCCAACCGGCAACTACTGGAAAAGGGGCAAGAACCAACGCACCCTCAGTTGGAGTAGAGCAGGAGTAGAGCGACGTAAGGCGGCGAGGGGCAATGAACCGGCCGGTGGAGCCGAGCCGTTCTAGAGCCTCTCGCCGCTTCCTTTTGGGACACACGTCGGATTTCGCAGGTTGGCCTCTGGTTACCCCTTCGTGCCGCCTGAAGGCTGGGGCTCTTCCACGGCGATCACCTGGGTGTTCGCCCACTTGTCACCGAGTCGCCGTCCCGCAGCGTCGGTCAGAACCAGCACGATCTCGATGAGGCCCAGGACACCGCCAACCAGCGGAGCCACGAGAAGCCCCAGGAGAGGTATCGCGGCCAGAAGCGAGCCGATCGCGAGGGTGACGTTACGCTTCAGCGATATCGTCATGTCGACATCCCCGCCGCCCAAGTTGACCACCTGCAGGCCCATGACTTTCTTGCCGACGCTCCTGTTCTTCCATTGAGCGTCCTTCGTCAACTGAAACACGAGGGCATCCTTTGTAAGGGTATACGCAGCCCCGAGCAACCCGCCGAGAATTGGAATGACTACCGTAAGGATCCCCGCGATGACACCGTCGATGAGCGCGGCCACAAATCGCTTTCCAAGGTCAGCTTTGGGGTAGTTCACGAACTCACCTCCTTCCGTGCCCTGATAAGGAATATACGCTATCGTCTGCGTGTTTCCTCCATTCTTGAAAAATCCCGAGTGTGCGGGCAGGGACTGGGCAGAACCAAGCAGGACAGAAGCAAGTAGGGCAAGAGAGGGGCAGGGGTAGGACCGAGCAGGGGCATGGCAGGGTTAGAGGCAGGGCAGGGACAAAGGCATGGTGGGCCCTTGTCCGGGTGTACAGTCCGTCCAGAATGGGTATATTATGGAAGGACAAACCGCGCAGGTTCGGAGAGGAAGGCGGGGATAAGTGGAGAATCCATAAAGCTGCGCTCCTTCCTGGGGAAGCGTTTGACCTGCAAAGGGGCGCTCTTGCGAGGTGGTTGGAGAGATGTTGTTTTCGAAGGGTCCATGGCTGAGAGCGCGTCGAGCGCTTTTCATCGCAAGTCTCGCAGTGGCGCTGGTGGCGGCAGTTGCGCCGTCGCTTTCATCGCTTTCGGTGCAGGCGGCCGCGCCACCGGAGCTGAAGGCTCGCTCGGCCATGCTCATCACCGCCGAGACAGGTCAGGTCCTGTACGAGAAGGAGCCCGACCTTCGTGTGGCGCCTGCGAGCATAACCAAGGTCATGACAATGCTCCTTACCATGGAGGCCGTGGACTCGAAGAAGGTCAGCCTTGATGATATGGTCACGACCAGCACCGAGGCGAGCCAGATCGGCGGTTCTCAGATCTGGCTCGCAGAAGGCGAGCAGATGAAGCTCGGCGACATGATGAAAGCCATCGCCATCGTGTCTGCGAACGATGCCGCGCATGCGGTCTCCGAGTTCATCGCCGGGAGTGCAGAGGACTTCGTGAACCAGATGAACGAGAAAGCCAAAGAGCTGGGGATGAAGAACACGCACTTCGAGAACCCCGATGGTCTCCCGGCTCCTAACCACTACAGCACGGCCCGGGATATCGCTATCATGTCGCGCGAGCTGGTCACGAAACATCCTAAGGTCCTTGAGTGGACAAGCATCTGGACCGACACTCTCGAGCGGAAAGGTCCGAGGGTGCGCCAGGAGGAGTCCTTCCTCAGGAACACCAACGAGCTAATACTTCGCTACCCGGGGGCGGACGGGCTCAAGACCGGGATGACCGATGAGGCAGGTTACTGCCTCGCGGGCACGGCGAAGCGGGACGACGTGAGGCTCATCTCAGTGGTCTTGGGGCTTCCCGCCAACGAGGACCGCATTGAGGACACAATGAAGCTGCTGAACTACGGCTTCCGCGAGTTCGACCGTGTGGCCGTGGCGAAGAAGGGCGACGTGGTGGGCAAGGTGCGGGTGCCCAACGGGCGGCGCGAGGAGGTCCCCGCTGCCGCGAGCGCGGACTTTGTGGCGCTCGTCGAGAAGGGCAAGAAGGACCTTGTCGACACGACGATCGTATCAGCGGAGCGCCGCGCTCCCATTCGGAAAGGGGAGAAGCTCGGCGCCATTGTGGCGTCCCTCGATGGTCGCGAGCTGGCTCGCGTGGACGTTGTTGCCACGGAGGACGTGCCTAGGGCGAGCATTTTCACCGTCATCATGCGTGCGATCCGCGACTTCTTCCAGGGGCTTTTCGGACTGGGCAGGTAGGATGTTTCGCCGCGGGCCCGGGGCGGGGCTCCCCCGTGCTGCGCGCGACACCGAAGCGCCCGGCGATCCGGATTATCAGGCACGCCTGGGGAGATCGGGGCTGGGCTCGCCCGTTTTGCAGGCAAGCTTCGACCGAAGCAGGAATTCCCGATATTTCGCATAATCTATTAAGCGCAATGGCTGGAACAGAAGACAAGAGGCTGCTGATCGTCGCCCGGGCGAAGCTCAACCTTACCCTCGACATCCTCGGTCGGCGGCCCGACGGGTACCACGAGCTCGAGTCGGTGGTGCAGTCCATCGACCTGTACGATGGTATAGCGCTCGGGTCAACGCCGGCGCATTCAGTGTCGGGGCGCGGCAGGGAACTTGGCGTTACGCTGGCCTGCCAGGACCCGCTTGTCCCCCTCGGCCACGAGAACCTCGCCTTCAAGGCGGCGCTTGCCCTGTCGCGGTTTGCCGGCGTCGGAGCAGCGGTGTGGGTCGACATAAAGAAGAGGATTCCGGTGGGCGCGGGGCTCGGCGGGGGGAGCGCCGATGCGGCTGCAGTGCTCCTGGGCCTCAACGAGCTGTGGGGGCTTGGCCTTGACGAGGCAGAGCTTGCCAGGATCGGTGAGACCGTCGGGGCGGATGTGCCGTTTTGCCTTACGGGAGGGACCGGGGTGATCCGGGGCAAGGGAGAGCAGGTTGAGAATCTCCCTGCGCTGGAGAACCTTTGGTTCGTCGTGGTCGTCCCCGAAGACAGGATAAGCACCGCTGAGGCTTACGCCGTGTACGACCGGCTTGCCGGGGAGGGGGCGGATGGTGGTCGCAGCGACGCCGGGCGCGCCACCCCCGGAATGCTGGAAGCGGTGGCCACGCGCGATGTGCGGCGTATGGCGGCCGGGCTCGCCAACGACCTCGGACGGGCGGCGGCAAGCATGGTTCCCGAGGTAGAAAAGGCGAAGCAGGCGCTGCTTGACGCGGGCGCCCTGGGTGTGGGGATGTCCGGCTCTGGTCCGGCGGTGTTCGGCATAGCCGAGGATGAGAACGCGGCAAGGCAAATAAGACGGGTTGTGCGTGAAGCATACGACACAACGTTCGTGTGCTGTTCGGCCCCGACAGGGCTCGAGCGCATTCCGGTGCGGCAGTGGAGGCGCTATAACTAAAAGTGGAGGGCTGCGACTAGAAAGGAGACGGTGCGCGTGGTCGATGCCGTGATCCTGGCAGGAGCGGACAACGACGGGAGGCTTGCGAGCTGCGACAGCGCGCGTTATGAAGCGCTCATCGATATAGCTGGGAAGCCGATGATCCATTACGTATTACGTGCTGTGAAAGGGTGTTCGAGGATCGGACGGGTCGTCGTGGTGGGGCCGAAGCAGGCTTTGGCGGAGGCTATCCCGTCCGGCGACGCCGTCCTGGTAGAGCGGGTCGGCTCCATCGTCGACAACCTCAAGGCAGCCATCAAGGCCCTGGAACCGCAGGGGAAGGTGCTCATCGTCACCGCGGACCTGCCTCTCCTCACAACCGAGGCGCTCGAGGACTTCCTCCAGAAAGCGGACGCGAACCCGGCGGAGATTCATTACCCGCTTCTCAGCAAGGAGACAAATGAGGCAAAGTTTCCGGGGATGAAGCGCACGTACCTCACTGTGGCCGAGGGCACGCTCACCGGCGGCAACGTGATCCTGGCATCGCCTTCGGGGCTTGAGGCGTGCGGCCGGCTTCTTGAGCAGGCCGTGGCCACACGGAAGAAGCCCTGGATGATGGCGGCGTTCCTTGGTCCGCGATGCACGGTCAAGTTCATCCTGAGACGCCTGTCCATCCACGACGTGGAGAGGCGCCTCCAGGAAATCGCAGGCGTCCGGGGCGTGGCGATCATCTCGGAGTTCCCGGAGATCGCCGCGGACGTCGATAAGCCGAGCGACCTCGAGCTTGTTCGGAGGCTGGTGGCCTCCCCGGCCTGACGGCTTCCCTCGCCTGACCGGGACCGGCACCCGCGGAGGAAAAAAGAGGAGATTTTGGTCTTCCATAAGCAGGAATCTATGGGTTGATGTGGAATACGCTTCATGCAACCCACAAGAGTACCTGGTATGGAAGGTGGTGACCGGAATTGAACATCACGGAAGTGCGGGTCAGGCCGGTGAAGAGCGACGGGAAGACGCGGGCGATAGCTTCCATAACCTTCGACAACGCATTCGTTGTCAAGGAAGTCAAGGTGATCGAAGGGCCCACCGGTCTCTTCGTATCGATGCCCTCTCGCAAGGTGGGGGCCAACGGTTACAGGGATATCGCGCACCCGATCACGAAGGAGGCGCGGGCGGAAATCCACAAGGCGGTCATGGCGGCATACCAAACGCAAACAAGCCCTCAGGCCGAGGCCAACTGAGCAGGGTCTACAGGAGTGCTTCAAGGGCGCGCCTGGGGCTAGCTGCAACGTCGTCATGGGCGTAACGCCCCAGATTGGCGGCGTAAGAGTTGGCCGATACGCACGGCCTGGCGTGGCGTGGCTCGGTTCGGAGCCGGCTTCCAGGGAATCCGTGGCGGCTCTCGCAGGGTGCTGCTAGAGGGAGAGGCTGGCCGGTGCCGGACTCGGGGGTGGGGCGCCGGCGGCGCGGACGCGCAGGTTCGAATTGTGCCGGCGATTCCTCAAGAAGCCCAGGCGGTCATCGAGGCCCTGCTTGGGGCCGGTAGACGGGCGCAGCTGCTGAGGCGCTCGCGCTCGGACGGAGCGCCGCACATGCCAGGGTGATACGTACTCCAGGGTGATACGCACCCCGCTGCCCTGGGCCGTGACCCCGGTAGTGGCCCGCGGCCTTAAACTTAAGCGGGGGCGCTGAGGCGCAGAAGCGCAGGAGCGGAGGAAAGCGCAGGGGCGTCTTGACGTCCTTCGGCACCTTTGCTATACTCATGGTGCCGAAAAGGCAAGTAATTTGCGGGTTTGTGCCGGTTCGTGCTGGGGCGTAGCCAAGCGGTAAGGCACGGGACTTTGGATCCTGCATTCGGAGGTTCGAATCCTCCCGCCCCAGCCAGATTGTGTACTTAGCGTCTCATCTGCTCTTCATCTGCCGCAGGAGTTGCAGGAGCTTTTCCCGTGAGTTGAGTTCAGGGTTCTCCAACACAGCATCGAGGAGCCTCGCAAGCGCCTTCCCGACCTCCGGTCCCTCGGGCACGCCAAGCACCCTTATGACATCGTGCCCACTCACCGCAAGGTCGCGCACTGAAAGCGCCGGGCCTTTTGCCATCACGTCCTCAACCCTCGCAAGGAATGCCGCCATGTTGCTGCCGGGCCCAGGCCCCGCGCCGAGGGCGGTCCTGTCGGCCTCGCGCAGCTTTACGAGGTCCCGGATGGCGTCCATCCCGAGGGCCGCCACGATACGGCGAATGCCCTTGTCCTTCGTCGCCGGGTCGTAGGCGAACATATGCCGCTCGATGAGCAACGCGACTCTTCGAACCAGTTCGCCCGGGTACCGGAGCCTTTCGAGCGCCTGGCGCGCGAGTGTGGCCCCGACCTTGTCGTGACCGAAGAACCTCACTGCGCCGCTTGAGTCACGTGCCATTGTCGCGGGCTTTCCGATGTCGTGGAGGAGCGCCGCGAGGCGAAGGTGCAGGGCAGGCTCTATGATGTCCGTCACCTTAAGGCTGTGCTCAAACACGGTTCCGGCGCAGGGCCCACCTGCCGGGACGGTGACGCACGCCTCAAGCTCGGGAAGGATGTGCTCCAGCAGCCGGGTTCTCTCTGTAAGTCGTACCGCATCGCCCGCGCCGGGCGAAGCGATCATCGCGGAGAACTCATCCCGAATCCTCTCCCAGGAGATTCTTCTAATGAGCCCGTGATTGGTTTCGATAGCTACGAGAGTCTCGGGCGCGACAGCGAACCCAAGCTCCGCCCCGAGGCGAATCGCCCGGAGCATCCTCAGGGCATCCTCCTGAAAGCGGGCACGGGGGTCGCCGACGGTGCGTATGACCTGCGCCTCGAGGTCAGAGAGGCCATTGTAGCAATCGATCACCGCCTTCCGCCCGACGTCGTAGGCCATGGCGTTTACGGTGAAGTCCCGGCGGGCGAGGTCGTCCCTGACATCGGATGAGAACACAACCACGTCGGGCCTGCGCCCGTCGCTGTATGTCCCATCGCGGCGGAATGTCGTGACCTCCACGGCGTTGCGACCCGACAGGACGGTGATAGTGCCGTAGCGCTTACCGGTAGACACCGCGTTCCCGCGGAAGATATCCTCAACTTCATCGGGGGTGGCCGACGTGCAGATGTCCCAGTCCTTTGGCGTTCTGCCGAGGAGGGAGTCCCGCACGGCACCGCCGACCACGTAGGCGCGATGCCCCCGCGCCTCAAGCTCCCGGGCCACGCGCGCGACATGCTCGGGCACTTCGATATTCACGTTGACAATACGTTCGCAGCCCAGGTTCATGGTCATCGCGAGGCTGAGCCGCTCCTCTGCATGCAGCTGTATGCAGCCGGGCGCCAGTGCCGCATTGAGTAACGTTCGCTAATCTCTCCCGGTTTTCCTGCGGATGTCTGGTTGCCGGTGTTGCACTGGGGGACGGCGCCCCAAGCGGGGCGCGCTTCCCCAAACCCGGCCCGTCGGGCGAGTGGCCGGGTTTTGACACCCCTCGTGCAACCACCGGCAACCCCTCCCAAGAGTCGGGAGCACTTCTACATACTCACTTGGTGCCGTGCGTCAGTTGTTAAGCAGGCGCAGGCGCAGCTACCCGTGCAGCCGTCTGTCCAGCCGCGACGGCGGGTGCCTCCTCCCTCCTAGTAGGTGCTTCAAAATAGGCGCTTCAAAAGCTGCACCAAAGCCCGGCACCAGCGCCCTTAGGTCGCAAATTCCCAGCTTGGCAGTGTAAGGGTCGGCTGGCGTGCGCGGCAAGGCCCGTCTTGGAGCATCCTTGTAGCCCCTATGTGCGCCGGGTGTGCGCCGCGCCCGGTCGCTCTCGCGTGCTAGTAGTCTGCTCCAAAACCGCCCGTGCCGCGCCCATGGGACAATCGGTACGCCGCCTAGCTGCGGATTTGCGGGCTGAGCCTGCAGTCGCTAGAGTCGCGCCCGAGTTTCGGAGCACGCTTCTAGGTGGTTGTCGACAGCGGGACCGTTCCCGCACGACCTGCCGATGCGTGCCCATGGGCGGCACGCCGGGAGAAGCATAGAGGCGCGGCGGCTCAACTGAAACTATACCCAAAGTATACCCAGGCCCTTGAGACCTCGTCAATCGGGAGATGGTAAGGGGCGCATGTAGCCGCTGTGGCGCCCAGGGGCCATTGCAGCCTGCTCGTCGGGGGCGTGTCAGGCCGTCGTCGCAAGCGGCAGCGGCGGCACCACGCCATGTGGTCGCCTGGGAGGCTGGTCTAGAGGCGACCAGGTCACCGGCGAGCATGGTCGCTCGCAACCCAGCCCAGCCCAGCGCTAAAATTGGTTTCGTACCCGACCACCTTATCGCCGCCCGCGCTACGAAGGCGACAGGACGTAGCGCAGGCTGGAAATACTAAAGGATGGATGGGTACGGCAGCATGAATGGGTACGGCTTGGACGGGCGCCGCATGGGTAGGGGCGGACGGGCGCCGCGTGCGGGCTTGCCGGACGGAGCGCCGCCGCCAGGACGGACTCGCACGGCCATTTGGCGTCCAGGGTCCTGCTCGCGCGGAACCTGCGGCGCTCTGCCTCTGCCAGGGCCGACTCGCAGACAGGAGGAAGGACGATGATGCACCGCCGCGGGCTGGTGCTGGTGCTAATTTCGATGCTGGCGTTGGTCTTTGTCGTCCTTGTCATCGGCGTGCGCCTCGGGCGGGCGCCGGACGGCAGTCGGCCTTCTGCGCCGTTCTCCGCTCATGTTGGAAGTGGCGGCCACCGGCCGGGTGAGCCTGCCGCGCCTGGCAACACGGCGACGACGCCGGTGCGCACCGCCGCGCCGCAGGGTGAGGACGGTCACGGGTTTTCGGTTCGAGCTCAGGGGCCCGAGGCGCTGCCTACACAGGCGATGACCGTCGCTGCGCCGCATTCCACCGCTATGCTGTATTCATGCGCCTGCGACCATGACAGGGTCATCCGGGCCGACCTTCCGTATCCATCCGGCGCCGATATCGCCGGTCTACAGACGCATCTTGCAACCTTCGGGTTCGATCCGGGCCCTGTGGACGGCGTGTACGGTCCTCGAACCGCCGCGGCGGTGGCCGCGTTTCAGAGGAGCAGGGGCCTCGAACCAGACGGCGTCCTGGGGCCGCGCACGTGGATTGCGCTGGGAAAAACTGCCGCATCTCCCGTGGCGCAGGGGCCGGTCCCTCCTCCGCCGGGGAGGGTCGAGATCGTCATAGACACGGTAGACCGGACGCTAACCATACTCTCGGACGGAAAACCATACAGGCAATTTCCCGTCGCGGTGGGTAAACCCACGACTCCCTCCCCGCAGGGGCAGTGGAAGGTTGTGTCGAAGGGCGCATGGAGCGGAGGGTTCGGCACAAGGTGGATGGGCCTCGACGTGCCCTGGGGCAAGTACGGCATCCACGGCACCAACAAGCCCTGGTATATCGGAGACGCGGTGAGCGGCGGGTGCATCAGAATGTTCAATCACGATGTGGAGCTCATCTTCGAGTGGGTTCAGATCGGCACGCCGGTCGTGATATGTGGGAACCCCTTCGGGCCCCTCCGCAACCCCCGGCGCGAGCTAGGCCCCGGAGAACGGGGTACCGACGTCCTGGTGGCGCAGAGGCGCCTCCGGATGCTCGGGTTTGACCCCGGGCCGGAGAACGGAATGTACGAGCAGCCCACGATCGACGCGGTGAAAGCGTTTCAAGAGTCAAGAGGTCTGCGCGTGACCGGCGTGGTTACCCCAGACACGTACGACTCCCTAGGGCTGTATCTGTTTGAGTAATTTGAATGAGGAGTTGACGCATAAGCGTGATAACCGTCAAGACACTGGAAACATATACGCGCGGCCCCGCACGCGCTCGCGTAGCCGCGCAATCAGTGCGTATAGGGCCTGAAATCGAGCTTCTTCGAGATTTTCAATCGCATAGCCTTGAATTCTGCCCAGAAATGTTATAGAATGGGAATGGCAACTCATACCATACGCGGGTAGGGAAGGGGGGGATGGGAGTTGAGCCATGGCGGGTTGCGGGTGGTTACGAGTGTCTTGCCGGGAGGCACCATCACCCTGCCGGAGGAGGTGCGCAGGCATCTTGGGCTCCAGCCCTTCGATGACCTAGCTTTCAGCCTGGAGAACGGGGTGATCGTCGCGGCGAAGGTCAAGGAACCCTGCACGCAGTACGGCACGGAGGACTGAACCACAGGGGCCAGCTGAGAGCGGCGGCCTCAGCACACGTCTTGTCTGTCTTTCTTCTATGGGTTGTGGCTTGCAGGCGAGGGGGGTGGAAGCCGACTCCTCTCGTCGCGTTTTATGTGCTGATTCGGGAGGAAACCCCGTATCAGCGTTGAATATCTCTGCGGGCCGGACCCGCAGTCTCGGGCAGGATACGAAAAGTCCTGAGTTCCGCGGAGCCGGCTGCCATGAGCGGGCCCTGCGGCCCGCGCGGAATGATCTCGGGGGAGTGAATATGGAGGAGTTCGTCGCGATTGTGCTTGCCGCAGGCCTTGGAACCCGGATGAAGTCCCGGATCCCCAAGGTGATGCATGAGATATGCGGAAGGCCCATGGTCTCGTATGTGCTTGACGCCGTCGAGGCCGCCGGAGCTACGAGGGTCATCGTCGTCGTCGGACACGGGGCCGACCTCGTGAAGCAGGCCGTTGGGTCGCGCGGGGAGTGCGTCCTCCAGGCCGAGCAGCTCGGCACCGGGCACGCCGTGATGAAAGCTGAGAGCGTCCTGGGCGACTACGACGGTACGGTTGCGGTGGTCGCGGGTGACGCGGCCTTCCTCAGTGGGGACGACCTTGCCGCGCTCGTGGATGGACACCAGGAGAGCGGGGCGGCCGCCACGGTGCTTTCCGCGGTGCTGGATGATCCCACCGGGTACGGCCGGATCATCCGGGGCACACAGGGTGAGATAGTGAAGATCGTCGAGGAGAAAGACGCATCTCCCGAGGAAGCAGCGATAACCGAGGTCAACAGCTCCATATACTGCTTTTCCGCTCGCTCCCTTTTTGACGCCTTGCGCGACGTGGCCCCCGACAACGCCCAGGGCGAGTACTATCTTACCGATGTTATCGGCATCATGATAGGAAGGGGCCTTCGTGTAAGGGTCGTAAGGGCGCGCGATCCCCTGTCGGCGCGGGGGATCAACACGCGCGTGCAGCTCGCCGAGGCCGAGCGTATCTTCCGCGATAGGGTGCGCGAGCGCCTTATGCTGTCAGGCGTGACGCTCATCGACCCGCCGTCCACGTTTATAGACGCCGATGTCACAGTCGGGCGGGACACTGTCATCCTTCCGTTCACGTTCCTGCAGGGCAAGACGGTCATCGGCGACGGATGCACTATCGGCCCGTTCGTACGGATGGTGGACACGCAAGTGGCGGATGGGGCGTCCGTATCGAACGCAGTGGTTGTGGAGTCCACTATAGGCCCCGGCGCAACCGTGGGGCCATACAGCTTCCTTCGCCCTGGGACCGTCCTCGAAGAAAGGGCCAAGGTCGGCACATTCGTGGAGGTCAAGAAGTCCACCATAGGAAAGGGCAGCAAGGTGCCTCACCAGACATACCTGGGGGACGCCACCGTCGGCGAGGGGGTCAACATAGGCGCCGGCACCATCACGTGCAACTACGACGGGTGGCAAAAGCATCCCACGATAATTGAAGACGGGGTGTTCATCGGCAGCAACTCAAACCTCGTAGCTCCCGTCAAGATCGGAAGGGGCGCGTATGTTGCGGCGGGGTCCACCATCACAAGGGATGTGCCTGAAGGCGCGCTCGGCATCGCGCGCGGCCTTCAGAAAGAGATCCCAGGCTGGGTGCAAAGGCGCCTCGAACGGCGGAATAAAGCGGAGGGGCGCGGTGGGAAAGGCCACGGTGGCCACTCCAGCAAAGAGTCAGGAGGCTTGCGTAATGAGTGAAGCAGGCGGAATCCACATGATGCTGCCGTCCTACAAGAAGATGAAGGTCTTCACGGGGCGCGCTCATCCCGCCCTTGCGGAGGCGATAGCAGCCCACCTCGGGGTGGGCCTTGCCGCCATGAAGGTGGACAGGTTCCGTGACGGCGAGATAAGGGTCGCGATAGAAGAAAGCGTCCGCGGCACCGACGTCTTTGTGGTCCAACCCACCTGCCCACCCGTCAACGAGAACCTCATGGAGCTCCTCATCATCATTGATGCCATGCGGCGCGCCTCGGCCAAGACGGTCACCGCCGTGATACCGTATTACGGCTATGCAAGGCAGGACAGGAAGACGAAGGCCCGGGATCCGATAACGGCCAAGCTGGTGGCGAACCTGCTGGTGACAGCGGGATGCGACAGGATGGTCACGGTGGACCTGCATGCCGGGCAGGTTCAGGGGTTCTTCGACATCCCGGTGGACCCGCTTCTCGCCATGCCGATCCTGGCCAGGTACATCCAGGATGCCGGGCTTACGGACTGCGTCGTTGCCTCGCCCGACATCGGAGGCGTGGCGAGGGCGCGGGCGATGGCCGGAAAGCTCCATGCGGGCCTCGTGGTCATCGACAAGAGGCGGCCTGAGCCAAATGTATCTGAGGTAATGCACATCATTGGCGATGTGGACGGGAGAACCGTCATCCTTGTTGATGATATAATAGACACCGGCGGTACAATAGTGCAGGCGGCCGATGCCCTTTATGACGCCGGAGCTCGCGAGGTGTACGCTGCCTGCACCCACGCCCTCCTCTCGGGACCGGCCAGGGACATCCTGACGGAGTCGAGGATCAAGAAAATCATCGTGACCGATACGATACCCATCGACCAGAGCAGGCGTCCGGAGAGAATGGAAGTGCTTTCAGTCGCGCCTCTTCTGGCCGAGGCCATTCGGCGCATATACGAGGAGCTTTCGGTGTCCATCCTTTTTGACTGAGCGAGGGTGCGTCAGCAAAGATCGGAAGGAGCGGTCATGAAGTGAAAGAAGTAATCGTCAAGGCAGACCTGAGACAGAAGACCGGCAAGGGCGCCGCTCGCAAGGCGCGAGCCAGGGGCGGGGTGCCTGCCGTAATATACGGAAAGGGGAAGGGCGCTACTCCCATTAGCCTTAGCGAGCGGGAGTTCTACAGGGCCCTGCAGGCGGGGCTTGGGCCCGGCAAGCTGGTCAAGCTGGTCATCGGCGGCGACGGGAAGAGCGGTATCGAGAAAACCGCCGTCCTGAAGGAGGTCCAGCGGGATTTCATACGAGGAGATATAATTCATGCGGACTTCCAGGAGGTGTCCCTGACCGAAGCCATAAGCGCCACGATCCCGGTGGTGCTGGTGGGCGAGGACAGGCGCCCGAACGATGGCGGCGTGCTCGAGCACCTGCTCTGGGAGATCCAGCTTCATGCCCTGCCCGCTGATATGCCTGACAGGGTGGAAGTTAATGTGTCTGGCCTGAGGATAGGCGATTCCATCAAGGTGGCCGACCTCGAGTTGCCCGAGGGCGTGCGGGCGCTTACCCACGGCGACGAGACCGTGGTGACGGTGGCGGCGCCCACGAAGGCAGCGGAAGAGGAGAAGCCGGCGGCTGAGGCTGGCGAGGCCGGCGAGGCCGGTGCGGCCGGCGAGGCAAGCTGAAGAGAAAAAGGCGGAGTAGACTCGTGAAGCTCGTTGTCGGGCTCGGCAACCCGGGCAGCCAGTATGAGGGATCCAGGCACAACGTTGGTTTCATGGTCATCGACCTGCTCGCGAGGAGGAGGGGTATCAGGGTCGCGCAGAGGAGGTTTCGCGCGCTCCTCGGGCAGGGCGAGATCTCGGGGGAACAGGTGCTGCTTGCGAAGCCCATCACTTACATGAATCGTAGCGGCTACGCCGTCCGCGCCATCGCGGGCTGGTACGGGGTCGGGCTTTCCGACATCCTGGTCGTTGTGGATGACATGGCCCTCGAGCCCGGCCGCATACGCGTGCGGCCCAAAGGGAGCGACGGCGGGCACAACGGCCTGAAGTCCATCATTACGCTTCTCGATAGCGAGGAGTTTCCCAGGCTGAGGGTGGGCATCGGAAGGCCGGGCCCCGCGGAAGACGCCGTAAGTTACGTGCTCGGGTGGTTCACCCGTGAAGAGCTTCCTGTGATGTCGGAGGCGTTCGGCCGCGCCGCCGATGCGATAGAAGTCTGGGCTGCCTCCGGCATCGACGAGACTATGAACAGGTTCAACGGATGACACCTGCCGCGGGGGCATAGTCCATGGTGTCACCCCCGGCGAAACGCGTGCGTCACGGTTGCATGGCGGTGGAGGATCAACGTATGTCCGTTATGGAGAAGGCGAAGGAGCTTGCCGAAGCACTTAGAGAATCTAGCGAATTCGCGCGAGTTCGCAACGCCAGGAATGAGATCGAATGTCACGAAGCTGCAAGGATCATGTTCCGGGATTTCGAGAAGATGAGACGCGATATCGAAGCGCTTGTCCGAAAAGGTGAGAAAGTCCCCGAGGAGAAGCTGGATGCGTTCAACCGGTCTCTCGAGATTATCTCCTACAACCCCTACATAAGAGAGTTCCTGGATGCCGAAATCGCGTTCGCCAGGCTGTTTGCCCAGGTTCAACAGGTTGTTGCAGAACCTCTTGCAGACATAGGGTCCATCGCCACTACTCCATCTCCAGCGGCTGAAGAGCCAGGAAGATCCCAGACATAGCTTGCCCATATCGCATGCAGGAATTGGACAGGCTACCGCGAAATGTATACTCGACGCGCCATGGAGGGGGTTCGCTTCCAAATTCTCGTATGGAGGTGGATGCGATGAATTCTCTGCTGGTGATGGTAGTGACCTTCCTCCTGTATATCCTCGCCTATAACCTCTATGGTAAGAAGCTTGGGCACAAGCTGTTCGAGCTCGCCGCGAAGAATCTAACTCCAGCGGAGCAGATCAACGACGGGGTGGACTACGTCCCGACCAACAGAATCATACTCACAGGTCACCATTTCACTTCGATCGCAGGAACCGGTCCCATTGTAGGCCCGGTTCTCGGTGTTATATGGGGGTGGGTTCCTGCGCTGCTTTGGGTTGTTCTTGGGTCCATCTTCGCAGGCGCGGTTCACGACCTCGGCGCGCTAGTTGTTTCCATGAGGCACAAGGGGAAATCGATAGCAGACATAACAGGGCCCGTCGTGAATCCTCGTGCGAGGACGCTGTTCTTTGCGATCATATTCTTCTGCCTCTGGATAGTCATAGCCATCTTCGCCATTCTCATGGCGAGCCTTTTCGTGAAGTACCCGGAGTCGGTGTTCCCGATCTGGGTCGAAATTCCCATCGCCATGGGGCTTTCGTGGTACTTGTTCAACAAGAAGGGCAGCCTCCTTGTGGGTTCCATCGTGGCGATAGTGTTGATGTACCTCACTATCTGGATAGGGCTTTACATCCCGATAAAGCTCACCAGCGCGGCATGGATCGTCATTATCATGGTATACATCTACTTCGCCTCCACACTTCCTGTCCACCGCCTCCTGCAGCCGCGAGACTACATCAACGCACTTGAACTCGGCATCGCCATGGTTCTGCTGATACTCGGAATAGTCGTCGCGCCGAAGCCTATCGTTGCGCCGGCTGTGGTTGCCTCGCCGGCGGGGGCGCCACCGATGGTGCCGTTCCTGTTTATCACAATAGCATGCGGCGCCATCTCCGGGTTCCACAGCCTGGTCTCGAGCGGGACGAGCTCAAAGCAGATCGATAAGGAACCCAACGCGGTCACGGTAGGTTACGGCGGGATGCTGCTCGAGGCCGCGCTTGCAACCCTCGTCATCCTGGCTGTTACCACGGGAGTCTCCAGGGAGACCTGGCTTGCTACGTACGCGAATTTCGCCAAGGTCCCGACGCTCCCGACGTTTGCCGAGGGTGGCGCGAGGATCGTGGAAGCGATCGGCATTCCAAAGGCCCTGGCCCTCAACATCCTGGCGGTGTTCATGATCAGCTTCGCGGGCACGACCATTGATACCGCCACGCGCCTGCAGCGGTACGTGATATCGGAGTTTGGAGAGTCCATCGGCCAGAAGTGGCTTACGAACAGGCATGCAGCCACGCTCGTTGCTGTGGTGGCCGCATACCTGCTCGCATTCAGGGGAAGCGCCAACGTCATTTGGCCTCTCTTTGGTGCCACAAACCAGCTCCTTGCCGGGCTTGCGCTCCTGGTGGTCACGGCCTATCTGGCGAGGCAGAAGAAGCCGCTCGGTTACACTATGATCCCCATGGTTTTTATGATCGTGATTACAACGTGGGGTATGATAGGTAACCTAAGGAACTACCTGGCTGCTGGGAACTGGCTCCTGTCAGTTATCGACGCGATCGTCCTTCTCCTCGAAGTGTGGCTGATTGTGGAGGTATGGACGATCATGAGCAAGATCACACGCGGCGAGATACCGCACGAGGCAGTGAAGGCGTAATCGTAATCCATGCATATGGACCCTTCCATGGCGCGAGGCCTGCGTCCGGCCTGCCGGGCTGCCGGGCGTAGGGTGGCAGGGTAGACCGCAGGCCTGGCTTGTCAAAGCCTGATGGAAAAGGAATGGATGCAACAAAAGAGGAGATAGGGGCGTTCGCCCCTATCTCCCGGTCTGCCTGGCCATCAGTTCCTCGGCCTTCTGGATGAGGCCTCGGACTATGAGCCCGGCCTCCCGCGTGGTGATGTTGCCATAGTCGTACACGCCATTGTCCACGTTGATCTTGTCGGCGAAGCCGAGCTCCCGCGCGATCTCATACTTCACCTCATCCGAGACAATGCTGCGGTTTCGACCCATAGCTCCACCTCCGACATTAGTGTGCCCCGGTCTATTCGGAGCATGTTAGGGTCTATCTGGAGCGAGCGCCTTCGCTCACGTTCATTGAAGTGCCTCGGCTGAACTTGCGGGAAAGCCCCTCCCTGAGGCTTGGCGAAAGAAATACATGGTCCTGAGAAAATTTTTCTCGTCTGCCGTGAGTCACCGGCCCCAGCGCTCACGCATGCCCGCACATTGCGTGCTTCCTGTCGAATGTTGTCCTCTTTCCAACTGGCACTACACTTGCTAGCTCAAGAGACGAGTCCATGTCTCTTCGCGCGCCCACAGCCGCGTAGAGCCGGAAAGTGGAGGGGGATCATGAAGGCCGTTCTTGGGGATCGCACGCTTGTGGCGCTGTCGAAAGCCCTCGACGCGCTGTCGCTTCGGCACGAGGTGATAGCGGACAACATCGCCAACGTCAACACGCCCGGGTTCAAGGCCAGGCGCGTGCGGTTCGAGGACCAGCTCAAAGCCGCCATCTCTCGTGGCGACCCCGGGTCGTGCCGGCCCGTGATCGAAGAGGACCGGCTCGCGACGAGGCGCGATGGCAACAGCGTGGATATCGACCTTGAGATGGCACGCCTGGCTGAGACCACGATCATGTATAGCGCCATCTCCAGACTGGTGTCCGACCGTTTCAGCTTACTTAAGTATGTCATCAGCGAGGGGAGACGATGACACATGGGGATATTCTCGTCCTTCAGTATAAGCGCTACCGGCCTCGCCGCTGAGCGCCTGAGAATGGATGTAATTGCCAATAACATCGCGAACGTTAATACGACACGCACGGAGGACGGACGCCCTTACAGAAGGCGCCAGGTGGTGTTCCAGGCGCTTACGACCCGGCCCGGTGGCGGTGGTGGGGGTGGGGACAGAAGCGCCGCGGCCGGTGCAGGCTTGGGAGCCTCTGAAGCGCCCGGCCGGGGGGTCATGGTGGCGGCCATAGTGGAGGACCCGTCGCCGCCGCGCATGGTATACGATCCCAGCCACCCGGATGCGGATGCCCGGGGCTACGTGGCGATGCCCAATGTTGACGCCGTGAGGGAGCTTGTGGACATGATATCGGCTACGCGGGCCTACGAGGCGAACGTTACCGCTCTCAACGCGGCGAAGACAATGGCCATGAGGGCACTGGACATTGGTAGGGGATAGCGCACAGGCGCAAGTGAGACGCGCCGTCCGCGAGGCGCGGCACCGGCAACCCGACGCGGAATGTCAGCCCTAAGGACGGGGTGGTGTCATGGACATCAAGATCAGCTCGACGCTACAGAAGACCCTGGATGAACTCAGCCGCAGACATGCGACGCGCGCGCAGGCAACCCTGGAGGATTTCAAGGAGATGCTGGACAACGCCATCGACACCGTGAACGACCTCCAGCGGAACGCCGACAAACTTACTCAGAAGCTTGCTACCGGCGAGCTCAAGGACTTGCACCAGGTCATGATCGCCGTCGAGGAGGTCAACGTCGCCCTACAGCTCACGATGCAGATAAGGAACAAGATCGTCGAAGCTTACCAGGAAGTCATGAGGATGCAGGTGTAAGCCATGGCAGCCATTGGGCAGGAACTCGGGCGGCGGACGCGCTCGCTGTGGGACCAGATGACAGCAAGCCAGAAACTCATGGTCCTCCTGTCGATCGCCCTCGGAGTGGTCGCCATGGTGCTGCTTTTGAGCAGAGCGGGCAAGACGGAGATGGTGCCGCTCTACACCAACCTTTCAGCGAGCGATGCGGCCGATATCGTGGCCAAGCTGCGGGAGATGCGCGTGCCTTACGAAATCTCCGATGGCGGAACGACCATCAGGGTGCCGTTTCCTGACGTGTACGAGACCCGCATGAACCTGGCCAGCCAGGGCCTGCCGAAGGGTGGCACGGTGGGGTTCGAGATATTCGACAAGACGAGTTTCGGCGTGACCGAGTTTACCCAGAAAATGAACTACCGGCGGGCGCTTCAAGGCGAGCTTACCCGCACCATACTGCAGCTTCGGGAGGTCGAGGACGCGCGGGTTCACATTGCCATACCAGAGCCGGAGTTATACACCGATGAGCAGAAGCCGCCCACAGCCTCGGTCATGGTGAAGCTACGCAGCGGAGCAACCCTGACCAAGGGACAGGTGCAGGGGATCGTGCGGCTGGTCTCATCGAGCGTCGAAGGCCTGAGCCCCAGCAACGTGACGGTCCTCGATGTGGATGGCAACATTCTGTACGCCGCGAGCGACGATTCCGAGACAGGAATGGTGGCGTCTCTTTCGGTGAGCCAGCTCGAGGCGAAGAGGGCATATGAGAAAGACCTTGAGAAAAGCGTTGAGAGCATGCTCACGGAGGTGCTCGGCCCCCGCAAAGTCGTGGTGCGGGTGAACGCCGAGATCAACTTCGACCGCCGGGAGCAGAATAGCGAAGTCTTCCAGCCCATGCCCACAGGACTCGGGGTGATCCGAGAGCAGACGAAAGTGCATGAGGTTCGCTCCACGGTATCTGCGCCGCCCGCCGGAGTGCCTGGGACCGCGTCCAACGTGGACGCGGCGGGCACGCCTGGCAACGCGGCCGGCATGGCTCAGACTCAGACTCAAACTCAGGCTCAGGCTCAGGCTCAGGCTCAAGCTCAAGCCCAGACGCAGGCTCAAGCTCCGGGCGCGGGCGGGGCTCCCGAGGGGGGCGCGACCGTGGGCGCGGCGGGCGCGTCTGATGCGGGCGTTATGTCTGTGGCCGCCCAGGCGGGGGCGGGGGCAGGGGGCGTTTACCGCACAGGAGAGCGCCCCGGCGAGATAAGCGGCGAGGAGAGGTCCGAGGAGACCACCCGGTACGAGATATCCCGGGTCGTCGAGCGCACGGTCAAGGCTCCCGGCGAGGTGAGGAGGCTTTCGGTCGCGGCCATAGTAGCGGCTCCTGTGAGCGACGCTCAGTTGCAAGCCATCACCAGGTCCGTCGGGGCAGCTGTCGGAATCGACCCCGGCAGGGGCGATTCGCTCATCGTCGAGGCCATGGAGTTCGGGGCGCCGCTTACGCCGGAAGCTGAGACAGGAGCCGTCACCGGGGCGGGGGCGGCGAAAGGGCCTCTTAACGTCGGAGAAGTCTTCATGGCCAATATAGAGTACGTGCTCGCCGCGATAATCGCGCTCTTCCTTGTGGGCCTCGTGATCTCGGTGGTCCGCCAGAGAGCGCCTGCGCGGGCTGTAGTGGTGCCTACGCCCGTGCCGCCTTCCATCGCTGTGCCCGGCGCTGGAGAAGCCGGGCCCGCAGCGCCGGTGGCCGCGGCGGGCGAGGAAGGAGAGGGCGAAAGGCAGAGCCAGCCAAGCCGGCGGGCGAAGGAGATCCCTGTGCGGCCCGCGCCTGCGGCTGAGACGGCCGCAAGGGTGATATCCGGATGGATGGACGAGGACAAGAGGTGACCGGCCTTGGCGTCAGCCACTGAACTCAGCGGAAAAAGGAAAGCGGCAATAGCTCTCGTCGCTCTCGGATCGGAGATGTCGGCAGAGGTATTCAAGTACCTTGACGAGGCAAAGATCGAGCAACTTACCCTTGAGATCGCGAGCCTCGGCAACGTGCCGCCCGAGATCCGCACGCAGGTGCTGGACGAATTCTACGAGAAGTGCGAGGCCCAGGAGTTCGCTGCGGGTGGCATCGAGTACGTGAGGCAGGTCCTAGAGCGGGCGCTTGGCCCCCATCGCGCGGCCGAGATCATCGAGAAGATAACGGCATCGCTCCAGGAGAAGCCGTTCAGCTTCGCGCGTCAGGTGGATCCGGCCCAGCTTGTGAACTTCATCGAGAACGAGCACCCTCAAACCATCGCGCTCATCCTGGCTTACCTCCGTCCCGAGCAGGCTGCGGCGGTGCTCTCGGCCCTCCCTGAGGGGCTTCAGACCGAGGTGGCCGTGCGGCTTGCCGAGATGGACAGGACTTCTCCGGAGGTCGTCGCCGAGGTGGAGAAGGTCCTCGAGAGCAGGCTCTATTCGATCGGCGGCCAGAACTACAACTTCGCGGGTGGCACGAAAGCCCTCGTGGATGTGTTGAACCGCGTGGATCGGGCAACGGAGAAGACCATTCTGGAGGAACTGGAGGAGCAGAACCCGGCGCTCGCCGAGGAGGTCAAGAACCTGATGTTCGTGTTCGAGGACATCACCCTCCTCGACGACCGGGCGATCCAGACCTTCCTCAAGGAGATCGACACGAAGGACCTCGCGCTTGCGCTGAAAGCCGCAAGCGAAGAGGTCAAGAAGAGAATCTTCAGTAACATGTCGGAGCGCGCCGCTGAGATGCTACGCGAGGACATGGAGTTCATGGGGCCGGTACGCCTACGAGTGGTGGAGGAGGCGCAGCAGCGAATAGTCACTGTCATCCGCAGGCTCGAGGAGGCGGGCGACATCGTCATCGCCAGAGGGACGGAGGACGAGGTGCTTGTCTAGGGTCATCAAGGCACAGGAGATACGGAGGAACCCCTCGCTTGTGGGGGACGGGAAGCTGGAAACCTTTCTCGCTACCCTGGCGGGGTCCGCGTCCCCAACACAAGGCGGTGCACGGAGACCGGAGGACGCAGGGGCTGACCCGGCTGCGCTTGCTCGCTCTCTCATTGAGCAGGCGGAACAGGCTGCCAGGGCCAGGCTGGACGAGGCCGAGCGAGAACGCGCCCGGGTCCTCAAAGAGGCCTACGACAGGGGGTACGAGGACGGACGCGCGGAAGCCACGGCGAAGGTGATGGAGCAGGCAAGGGACCTCCTGGAGTACCTGGAGACCCTTGCGCAAGGAGTGGCCCAGGCCGCGGAGAACGCGGTCAGGGCGGCGGAGGACACGGTGGCGCGCCTCGCCATCGAGATCGCAGAGAAGATCCTGAGGCACGAGGTGTCGATCGATGGGTCCGTGGTCCTGGAGATGGTCCGGGAGTCTGTGGAGAAAGCAAAGGCCGCGGGGCCCATCAAGATCAGGGTGAGCGCGTGGGACCTCGACCGGGTGAAGGACTTTCACGATGAGATCATGAGGATCGCTGACGACGTCACGTCCATCGAGATCATAGAGGACCCCAGGGTGGAGCCTGGCGGGTGCATCGTTGAGACAGACTTTGGGTCGGTGGACGCAAGGCTCGGAACGCAACTGCGTGAGATCAGGAGGGCTTTCTTTGGTAATGGCGATGCCAATGCCGGCTGAAACCGCTGCGCCCTGCCGCCCGCCCTGTGAGGGGCGGGCGAGGACGAGCGTGGACATATCGAGGTTCGAGAACGCCATCAGGGCGTGCGACCCGCTGCGGATGAGCGGCAGGGTGGTGCAGGTCATCGGGCTCGTGGTGGAGTCGATGGGCCCACCTGCGCACGTGGGCGAGATCTGCCGCATATACACGCGGAGCCAGAGGACGCCGATCCAGGCGGAGGTCGTGGGGTTCCGGGAAGGCAAGACCCTCCTGATGGTGCTCGGCGACAGAAACGGTATCGAGCCCGGGAGCGAGGTCGTGGCAAGCGGGCGCGAGGCCATGGCCCCGGTGGGCGAGGGGCTTCTCGGGCGCGTCATCGACGGCCTCGGCCGGCCCCTTGACGGCAAGCCCCCCATCGAGGCGGAAGGGGAGTACCCCCTTTTCAATGCGCCTCCCGCCCCGCTCGAGCGGGCTAGGATCTCGGAGCCTCTCGCGCTGGGTGTGCGGGCCGTGGACGCGGCGATAACCTGCGGCAAGGGGCAGAGGCTCGGGATATTCGCGGGGAGCGGCGTCGGCAAGAGCACGCTGCTGGGAATGTTCGCCAGGAACACCTCTGCCGACGTCAACGTGATAGCGCTGGTTGGAGAGAGGGGCCGTGAAGTCCGCGAGTTCATCGAGAAAGACCTGGGCCCGGAGGGCCTCAAGCGATCGGTCGTGGTCGTGGCTACCTCAGACCAGGCGAGCCTCGTGCGGCTCAAGGGGGCCTTTCTTGCGACGGCTATCGCCGAGTACTTCCGCGATACAGGGCGGGATGTGCTGCTCATGATGGACTCCCTGACCCGCCTCGCCATGGCTCAGCGAGAGGTGGGCCTCGCCATCGGCGAGCCGCCCACGACGCGGGGGTACACACCGTCGGTGTTTTCCATGATGCCGAAATTGCTGGAACGCGCGGGGAACTCGTCATTGGGCAGCATCACAGGCCTCTACGCGGTGCTGGTAGAGGCTGACGACATGAACGAGCCGGTGGCCGATGCTGCGCGGAGCATTCTCGACGGCCACATCGTCCTTGCGCGGGAGCTTGCCACCATGAACCACTACCCGGCCATAGACGTGCTGGCGAGCGTGAGCCGAGTGATGGTGGACGTCGCGGACGAGGCACACATCAGGGCGGCCGCGAGGATGCGAGAGGCGCTCAGCATCTATAGGGAAGCGGCGGACCTCATAAACATTGGAGCTTACGTGCCACGGAGCAACCCGAAGATCGACTGGGCCAGGACGATGATCGACGGCATAAACGCCTTCCTCAAACAGGGGATCAACGAGAAGGCAGACTTCGCGGAGACGGTCTCGAAGCTGCGAAGCATGTTCGGATGTTGATGTCCCGAAAGATCGAGTTGAGAATGGGAGGACGCGGGGTCGGCTTGCGGCCGGGGCGAGGGGACTTAAGTGAGAAGGTTCAGGTTTCGCCTGCAGAAGTTGCTCGAGGTGAGGCGGCTGAAAGAGGACGCGCTCCGGCAGGAGCTTGCGCGGGCACAGGAAGCGCTCCAGCGCGAGAAAGCCGTCCTCGAGAGGCTTGGGGCCGCGCACGGCGCGACCCTTGAAGAACTGCGGGCGAGCGTCGGCGGCACGCTGGACGTCCAGTGGATCGCCGCTTACCACCGTTACCTTGGGTTCCTGGCTCATCGCATCGAGGAACAACGAGCGGTCGTGGACCGCGCGGCCCGGGAGGAGGCCGCGAAGAGGGAGGCGCTCATTGCCGCGCGACGCGCGCGGAAGGTGGTCGAGAAGCTCAAGGAGCGGGCGTACGCCCGCTACTGCGAGGAGGTCGCCCGCGAGGAGCAGGCGTTCCTCGATGAGGTGGGCACCACGAGATATGTAAGGAAAGGAGGTGAGGAACTCGGTGGAAACACCGCTTTCCGTGTGGTTGGACGTCGCGCAGACGAAAGTTGAGACCGCGACGGGGACTGCGGCCGCGAAAAGTCCGGGGACGCCGGGGACGAGCGAGGTCTCCATAGAACCGAGCCGTGAGGGCCTGGGCCAGGGCCGGGGCCCCGGCCAGGGTCAGGTCCAGGGTCCTTGGGACTTCTGGTCCGAGCTTGTAGCCAGGCTTGCCGGCGGCGTGCACGGTGGCCCCCTTTCCGTTTCGCCTGTCACGAGGCCGGAGCCTGGAACACGAACCGGACGGCCGGGCCCTGACATCGCTTGCCCGGATGGCACAAATGTCAGCACCGTGCCGGCTCGCGAAGCGAACGTCAGCCCCATAGAGACGGGTGAGACCGCGGGAAGCCTCCGAACGAAGCTTGGTGCGCCAGAAGGTCAGCAGCTGGCTCCAGAAGGCGAGCCAGCCGACGCGTGCCCTGCCTGGCTCCCGGAGAAGGCAAAGCCTTCGAAGGCGGAGCCCTCGAAGGCGAAGCCCTCGCTCCAGGCAGCGCCTGAATGCCTGGTCCAGGAGGTCCGCGCCACGGGGCTGGTGGCCCGCTCGTGCGCGGTGGCGACGCCCGAGGCGGAGGATGAAGCCTTCGCCGTCGGAGACGACGTAAGCACCAGAGCGGACCTGGCCGCGTGGCGAATGCCTGCTCGCGCCGTCGCGGCAGCGGTGCCAGCGTCTGGTGCCGGCCACTCGGGACCGACGCAAGTCGAGAGCGGCTATGAGAGCGGCGAGACGGTATCAGAGAAAGCGCACGTGCGCCGAGCGGCAGATGGCACCCTGGAGACTCGAGCAGCAAGAGCTTCCTCTGTAAGAGCCGATTCCATTGATGGCGCGGCTGCGGACAAGCCCAGAGATGGGGTTGAAATGGCTGACCATGGGACGCCGCCTCCACCTGCGGAGACCACGCTGGCGCAGGCCGGCGTGGGCGTGAACGACAGGGTAGGACGGACAGAGCTGGAGTCCGCGCGAAGCGATGCTGCGGCGAAGCCCGCCCCGGCCGACAGGCTCACAGGCGAGGAGACCGGCAGGTCCGCAGGCTGGGCCGATGGTGCCACGTCTGCTCCACCTGTGGACAGAGGCAGAGCAACCGACCGGGTCGCAGTCTGGAAAAGCCCCGTGGCGGCAAGTCCGAGCACCGGCACCGACTCGGAAGGGAGCCTCCGTCGGAGTCGGGTGGTCGGGGTTCAGTTCGAGATTGTTCCTCGAAACGAGGGTTCCGCGCAATCGACACGGGCTGAGCAGCAAGGAAGAGGCGAAGTGACCGGTATCTTCTCGAGGGACTCAAAACCCGCTCTCGTTCCGGGTCCGCCTGGTCGGAGCGCACCTGGGTCCGGTGAAACGGATGCCGCGCCGCCTGCACGCGCAGAAGTGGTCCCGAAAGCTGCTGCACCGGGCTGGCCGCCGGAAAGACCAGCTTCAACGGTGTTTCGGGAAACGGAGCCTCCAACCCGGGGCCGGATGGGGGATTCCGTCTTGCATTCATCCGGCGCCGCGGGTCCAAAGGACGGCGGCACACCCGCAGTCTTGGTCGACGACGGGACTGATGCTGCTGCCGGACCACGCCCGGGAGACGGAGCCATGCCGGACACCCGGATGGAAGAGCCGGATAGGGCGGTGTTCGGGACGAGTAGCCCTGTCTTGCTCGAAGCGCATTCGGTGGACGCCGGGCGGTCGCGGGACGTCCGCGTCGTGCCGATGTCGGCACACAGACAGAATGAGGCCGGTTCAGGCCGTGTGGGGGCCGCGACGCAAGCGGAGGATGCCGTTCTGGACGGGGAGGCAAAAGCGCAGGCCGGCAGGAACGACCTGGCAGGGCGGACGAAGGTGGCTGCCGGACCCGACACCCCTGTGAAGGCTGCCTCCCACGAGGCACCGGAGGAACCGGGCGGAAAGGTGCGGCCGGCGTATCGGCTGGCGGAGGTCGCCCCACAGCCGGGGGTGCAGACGCAGGCCGCCGCAAAAGCCGAAGCCAGGGAAAACCTGCGCAGCCTGGGGGCCGCGGTCGAGAGGCACACAGCAGCGGTCCGGAAGGAGGGCGGGCGCTCGCGAGCCACTGACACCGATACTCTCCCAGAGGAGCCCGCCGTCGAGCATGCCGCGAGCGTCTCTGGGAACAAGGTGGAGGGGGTTGAGGAACCTACACATTCGCATCCTGCCGGGTCTCCGCGCTGGTCCCGCGAGGAGCCAACGGGCGTGACCGCCAGACGTGAGGTGGGGCGCGAGGACGCCGAACTTACGCCAGCCAGGCCTGCTCCGGCAGCCGCGAGCATGCCCGATTCACAGGAAGTGAGAGCGAACAGACCCACGGCGTCGGATGCCGGCGCGGTGCACGAGCGGCAGGCGCCCATCACCGCGCGGACCGTCATCGACCAGATAGTGCAGCGGGCCCAGCTTCGCCTCGGAAGATCCGAAGCCGAGATGGTCATAGATCTCAAGCCCGACGTTCTGGGCAGGGTGCACCTTCGGATAACTGCCGAGCCCGGGCGGGTCGTGGCCGAGATCAGGGCCGAGAGCGCAGTGACGAGGCAGCTCATCGAGGCAGGACTTGGTGACCTGAAGGCCGCCCTTGCCGACAGGGGACTCGACCTCGGGGCCATCGCCGTCTCCGGCGGCTTCGGGGCCGGGGTCGCCTGGAATGGGGCCAAATCGAGGTGGTCCGACGACGATGCGGGGCATGGTCCGCGGAGGGCCGCGCCGGCCGGCGGAGGCTCAGGCGCGGTGCGTCAGGTGGCCTCGTTCGTCGCGACACGGTCGTCCGCAGGGGGCGTCCACCTTGTGGATTGCGTGGCATAGTAGAGCAGCGACGCAACGCTTGCCTCCGCGCTCGCGAGAGGCGCGGGCTGCGACCGAACACTTCATCTTCGAAACGAAAGGGGGGATTCCCGATGAACGTCACAGCGACGTCCAGCGCGCGGGTGTACGATCCGCGAAAAGAGACTCCTCCACAGGAAAGCAACAGGACCGAACTGGGCAAGGACGCGTTCCTGAAACTGCTCCTCACGGAGCTGCGCTACCAGGATGCGTTCAAACCGGTGGACGACAAGGAAATGATCGCCCAGATGGCCCAGTTCTCCACGCTGGAGCAGATGCAGAACCTTAGCCTCGCCATGGAGGGTCTCGCGAAGATGCAGCACGCCACGCAGGCCGCGGCGCTCATCGGCAAGAAGGTGACCGCCACGGTGGGCGACGAGGTCATCACCGGCACCGTCTCCGGCGTGAAGTTCAAGGACGGTGTGGCTTACCTTGTTGTCGAAGGGAAAGAGGTCCTCGTGACCGATGTGACGGAGATTTCATAGGCCCGGGAGACCGGGGAGACGTCGCGGTGAGGAGTGGTCGCCTTGGTTGAAAGGATACCGCCAGAGTTCCAGGTGCCCGCCGGGGCGTCAGTGCCCGCCGGGCGCGTGGAGAAGGTCCGAAGCGAAGCCGTTCGAGACCCCAGGACGGCGACGGCCCCGTCCTTCGGGGAGGTGCTCCGGAGGGAGATCGAAGGGCAGAGCGTGAGGTTCTCTGGCCACGCGCAGATGCGCATGAGGACCAGGAACATCTCGCTATCCGAGGCCGACATGGCGAAGCTAGTCCAGGCGGTCGACAGGGCTTCGGCGAAGGGCGCGAGGGAGTCGCTCATCCTCATGGATAACCTCGCCCTCGTGGTGAGCATCAGGAACCGCACCGTCATCACGGCGGTGGACGGCGAGCACATCAAGGAGAACGTGTTCACCAACATCGATAGCGCGGTGATCGTGTGAAAGTGGCAAAACCGCGCCATGGGGCTGGACCTCTTCCGAGGGGGCCCCGGGACCGCCGGCGACACCGGCGGCCATAGAAGGAAGGAGGTCAAGTGAAACAATGCTACGGTCAATGTTCGCCGGAGTATCCGGCTCGAGGTCACATCAAGTCTGGATGGACGTGATCGGTGACAACATCGCGAATATCAATACCCCTGGCTACAAAGCCGGCAGAGTCACGTTCCACGAACTCCTGGTGCAGACGATACGTGGCGGCGGCGCCCCGGTCAAGGGCGGAAGGGGAGGCATAAACCCCATGCAGGTCGGACTTGGGACAAGCCTGAGGAGCATAGACACCTGGCACACCCAGGGCAACATCCAAGTGACTGAAGTGCCTAGCGACATGGCCATCGACGGGATCGGCTTCTTCGTGTTGAGCGACGGGCTCAAGACGTACTTCACCCGCGACGGCAGCTTCCAGATCGGTGCTGACGGTGTACTCGTAAGCCCCGCAACGGGCTACAGGGTGCAGGGAAAGCCCGTTGATCCTGCTACGGGAGAGATCGACACGACGCAGCCGCCTACTGACATCAAGATCCTAATAGGACAGGTCATGGAGGCTGCGGCCACGAAGAACACCATCATGCGCGGGAACCTCGATTCCCAGGCGGCTGCTGGGGATACCTTCAGCGGCCTTCTCCAGGTGTACGACTCGCTCGGGCTTCTGCACAAGCTGGCCATTACCTTCGAGAAACTCGATCCCAATACGGATCCGGCTACAGGGCTACCCGGCGACCCGAATGATCCTACTGACGACATCGGCGAGCGGGCCTGGAGGTGGGAAGTAAGCGATCCTCTTGCGTCGCAAAACCCGGTCGGGGAGGGTTATCTCATCTTTACTGAGAACGGCAAGTTCGATCCTGCCGCGACCGAGGCTGCGTGCGTTAAGTACAATGCGGCGCATCCAGGGGCAGAGTATGACTACCCACCGAAGTTCGACATCGAGCCGACTGACGGGTCTGCCCCGCAGAGCGTCAACCTGGATCTCGAAAGCCTCACCCAGTACGCGGAGCCCTCGTCGGTGTCCATGAGCTTCCAGGACGGCTTCCCCGCCGGGACTCTCGAGACATTTGCGGTGGATGCGGATGGGATAATCACGGGCATCTACTCCAACGGCCAGTATCGCACTCTGGCCCAGGTGGTGCTTGCGAACTTCTCGAACCCCGGCGGCCTCCTGCGCATGGGTGGAGGGTTCTACCAGGTGTCGCCCAACTCGGGCGCCCCGATAATCGGTGAGCCGATGAAGGACGGCAAGGGCAAGATCATCGGCGGCGCAATAGAGATGTCCAACGTGGACCTTGCCAAGCAGTTCACTGACATGATCATCTCGCAGCGCGGGTTTCAGGCGAACTCGAGGGTGATCACCACCGCGGACGAGATGTTGCAGGATCTCTTGAGTCTCAAGCGTTAACGCAGTCTGGGGCGGGGTCCGCCTGGCCCCTTCCCGGTCGGGCTCGGGCTCCGCCTCGCGGGGCGTATCTGCTCGCGGGTGGTGAGATGATCGTGCGAGTGAGCGGCGTGTTACGGCGGAGGTAGCTGCGAGCGCAGACTGTAGTCGGGTGGTGCCGGCTCGTGGCGAGACTAGATTCAGAGCGGGTGGCCTCATGGGAGCAGACGGCATTCGCGAGAAGGAAAGGCGGCGCTTGCGATGATCAGGGTGCACCGGCTTGACGGGTCGGAACTTGTGGTTAACGCGGACCTGATAGAGACAGTCGAGGCAACGCCCGACACCATCATCACGCTCACCACGGGCAAGAAGCTTGTCGTGAGGGACACTGTGAATGAGGTGGTGGCGGCGGTGGTCGGCTATAAAAGGGCCATCGTGCTCGGGCCCCAAATGCCTGCCGCCGGCGGTGAACGGGGCACGTAGGACGGCGTGAGGCCCGCGCGGCCGTGGCTATAGTCATCCCTGTAGCTGCAACCGTGAGTTGCACCGCGCTCCTCACTTCGGTCAGAACTAGACGGATTTCAGTTGCTGTGTGACGCGCCAGGATATCTGCCGGGGCACGCTTACAGGATCGGCTGGCTGTGGAGCATAACAGGCCGCAACCAGGCACGGGACGGCGCACAGGGTGAACGCCGCCCCTCACAACGGCACTGCGACGCAGGTGCCATGGGATTTGCGGGGGCATAACATGGACCTTACCACTTTTGTCGGGATCATTGCAGGAATAACGCTTGTCGGTACGGCCATCCAGATGGGCGGGTCGGTGCGGAGCTTCATCGACATTCCATCAATCATGATCACCATCGGTGGCACCATTGCTGCAACGCTCATCAACTTCCGGATAGACGACATCAAGAACGTGCTGCGCGTCACGAAGATCGCGTTCACGCGGCGCCCTCCGCAGCTCACAGCCGTCATCATGCAGATCATATCCCTGGCCGAGCTTGCGCGGCGTGAGGGTCTCCTCGCCCTCGACAACAGCCTTGACAAGGTCAAGGACGACTTCCTGAGACACGGCCTGCAGCTTGTGGTAGACGGCGTTGACGCGACGGTGATACGCGAGATTCTGGAGACCGACCTCGACGCGATCGAGGAACGCCACAAGATGGGACGGAAATTGTTCGACCAGATGGCGCTTTTCTCGCCAGCATTCGGGATGATCGGGACGCTAATAGGGCTCATTCAGATGCTCCGTAACATAAATAACCCCAGCGCCATCGGGCCGGGCATGGCGGTGGCTCTCGTCACCACGTTTTACGGGGCGCTTCTCGCGTATCTCGTGTTCATTCCGATCTCGGGAAAGCTCGCGGTGCGGGCGTCCGAAGAGGCGCTGGAGAAGCAGATCCTCATCGAGGGCATTCTCGCGATTCAGTCGGGAGATAACCCGAGGATCGTCGAGGAGAAGCTCAGAGCGTTCTTGCCTCCTGCAATCCGGGCCAAGGTGGCATACAAGAAGGGAGCTCAGGCGGCGGCCGGGGCGTCGGCGGCCGTGGGGGCTGCGGGAGCCGGAGGCGCGGGCGCCAAGGAAACGGCTGGTGCGAAGACATGAGGCGCAAGAAGGTAAACGAAGACGGTCCTTCCGGGGCGGCCCCGTGGATAACGTCATACGCGGATATGACCCAACTGCTGCTGACTTTCTTCGTGCTCCTGTTCGCGTTCTCATCCATCGACGCGATCAAGTTCCGGCAGGCGGTCATATCGCTTCAGGGCGCGCTCGGCGTGCTCACAGGTGGGCCTCAGCTCCTAAACCCGGGTGAGATGCCGGTCCCGAAGCCTCCGACCGACCTTCGGCCCTCGGGGAAGTCCGAGGTCGAGCTCGAGGGAGTCAAGGAGGAATTCCAGTCTTTCCTGAAGGACCAGGCGCTAGCGAACGACGTGCACCTTGAGATGACGGAGCGGGGCCTTGTGGTCAGCTTCATGGACAAGGTCCTTTTCGACCTTGGGCAGGCCGACCTGCGCCCCGAGGCGCGGCGCGTCCTTTCGGAGGTAGCGGTCATCTTGCGCAAGATCCCGAACGACATCAGGATCGAGGGGCACACGTGCGACCTGCCGATAAGCACGCCGAAGTTCCCGTCGAACTGGGAGCTATCGACAGCAAGGGCGTGCACGGTGCTGAGATATTTCATCGAAACTGCGGGCCTTGCCCCGGAGAGGTTCAGCGCTATGGGGTACGGCGAGTACAGGCCGAAGGTGCCCAACACGAGCGAGGCCAACCGAGCCCTGAATCGCAGGGTGGACGTTGTCATCTTGAAGGAGAGAGAAAAGATCGTGCTCCCGGGAGAGGACGCCAGAGAATAGGGGGATGAGCTTGCCAACAGGTATCTCAGGCTATCAGGGATCTGGAGCGAGACCAGCGACGACCGGCAGCATCCCGAGCCGCACGCCCGCCACGGGCGTCGCCGGTGGTGCGACGGACCCGGGGAGAGCCGGCCCCGGAACGCGAAGCCAGGCGGGGACGGCCGCGGTCGGGCCTCAGCCTCCGATGAGGGACGGCTGGGAGGTGCCCGAGCGGCCCGCGACCGTGGTCTCGGCGCGCGACCTTCGCGCCATGCAGAAGCAACAGGGAAGGGCAACCGGCCGGAAACGGAAGGTTTCCCCGCTTGTGGTCGCCGGTCTCGCGGCTTTCTGCCTCGCAGCGGTCGCTGGAGCGTTCTTCTATACGCGTAGCCTGCACGGGCAGACGGGGACGGGGTCGAGCGGCGCGGAGGCCCCGAAACCGGCGCCCAGGCCGGGTCCTGTTTACTCGTTCGAACCATTCATAGTCAATGTGGCGGGCACCGACGGCACGCGCTACCTGAAGGCGTCGATCACTGTTGAATGCGCCGACAGAAAGGCAAGCGCTGACATTGCAGCGGCCGAGTACAAAGTGAGGGACGCTGTCCTCGCGGTCTTGTCCGCGTACGAGTTGGGGGACCTGACCGATGTGTCGAAAAGAGACGCAATACGACACCGGGTGGCCGACGCCATAGAGCAGTCGATTTCCGGCGGCAGGAAGGGACCGGATCGTGTGAGAGGCGTGTACTTCCTCGAGTTCGTCATTCAGTAACCCGTGATGCGGAGGCGGGAGCTTGGACGAGATCCTTTCGCAGGAAGAGATAAACGCGCTGCTCTCCTCGTTCGCGAAGCAAGAAGAGGAGCATGCCGTAAAAAGCGGGAGCGGCAAGACGAAGCAGGTGAGGCCGTACGATTTCCGCCGGCCCGACAAGCTGTCAAAAGACCAGCTCCGCACGATCGAGATGATCCACGAGACCTTTGCAAGGTCGCTCTCGACGTGGATGTCCACGTACTTGAGGATGCCGGTCAGGGTGACGCTGGCGTCGTGCGAGCAGCTATCCTTCGACGAGTTCTCGTCATCTCTGCCGACCCCTGGGGTCATCGCGGTCTTCAACATCAGCCCGCCCGACGGTGAGGCTGTCCTGGCGCTCGAGCCGCTTCTCGCCTTCGCTATGCTCGACAGGGTGCTGGGTGGACCCGGCCAGGCGAAGGGAAGGCCCCGCGAGCTTACCGATATCGAGCAGCGGCTCATGCAAGACCTTGTGGTGAAGGTGCTGGATATACTGACTCGCGCCTGGTCCGACGTGGCGGGTTTTTCGGCGCGACTGGAGAACATCGTTGCGAGCTCCCAGTTTGCACAGATCACAGCGGAGACCGAGACGGTCGGGGCTGTGTCCCTGGAGGTCGCTTTCGGGGAAGTCACGGGCAATGTGAGTCTGTGCTTCCCGTACCCCATCCTGCAGCCCGTGCTGCCGAGACTTGCTGCCACGCGGTGGTTCAAGAAGCAGGTCGGGCGCGGAGGGGAGGCCGGGTCGGCCGAGGCCATCAGGCAACGCCTCGCAACCGTCCAGGTGCCCGTGACCGTGGAGCTGGGTCAGGCCAGCATCATGGTAGGCGACTTCCTCGACCTTGCGCAGGGGGATATCATCAGGCTGGACTCCAGGCGCGGTGAGGACCTTGTGGTGCGGGTCGGTGGCGGGCCCAAGTTCCTGGCGCGGCCCGGGGTGATCGGGAAGAGGCTCGCGTTTCAGGTGTCGCGCGTGCTGTACGACAGGGGAGGGATCTTGTAATGATCGATGACCTCCATGGTGGGGACATGGATGTCCGGTCGAACTCGGGTGAGCTGGGGCCGGCGGATCCGCCCGGCACTGGCGCTGGCGCTGGCGGTGGCGCCGGCGCTGGCACTGCTGGAAGCGCTCCAGGGCTTGCTTCTGCAAGCGAGGAATCCAGGCGGAGCTTCGAGAGAGCCTTTGAGAAGGCGGAGTTCGCGCCGTTCGGGGAGAAACCCCGCCAGGGCGGCCACAGCAACATCGACATCTTGCTCGATGTGCCCCTGCCCATCACGGTGGAGCTCGGGCGGACCAGCATGACCATACGCGATATCCTCGACCTCGGCCCGGGCTCTGTGGTGGAGCTTGACAGGGTGGCCGGCGAGCCGGTGGACATCCTGGTCAACGGCAAGCTGGTAGCGAGAGGGGAAGTGGTGGTCATCGACGAGAACTTCGGCGTTCGCGTCGTGGACATTGTGGCCCCCGCAGAAAGGCTGAGCAGTCCGAAGAGTTGAAGAGGCTGAAAGGAGATGGCGGCTGCCGTGAACCCGATCGTGACAGGAATCCGGCTTGTAGTGGGCCTTGCCGTAGTCATCGTGCTCATATACCTTACCGGGCTGGCCCTCCGGTCCTTGCAGCGGAGGCGGATCGGCGCGCACGGTCGGCCGGCCATGGAGCTACGCGAGTCGCTATCCCTGGGGCCGGGCAGGGCGCTGCACCTGGTGCGGGTCGCGGACAGGCTCCTTGTGCTCGGGGCCACGAGCACGCACATCTCCATGCTTGCAGAGGTTGATGCGAGGTCGCTGGAAGACACGGGGCGGCAGGAACGCGCCGTGCAGGCAGTGCCGGAGGAGAGGCGGAGGTTCGACGAGATCCTGGATGCCTACACGCGCCGCTTTGAAGACGATACGCCCCGGGGAGAGAACACGGATGACGAGGGTATCCACTTGTAAGAGAGCAGGCGTACATAGCGGGAGGGGGAAAGCCGACGGAACGAGCCGTCAGGGTGGCCGCGGCCACCGGCGCCTGGGTGCGGCTCAGGGGGCCGTTGCGACCCGGCCCGTAGCCCTGGCACTTGTCCTGGCGCGTATCCTGGCGCTGGGCGCGGTACTGGGCGCGGTCGCTCTCGCCACGGGCACCGGATCGGCGCTCCTTGGCGAAGGGGTGGCGCACGCCCAGGCGGCGCCCGCGCAGGCCCAGGCCCAGGGCGCGGCCCCGGCGACCCCACCGCTCCCGGTGGACGTTGGGGGAGTGCTGCCGCTTCCCCGGATCGACATCGGGGTGGAGCCGGCCAGGAACCCAAGGGATGTCTCGGTGTCGCTCCAGATTCTCGCGCTCCTGACCGTGCTGACCCTTGCGCCGGCCATTCTCATCATGCTCACTTCGTTCACGAGGATCGTCATCGTGCTCTCGTTCGTCCGGAGCGCCCTGGGCTCCCAGCAGGTGCCGCCGAACCAGGTCCTCATCGGCCTCGCCCTTTTCCTTACGTTCTTTGTGATGGCACCTGCGCTGGGGACGGCCAACGAGCAGGCGCTGCAGCCGTACCTGCGCGGCGAGATCTCCCAGCAGGTGGCGCTCGACCGGGCGGCGGTGCCGTTCCGCGAGTTCATGCTCAAGCAGACGCGGGAAAAAGACCTCGCGCTCTTCACAGCGCTTGCGAAGGCGAAAAGACCAGCGAACCCGTCCGAGGTGCCGATGGTCGTGCTCATACCGGCGTTCACCATCAGCGAGCTCAAGACGGCGTTTGAGATCGGGTTTCTGATATACGTGCCGTTCCTCGTCATCGACATGGTGGTGGCGAGCGTCCTCATGTCCATGGGCATGCTGATGCTGCCGCCCGTGATGATCTCGTTGCCTTTTAAGTTGTTGCTGTTCGTGATGGTTGACGGATGGAACCTGGTTATCGGGTCGCTGCTCCGGAGCTTTCACTGAATGATGAGTTCGCAAGTTTCTTCAACTTTCTTGTGGGGTGAGCGCGAGTGACGGAAGAGGTTATAGCGGGGATCGGGCAGCGCGCCATATTCGTAACCTTGGAGCTTGCCGCGCCTGTGCTTGTGTTTGCGCTTGTGGCAGGCCTCGTCGTTAGCGTGTTCCAGGCCGTGACCCAGATCCAGGAAATGACTCTCGCCCTGGTGCCCAAGATCCTGGCGGTGATCGTGGCGCTCGTGGTCTTCGGGCCGTGGATGATGCGGACGCTCGTAGAGTTTACACGAGAGCTTTTCATGAACCTGCCGAACTACGTGCTGTAGGCGGAGCGCGCCGTGCAAGCCCGGCGCGGAGCGAGCGGCGCGAGTGAACCAGGCCCGGGAGGGCATTGTACGGTGCGCTGCTCTTCGGCCCCGACCTGGAGGAATGCGGCTGTGGGTCTCGTTGACATCACCCTTGTGAACGTGCAAACCTACCTCCTCGTCCTCGCGAGGATAGGCGGCGTCTTCGGGTTCGCGCCGGTGTTCGGGAGCTACAACGTGCCGCTTCAGGTTAAGGCCGGCATATCCGCTGTGCTCGCCTTGGTGACGTTCCCGCTGGTGCAGGCGCCTTCAGCGGGCTACCCGGGTGAGATTGTGTCGTATGCCGTGTGCGTGGGGCGCGAGATCCTGGTGGGCGCCATTATCGGCTATGTGGCTTCACTTTTCATGGTGGCGGTGCAGCTTGCTGGGCAGCTCGTGGACATCCAGATCGGGTTCGGTCTCGTGAACGTGGTGGACCCCGTGGCAAACAGGCAGGTGACGGTCATGGGCCAGTTCCAGTACCTGCTCGCCATGTTGCTTTTTCTCGTGTTCAATGGCCACCACATGGTGTTGGCAGGGCTCGTGGAGAGCTACGCCGTTGTGCCTGTTTCAGGCTTTGCCCTTACGGCGAAACTGCAGGCCGGGGTGGTCAGGATGTTCTGTAACACCGTGGTCGTGGCTTTCAAAATAGCCGCGCCGGTGACGTGTACGCTGCTCCTGACTGACATGGTCATGGCCGTGCTCGCGAGGACTGTGCCGCAGATGAACATCTTCATCGTGGGCTTCCCGCTGAAGATCGGGGTGGGGCTCCTCACTCTGGTGGTTGCGCTGCCCCTGTTCGTCCTCATTCTCAGGGGTACGTTCAGCGGGCTTGAGAGGGATATCCTTGCTCTGTTTGGGGGTGTAAGATAAGCGGTGCCGCGCGACGACCGCACAGAGGCCGCAACACCAAGACGGCGCCAGGAGGCGCGAAGGCGCGGACAGGTAGCGAGGAGCGTTGAAGTGAACTCCGCCGCGATCCTCCTCGCGACGCTCGGGGTCCTTGGCGCGTCAGGAGGGATCATGTATGCCGGGCTCGGAGGCTTCATGAGGCAACTCCTGGGCGATACGCTGGCGCACCCGGACCTTTCGGACCAGGGGCTTCATGTCCTCGCGATGAACGCGCTCCTCACCATCGGAAAAGCCGCCGGGCCAGCCATCGCCACCGGCTTCGTGGTGGGGCTCGCAACCAACCTCGCCCAGGTGGGGCTGGTCCTGTCTCTTGAGCCGCTTGCCCCGCGGCTCTCGCGGATCGATCCTGCCGCGGGGATGGCCCGGATTTTCTCAGGGCGGGCGCTCGCGGAACTTGTCAAGTCGTGCGCCAAAGTGTTCATCGTCGGATACTACGGCTACGTGACGCTGCGACAGGACTACCCGACGCTCGTTGCCACCGGCGCCATGGAGCCTGGGCAGATACTCGCGACCGTGGGGAATCTCGCCCTGCGGCTGGGGTTCCGGGTGGGCATCGCCCTCGCGGTGCTGGCGGCGCTGGACTACGTATATCAGAGGTGGGAATTCGAGAAGAGCATCAGGATGACCAAGCAGGAGGTAAAGGAGGAGTTGCGGCAAACCGAAGGTGACCCGCTGCTCCGCGCGAGGATCCGCGCGCGGCAGCGCCAGATTGCGATGCACAGGATGATGCAGGAGGTGCCGAAGGCGGACGTCGTGGTGACCAACCCCGTGCACCTTGCGGTGGCGCTGAAGTATGACCCTGCCACGATGAGGGCGCCGAAGGTCGTGGCCAAGGGTGCGAGGCTGCTCGCCCAGAGGATCCGGGACCTTGCAATTGCCAACAATGTCCCGATCGTCGAGAACAAGCCCCTCGCTCAAGCGCTGTACAAGGCAGTGGACGTGGGCCGGGAGATCCCCGCGCATCTTTACAAGGCGGTTGCCGAGATCCTTGCATACGTTTACTATCTCGACAAGAGGGCCGGGCGCACCGGCAGGTGGAGGTGACGGAGTTAAGTGGCGGTAGGCCGGGTTCAGGGCGTGAGCATGGACAGGTTGTCGAAGCACAGCGACGTGCTGGTGGCAGTGGCGGTGGTCGTCATCCTCGTGATGATGATAGTGCCGGTGCCCACGTTCGTTCTTGACGTGCTTCTCACGCTCAACATCACGTTCTCGCTCGTGGTGCTCCTGGTGACCATGTACACCCGCGACGCCCTGGACTTCTCGTCTTTTCCGTCGCTGCTCCTGGTCGCCACGTTGTTTCGCCTTGCCCTCAATGTCTCGTCGACCCGGCTAATCTTGCTACATGGGTACGCCGGAAAAGTGATCGAGGCGTTCGGCAACTTCGTCGTCGGCGGCAACTACGTGGTCGGCATGGTCGTCTTCATAATCCTGGTGGTCATCCAGTTCGTGGTGATCACGAACGGCGCGGGGCGCGTGGCCGAGGTGGCGGCGAGGTTTACCCTGGACGCCATGCCTGGCAAGCAGATGTCCATCGACGCCGACCTCAACGCCGGCCTTATCGACGAGCACACGGCGAGGGCCAGGAGGCGGGCGATTGAGCTCGAGGCGGACTTCTACGGCGCGATGGACGGCGCGAGCAAGTTCGTGCGGGGCGACGCCATCGCAGGCATCATAATCACCCTTGTGAATATCCTGGGCGGCGTCATCATCGGAATGATCCAGCTGCGCATGCCCGTCATGCAGGCCCTGCAGACTTTCGCGCTCCTCACCGTGGGCGACGGTCTCGTGTCGCAGATCCCAGCGCTCCTCATATCGACGGCGACGGGCATCATCGTGACCCGGGCTGCGGCGCAGTCAAACTTCGGCCAGGAGGTCACGACGCAGCTCCTCGCTCAGCCGAGGGCCGTGGCCATCGCCGCGGGGATGCTGGTGCTATTCGGAATGGTGCCCGGCCTTCCGAAGGTGCCGTTCTTCTTGATAGCGGCCGCGGCGGGCGCGCTTTCGTACGCGATGACTGGTGCGGAGCGGGCGCGGGCGAAGGCCGAAGAGGAGGCCGAGAAGCCGCCGCCTGCCCCGAAGCAGCCGGAGAACGTCATGTCGCTCCTTGCCGTGGATCCTCTCGAGCTTGAGATCGGGTACGGTCTCGTTCCTCTCGCCGACGAAAGCCAGGGCGGAAACCTGCTCGAGCGGGTTACGATGGTGAGGCGTCAAGTTGCCGTAGACCTGGGGCTTGTGTTGCCCCACATCCGCATCCGAGACAACATCCAGCTTCGGCCGTCCGGATACGCCATCAAGATCCGCGGCGTCGAGGTGGCTCGCGGCGAGGTCATGACGGGGTATTACCTCGCCATGAATCCCGGCATCGTGGTGGAGCCGGTGCCTGGCATCGAGACCACCGAGCCTGCGTTCGGGCTTCCTGCGCTCTGGATACCCGAGCAGGATCGGGAGAGGGCCGAGATGGCGGGCTACACGGTGGTTGATCCTACGTCGGTCATCGTGACCCACCTTACAGAGGTCATCCGCAGGCATGCCGCGGAGATCCTCAGCAGGCAGGACACGGCAAACCTCATAGACAACGTGAAGAAAACGGAGCCCGCTGTGGTCGAGGAGCTCATCCCGAACCTCATGACAGTGGGCGAGGTCCAGAAGGTGCTCCAGAACCTCCTCCGCGAAGGGGTGTCCATCCGAAACGTGGCAACGATACTGGAAGCCCTCGGCGACCACGCCCGGGAGACGCGCGATGTGGATCTGCTCACCGAGCACGCGAGAGCGGCCCTGGCTCGCGTGATATGCAGGCAATACCGCAATGCCGACGGAGAGCTTGTGGTGGCCACGGTCGATCCGGAGATCGAGGAAGAGATAGCGAGATCCATGGAGGGGCGCGGCGCCGGCGAGGCGCCGGCGCTCGAGCCCGGTCTTGTGCAGTCCATAGTTCGCGCGGTGTCGCGCGCGGTGGAAAAGATGGCGTCCGAGGGATACCAGCCGGTCCTCCTGGCGAGGCCTGGAGTGCGGCCGTATCTTCGGAGGATCGTGGAGCGGGTGTTGCCGGACGTGGTGGTTCTCTCATATAACGAGATAACCAGGGATCAGAAGGTCAGGTCGGTCGGGACGGTGAGCCTGAATGAGGATTAAGCGGTACGTGGCCCGCACGATACAGGAAGCCCTTGACATAGTGCGTGAGGACCTCGGACCCGACGCCGTGATACTCCATACGCGAAAGGCCCGTAGAGGCAAGCTCGCCGGACTTTTTGGGGGAGAGAGGTTCGAGGTCATCGCAGCGCTTGATGTGAACGTTCCCGAAACGGGCGGAAGGACTCGCGCGACCGCCGGGCCTGGCGGGGGCGCAGGCACAAGGGCACGCGTAGGCGCAGGTGCAGGCACAGGTACAGGAGCGAGTGCGGGCGCAGGGGCACGGCCCGGCGCCGGCCCCACCGCTGCCGCGTGGCCCCTGCGTGTGCAGCCCGGCGGGGTCGCCCACGGCTATGCGCGTGCCATGCCACCGCGTGAGGAAGCCGCACAGGAGCGGGTGGCGGGCGGCCAGGCGGTGCACTGCACTGCCGGCGGCGGAGACGGTGGTCCTGCAGAGCCGACCGGAGCCGTCCGGGAAGCAGACGTGGCCGGGCGAGCTGCGAGCGCCAGGTGGCTTCAGCCCGCGGCGGGCGCTGCCGGGCGAGCCTATGAGACTACGCCGGCGGCGCGGCTTGTGGAGATGCACGAGCGGCTTCTGGACATGGACGTTGATCCGGACCTTGCGGAGGCGCTCATCCAGGCCGCGAAGATGAAGTGGCGCGAGGCGCAGGTGGCGGGGAAGTCCGCGTATGAGCTGGTGCTGGACCTTGTCACTGCGATGCTTCCGGTGGCGGGGGGAGTCGCGCTCACTCCGGGCTCACGCAGGGTGGTCGCCCTGGTGGGGCCCACGGGTGTGGGGAAGACCACGACTCTTGCGAAGATAGCCGCGCTGACCGCGCTGTTCGGGAAGAAGAAGGTGGCGTTTGTCACGGCGGATACCTACAGAATTGCTGCTGTCGAGCAACTTCGGACATACGCCGAGATAATCGGGGTGCCGTGCGAGGTGGTGTACACGCCTGCCGAGATGCGTCAGGCCCTTGCTTCCCATAGTGGGTGCGATCTCGTGCTCATCGACACCGCCGGGAGAAGCCCGAGGAGCGGCATGCACATGGCGGAACTTCGGGCGTTTCTCGAGGCGGCGCAGGTAGACGAGACGCATCTCGTCCTCAGCATGACCACAAGGCCTCGCGACCTCCTTGAGATAGTGGAAAGGTTCAGCCCGTGCGGCGTCAACAGGCTCATCTTTTCCAAGCTGGACGAGACCTCGCGCCTTGGAGCGATCCTCGGCGTAACGAGCGCGGTGAAGGTGCCGATCTCATACGTGACATACGGGCAGAACGTGCCGGATGACATCGAGGTGGCCGACGCCGCCCAGCTCGCGAGGTGGATTCTGGACGGGGGAATCGAGGATGTCGAAGGTGACGGGAGCACCATAAGGACCAGCGGGGACGGTGCAGGCGCAGGCGCAGGCGCAGGTGTAGGCGCAGGCACGGCTTCAGCGAGAGACAGATTCAAGGGAACGGGTGGGAGATGAACATGAACGACCAGGCGAGCGGCCTTCGCAGCATGGCACGGGGCGGGGCGCAGCCCGGGAGCCTCAAGCTCGAGAGCCTTAGCGGGACGTCGGGCGCGCCGCGGGTCATCGCGGTCACCAGCGGAAAGGGCGGGGTCGGCAAAACGAGCATCGTGCTCAACACCTCCATCGCGCTCGCCTCAGGCGGCGCAAAAGTGGTTGTGCTCGACGCCGACCTGGGCCTCGGCAACATCGACGTCATGCTGGGCATTGTCCCCCGATACAACCTGGCCCACGTGGCAGCGGGAGAGGTGAGCCTTGCCGACATCGAGGTCCTGGGCCCCGGGGGCATAAGGATAGTCCCGTGCGGGTCCGGCGTGACCTCTCTGTTGCGCCTCCCCGAGTCAGAACGGGCGGTTCTCGTCTCCGCCCTTACCGCCCTTGAGCACGAGGCGGACTTCATCATCGTCGATACCGGGGCGGGGCTCTCGCCAGGCGTGGTCGGGTTTCTCGCCGCCGTCGAGGAGGTTATCGTGGTCACAACGCCTGAGCCGACCTCCATCACGGACGCGTACGCCACTGTGAAGGTGGTGTCTTACGAGAACCCCGCCGCCCCGGTGATGCTCGTGGTGAACATGGCGAGAGACCTGCAGGAGGCTGAAGATGCGGCCGAGAAGATCACGCTCGTCGCCAAGAGGTTTCTCTCAGTGGACCTCACGCTCTTGGGATTTGTGCCGAGGGATCCATTTGTAGCCAAGGCGGTGATGCAGCAAGCGCCGTTTGTCGTGCGATATCCGTCGTGCCCTGCTTCGCGGGCCGTGGGCGAGATTGCGGAGAGGCTACAAGGCAGACGCTGGGAGGGATCCTCGTTCCAGGGCTTTGCCGGCCATGGTCTCGCGGGATTCCTTGGGAAAATCGCTGCGCGCTCGTGAAGCTTTGCTGCGGCAGGGAGATTAACCCAGGGGGATAGCCGTTGTGGAAGTCGAGGACGTGCTCAGAGTAAACCAGAAGATCACGCTTGTCGTGCCGGAGGGGCGTAACGCAGGCAGTTATCCGAGTCGGGTGGAAGACATCGGGCTTGACGCGGTGGTTGTCGCAGCGCCGACGCACAAGGGCGCGGTACTCAGGCTTGCCGAGGGCGATGCCGTGCGCATCCAGGTGGTGCGGCAAGACGGGGTATACAAGCTGGACACCGTCGTGGAGGCGATGATCATGTATCCATTCCCCATGCTCCAGCTGGCGAGGCCTGTAGAGATCGTCCGTGACCAGAGACGGCGCTACGCGCGGGTGGACGTGTCGCTCCCGGCACGGTACCGCTGCCTCGACCGCAGCGGCAAAAGGCGGCTTGTTCCGCACAAGGGGACGGTCACGAACGTGTCGGGTGGCGGCGCACTCATCGTGACCTGGCAATCCAGGCCTGCCCTGGAGGTCGGCTCCGAGGTCGATGTGGAGCTGGAGCTTCCGTGCGGCAAGGTTTCCGCCAAGGGCGTGGTGGTGAGGATGTCGGTTGAGCGCACCGAGACGGGCAGAGTTCAACAGATAGCGGTGGAGTTCAAGGACATCGACGAGAAGCAGCGGGACATGCTGGCCAGGTACGTCCTGCAGCGGCAGCTCGAACTGCGCCGCAAGGGGTTGCTGTAGCACCGTGGCTACGGAGGAACTTTGGAACCAGTATAAGTTCGGGGGAGACCCCGGAGCTAAAGAAGAACTCATCGCCCGTTACCTGCCGATGGTTCCGGTCCTTGCCGGGAGGATGGCAATGAAGCTGTCCGCCTTGGTCGGGTACGAAGACCTGGTAGGGTGGGGGGTCATCGGGCTCATCGAGGCCATCGAGAAGTTCGATCCCGGCAGGGGCGTGAAATTCGAGACTTATGCGAAGACGCGGATTAAGGGTGCAATGGCCGACGGGATGAGGGAGGCGGACTGGGTCCCGAGGTCTGTGCGGCAAAACGCCAGGCGGATCGCCCGCGCATACGCGGTCCTTGAGAGGCGGCTCGGACGGCCCGCCACCGACGAGGAGGCCGCGGCGGAGATCGGGGTGAGCCTAGAGGAGTTCCAGAAGATGGTGGCGGATGCTTCGCGCGGTGCCGTCCTCTCCCTTGACGAGATGATACAGATGAGCGAGGACGGGCGCCACGTTACCTTGCTGGATGCGGTCCCGGACCTGGAAAGCCCCGACCCGCTTGCCGTATGCGAGGCCGAGGATCTCAAGAAGCGGCTTGCCAGGGCCATCGATGAGTTGCCCGAGCGGGAGAAGCTTGTGGTGACCCTGCACTACTACGATGAGCTGACCGTGAGGGAGATAGCGGAGATACTGGGGGTTTCGGAGGGACGAGTCTCGCAACTCCACACCCGCGCGGTGCTCAGGCTCAGATCTAGGCTGGCGCCGGGTGAGGAGAGAGGATAGAGCCAGGTGAGGGTCAAAGAGGGGCGCGAAAACCCGGCCGCTTGTCCGACGGGCCGGGTCTTCGCAAAGCCCGCAACTACGCTGCAACCCCGTGACCGAAGGGGGTGATGAGGATGTCCGTGCGCTCCGTTGACGTCCAGAACGCCGTGGCACGGGCCGCAGAGGCCGAGCGGGTCCAACGCGTGCAGAATGAGGCGGGTGCGACGGGGCAACAGGCGTTTGCGGCGGAGCTTTCGAAGCGCGCCGAGGAGAGGTCTTCTCAGGTGACATCGTCGCCCAGGGCGGAAGAAGGGATAATCCGCGACGAGAAAGAGCGGCGTCGCAAGGGTTCAGGGGAGGCCGGCTCCGGCCGGGCAGGGGCGCGACGGGAGCGTGGAACCGGAGACGCGTCGGATGCGCCAGCCGGAACCGGCGCACCCGGAACCGCTCCCGCTAGAACCGCTCCGACCGGGACGGGCGGCGAATCCCCGATGCCCGGGCGCATAATCGATGTGGAGGTCTAGAGCGTGGGTAATTCGGTGCTATCTCAGGTGCCCTGGGACATCTTTGCCGCGGTGGTCGTCATCGTGGCCGGCATCTTGTTCATAGTATTTTCCGTGGGGATGATGATCGGCGAGCGACGCGCGCAAGCCATCTCGAACGGACGTGAGGGCCACAAGCGCGAGCGCGGCAAACGCGCGAGCGACCCAGGCGCGGGCGACTCAGGTGCTGGCAACGCCGTTTCTGAGGCGACCCGCGCAATCGAGGCGGCCGCGGCAAGGGCCATCCAGGACCTTGAGGCGAAAGCCGGCGCTGCTGCCAGGCTTCTTGACGAGGCGGAGTCCAGGATCGTGCGGCTCAGGGAAGTGCTGGGGGCCCTTGAGCGCGAAACTGAGCAGCACGAAGGTCCAGGGCCAGCGCCGGGGCCTCAGGTGGTGGACGCACCGCTACGGCCTGAAGCTCACCAGCTTAACGCGGGCGTTGCCGGTGTCACTACAAGCGCGGAAGCTGCCAGTGTGGAGGTGGAGGCCACCTGCGCGGAGGCGGGAGCAGGGGCCGGGGCAGCACCTGGCACGGGCGGGGTTCCCGAGAAACACGCCCTCGTGTTCCGCCTTGCGGATCAGGGCCTCACCGTGCCGGAGATTGCGAGACGGGTCGGGATCGGCCGCGGCGAGGTGCAGCTCATCCTGGACCTGCATGGAAAGGACTGCCGAACAAACCCATCCGAGCCTTCTGCAGGTGCATGAAGCGAATAACCCCCGAAGATACTCCTCATTACTACTGTTGCTGCCGCCGGTACACGGGTAGCTCCTGGTAACACGGTGCGCTCTGGCCACTGGCTCGTTTCGATGGTGTCGGTCAACGCCTGGCATGGACGACTACTCTGTCATGTATGCATCTCGCGGTATTGCCGCTGCTTGACTATTCAGTCGCTTCAGTTGACGGTTGACGTAGGTCACGCGTGTTTCGCTAAGCGTTCCCCGCGTCATCGTTGACAGCTATCAGGTGACGCACCTCACCCGTCACGGCCATACGCGTTCCCGACGTCACATGTGCCAGGGGGCGCGTGACGTGCGTCACTCGTCGGGCTCTTGCCATTCCGCACGTCACGCATAAGCAGTCAATCGGTGACGTGCGTCATCGTTCCCGCCTTATCCGTTCCCTCCTTCACAGGTTCCTCATGAAGAGTTCCATACGTCACGCATTCGCGCCTGATCCGTGACGTGCATCATCACTGCCGCCCTATTCGTTCCCTGCGTTACGGGTCCCCCACGAAGTGTTCCATACGTCACCCGTCGAGGCGGGACGGGTGACGTACATCACGGGTCCTTCCCCAACTGTTGCGCACGTCACGCTTGAGAGCCGTCCAGTGATGTACATCACCGGTCCGGTCCTGACCCGTTCCCTGTGTCACGCGTGCAAGGGGACCGGTGCTACGCGTCACTCTTTCCTCCCCACCCGTTCCGTACATCACGGATCTTCCGGGAACGGTCTTGCGCGAACCGCGGGGTCAAGTCGAGGGCCACCAGGGCTAGCAGTCGCTCCCCCAGACAAGCCTGCCAGGCTACCCTTCCAGATAAGCGCGCCAGGCCCGCGAGGCCGAATGGCATTTCGTATCTGACGAAATAGGGCTAGGCGTCGTCTCAACATACAGACCGATAGAGTAGCTGCGATGCCACCTGAAGATGCCGGAACAAGCCGCCGTCGCACGTCCCGGGAAAAGTGGCAGTTGGATAAGGATGACCCTTGCGTATGCTGGGGTGGTGCGCGAAGGAATGGCCGGGCCTATGCCACCCCAGCCGGATGATCGCCTCGCCTTGGTGACAGATTGCACCGACCTAGACAAGCAGGATCACTGCCTCCTATGGACAAACCAACATAGTCTCCTGCTTAGCTGGTCAAATCCAGAGGCGACGTTGACCAAGAGAGCAAGCGCCAGTTGACCGGCGGCTCAGACGAATCAGAGCCTTGCTGAAGAAACCACACTACAGACCGGGCTATTCCATATCCTGGCGTTGTAGGGATAGGATTCTGACGGGAGGGATTATGTTGACTGCGGCCATCCACAATGGCCGCGTGTATGAGGTTGAGCAGCTTACGAAGGTTTACGGTCCGTCTGGACTCAGGGCGAACGATTGTATCTCCTTTGATATCCGTCGTGGGGAGATCTTCGGAATCGTCGGCCAGAATGGAGCGGGGAAGACCACGCTTGTTCGTCAGATGGCAGGACTGCTCAAGCCCACGTCTGGCCGGATCTCGCTTCTAGGGACCGACGTTGTGACAAACCCTGCTGCGGTTCCGTATGCGGTCGCCTATGCTGGTCAGCGGCCAGCGGCTCTCCGTGCCCACACATTCTTTGAAGCGCTCTACTGTACGCATTTTCCGCATTGGGAGCGCGGCTAAATTGACAAATGGCCTGCTGAAGGGCCAGTTGCCGGGGTCCTCCAACTGTTTTGCGACAGGTGACCATTGCGTCCTTTAGCTGGGAAGACGTTTCTACTGCGGAAACCGAGCTGTACAGGCGTTTTCCGGGGCTCGCCACGATTGGATGCTGCGAAGCAAGCGCGAGACCTCGTGGAGCAGTTCGGTTTAGAGCATACCGGTAGGCGTGCACTCGCGTTTTACAGCGGCGGTGAGCGACGGTTAGCGGGGGGCCTTTCAGCATTCATGGGCGATCTTCCAGTCCTCATCCTCGATGAGCCAACCAATGATCTGGACCCGATGAACCGACGTCGGCTATGGGATGTCCTACGTTTTTGCGCTCGCAACACGGGGCGTAGTACTGGCACTGCCGTCTACAGTCATCGTGTTGGGGTTCGGAAGACTCGTATTTGGTCTCGCCATTGACGTGGCAATAGCACCTGTCCTGCTGCTCTGCGCCTATTCCCTGTCTGGCTTGGGGGCTGTGATTGGATTCTACAGTCCTACAGCCGAAGCAGCCAGTATGGGCACTCAGGTGCTTTCCACGATTCTGGTGTTCTTTGCTCCTGTCTTCTTGCCTCTAAGTGCGAGTTCAGGAATTCATGCCGGTTTGGGAGAAGCTTTCGGGTTGCCGGTGCTTGCACGACGGAGCGCTCTCGATTTGGCAAGCCTGACTGCCAAATCTAACGAGGTGCGCCGCAAGCGCGCAGTCCCCGGAGTGCAACATCGGCAACCCCTGGAAAAGTGGCGGTGATTTCTGAACCCGCACTTAGAGCATCTGTCGAAGATCCTGCAAGGGACGTCATTGATCCTGCCGACTACCTACGCGGCGAGCGCGGTTCGGAGTGTTATGGGTACCGGCCGAGGATTTCCCTGGAGAGACATTGCTGTGCTCGCGGCATGCACACTCGTGTCGTTAGTGTCAATACCCCGAAAGCTCGACTGGCGTATCAGGTGACTTGCGCTGCTCGTGGACCCTTGAATACCTGACGTCTGTCACGTGCTACAGGTACCGGGGTGGAATGTCGTCGCAGGCGCTAGAAAGGGTGACAGTCACATATAAGAATGGTGCCGGCGTATGCCGGGATGGTGCATGAAGGAATGGTCTGAGTGGCTTCTCGCTCTCATTCTCGCTCCTTATTCCGCGTCGGCCACCGCTACCCTCTCCTCCAAAATAGGAAAACCCAAGTAGTCGACTCCCGGCAGACCCGGGACCTACGCCGCCCCCAACTGGCAATTCCGCCTACACCAACGTCATTTTGCGCCGGCGCCGACAGCCAAGGCCCGAGTGACCGGCGAGATTGTGGTCTTGGTCGGTAGCACTGAATTGGCAGTACTGATGCCTTCCCGCTGACCAGCATGGCTGCTCAACCCTTGCCGCAAGGTTCCTTCACTGCGTATATGTCAGTATGTGGTAACGCCCGTGAACGCGATCTTACCTGCCCTTCTCGTGAGACCATTTCCTTTTGAGAACCGATAGGTTCTCCGATTCTCGTATTGCCTGGTCGAGAAACTGCGTTCCAACTGCCTCAAATTCGGTGTTTCGTAGGAAGCGTCCTATGGCAGAGTAGAAGTATACTCGCTCCTCCGGCATGGCCAACTCTCCTCCAAGCCTTGATATGGCGGCTTTGTGACGATCGGACTCGTTCGGGGAAAGCGCCATGAGAAGTGTGTGCAACCGTCCCTGTTCGAACACGTCCCTGTAACGCTGAGCAAGGGTTAGTCCGTGCTCGGCTGCCTTTTTCGCCAAGAGTGGGCGCTTCCTCTGCAGATGAAGCCTAGCGAATTCAGTAACAGACAGAAGAATCCTCTTGCCGGACCACTGCTTATCCTCATTACGGCGGAGCTTGAGCGCCTGCAGCAGGTTACTCCCTGCCTCATCGCATTCGCCAAGGTCAAGAAGGTACACCGCTCGGTTGTTGAAAGCGTCGGCAAGGTACTTGCCTTCGGAAGCTGAAGAACGCAACATTCTAATGACCAGGTCATTGGCCCGTAAAGCCTTGTCGTATTCCTGCCTATTATAGTGCGCAACACCCAGCCCGAGGTAAGCCAGAGCCTGCAACGGCGTTCCGTCGTAGGTTACGGGCACGTTCTCACTGCACACCCCTTCGTACAAGTCCAAAGCCGTCTTATGCATTCCCGCACGGAGGAAACAAGTACCCAAACAGAACCTCGTAAGGAGCACACTCCTGCCCGCGCCTCCTTTCAGAGCCGTTCTAGCAGACCGGCTTAGGGATTCAATTGCATCCTTGTATCTGCCCTGGCAGCAACAGGCAACTCCAAGTTCAAACAAGGCTTCGGCTGCGACTGCCCACATAGCCCTATGGCTTGCTGCGTCAATGGCGTTGGCAAATTCCCTTTGGGCGTCTGCAAACCGATTGAGGCATGTGTACACGCGGCCGAGTTCAAGGTAAACCGCCGGTTCTGACAGTGTCCCCTTTGCCTTTTGGGGTAATACCTCCAGCAAGGGTAGAACCTTTTGAGCCTCACCCTGAACTCGCAATGACTCGCATAACACTCGTATGCTACCGGGATCGCTTACTTCACTCGCGTACTCTGCTGCTAACTCGTCAAGAGGCAAGTCTAGCACACGGCAGATGTGCATGAGAAGCCGTGGTGCTGGACGAACCTTTCCCAGCTCGATAGCGCTTAAGTGTGCTTTCGTACACGCTGTTCCTGCAACGGCATTCAGCGACATCCCTTTTGAGACCCGTGCGCTTCTGATGCGCTGCCCCAGTCTTCCCATACCAGGTCCGCTCCTTCCTATACATGCGACGCTCCAGGGTCGGCCTACCTCGCTGGTCAAATGCAAGCCTGGCTTCAATTGAAATCCTGGTCTACAGTTGACAGGAACTCGTCGATTACTCAATAATATTCTAACATAAACAGAATCAGGGATGAGGATAACTGGGGGGGGTTGACATGGAGCGAACATTGGGGTTCAGCATGGTCCTTCTCTTGGTAACCTTTGCGGTCACCCTTCCGAGTCCAATGTGGTCACAAGAACAGGATGGCCGACCATCCCGTACTGCAATTGTTGCTGGTGGACCAGTTTTACCACCACCACCTATTGAGACGAAGGCCCTAATGGCTTAGAGTCTATGCCACAGTTCCTAAGTGGCTACTTTTTGAGCTGCAGAAGTTGATTCTGGACTTCCTTTTCATGTTTTGGCCGGCTGGAGTCATATGCCTTGAGGGCAGCTTCTACGCTCGTAGTCAGAAGCGGATCTGTGAGGCAAGGGGACAGGCAATATGGAATTCATCAACAAGACCGGCGTTGATCGTATCAAGTTAAACCCCTACGTGGTGCCAATTGCAGTTGGAGAGAACACATTGCTCATAAACCCGCTTCACGGTACGGCAGACCTCGTTTCTAACGATGAGGCCGAGTATGCCCAGTGTTGCACACCCGGGATCTGGCCAGAATTGGATGAAGTGCTGCTAACGCGAGGTTACTGGATTTGGGGGGGAGCGGTAACAGCTCTATTGCAACTTCTCTGGGAAAAGGACTTATGTATTCCTCAAATGCCGCACTATTCTCTGCTGATAACGTACGTCTGCAACTTTGACTGTAGCTACTGTTACCAGTCTTCACGTGTAGTAAGAGCGGAAAAGGCGACCATGTCTCGCGCTCAGTGTGAGGCAGTAATGGACTTTGTGGCACATAACGGCCCGGGGCTCGTGAGCTTATATGGGGGAGAGCCTCTTCTGCCCGTCAACGAGTCGCAGGTTACCTGGATTACTAACAGAGCACTTGAACTCGGCTGTGACGTTGCAGTGACGACCAATGGTTGGTGGCTTGAGGAATTCCTTCCGGCGTTCCCCGAGGAGCGGACTAAGTGGATCGAGGTAACATGCCACGATGTTCAGGGGGGTGCGCTCGCGCCCAAAGTAGTCCGGGGGCTCCGCGCAGCCATTAGCGTTGGACACCGTGTTCAAGTCCGGACCGTGTTTGGCTTCAGTACGATGCACCGTATCCCAGCTTTCCTGGATGGACTCAAGAAGGCTGAGCTTCTGGGACGGGTCAAGGTGTCATTCGGATCGCTATTGGGACCCCCTGATGGGGGGCTTCATCGTGAGGATGTGCTCTTCGCGGGTGGCAATGAGGTGCTAACTGAAAGCGGGTTTAAGCCTTACTTCCCTGGAGGAGATGTGTTGGAGCGCCTATTCGAAACAGGAGTACTTAAACCCCGTTGTCGGCGCTGCGGGGCAGGCAAAGGCATCCTTGTGTTTGACCCGGCGGGCGACATTCATCCGTGCTGGTACGCGGTTGGCGTACAGGTAATGTCTACTCTGTTGGAGAAGTTCAGAGTCGTCCAGCCACGCCAGCCAAGGCTTTACATAGTCCCTTCCTTTGACTGCAACCTCTCGTGCATCTACTGCAATCAATGGGACCTCAACAACAATTGCAAGATGCATCATGCTATGGTTGTCTCTGCGTTTGACATGTTCGACCGCGCTATGGAGGACTTCGCGAATAGGTCTACTATCGGCGTTCCACAGCGACCTATGGTTCACCTCTACGGCGGGGAGCCGTTGCTGCCGGCTAACATGGCAATCGTGGAGAATATCCTCGACGAAGCAAAGAAGCGCGGGTACACAGTAAGTGTAATCACAAATGGTGTGCATGTTCCAGATTTTGTCCAGCTATTTGACAAGTACCGCGATGTCGTCAAGTCCTTTCTTATAACCGTCGATGGCCCCCCTGAGGTTCACAATAATCGGCGACCGTGCAAAGACGGAAAGGGAACGTTTGCACTCGTAGACGCAGGTATCTCTCAGCTACTGGAGAAAGAATTTAAGGTGACCGTGCAAGCAGTTGTGGATGCCGCTTCCATTCCAGCGCTTGTCTGGTTGGCGAGGTACGCGAGAAGCCAAGGGTGGTTGGACCGAGCTAACTGTAAGTTGGCTGCTGCAAAAGTGATGTTCCCAATGTGTAACCCCCCGCCACGGTACAACATGCAAGATGCCGATGACGTGAGTTTTATCGAGGCATACCTGCAAACGCTGTCTCAGCATCCTGATGAGGTGAGTTTGTTCTCTGTTCCAACGGGAGAGATCGGCGTGTTACAATTTCTCAGCAGAGTTCTTGGCTCGCCGTCTCTGATACCATTTCCCCAGTTGAGCGGATGTGATGCGACCAACGGATTGATCTGGGCGCTCGGTTCTGATGGGCTGGTGTATTGCTGTGTTGAGACAATTGGGTACCAGTCTTTTGCTGTGGGTCAATACTACCCCGTTTACAAGGCAGACACCGATGCGATAGAAAGATGGGGATCTCTCCGTATAAGAGAGAGGGAGACATGCCTACTATGCGACTGGGTAACAGTTTGCGGTGGGGGCTGTGCGCTCAAGTCGTTGGTTTCAAATCGTGATTGTGCGTGCCCTCCGAATCAGCTCCTGTTTGAGACGTATTTGGATAATGCTCAGACCTTAGTGAGACAGGTGTTGTCCGGACCAGTATCAGGAGGCAAGAGATGACTGATGGGCGAAGCGGTAGTCGTGAATAATCTCAGGAAGGTGTATAGGGTGCGCAAGTTGGTGGGTAAGTGGCCCGCAGACCTCCTTAGTTTCCGGTGGACTGAGGTCCCCGCCCTTCAACAGGTCAGCTTCTCTATGAATTCAGGCGAGGCGGTGGCTTATGTCGGCCCTAACGGTGCTGGCAAGTCCACCACGATCAAGATTCTTGCTGGCGTGCTTCGGCCTACAGAAGGCAGCGTCCGCGTGTTTGGTCACGACCCGTTTCGATACAGAATCCACAACTCCCACAATATAGGAGTGGTGTTCGGACAACGGACGCAACTATGGTGGGAACTGCCGGTTATCGATTCCTACAGGATGATTGCTAAGATATATGGTGTGCCCCGGTCAGACCTTGATAAGAGATTGGAGATGGCGGTCGACCTTCTCGAGCTGGAGAAGCTTCTTCACAGGCCGGCTCGTACTCTTAGCCTAGGAGAGAAGATGCGTGCAGAACTCGGAAGCGTGCTTCTCCACGGCCCCAGGCTCCTCCTCTTGGACGAGCCGACCCTGGGGGTTGACCTCAGCGGCAAGCGGCGAATAAGGCAGTTCCTGGCGCACCTCAAGAAGATAGGTGTCACAGTGTTCCTGGCTACCCACGATCTGGGGGACATCGAGTCAACATGCGACCGGCTCATAATGGTGCACCAGGGCCGAATAGTTCTTGACGGGATGGTGTCGGAGCTATTAGCCTCGTTCGGCCACGATATCGAGGTGCGGTTCGCCGATGACCGTGTTGAGGGCAGGAGCCTCAGCGACGCGCTCGGTCTGGAAGTGTCGGGGGCAAACGGGCGGTTCGTAATCCATGGGAAAGGCACCGAGCCTCCCGTTTCAGTCGTGGAGCGCCTGTTCAGCTTGGGCAAGGTGGTAGACATATCTGTCAAGGCTCCAGACCTGGAGTTCGTGATCGGCTCCATCTACGACCGGCTTTCAGGAGGGCAAAGCAGTTGCGGACATACGTCGGGGTGATCGCTCTTTCTTTCCGTGACTACCAGGCATACAGGACAAACATGCTCCTACGCGTGGTTACGGGGCTAATCGGCGTCATGCTGCAAGCGGTGGTATGGTCGGCCATCTATGCGCGACGATCGGTTCTTGGCGGTTTCACCATGACCGAAGCGGTGACGTATGTCATAGTATCTCAGGCGCTTATGCGGGCAACCGTGGTTAGAAGCGGCCTGGAACTCACGAAGAAGTTCCGTTCAGGGGAGATCACCAAAGACCTCTGCCTGCCTGTCGATCTCCAGGCATACCTGGGGGCAAAAGACCTGGGACGCTCCCTTTCGGCAAGCTTGTTCGTGTCCGTGCCGATGTTTCTTATCTCCTGGGTGGCATTCCGCATCACGGTGCCGGCGTCTGCTGGCACATGGTGTGTATTTCTACTGGCGTGGCTCCTCGGCGTTGTGCTCCAGCTTCTCCTGGGCTTTCTAGCAGGAGTAGCAGGGATATACACTCAGTACGGATGGGGCACGGATAAGCTCAAGGACGCTATCGTCCTTTTCTTTTCCGGCGCCATAGTGCCCCTGGACTTCTTTCCCCCTGGTCTCGAGCGCCTGGCGAGGGCTTTGCCGTTCCAGTCGGCCTACTATTTACCGCTCAGCATCTATGTGGGCAAGACCTCGCTCCCGCAAGCGCTACCAGTTTTGGGCCTACAGGCATTCTGGTGCATCACCTTGCTGTTGCTCTCGCGCGTTGCCTGGACGATAGCCCGAAGGAGGCTGAGCTTGTTTGGTGGGTGAGGTCTTTCGCGGATTCGTAAGAGGTATCGTACTATATGCTCACTTTGCAGCTATGAACTGGAGAAGGATAACTGTTTCACCGGTGGACTTCATTATTGGTTTCACGGCTGTATTTATACAGGAGTGCCTGGGACTTACCACCATAGTATTCGTCATGAGACAGCTACCCTCGGTGCGGGGCTGGACCTTCTGGGAGATCGTCCTGATCTACGGCTTCTTTACAACTGCCAGATCACTCTGGCACGTGTTCATGATCAACGGCATGGACCTCTCGGCGTACATCCGCCTCGGGAGGCTGGATAGGTTTCTCACCAGACCCCTCGATCCCCTATTCCAGATATATGCCGATGGCTGGGACGAGGACGGGTGGGGAGAACTGATACTTGGTGCGGCTCTCCTATTCACGGCAGCTATCAACCTCCAAGTCAATTGGTGGGTGCGGGCGCCTCTGTTGATAATCAACCTCGTTGCGGGTGCGCTTGTATATGCCGCGATCATCCTCGCGGCGAGCTCGCTGTCGTTTTGGACCGTTGAAAACGACGCTCTCATGAGTCTCTTGGGGACGCTGGGAACGCTCGGGCAGTATCCTTTAACGATATACGGTCGCTCCCTGCAGTGGGTCCTATCGACGCTTGTCCCTTTTGCCTTTGTGGGTTTCTGGCCTGCGCAAGCCTTCTTGCCGCGAACCGCAAGCGCCTTATCATATTTGACGCCGCTCGTAGCAATTGCGCTGTTCTACGCAGCGATCCGGATGTTCAAGGCCGGATTGAGCTGTTATCAGGGAACAGGAACTTGAAGTACGTAGCGAAGGTCACCTCGCTCGCGGTAGTCTGGCGATGTCGATATCTCGTCTGCAGCGAAGGCGCCCGGGCTCGGTTCAGCCCATGTTCAGGGGGGTGCGATCACTCAACCGCCCGCGCTCTTGCGAAGCTCCGCAGTGAGTGCCGGGACCACCTCGAAGAGATCCCCCACGATCCCGTAGGTCGCCACGTTGAATATGGGCGCGGACGGGTCCTTGTTGATGGCGACGATGATGTCGGAGGACCCCATACCGGCAAGATGCTGGATGGCGCCGGAGATGCCGCAGGCGATGTATATCTTCGGGCACACGGTCTTGCCGGTCTGCCCGACTTGGTGCGCGTACGGTATCCACCCAGCGTCCACGGCGGCGCGCGAGGCCCCCACCGCGGCGCCTAGGACGCGCGCGAGGTCCTCGATGATCTTGAAATTCTCGGCCTTTCCGAGCCCCCGGCCTCCGGAGACGATGATGTCGGCCTCAGCAAGGTTCACCATCTGATGCGTCTCCTCGACCACCCTGACCAGCCTGGCCCTCGGTGGCAGGATCTCCTTGACCAGCCTGATGATCTCGCCGCGTCGCGCGTCGTCGCGCGCTGCGCGCTTCATCACCTTGTGTCTCACCGTGGCCATCTGCGGGCGCCTGTCGGGACACAGGATGGTGGCCATGATGTTCCCGCCGAAAGCGGGCCGCGTTTGCAGGAGCAGGCGCCTTTCTTTGTCGATGGCAAGCCCTGTGCAGTCGGCCGTGAGGCCGGTCCTGAGCCTCGCTGCGACCCTCGGGCCGAGGGACCTCCCGATGGTCGTCGCGCCGAGGAGAAAGATGGAGGGCTTATACTCCTGGACGAGCTCCGTTATCACTTGCGCGTAGGGCTCGTCCTGGAAGTCGGCGAGGGCGGGGTCATCGACCACGTAAACCTTCTCCGCTCCGTGCGCGATGAGCTCATTCGCGGCGTCGTCCACGTTGTGGCCGAGGAGCACCGCCGATAGCTCCTCACTCAGGTCGTCGGCGAGCTTGCGTCCTTCGCCGAGAAGCTCGTAGACCACGCTCGAGGGCTTTCCCCTGCGCTGCTCCGCGAATACCCAAACACCGCGCCATCGGTCGGCCCCGGCTTCGGGTCGTGCCGTGGCACCTTCGGCCTCTCCGGCACCCTCGGGCCGGGCCTGCGCCTTCACCTCTTCTATCGCAATGGCTTCGGCTGGGCATTCGCCTGCGCATGCCCCGCAGTGCGTGCAGTTATCCAGGAGAACGGCAACGCCGTCCCTTACTGCAATGGCTCCGTACGGGCATGTGCTCACGCACGCCTCACATCCTGTGCATCTATCAGAAAGAACTCGAACGGGCACTTCCACCGCTCCTCTCCAAACCCGAGTTCAAAAGGCGGCGCTGCCTTCCCGGGGGCTTTCGCGGCATTCCACTCTGCTGACGACGTCCCACGCGGGTTGGCAGCATCCCACGCGCGGCCGCCCGGCGGCACTGGCTCCACTGGCAAGTGGTCGGGTCGTGACGCCACGCTGTGCAGGCCCTCTCGACCCGCGACCAACCCGCGACCCACCAGCGAGCCGGCGCAGACCAATGACTCGATACTTAGAAAGCCCGACAGCAACGGGCGGCCCTGCCGCCGCCGACCCGGGCCACAGCTATAGACTATAGGCCACGACTACACAAGGTGGGTTTCCTTCAGCTTTGCCACGAGGGTCCTCACCTTTTCCTGGACTGTCGCGCCCTCTATGATCTCGCCGCGGCGCCTCTGCTCGGGAGTGAACACCCGGATGACGCGCGTGGGCGAGCCTGCAAGGCCGACGCGGCTTGCGTCAACGCCGAGGTCTCGTGCGGTCCACAAGGTGATCGCAGCTTTCTTCGCCCTGAGCATGCCCTTTATTGAAGGCATCCTGGGCTCGTTTATCTCCTTGACCACGGTGATGAGAGTGGGGAGGGGCGACTCGATGACCTCGTAGCCCTCCTCGGTCATTCGCTGGACCCGGATGAAACCCGGGGCGCCTCGAGAGCCGCCGCCGTCAGAGTCGGGAGATCCGAGAGAGATCTCCTCGATCTTACGGACGTACGTCACATGGGGGAGGTCCAGGTTCTCCGCGACCTCCGGGCCGACCTGGGCGGTGTCGCCGTCGGCGGCCTGCTTGCCGCATATGACGAGGTCGAACCCGCCCAGCTTCTCGATGGCCTTCGCCAGAGTATAGGACGTGGCCAGGGTGTCCGCCCCGGCGAACGCCCGGTCCGAGAGGAGCACGGCCTCGTCTGCCCCGAGGGCGAGCGCCTGGCGCAGCGCTTCTTCGGCCTGAGGGGGTCCCATGGTGATGACGGTCACCTTGCCGCCGTGCTGTTCACGGATGCGAAGCGCCTCTTCAATGGCGTACATGTCGAAGGGGTTTATGATGGAGGCAACCCCTTCGCGCATGAGGGTGTTCGTTTCCCGGTTTATCTTCACGTCGGTGGTCTCGGGGACCTGCTTGATGAGAACGGCAACGTTCACTTCCGCCTCATAGCCTCCTTGATCACGGCGCTTCCAATTATGGAGCGCTGGATCTGGTTGGTGCCCTCGTAGATCTGCGTTATCTTCGCGTCGCGCATCATCTTCTCCACAGGGTAGTCGCGCATGTAGCCATAGCCTCCGAAGATCTGCACGGCATCTGTGGTTACGCGCATGGCAACGTCAGACGCGAAGACCTTTGCCATCGACGCTTCTTTCGAGAAATCACGATCGCCCGCGTCTATCATACGCGCCGTAGCGTATACGAGCGCCCGGGCCGCCTCCACCTGCGTCGCCATGTCCGCGAGCATGTGCTCGATGGCCTGGAACTCGGCGATTCTCTTGCCGAACTGGACGCGCTCCGTGGCGTACCGCGCCGCCCTGTCGAGGGCGCCCTGGGCTATGCCGACGGCCTGGGCCGCCACGCCGGGCCGGGTGCGGTCGAAGGTGCGCATGGCGACTATGAAGCCCTTGCCTTCACGGTCGAGCATATTCGCGGCGGGCACGCGGCAGTCCCGGAAGATGAGCTCCCGCGTGGCCGAGGCTCTTATGCCCATCTTCTTTTCCTTCTTGCCGAACTCGAACCCAGGTGTGCCCTTTTCGACGATGAACGCTGTCATCCCACGCGCGCCTTTGGAAGGATCGACCGTGGCGATGACCGTGTATATCTCGGCCTCCCCGCCGTTGGTGATCCACTGCTTGGTGCCGTTCAGTATGTAATAGTCGCCGTCGCGCGTTGCGGTGGTGCGAATGTTTGATGCGTCGGACCCGGCGTCCGGCTCCGTCAGCGCAAACGCCGCCAGCCTTGCGCCTGAGGCGATGTCGGGCATGTACTTCCGCTTCTGGTCGTCGGTGCCGAAGAGGAGGATCGGGAACCCTCCGAGGGCGCTTGCAGCGTACGAAACGGCTACGGCGCCGCACGCCCGCGAAAGTTCCTCGACCACGAGGCACTGCTCAAAAACGCCGCCCCCGAGGCCGCCATACTCCTCGGGAACCCACACACCGAAAAGGCCCGCGTCAGCCAGGACTTTGATGAGGTCCCAGGGGAACTCCTCGGCCTCATCGAACTCGGCCGCCCGCGGCGCCACCTTTTCTTCCGCAATCTTCCTCGCAAGGTCGCGGATCATTTGCTGCTCTTCCGTGAGGAAGTAATTCATTGCCGCTGCCCCCTCCCTGACGCGCTGCGCTGCGACGCGCACGACGCGCGCGACGCGCGGTGCCGCGACGCGCCGTGCTGCTCTGTACTGCGCTGTCATGCGACGCAATGCAATGCATGCAATGCAACGCGATGTAATCCGATACGACCCGATACGACCTGACCCGATCCGATCCGATACGATACCGCAAAAAAGAAGATGATTAGCACCTGCTCCTAATAGGAGCTGCTAACCGCAGTGTAGCACGCGAAGTCAGAGCTGTCAAGGCGAGTCCGCTCCGTCTCCTGGCAGAATCATGGACGCGAACACGAGCGGGGGCGCCGGTGGTCATTGGTGGAAGAGATCTCCCGGCCAAATGCGTCAACCAGAGCCGCTCAGCCGGATGTCGCTCCGTACCTGAGGAAGCAGTATTCCACAGTATCGAGTACTTATGTAGGTGCCCAAGCTCGAACTCGCAAGACGCGTGCACGCTCGACGGCGCGGCGTCCGGGCAAACACGGTACGTGCAAAGTTGAACGAAGGCTCTGCCAGCGAGCCGTGTGTCGCCAACGACCGGCTCCTCAGGCGGTGTTTAGGTTCGACCTTGGTCACTCCATGAAATCACCCCCGGGTGACTAGCTCGCACCCGGTCCTCCGTAAAACCTCACCATTGTATGGCTGTGTTCGTCCCTGGGCGGTTCCCCGGTGGTCTGCGGGTGGTGCCTACCCACGGTCGTTGCTGGGTGGTCCGTGAGCGGTTCCTCTGCAATCCCTCGGTAGTTCCTGGGTAGTCCCTTGATGGTCCACGCATGCTCCCTGGGTGATCCCTAGGATCCCAGGATCTCCTCCGTGGGTGGTCGCTGCGGGACCAACCCCGAGCGAAATCTGGTCCCCAGAGATCCACCCTCCTCGCGGTTCGGCCGGTAGAATGCCGGACCTGGTCCCCTGGTGACCAGGACCCACGCGGAGATGGTCCCCAGGGAGCCAAGTTCGAGCACCACCTGGTCCCCAGGTAACCACCTTCGCAGATGCCCATGGGCGGCTGGTCCTCAAAGGACCAGGATTTGCGTGTGGGTGGTCCCTGGGGGATCAACCTCGAGCGAAACCTGGTTACCAGAAACCCATCCTCCTGGCGCTCGGGCGACCAGGATGCCGGATCTGGTCCTCTGGTGACCAGGTTACGCGCAAACATGGTCCCCTGGGGACCAACTTCGCCCGTCACCTGGTCCCCGCGTAACCACCTTGCGAGATATCCAAAAACCCCTGGTCCCCAGGGGACCAGGTTTTGCATGCAGATGGTCCCCAGGGGATCAGCCTCGCGGACAACCTGGT
>JAAYXB010000046.1 GCA_012516125.1 Bacillota bacterium | reverse complement strand
GCGGTGGCCGGACCCGCCGCCCCCGGCCACCGCCCTCGGGACGGCTATATGAAAGGTCACGTACACCTGGTCGTTCGGGGCCTCGTCGAGGCCAATCGCCATGATGAAGGCCAGATCATCCACCTCCGTCCTGTCCCAGCACCCTGATGCGCACACGACTGTCACGAGGAAGAGCAATAGGGACAGTGCGGGCCGGGTGCGTCCTATTTCCCCCTCTCTTACCTCACGCACCGCGGGTCCGTCCCCTTCCTTCGGCCTTGCGAGCTTCCTTCACCTGTGCGACGAGCAGCAAGAGTGCTGGGACAACGAAAACCGCGATGCCGCCGAAAGTCCTTACGAGCTCGAAGTCGAGCCTGGTCGAGGTGGGAACATCGGGCGGCACAAATGCCAGTGTGTAGCCGATGATGGCCACCGCGGGCAGGATCGGGCGGTACACAGGCAGCTTGAGCATTCGGGCGAGGATCATCGTTGAAGTGTAAGCGCCCAGTCCAAGCTCGATGCACCCGCTTATGACCCACAGGAACACGAATGCTACCTCAACCCGCTGGAAGAATCGGCCCACGTAGATGAGGGTCGATGTCTCGTAACCGGGGTACGGGATGTGCGCGCAGAGCGGGTAAGGGAACACCGTCACGAAGACGAGCAGCGACACGCTGGTGAAGACGGCGGTCATCGCTATGCTGACCAGTCCCATCATGCGCAGTTTCTGCCCGTCCCTGAGCTGGGGGGCTATGACCCCGAGGAACATGACCTCGCCGGCGACGGCCGAGTGGAGCACTCCATGATAGACGAGCTTACCAAGACCCGGGCCGAACAGAGGAAACATCGCGTCGAAGTTGGCCTGCGGGAGCGACAGGATGTTCAGGAAGACGAGGGTTACTACTATGAGAGGTGCGGCGAGAAAGGCCGCCCTCGTGAGTGCCTCCGCTCCAAGGAAGACGGCGACGAGAGTGACCAGGACGAAGATGGCTGTTATCACCGAGAGCGGTGTGCGGGGGAGGAGGGCGGTCCCTACCGTCTCAGAGAACTCCCGCATGACGAGGATCGTGGCAGCAAAGAAAAAGGCCAGGTACCCCAGAGCGGCAAGGCCGCCGAGCACAGGACCAGCCACTTCCTCACCTATCTCAACTATGCTCATGCGGGGATAACGCTTCAATAGGGCGGCGATGATAAGGAACCCGAGCGCTCCCGTGCCGAAGCTGATGATAGGCACCATCCAGGCAGCCGTGAGGCCCACCGTCGCCATCTGCTGCGGGAACGAGATGAACAGCTTCGATGAAAGGAAATACACGGTGGCGGCGATGGCCTCGTTTGTGCCTATTCTTCCCTCCTCAAGCACGTCTCCGGCCTCCCTTGCCCTGCGATGACCTGGTCTTGCCCTCGCTGCCTGCGCCCACTCCCTGCTGGGGCTGGGCGGGCGGGCTGGGCGACGATGTGTCAACGCCCCCCGACTGCGTCCACTTGCGCCCGACCTCAGGCTGCCGCTCCCTGTGCTGGGTCTGCAAGAATGCGGGGCGCAGCTCCATGCTCCACGATGGATACCGAAGGACGAGGTCTCCGCCGGACTGGGCGAACGGGGCTATGGGCGACATGAACGGGACACCGAACGACCTGGTACTCACGTATATCATCATCTGTATGAACACTCCCACCGCGATGCCGTAGAAGCCGAACGCCGCTGCAAAGAGGATGTACACGAACCGCGTGATCCGCGCAGCGAACGCCATGTTGAAGTTCGGTATCGCGAACGACCCGAGCGCGGTCAGTGCCACGATTATCACCAGAATAGGGCTGACGATTGAGGCTGCTACGGCTGCCTGGCCCAGGATGAGTGCGCCGACTATGCCCAGGGTGGGGCCGATGACCCCGGGGACCCGAATCCCCGCCTCCCGGATAAGCTCGAACGACACCTCCATGATGAGCACCTCGATCGCCGTAGGGAAGGGTACCCTCTCGCGCGTGGCGGCGATGGCAAGGAGGAGGTCGGTGGGGATCATCTCCGGGTGGAAGTTGGTCATGGCGATATACACCGCCGGCAGCAGCAGCGCCACGACGAGGGCGACCATGCGGACGAGGCGCAGGAAGGTGCCGAACGGCCATCTCAAGAAATGGTCCTCCGCGGCGTGAAGTAGAGACCAGAAGGTGGCGGGCACCACAAGGCCGAACGGGCTTCCGTCGAGGAGGATCCCGACGTGCCCCTCGGAAAGAAAGGCCGCCATTCTGTCGGGGCGCTCGGTAGACAGGGTCTGCGGCACCAGCACGAACGGTCGGTCCTCGATGAATTGCTCGAGCACGCCTGTGTCCTGGATCTGGTCCGCCCTGATCCCGTTGATGCGCCTCTTCACCTCGGCCACGAGCTTGGGATTTGTGAGGCCTTCCACATAAAGGACCGCACAGTCCACCCGGGAGAGCGTCCCCACCTTGAGGACCTCGCTCACGAGATCGGGCGTGCGCATGCGCCTTCGCACGAGCGCCACGTTGTTCTTCAGGGTTTCGTTGAACGCCTCTTGGGGACCGTGGACCACCATCTCCGCGGTGGGCTGGCTCACGCCCCGGTGCTCCCACGACTTGGTCTCGATCTCCAGCGCGGTGCTGCATCCTTCGATGAAAAGGCTCGTGGTGCCGGATATCACCCCCTCGACGATGCCCCGGAGATTGTCCTTGCGCGACACCTGGTTGCCGGGGAGGAGGCGTCGCTCGACGATCTCGAGCACGTCTGCGGCCCGAAGATCCCTGTCGAGGTTGGATATGAGCATGAGCGGCTGAAGGATGGCAAGGTTGATGATGTCCTTGCTGGACAGGCCCTCCATGAACACAATGGCAGCCTTCGTCGGAGGGGTCGTGGGTATGTCGAACTCCCTCACGATCACATCCGAGTTCAAGCCATAATGGAGGATCTGCTTGAGCGCGTCCAGGTTTGCCTGGAGGCTTTCGGCAAGGGGCTTCACCTCGTCTCCCTTTTGTCCCTGCCCGCCACCTAGCCGGGGTGCCGATCCCCCTCCTTGTCCCGTTCCGGCCGGGCCTCCTGGGCTCTTGGGGCCTGCCCCTTCGTCGCCTGATCCTCTGGCAGGTCCCGCTTCCGGTCCCAAGCTCTGTTCCTGTTCCTGTTCCTGTCCCTGTCCTTGTTGCTGTGTGCTCCTGTGCGGGACGTTCTGTTGTCTTGCGCGGCTATCCTTTCCACCGCGTGGCAGAGGAGAGATCTCGTCCGAGATCTCATGGCGGGCGGTCCCTGGGCGAGAGATCGTCGGTCGGCGCGGTGTTGGGCCAGCCCCGACCTTGACCGTAGACATCTTCCTGGGCCGAACGAAACCGTACGGCGTGCGCGGCAGGACCTCCGGAAGCCCTGCCGCTGCCGAGGGCCGTCCTGAGCAACTTCGGGCGGGCCCGGGCTGTTGGGACCTGCCTTCGTTCAGGCTCTGGCCCTGCCCCTGGCCCTGCCCCTGGCTCTGGCTCTGGCCCTGGCTCTGGTTCCGGGTCTGGGCCTGTCCCCTGGCTGGTCCACCTGGCGCGGACGGCTCTGGGACCCCGGCCTGGGCCACGTCGGATGTGAGTCCGGGCAGCTTCGGCTGGGTGTCGAGGACGAACTCCTCTTCCCTCGCCGGACTTTCGAAAGAGAGCAGGGACACTATCTCGTTGAGCACGTCTCGAAGGAAGCCCAAGCTCGGAGACCTCCGCCCCGGAGAAAGCGCGCTTTGCGCTCATAAGTTAGGTATTCCCCGGAGCCGGCCGGGTATTCAGGCGCGAAAATTTCATGGTGCGCCTTCGTTGATATGGATATACTCGTGTGGTATACTACCATTTGGTGTGAGCACGCACGCTCCTGGATCCCGACAACGGTGCCCGTTTGCACGGGTTTTGTCGGGGGATGAACGGGGCGGAGGGATAACCGGTGGGGGAGGAGGTGAGATCGTGGCAGTAGTCACCATGAAGCAGTTGCTCGAGGCTGGGGTTCATTTCGGCCACCAGACCAGGCGCTGGAACCCCAAGATGAAGCCCTTCATCTTCACCGAGCGCAACGGCATATACATCATAGACCTCCAGAAAACCGTGAGGAAGATCGACGAGGCCTATGAGTTTGTCAAGCGTGTCGTGCGGGAGGGCGGCACCATCCTGTTCGTGGGCACGAAAAAGCAGGCGCGCAACACCATCAAGGAAGAGGCCGAGCGGTGCGGCATGTTCTATGTGAACGAACGCTGGCTCGGCGGGATGCTCACCAACTTCCGCACCATTCGCAAACGAATCGAACGCCTTCGGATGCTAGAGAAGATGCAGGCGGACGGGTCGTTCGAGGTCCTTCCCAAGAAAGAAGTCATGCGGCTTGTGAAGGAGAAAGAGAAGCTCGAGCGGTTCCTCGGTGGAATCCGCGAGATGTCGGGGCTACCGGGCGCCGTTTTCGTGGTCGATCCCCGTAAGGAGAGAATAGCAGTGCAAGAAGCGAGAAAGCTCGGCATACCTGTGGTAGGGATCGTGGATACAAACTGCGATCCGGACGAGGTCGATTACGTGATCCCCGGGAACGACGACGCCATCCGCGCGGTGAAACTGATCTGCGGCAAGATGGCTGACGCCGTGATAGAGGGTCTTGAGGGCCGCGACGCGGCTCTCGCGCCTGAGGCCCAGGAGGCGTCCTTGAACGGCGAGATCCGCGAGCACGAGCTCGAGGGCGAGTACGTTGACGGCGCGACAGACGTCGTCGAGATGCCGCTCGACCTCGAGGTTGCGGAGGTTGCCGACGACGATCACGCCACGGTGCGCGACGACGACACCGAGCGGTAGATTTGCAGGGAGGTAGCGCTTGTGGCTGTGACAGCCGAGAACATCAAGGAACTCCGGGAGAGAACCGGAGCCGGGATGATGGACTGCAAGAAGGCCCTTGCCGAGACCGGGGGCGACATGGAGAAGGCCATCGCCTACCTGCGGGAGAAGGGCCTTGCGAAGATGCACAAGAGGGCCGGGAAGATCGCAGCCGAGGGCGTGGTCGAGGCGTACATTCACCTCGGGGGCAAGATCGGCGTGCTGGTCGAGGTCAACTGCGAGACCGACTTCGTGGCGCGTACCGATGACTTTCGGTGGTTGGCGAAGGAGGTCGCCCTCCAGATTGCTGCCGGGAAGCCGCTTTACGTTTCGAGCGAGGACGTACCTGAAGCAGTGCTCGAGAGCGAACGGGCCATATACCGGGCGCAGGCTCTCAACGAGGGCAAGCCGGAGGCGGTTGTGAACAAGATCGTCGAGGGCAGGGTGAAGAAGTTCTATACCGAGGTCTGCCTGCTGGACCAGCCGTACATCAGGGACCCAGAGAAGACCATACGCGACCTTGTGGCGGAAGTCTCCGCAAAGACCGGCGAGAAGATCCAGGTGAGAAGGTTCGCCAGGTTTGAGCTGGGAGAGGGCATCGAAAAGCCGGATGCTTGCGGGGTCTAAGGGTTACGGGGTTCAGACGACCGTGGAGGGCCGATGGAAGGCCCGAGGAAGGCTGGCGGACGTGATGACGAAGACTGGGGAGACTCCTCGGTTCAGGAGGGTCGTGCTGAAGCTGTCCGGAGAAGCCCTGGCGGGCTCCAAGGGCTTTGGGATCGATCTTGACGTCGTAAAGTACATCGCCGAGGAGATACGGGAGGTACACGAGCTTGGCGTGGAGGTGGCTGTGGTTGTCGGCGGGGGGAACATCTGGCGCGGCGTCCAGGCCCAGAAGGCCGGAATGGACCGTGCCACCGCCGACTACATGGGGATGCTCGCTACCATCATCAACGCCATGTCGCTCCAGGACGCGCTGGAGAAGCTGGGCGTTGACACGAGGGTCCAGACCGCGATAGAGATGCGCGAGATCGCGGAGCCTTACATCCGCAGGCGGGCCATCCGCCACCTTGAGAAGGGGCGGGTGGTGATCTTCGCAGGCGGCACGGGCAATCCCTACTTCTCTACTGACACTGCGGCGGCGTTGCGGGCGGCCGAAATCGAGGCAGAGGTCATTCTCATGGCGAAGAGGGTGGATGGGGTCTATGACTCTGACCCTCTCTCCAATCCATCTGCCAGGCGGTTCACGCACCTCACCTACAGGGATGTCATAAACCAGGGGCTTGGCGTCATGGACTCCACTGCTGCCTCTCTTTGCATGGACAATGGCATCCCCATCGTGGTGTTCAATCTGACGAAGAAAGGGAACGTCAAGAGGGCGGTCCTCGGTGAGGAGATAGGCACTCAAGTCGGGGGGGAGCAGCATGCCAGATGATGAACGCGCCAGGGCCGAACAGAAGATGAAAGAGATAGTGGAGGCAACGCGGCGGGAATTCGCTCAGATCCGCACCGGCAGAGCCAATCCGGCCCTGCTCGACAGGATAACCGTTGAGGCGTATGGCGACGTGTATCCCATCAACCAGCTTGCCAGCATCTCTGTGCCTGAGGCCAGGCTTCTCGTCATCCAGCCATGGGATCGAAAGGTGCTTCCCAATATCGAGCGGGCCATTCTGAAGTCAGACCTTGCCCTGACCCCGGTGAGCGACGGATCGGTGCTCCGGATAACCATACCTACTCTCACAGAGGAGAGGCGCAGGGACCTCGTGAAGATCGCGAAGAAAGTCGCGGAAGACATGAGGGTCGCGGTTCGCAACGCAAGGCGCGAAGCTATCGACGCGCTGCGGGCCAAGCAAAAGAACAAGGAGATAACCGAGGACGACCTCAAGAAAGGCCAGGAAGATATCCAGAAACTGACCGACAGGTTCATAGCGGAGATCGACGCTCTCCTCGAGGCCAAGGAGGCCGAGATAATGGAAGTCTGAAGGGAGGTGGCCGTGTTGCCCCACGTGATCACTGATGACTGCACCAAGTGCGGCTCGTGCGCAGAGGTGTGCCCCTTTGAGGCGATCAGCGAGGGAGAGGACAAGTTTGTGATTGACCCCGAGGTCTGCACCGACTGCGGGCTGTGTGCTGAGGAGTGCTCCTCGGGCGCGATAGTGGAAGAGGAATAGGGTTCACATGCATGGCCAAGGGGAGGTCGCCGGGAGGTCATCCTCCCCTTGAGTCGTTTCGGTGGGAGGAAAGGCCGTGGTGTGGCTCCGGAGGGGGGTGACGGCTCTTGTGAACCCTGTCCGGGTTCTTATGAGGCTGCTGGGGAGGCCGGGCGTGCAGGGAGCAACGGGAGACGTGGACGACCTGCCGTCCGTGGACAGGGCCAGGCTGCCGCGGCATGTGGCGATAATCATGGACGGCAACGGTAGGTGGGCGACGAGACGCGGCTTGCCGAGACTCGCCGGGCACAGGGTCGGCGCGGACCGGGCCGAGGACATAGTGAGAGCTGCCTCTGAGATGGGCATCGAGGTGGTCACGCTCTATGTCTTCTCCACGGAGAACTGGAAGCGGCCGGCCGACGAAGTGAATGGCCTGATGAACCTGCTCGTGGAGATGTTTGAGAAAAAGCTCAACGCCCTCATCGATTTCGGGGCGCGCGTCCGGGTGATAGGAGCGCGAGACGGATTGCCCTCCGCAGTGGTGCGCGCGGTGACCCGCGTAGAGGAGGCGACGAGGGAAAACAGCGGCATTCTGGTGAACCTCGCCATAAACTACGGCGGGCGCGACGAGATCGTGAGAGCCGCGAGGCGAATGGCCGAGGAGGTGGCCCGGGGCGACCTCAACCCCGGCGAGATCGATGGCCATGCCCTAGAGGCTCGGCTTTATACGGCGGGCGTTCCTGATCCCGACCTCCTCATCCGGACGGGAGGAGAGATGAGGATCTCGAACTTCCTTCTCTGGCAGGCTGCGTACACCGAGCTGTACGTGACCCCGGTGTTGTGGCCTGATTTCACGCGCCGCGAGCTTGTCAGGGCGGTTCAGGAGTACCAGAGGCGCGTCCGCAGGTTCGGCGGCATTTAGCTTTCAGGTGGAGGGCGGGGGCGCACTGCGGAAGGAGGCCGGGAGGGTGCGGGAAAGGGTCGTAAGCGCACTCGTTGCTGCGCCAGTCGTGATAGCAGTGGTCGTGGCCGGCGGGCCGTATCTCGCGGTAGTGGTCGCAGGCATCGGCGTTGGCGCTGTTCTCGAGTTTTACAGGCTCGCAAGGGGGGCGGGGCTCGAGCCGGCCCCGGCTGTCGGGGTGCTGGGGGTCGTGTCGTTCGCTCTCGCAGGGTACCTTGGCTCGAGCGCCGCAGTGGGCGCCACCCTCGCGGGCATGATCGTTGTGAGCCTTGTCTTTCAGACGCTCAAGCTCGGCCGGCAATCGGCTATCGCAAACCCGGCGGTGACCGTATTCGGCGCAGCGTACGTGGGCTGGGCTGTGGCCCTTCTTCTCCTCCTGAGGGGACTCGGGGGCACGGCCGCAGGGCTCGGACACGTTGTGACGGCTCTTCTCACGGTGTGGGCGAACGACATCGGCGCTTACTTTCTTGGAAGCGCTTTCGGTAGGCACAAGCTCATACCGGAAGTGAGCCCAAACAAGAGCGTGGAAGGCGCTGTGTCGGGCCTTGTCACGGGGGTATGCGTGGGCGTCGGTGCCAGGATGGTGGGGGCGGCCTTCGGGTGGTGGCCCAGGGTTTCCTTTGTTCACGCGGTCGCGCTCTCCCTTGCGATCGGAGTGGCCGGGCAGGCTGGCGACCTGGCTGAGTCCGCCATGAAACGCAACGCCCACGTTAAGGACTCTGGTGCCTTTCTGCCGGGGCATGGCGGGGTGCTTGACAGAATCGATAGCGTGTTGTTTGCTATTCCCGTAGCGTACTATTACGTGGTGTTGTTCCTTATGTGAGGCCCCAGCCAGGTACGGGATGACAGGTTCGCGTGAGTCTTGCAGACAAGAGGGTCACGGGGTGGTTCGGGTTGCAGGGACTTTCGGCAACGTGGAAGCATTTCCTGGCATGGGCGGCCGTGCTCGTCGCGTCCTTCCTCGTGGTCAAGTATGTGCTGACGTATTTCGTGCCGTTCATCATCGCCTTCGTCATCGCGGCGATCATCGATCCCCCGGTCGAGTTTCTCGTAAGACGGACGAGGTTATCGAGGGGCGCCGCGGTTCTCCTCATGCTGTTCCTGCTCCTCGTGCTCGTGGGAATCGGGGTCGTTGTGGGCGTGTCCCGGCTTTACCTCGAGATACAGGAACTCTCGCGGGCTTTGCCCATGTACAACGTCAGCTTCGAGGAGATGCTCTCCAGGGCCGTGAAGGACGTGGAGCGGTTGTATCGCGAGCTACCGGCTCCCGTTATCGATGCGATACGGAACAACCAGTACAGGCTGTACCTTGCCATCGAGAGCGTCCTCGCAACGGTGACGGGAATGGTGACGGCCCTTCCAAACATCGGCCTGATCCTGGTTGTCAGCTTCTTTGCGGCGTTCTTCATGAGCCGTGACAAGAGAGAGATATCAGAGTTTCTCGTAAGCCTTACTCCTTCCAGGTGGCGTGAGAAAGCGCGGGCCATGAGGGCGGAGGTGGTCTCGGCCGCCCTCGGGTTCATAAGGGCGCAGTTCATCCTGATCATGATCACCACTGTGGTGAGCATCGTCGGGTTCAGCATAGCCGGCACGGGGTATGCGTGGCTTCTCGGGATCGTGTGTGGTATCCTCGACCTGATACCGGTGGTCGGCCCGGGCACGCTGTATGTGCCGATGATCGTGTACTATGCCTTCAAGAGGCAGCTCTTCCAGGCCGTTGTCGTCGCAGCGCTGATGGCCGTCCAGTTCATACTGCGTAAAGGGGCGGAGCCCAGGGTCGTTGGGGCCAACGTAGGAGTGCATCCGCTTGCGATCCTTGTGGCGGTGTACGTGGGTATGCGGCTCTTTGGGGCAAGCGGCATCATAATAGGCCCGCTCTTCGTTATCATAATCAAGGCCATAGCCCGAGGCGGGCTTCTGCCTCCTACGCCCCGGGAGTGACACCGGGGCGTGATATGATGGCATGTCACGATGGCGAGCTGGGCACGTGCAGGGAAGTGGGGCAGTTGCAGCGAGGTCTTGCGGTCCTGGGGTGCACCGGGTCCATCGGTACCCAGGCGCTTGAAGTGGCTGGGTGGCTTGGCGACTCCGTCAGAGTGGTGGGCCTGGCCGCTGGGAGCAACATCGATCTTCTAGAAGCGCAGGTGAGGCGGTGGACGCCGTCGATCGTCGGCGTGGCTGACGATGGCGCTGCCCGGAGGCTACGCGAGCGGCTCCGGGGCCTCGACTTCGACGTTGAGGTCGTCTCAGGTGCAGGGGCCGCCGAGTGCGTCGCGGCGCACCCCGACGCCGATGTGGTGGTGTCGGCCGTTGTGGGGATCGCAGGCCTTCTACCTACTATCGCTGCGGTCCGGCATGGCAAGACCGTGGCTCTTGCCAACAAGGAGACGCTTGTGGCCGCGGGCAGGCTGGTCATGGAGGAGGTCGCGAGGCACGGGGCAACTATCATCCCGGTGGACAGCGAACACTCCGCGATCTTTCAGTGCCTTGCAGGGCGCGACATGTCCGAGGTCGGAAGGCTGATCCTCACGGCCTCGGGTGGGCCGTTCCGGACGCTGGCTGCAAGCGAGCTCAAAGAGGTTCGGCCGGACCAGGCGCTTCGTCACCCGACATGGTCCATGGGCGCCAAGATCACCATCGACTCCGCGACGCTCATGAACAAAGCCCTCGAGGTAATCGAGGCCAGGTGGCTTTTCGGCGTTGACCCTGATAGGATCGATGTGGTGATCCACCCTCAGAGCATCGTGCACTCGATGGTGGAGCTTATTGACGGGTCGATCATTGCCCAGCTCGGGCCGCCCGACATGAGGCTCCCAATCCAGTATGCCCTTACATACCCCGCGCGAGCGGCCGGCCGTGCGAGAACGCTCGATGTGACGCACCTCGGGGCTCTGACCTTCGAGCCTCCTGACGTGGGGAAGTTTCCCGCGCTGCGTCTGGGTTACGAGGCGGTCCGCGCGGGGCGGACCATGCCATGCGTCCTGAGCGCGGCGAACGAGGAGGCCGTGAGGCTGTTCCTGGAGGGCCGGATCGGGTTCCTGGACATCCCTGCTCTCGTAGAAGACGCCATGGCGAGCCACGACCCAGTGGACCCGCGCGCGCCCGAGGAGGTCCTCGAGGCCGACAGGTGGGCGAGAGAGCACGTTGCGCGGCGTGTGGCGGAAAGAGGAGGACGCATCCGTGGTTGAAACCGTGGTCATCACAGTGCTGGCGTTCGCCTTTGTCTTTGCGACCTTCGCCCTGTCCCATGAGTTTGGCCATTTCGTCGTGGGCAAGGCCGCGGGGATAAAGGTGTATGAGTTCGCGCTCGGCTTCGGCCCGTTCGTATGGCGCCGGAAGCGCGGGGAGACCGTGTACTCCCTGCGGGCGCTCCCCCTTGGCGCCTTCGTGAAGTTCGCAGGTCTTGACCGCCCTGATGACCCCAAGGACGACGTAGATGCGGGCGACCCGCGCAGCTTCAGGGCGAAGCCCCTGGCGTGGAGGATAGCGACGATCCTTGCCGGGCCCTTCATGAACTTCGTGATGGCGTTCGTGTTCTTCACCGTCGTCTTTGTGGCAGCGGGAGTCCCTGTGGCGGTTGTGTCCGAGGTGTATCCCGGGATGCCTGCCCAGGCTGCCGGGCTGCAGGCGGGCGACAGAGTGGTCGCCGTCGGACGGACCGCAACCGAGACGGTGGCAGAGGTGAGAGAGGCCATTTCGGTCAGCCCCGGAAAGCCCATCACCATTACGGTGGAACGTGAAGGGGCGAGGATGACGTTTCGGGTAACGCCTTCAAAGGACCCCGAGACCGGCCAGGGGGTCATCGGGGTGCTGCTTTCCGAACCCTGGCAGCCTGCCGGGGTGGTGCGAGCGGTGCGCACAGGCGCCACGTTCACCTTGGATATCGCGAAGAACCTCCTGGTCACGCTGGGCCGGATGGTGTCGGGCCGGGTGAAGCCGGAGGTGGCGGGGCCTATCGGCATAGCCCAGGCCGTGGGGCAGACCGCCCGGCTCGGCATCGTGAACCTCCTTTACCTCGCGGCGCTTCTCAACGTGAACCTCGGGCTTCTCAACCTGCTTCCCATACCGGTGCTGGACGGCGGGTGGATCGTGCTCCTGGGCATCGAGGCTTTGCGCAGGCGCCCCTTCAACGAAGAGCAGGAAGCCTTCGCGCGGATGGTCGGCATGGCCATCCTGGCGTTGCTTATAGCGTTCGCGACGCTGTCTGACATCGCGAGACTGGGAGGACGGCTCGGGTAGCGCCGCCTTTCATAACATGAGTCGCCTTCCATGAGACTGTTGGTTGCTGCCATATTATGTAAACGCAGCCCGGTTGAATCGCGCAAACCCACAGCAGTCGGCGTGCTCGGCCAAACTGGCGGCTGCTGGGGAAGTTCAACGGCCTCTTTAACGGTCTCTTTCATAAGTTCCGATAGCCGCCGAAGCCGGGTGCCTGGCGGGGCGTTGCGGGGGCGTTGCGGCGGAAGCCGGCCAATCTGTGTCACTGGGAGTGGGGAGTGTAGCAGGAGATGATCGAGCGGCGCAAAACCCGAAGGGTCGTGGTTGGGGGGGTGCCGATAGGCGGCGGTGCGCCTGTCACTGTGCAGTCCATGACGAAGACCGATACCCGCGATATTGAGGCCACGGTCCGGCAACTCGAGAGCCTTGCGAAGGCCGGGTGCGAGATAGCGCGGTGCGCCATTCCCGACGCCGCTGCCGCGGCGGCGTTCGCCGAGATAAAGCGCAGGTCGCCGTTGCCTCTTGTGGCCGACATCCACTTCGACTACAGGCTCGCCCTTGCGGCGATAGCCGCGGGCGCAGACAAGCTTCGCATAAACCCCGGGAACATCGGTGGCAGGGAGAGGGTCAGGGAGGTCGCGAGGGCGGCGAAAGAGCGGGGTATGCCCATCAGGGTTGGTGTGAACGCAGGGTCCCTGGAGAAGGACCTGCTTGCAAAGTATGGCAGGCCTTGCGCGGAAGCGCTGGTGGAGAGCGCGAAACGAAGCGTGAGCCTTCTCGAGGACGAGGGGTTCAGCGACATCGTCATATCGATAAAGGCGTCCGACGTGGTCACCACCGTTGAGGCGTACGAGGCCGTTTCGGAGGCGACCGACTATCCGCTCCACGTGGGCCTCACGGAGGCCGGCGGTCCCAGGGCGGGCACGGTGAAGAGCGCTGTAGCCATAGGAGCGCTGCTTCTCAAGGGGATTGGCGACACCATCCGCGTATCGCTCACCTCGGAGCCCGAGGAGGAAGTGAGGGTTGCCAGGGAGATCCTGTCGTCCGTGGGCCTCCGGCGGTTCGTCGTCGAGGTGATATCCTGCCCGACGTGCGGCCGCTGCCACGGGGATCTCTTCGGGATCGTCGGGGAAGTGGAGCGCAGGGTAGCTGGGATCGATGCGCCCCTCAGGGTCGCCGTGATGGGATGCGAGGTCAACGGTCCAGGTGAGGCGCGCGAGGCCGACATCGGTGTGGCCCTGGGCGAGGGCGCAGGCCTCCTGTTTGCGCACGGGAAGCCCATGGGAAGGGTGCCGCACGACGAGATCGTCCCGAGGCTGGTCGAGGAGATACACAGGGTCGCCCGTCAGGGGCAGGGCGCATCCGGAGGGCTGGTCTAGCCATGGGCTACGAACGCGGCACGACCGGTGCGGCGGTGATCATCCCCGCCTACAATGAAGGAGCCCGGGTCGGCCAGGTGATCTCCGCAGCGCTGGGGGCGAAACTGGTATCGGAGGTCATCGTCGTGAGCGACGGCTCGACTGATGATACGGCGGAGGTGGCGCGGTCCCTCGGGGTGCGGGTCGTGGAGCTTGCGCGCAACAGGGGGAAGGGCGGGGCCATGAAGGCCGGGCTTGCGGCGACGAGCGCTGACGTGGTGGCGTTCATAGACGCCGACCTTGTCGGGCTTATGCCAGAGCATGTCGACGAGCTGATCCGCCCGGTGGTTTCGGGTGAGGCCGATGCCACCCTGGGCGTGTTCAAGGGCGGGAGGACCTCGACCACGCTCGCCCAGAAGCTGACCCCAGGGCTGTCGGGCCAGCGCGCCGTGAGAGCGGCGCTCGTGCGCGACGTCCCGATGGAGGACGCCCGGTTCGGCGTGGAGGTCGTCCTCAATCGGCACCTTGCTTCCTGCGGCGCCAGGGTCAAGCGGGTCGTGCTGCGCGGGGTGTCGCAGGTGATGAAGGAAGAAAAGCGCGGCGGCTTCAAGGGATTTGCGGCGCGCCTGAGGATGTACTGGGAGATCGTGCGCCACATGAAGGGCTGATCCCGTCGTGGCCGTCATATGGCACGACCCACGGATTCCGGCTTGTTTCGCGGAAGTACTGGAGCAGCTGCAGGGGCCTTGACGGAGATGGGCGCGCGTTGTATTATACAAGCAATACAACGCGATACGGAGCATTTGCGTTGATGGAGAGGAGTAGGGCGGCGCTGCCCGAAGAGAGGGAGGTCCACCGGCTGCAAGGCTTCCCGGGATAAGGCCGCACCGAAGGTCGCTCCGGAGCATCGGCGTTGAAATGCGGTGGCAGTTGAGGTGCCAGCGCACGTAGGCCTCGACGGGCAGCCCGTTACAGCAATCGAGCGCCTGTGTCTTTTGCGCGAGCGATACGCAAGCGCGGGATGCGGGAAGCAAGGTGGTACCGCGGGAGTTAGCCCCTTTCGCCCTTGGAATGGCGAAAGGGGCTCTTGAGTTTTCCCGGGAGTTTCCCAGGAGTTTCCCGGGAAGTGGGTCCGCGGGCCCGTGCGTTCGGCCGGCCAGCGCTGCCTCTTGCGAGTTGCTGCGGGTTCGGAGAATGCCGCTATTGGTGGCCGGTCGGTTCCACTGAGTGAGATCTCCGGCGAGATCGGCGAGCTATGTGGTTTCAGGATGTGCGAAGGATATCCGGCTCGGGCGGAGCTCGACGTGCGGAGCGAAGGGCGTGGAGCCTGCCCGGGCATGGTCCGCCGCCCTGGTGATGGAAGGCTGCCCCATGTGGGCGGTAAATACGTGGGCGGTAAAGAGGTAGTAAAGCGGCCTATCGGCGCTGCGAATCTTCTGAGGCGGTAAGAGTGAACCTCGGAATGATGATGTGCCGAGGCGGAATAGTCAAGGAAAGGAGGAAGCGGCACCTCCGGCTGTAAGGTGTTGGCAACCAGAAGGCGAAGCCGAAACCGAAGGTTAAACCGAAACCGAGGGTGAAGCCGAAACCGAAGGTGAAACCAAAGCCGAACCCGAAACCGGCGCCGAAGCCGAAAGCGAAGCCGGGGCGATGGTGAGGCTGGAGCAAGGCGAGGCTGGGAGCGAAGCCGGAACCGGAGACGGGAGGGCAAGGGGAGCCGCGAGCCAAGGTGAAGGCAAAGGGGATGGCGATGGCAATGGCGATGGCGCAGGCAAAGGCGGAGGCAGGGGCAGAGGCAGAGGCAGAGCTGAAGGCGGAGGCGGCCGCGCGTGGCATGGCAAGGGCTCAGAGGAAACCAGGCCTCATTACAGACGAGACAGGCGAGCTTGCGACCAGATATAACCCCCTCGAAATGGAGGAGAAGATCTACCAGGAGTGGCTCCGGGGCGGGTATTTTCATCAGGAGGTCGACCCATCGCGAAAGCCCTTCTGCATCGTGATCCCGCCGCCCAACGTCACGGGGTCGCTGCACATCGGCCACGCCCTGGACAACACGCTGCAGGATATCCTTGTGCGCTGGCATCGGATGATGGGCGATAACACGGTGTGGATCCCCGGCACCGACCATGCGGGCATCGCGACCCAGGTGAAGGTGGAGGCGGCGCTTGCGAAGGAGGGTCTATCCCGCCACGACCTCGGGCGCGAGGAGTTCGTCCGCCGAGTGTGGCAGTGGAAAGAGAAGTACGGCGGCACCATCCGCAGCCAGCTCCAGCGCCTGGGGGCGTCGTGCGACTGGGAGCGCGAGAGGTTTACCATGGACGAGGGCCTTTCCCGCGCCGTCCGGCAGGTGTTCGTGCGGCTCTATGAAAAGGGGCTTATATACAGGGGCACGTACATCATCAACTGGTGCCCGAGGTGCCACACGTCCCTTTCGGACCTCGAGGTGGAGCACGAGGAGAGCAAAGGTACCCTTTACTACATCAGGTACCCCCTCGTGGGCGAGGAAGGCCACATTACTGTAGCTACCACTCGTCCGGAGACGATGCTTGGCGACACGGCTGTGGCAGTGAACCCCGGCGACGCTCGTTACCGCCGCCTTGTGGGCAGGAAGGTTATCCTTCCCATAATGAACCGGGAGGTACCCGTCATTGCAGACGAGCACGCAGACCCCGAGTTCGGGACCGGCGCCGTGAAGGTCACACCTGCCCACGACCCGAACGACTTCGAGATGGGCCTGAGGCACGATCTTCCTGCCGTAAAGGTCATCGGCGAGGACGGGAGGATGACGAAGGAGGCCGGGAAGTACGAGGGGCTCGACAGGTACGCCTGCCGCGAGAAGGTGGTGGAGGAGCTTGTGTCGCTCGGCCTTCTCGAGAAGGCAGAGGCGCACGACCATGCTGTCGGCCACTGCCAGAGGTGCAACACCGTGGTCGAACCGATGATATCGAGGCAATGGTTCGTGAAGATGAGGCCCCTTGCCGAGCCCGCAATCAAGGCCGTGGAGGATGGCCGCATCAGGTTCGTCCCCGAGCGCTTCGCCAGGATCTATCTCAACTGGATGGAGAACATCCACGACTGGTGCATCTCGAGGCAGCTCTGGTGGGGTCACCGAATCCCCGTATGGTACTGCGGGGAGTGCGGCGAGACCATCGCCTCGACCGAAGACCCAATGAGGTGCCCAAAATGCGGCAGCGCAAAACTCGAGCAGGATCCCGATGTGCTTGACACCTGGTTCTCGTCGGCTCTGTGGCCCTTCTCGACCATGGGGTGGCCCGAGGACACGCCGGAACTTCGGCACTTCTACCCGACGTCCGTGCTGGTAACCGCGTACGACATCATTTTCTTCTGGGTCGCGAGGATGATATTCATGGGCCTCGAGTTCATGGGCGAGGTGCCGTTCCACGACGTGTTCATCCACGGGCTCGTGAGAGCCTCGAGCGGCAAGAAGATGAGCAAGTCCCTCGGCACCGGCGTTGACCCACTCGAGGTCGTGGACAGGTACGGCGCCGACGTGCTGCGGTTCACCCTCGTGACCGGCAACACCCCCGGCAATGACATGCGGTTCCGGGAGGAGCGGCTCGAGGCCAGCCGTAACTTCGCCAACAAGCTGTGGAACGCGGCGCGGTTCGTCCTGATGAACCTCGGGGACTTCGATCCGGCCGCCGTGGACGAGCGCGACCTTGAACTCCTGCCTGCTGACAGGTGGATACGGAGCAGAGCGAACAGGGTGGCGGATAAGGTAGCCTCGCATCTCCGGGAATACGAGGTCGGGGAGGCGGCGCGCACCCTCTACGATTTCACGTGGGACGAGTTCTGCGACTGGTACATCGAGATCTCCAAGGCGCGGCTCTACGGCGAGGATGTCACGGCGCGCACCACCGCCCGCTACGTCCTTGTGGAGACCCTCGGCAGGGTGCTTCGGCTGCTGCACCCGTTCATGCCCTTCATAACCGAGGGCATCTGGCAGCGTCTGCCTGGCGCCCGCGCAAGCATCATGGTGTCGCCTTGGCCTGCGTTCGACGAGAGGCTCGACGATCCCGAAGCCGAGGCGGAAATGGCCACGCTCATGGACGTCACGCGGGCCATCCGCAACATAAGGTCTGAGATGAACGTGCCGCCTCAGAAGAAGGTGGACGCCATCGTGGTGGCGACCGGCAGGATAGCAGAAGTGCTCCAGGCCGGGAAAGATCTCGTGGTGCGGCTCGCTGGCCTTGCGCGCCTCAGTGTTGAGAACCGGCTCGAGCGCAAGCCCGAGAAGGCGGCGTCGGCGGTCGTGACCAGCGCCGAGGTGTACGTGCCGCTCGTCGGCATCATCGATCTCGATGCGGAGGTCCGCCGCCTGGAGAAGGAACTTCGGGCGGCCGAGGCAGCGCTGGACGCCGCCGAGCGTAAGCTCTCCAACCCGGACTTCGTGGGGAAGGCCTCTGAGGAGGTTGTCGAGCGCGAGCGGGCAAGGCGCGAGGAATACGCCGAAAAGCGGGCGCGCCTCGCGGCAAGGCTCGCGGACCTCAGGGCTTGAGCATGATCTTCCGAGCAAGAACGGCTCGCCCCAATGTGCACACCAACTCAGGATTCGTTTTTGTTCACGGAGGGTACCAACTTGAGGAATGAGGACGCCCGTGAGCGCGTACGGCGGATCGCAGCACTTCTGGAGGAGATGTACGGGGTTCCTCCTGTCCGGCGGGAGGAACCCCTGGATGTCCTCATCTCCACGGTCCTCTCCCAGAACACGTCCGACGTGAACTCCGTCAGGGCGTTTCGGAGGCTGAGGGAGAGGTTTCCCACATGGGATGACGTGCGGACGGCGGACGTGCGCAAGGTCGCGGACGCGATAAGGAGCGGCGGCCTCGCCGACATCAAGGCCGCCAGGATACAGCGGATCCTCAACCGCCTCCACCGCGAGCGGGGATCCGCGTCCCTGGATTTCCTTGCGCACCTTGACGCTCGCGCGGCGCGAGAGTACCTCATGTCCCTCGATGGAGTTGGCCCGAAGACGGCCGCGTGCACGCTCCTCTTCGGGTGCGGCATGCCTGTGTTCCCGGTGGACACGCACGTGCTGCGTGTGGCGCGGCGGCTTGGGCTCATAAGCGGTCGGTGCGGGGCCGAGGGGGCCCACGAGGTCATGGCCTCCGTGGTCCCATCCGAGCTGGTCTACTCCCTGCACGTCAACACGATCGCCCACGGTCGGCGGCGCTGCAGGCCACGAAAGCCCAGGTGCGATGGGTGCCTTCTGGCGCCAGAATGCACGCTGGAGAAGGAAAACCTTCCGGAGTAGCGAAAAGAGTCCCCATGAACTACGAAGAAGCCATCGCATTCCTGCGCAGCCTGGGCAAGTTCGGGGTGAATCTCGGTCTCGACCGGACGCTCGCTCTCCTTGCTGCGACAGGCTCGCCTCACTTGAGGCTGAAAGCCGTCCATGTGGCAGGCACCAACGGCAAAGGGTCGGTCGCGGCCATGACGGCCTCGGTGCTTCGCGCCGCGGGGTTTCGCGTCGGGCTATATACGTCCCCGCACCTATCATCATACACCGAGCGCATCAGCGTAAACGGCAGGCCCATATCGAGAGCGCGCCTCGCGGAGCTCATAACCAGGCTGCGGCCTCACTTCGAGGCGGTCGCGGCCGATTCCGCCCAGGGCTTTCCAACCGAGTTCGAGATGGGGACCGTTGCCGCATTCCTCCATTTCGTCGAGGAGCAAGTGGACTACGCAGTGGTGGAGGTAGGCCTCGGGGGTAGGTTCGACGCTACCAACGTTGTCACGCCGCTTGTTTCGGTCATCACTCACGTAGACATGGACCACCGCGAGAAGCTGGGCGACACCATAGAGGAGATCGCCTTCGAGAAAGCCGGGATCATCAAGCCTGGCGTCCCCGTGGTGGTCGGCGCACAGCACCAGCGTGCCCTCGAGGTGATAAAGCGTGTCGCCACCGAGAGGTCCTGCCGGACTGTTGTGGTGGGCGAAGACTTATGGTGTGAGCGGACCGGCCACAGCGAGGAGGGGCAGACGTTCCGGGCGTGCGTGGGCGGCAAGGACCTCGGCGAACTTGAGATCCCGCTTCTTGGTCCTCACCAGGTGGAGAACGCCGCGTGTGCTGTGGGTGCCATCGAGGTGCTCCGCAGCCTCGGGGTGAACGTGGGGAGAGAGGCTCTGAGGCGGGGCCTCAAGCTCACTCGCTGGCCCGGCAGGCTCGAGGTGGTCCAGCGGCGTCCGCTGGTGGTGGTAGACGGCGCCCACAACCTCGACGGCATGGAAAGATTGGCGCAGGCCGTTCCTGAGGTTACCCGCGGGCGTCCCGTTACCGCAGTCGTCGGGATCTCCAGGGACAAGCCCGTCGCGGATATGGTCCGGCACGTAGCCAGGTTCGCCTCGCGTATCATCGCGACCCGGGCCTCGTCCTCGAGGCTGGGTGGAGCGGACCCTTCCGTCATCGCCGCGCTGGCATCGGGTGAGGGGCGCGAGGCCATCGTGAAAGGCAACGCCCTGGAGGCTGTGGACGAAGGTCTCCTGAGTGCAGGCGATGACGGGGTGCTCCTCGTGTGCGGGTCGCTGTACCTCGTGGGTGAGGTAAGGAACTACCTGCTGTCCACCGCCGGAAGGCTCCCTGCGACCCGCAGGATCGTGGTTTTCAGCGGTGCCTACGGGTCCGGCAAGACCGAGGTGTCTTTGAACTTCGCGAAGATGAAGCGGCGCGAGGGTGCGCGTGTCATCGTGGTCGATCTCGACATTGTCAACCCGTACTTCAGATCCCGCGAAGTGGCGTGGGAAATGGAGCGCGAGGGCATAGAGGTCATATCGTCAGCTCCTGGCTTTGAGGCCGCGGATCTTCCCGCCCTTGCGCCCGGGATACTTCAGGCATTCCATGACGAGGGTGCGACGGTGATATTCGATGTGGGTGGCGACCCTGTCGGGGCAAGGGCCCTCGCGAGATACTCGGCGCAGTTCGAGGCGGGCGGGTACGATATGTTCTTCGTGGTCAACACGAGCCGGCCGTTCACCAGGGATGTCGCGGGAGCCGAGGCAATGCTCGAATCCATCGAGGACTCTTCCAGGCTGAGCTTCACGGGTATCGTCAGCAACACGCACATGGGTGACGAGACGACTCCTTGCGACGTGCTGCGCGGCGTCCGCGTGGCGAAAGATCTTGCCAGGAGGCGGAACCTCCCCGTGGTGTTCGCGTGCACAACTCCGGGCGTGCTGACAAGGCTCAGCGGGGCCATCCGTGATACGAGGCTTGTGGCTATCCAGCTTCACATGCGCCCGCCGTGGGCGCAAGATTTGCCGTCTTTCCTGACACAGGAGGAATCCGCCCGCGCCAGGGAGTAATATAGTGGCAGAATGCTGGAGGGGGGATCGAAGATGCCTGAAAGAAGGGGAAGGGTGGGTCAGAGCCTGTCCATGGTGTTGGTGCTTGTGGTCATGGCGGCGCTTGCCATCGGCCTTGGCGTGCTCATGGGCAGGTACGCCTTCGGCCTCCTCGCGTCTGGTCCCGGGCGGGACAACGGCGAGGCGCCGCAAGCCACAAGCCAGGTCGATCCTGTAGGCGTGTCGGGCGATGCCGCGTCGACGTCTCCCGCGAAGCCCGGTGCCCCGGTTCCTGAGACGTCATCGCCCGGAGCCGAGGGGGTCGCGACGACAGCGCCCTGCCCGGCAGATGAAGACGCCCAGGTGCCGCCTGCAGCCCCTGGTCAGATCCTTTACCGGGTGCAGGTGGGCGAGTTCGATGAGCGGACGGGAGCGGAGAGCTTGGCCCGCGAGCTTGCGGGCGCAGGGTACCTCGGGTTCGTAACCGGCGGCGCCCCGTACAGAGTGCAGGTGGGGGCGTTCGCAGAGAAGGTCAACGCTGACAGGCTTGCCGCCGAGCTCGAGGCGAAAGGTTTTTCCGTTGTGGTGGTTCATTAAGCCCCGTCCTCCTGTTGTAGCTGGAAGGAATGATGAAGAGTGCGGCTGCGCGATGTTATGAGGATTCTCGATGCCACGATCCTCACTGGGGAGGACAAGCTTGACCAGGAGATCGAGGCCGCATGCGGGTGCGACCTCATCAGCGACCTCCTGGCCTTTACGAGGGCCAGGATGCTGGTTCTCACAGGGCTTGTCACCCCTCAGATTATCCGCGCAGCCGAGATGATGGACCTCTTGGGCATCGTTTTCGTGCGAGGCAAGAAGCCCACGCCAGAAATCGTGGCTATGGCCGCGGAGGCTGGTATCCCCGTCCTGTGCACGTCGTACCCGCTGTATGAGTCGGCCGGCCTGCTTTTCGAGGCAGGCCTGCGCGGCAAGTGCGCCTGGCCGCGCACCGAAACGGACGGTGGCGCTGCCACCACCAGCGCCAGCGCCAGCGCTGGCACCAGCACCACCACGGGCACCGGGACTGGCATCGGCACCGGCGTCGTCACCGACACCGGCACCGTGATTGGCGCTGACACCGACGACAAGACGCGCGGCGCGCGCGGGGGTTCGCGTGATGCGCCTTGAGTGCAAGGTCACCGGCGGGGATTTCCAGGCTGCGGGGGAGGCTGCGGCGAAGCTCAAGCGGACTCTGCGCCAGGTGGGCATCGACGCCGAGACGGCCCGGAGGGCCGCGATCGTTGCGTACGAGGCCGAGATGAACATCGTCATCCACGCCTTCCGCGGGGTCCTGTCCGTTGACATCTCGCCCGAGAGCATCGAGATCGTGGCGGACGACGAAGGTCCCGGGATCCCCGACATACCGCTGGCGATGCAGGAGGGGTACTCGACGGCACCGGAGCATATACGGGAGATGGGGTTCGGCGCCGGACTGGGCCTGCCCAACATGAAAAGATACTCCGATGAATTCCATATTGACTCCACAGTCGGACGGGGCACGAACGTCAGAATGGTTATCAACCTTCCCTCGAAAGGAAGTCTGACATGACCGGCCTGTTCCACTCGGTCCTCCTGATCGAAGAGAAATGCCGCGGATGCACGCGCTGCATAAAGAACTGCCCGACCGAAGCCATCAGGGTGAGGCAGGGCAAGGCCAGGATCAATGCAGAGAGGTGCACCGACTGCGGGGAATGCATAAGGACTTGCGATAACCACGCCAAGACCGCTATCACAGACTCTCTCGAGCGCCTGAAAGACTTCAAGTACACCGTTGCGTTGCCTGCGCCGGCACTCTACGGACAGTTCGGCCCAGACGTCGAGCCCGACCGGGTGCTTGCAGCCCTCATTGATATGGGCTTCGACGATGTGTTCGAGGTCGCGCGGGGGGCGGACGTTGCCACCCTGGTGACTCGCGAATATCTTCGCCAGCACCGCGAGATACGGCCCATGATCTCGGCGGCATGCCCGGCCGTGGTCAGGCTCATACAGGTAAGGTTTCCGGCGCTTATAGACCATTTGATCCCGGTGGACTCCCCAATGACATGCGCGGGCAAGCTCGCCAAGGAGAACAAGAGCAAGGAGCTGGGAATCCCGCCGGGGGACATCGGGGCGTTCTTCATCACCCCCTGCCCGGCCAAGGTGACATGGGTGCGCGAGGCCGTAAAGCGGGGCTTCTCGTCTGTGGACGGGGCTATCTCCATCGCCGACGTCTACGGCGAGATCTCACGCCGCCTGGCAAGCCCTGCCTCGCCCGCGCCAAGGCGCAGGGCCTCAGGGGCGGGCATCGGGTGGGGCGGGTCAGGAGGGGAGAATGCCGCGGTTGGCCTCGAGAACTACCTGGTGGTCGACGGCATCCACAGCGTTATTGACGTCCTCGAAGAGGTTGAGGTGGGCAGGCTCGCCGATGTGGACTTCATCGAAGCCCAGGCGTGCATCGGCGGGTGCGTGGGGGGCGCCCTCACAGTGCGCAATCCCTTCATCGCCCACGTGCATCTGGAGAAGCTGGCAAAGAGGTTCGCCGACTGCCCAGCGTTCACCGCGGAGGAAGAAGAGGAGCTTACCCGGCGCGCCCGGGCCGGTCATTTCGATATGCGCCAGGACATCGCGGCGGTTCCTGCTTTCCGCCTGGACCGCGACGTGTCGCGGGCGATCTCCAAGGCGGAGATGATCGAGAAGGTCGTAAAAGACCTGCCTGGACTCGACTGCGGATCGTGCGGGTCCCCGCACTGCAGGGCCCTTGCCGAAGATATCGTGCAGGGCTTTGCTGTGGACACAGACTGCGTCTTCAAGCTGCGCGACCAGGTGAAGGTCCTGGCGGAGCAGCTCTTCGACCTGGCGAAGAAGAACCCGTCTGCGATGAGCGCTGCAGGTGAGCCAGGCGAGCGCGAGGGGTGAGATGCGTGAAAGTGCGGGATGTCCTCGATATGCTGGAGTGCACCGTCGAGGCCGGCGCAGGCGGCCTCGACAATGAGGTGAAATGCGGCTACGCGTCGGACCTCCTTAGCGACGTGATGGCGCACGCCCGCGACGGCGACATCTGGGTGACCGTGCAGGCGCACGAGAACATCATCGCCGTGGCCACGCTGGTGGGGCTGGCGGCCATTGTGGTAGCGGGGGGAGTCGAGTGCGAGCCCGAGGCTGCCCGGAGGGCCGACGAGGAAGGCATCCCCCTTCTCAGGACTCGTCTGCCCGCCTTCGAGGCTGTGGGCCGCCTTTATGCGGCAGGGGTCCGCGGCAGGACAGGGAGCTAAACGAATAGGGGTGAGGTCCCGTTGGAGGTGTACCTCGCCGACCTTCACGTCCATACTGCGCTTTCCCCGTGCGCTGAGGCGGAGATGGCCCCGCCGGCCATAGTGAGGGCGGCTGCGCAGCAGGGCGTAAGGTTGCTGGGGATTTGTGACCACAACTCCGCCGAGAACGCCCTCGCCGTGGCCGAAGCAGGTATGGCCGCGGGCGTTGCCGTGGTCTGCGGCATGGAGGTGCAGACACGCGAGGACGTACACGTCCTCACGTTCTTCGATGACTCGGGGGCGCTTCTCAGGTGGCAGGAGGAGGTTTACGCAAGCCTCGCCCACGTCGAGAACGACGAGGCGAGGTTCGGTGAGGAGCTCATACTTGATTCCCGAGGTGTGGTGAGGGGCCGCCTTCGCCGGTTTCTCCTCGCGTCTACATCGATGAGCATCGACCATGTGGGAAGACGCGTCCGGGAACTCGGGGGCCTTGTGGTGCCCGCGCACGTGGATAGACCCTCGTTCAGCCTTATGAGGAACCTGGGCCTCATTCCACCCGGCCTTCGGCCCGACGCCCTGGAGGTCTCTCCGAGGATCGGCGCTCGGCGGGCGAGGGAGATGTTTCCCCAGCTTGCGGGTTTCCCGATTGTTGTGTCGTCGGATGCCCACAGGCTGAGCGAGATTCGCGGGCATACGGCGTTTTACCTGAGGCAGCCGACCTTCGAGGAAGTCAGGCTCGCGCTCGCCTCGGCTGGAGGCCGGGCTGTGTTGCCCATTGTGTGAGTGGCAGGGAGGAGCTCGTGTGCGAGAGCTTTCGTTGCACGTCCTCGATATCGTGCAGAACTCCATCGCCGCAGGAGCGCGAACGGTGGATGTGACCGTCTCGGAAGACGAGGCGTCCGACCTTCTCACGATAGAAGTGGTTGACGACGGCGCCGGAATCCCGCCGGATATACTAGAGTCAGTGCTGGACCCTTTCTACACGTCGCGCACCACCCGCAAGGTTGGGCTCGGGCTTCCGCTTTTCCGCGAGGCTGCGAGGACGGCCGGGGGCGACCTCATTATCGAGTCCTGGCCGGGCCGCGGCACGAAGGTGCGGGCCACGTTCAGGATGAGCCACATCGACAGGGCTCCACTCGGCGACATGGCGGAAACGGTTGCAGTTCTCGTGGTGTGCAACCCCGACGTGAGGTTCAGGTACAGGCACACACGGGGGGCTAGGGCGTTCTTCTTCGACTCGGAGGAGTTCAAGCAGGCGCTCGGGGACATCCCCCCGACAGCCCCGGCGCTCGCGGGCGTCGTCAAGAATCTCATCCGGGAAGGCCTGGACCCGGTCCAGCGCGCATGATGGCAACCGGCACGAGGCTGCCCAGGAGGCTGGTTCGGCTTGGAGGAACGTGGTAGGGTGATCGAGGTGCACGGCGGGTTGGCCAGGGTGGAGGTCACTCGCCACGAAGCATGTCGCCACTGCAAGGCTTGCGATTTCGGTCGCACTGACAGGGTAGTGGTGGAAGCGACAAACCGCATAGGAGCCCGCCCGGGCGACGAAGTAGCGCTTGAGCTTGAAAGCTCCCGGGTGCTCGGGGCGGCGTTCATCGCGTACATGGTGCCGCTCCTCTTCATGGTGGCAGGCATATACCTGGGAGCCGTCGTCGCGCGAGCGACGGGGCAAGCGGCATCCGCGTCCCTCTTCGGGGCGGTGCTGGGCCTTGGGCTTCTCGCGGCCTCTTACGGGGTTGTCTACGGATACGGCAGGCGCGTGAACCCGGCGCGGTTTCGGGCCGAGATCACGCGGGTGCTCGGCCCCGAGTAGTGGCGAAAGCCATGGAGGAATCCGCCGGAGCGCGTGGAAATAGTTGTTGCCCGGAAGGCCAGGTAATGGTATTATAGGTGCGGTATGGGCCTTGGACCGAAACGCTTTCTTGAAAGGGGGATTGTGAAGGAAAGCGCAAAGTCCTTAAGTATGTACGGAGTTGGCGAAATTGAGTGTGAACCCGACGTGACTGGGTCGAGAGGGGAAAGCTCAGGAGGTGTCCGCGATGAAGACCGTTGAAGAGCTGGAGCGCATCAGGAAACAGGCGCAGGCCATGACCAGGCTGAGGGAGGGCAAGGAAACCACCAGGATCGTCGTAGGCATGGGTACATGCGGGATCGCCGCGGGAGCGCGGGAGACGCTCTCCGCTATCATGGACGAGCTCGCGAAGCGCAATATCCAGGATGTGGTGGTGACCCAGACCGGGTGCGTCGGCTTGTGCGAGCAGGAGCCGATCGTCGACGTGATCAAGCCTGGCGCTGCAAAGGTGACCTACGGGAAGGTGACTAAAGAAAAGGCCCGCCAGATCGTGGCAAGCCACATCGTTAACGGCCAGGTCGTGGGCGAGTGGGTCATAGCCAGCGCGTAAGGCCAGTCTGGAGCGAAAGGAGGGGAGAAGAGCATGGAGACAGCGGCGAAGAGTGCAAGCATCTGTCCAGCGAAAGTGAGCGAAATTCTCGCAAAGTATTCCCGGAGACCTGATGCCCTCGTATCCATCCTTCACGATGTCCAGAAGGAAGCCGGCTACCTCTCGGAGGAAGCGATTACCGAGATCGCCTCGGGGCTTGATATCCCCGTGTCGAAGGTGTACGGTGTCGCAACGTTCTACACGCTGTTCTCAACGAAGCCCAAAGGCCAGTACGTAATACGCGTCTGCGAGAACGCTCCGTGCCACGTGCTCGGGGCGAAAGCCATCGTTGAGGCCCTCGAGAAGGAGCTCGGCATCCCCATGGGCGGTACCACCAGCGACGGCAAGTTCACGCTGGAGTACACGAGTTGCCTCGGGGTCTGCGGCGTTGCGCCGGCCATCATGATCAACGAGGCGGTGTACGGCAACCTCACCCCCGAACGGGTCCCGCTGATCCTCAAAGAATACAAGTGACGCCCAGAAGGGAGGTTTACGCTCGTGGAGTTCTACCGTTCGCACGTCCTCGTCTGCGGGGGGACCCCATGCGTGCTGGAGGGCTGCAAGGGGGTCCGCGACGCGCTCATCGCCGAGGTGAAGCGGCGGGGCCTTGACAGGGAGGTGAAGGTGGTCGAGACTGGCTGCCTGGGGCCCTGCGATCTCGGACCGGTGATTGTGGTCTATCCCGAGGGGACGCTGTATCAGAAGGTCCGCGTCTCCGATGTCCCTGAGATAGTCGAGCAACACCTCTTGAAGGGGAGGGTCGTGACGCGACTCGTCGGTGAGGCACCCCAGGCCGGGGTCGTCAAGTACGAGGAGCCGACCTACCTCGGGGTGCAGGAACGGATAGTCCTGCGGAACTGTGGAGTGATCGATCCTGAGTCCATCGAGGAGTACATCGCGCGCGACGGGTACAGGGCGCTCGCGAAGTGCCTGACAGAGATGAAGCCCGCAGACGTCATCGAGGCTGTGAAGAAGTCCGGGCTCGTTGGCAGGGGCGGCGCGGCTTTTCCGACCGGCCTCAAGTGGAGTTTCACCGCAAAGGCCGACGCCGACCAGAAGTACATACTGTGCAACGCTGACGAGGGGGAGCCGGGCACTTTCAAGGATCGGTTGATCCTTGAGGGCGATCCCCACAGCATCCTCGAGGGAATGGCCATAGCGGGCTATGCAGTGGGAGCGGATAAAGGTTTCATCTACGTGAGAGGCGAGTACGTCCTCTCCATCGAGAGGTTGGGAAAAGCTATAGAGCAGGCGAAAGCCCTTGGCCTGCTCGGGTCCAACATTTTCGGCTCCGGTTTCTCCTTTGACGTGGAGATAAGAAAGGGCGCGGGCGCGTACGTGTGCGGCGAGGAGACCGGCCTCATCGAGTCCATCGAGGGTAAGCGCGGCGAGCCCAGGATAAAGCCGCCGTACCCTGGCACCGAGGGCCTGTACGGGAAGCCCACCGTGGTCAACAACGTAGAGACCATCGCGAACATCCCGCCCATCCTGCTGAACGGGCCTGACTGGTTCAGGAAGTTCGGCACGGAGAGGTGCCCCGGCACCAAGGTCTTCACGCTCACCGGCGACATCAACAACAAGGGCCTCATCGAGGTGCCCATGGGGATCACGCTCCGCCGCGTGATATACGAGATCGGCGGCGGGATACCCGGAGGCAGGGAGTTCAAGATGGCGCAGACCGGCGGCACGTCCGGGGGATGCCTCCCGAAGGAACTGCTCGACGTGCCGATGGATTACTTCACCCTGCCTGAGCACGGGTCGGCGCTCGGTTCGGGCGCGCTCCTCATCATGGACGCTAGCCACTGCATCGTGGACATAGCCGAGTGCTTCATGAGGTTCTTCGAGCACGAGTCGTGCGGCAAGTGCACGCCGTGCCGCGAGGGCACAGCGCGCCTCCACGAGATCGTGGCGAAGATCGCCCGGGGCGAGGGGAAGCCCGGAGATCTCGAGCTGCTTGATGAGCTCGGCTCGGTGATGCAGGTGTCGTCGCTCTGCGGCCTCGGCCAGGCGGCGCCGGTCCCCATCAAGACCATGCTCAAGTACTTCCGTGACGAGTTCGAGGCCCATATCAATGACAGGCTCTGTCCCACCGGGACGTGCGGGATATAGACCCGCCCGGCTCAGGCAGGAGAGACGGAAGGAGTGATACGCGAATGGCAATGGTGACCATAGACGGCCGGAAGGTCGAGGTGGATGCCGGCACAACCATCCTGAATGCCGCGAAGAAGCTCGGCATCGACATCCCGACGCTGTGCCACCACCCCGATCTCGCGGTGCAGGCCGTCTGCCGCATATGTGTCGTTGAGATCGAGGGCCAGAAGCTGCTCCAGCCTGCGTGCGCCTTCCCGGTGCAGGACGGAATGGTGGTGTACACCAACACGCCACGCGTCCGGCAGGCGAGGAAGGTGAACCTCGAGCTTCTCCTTGCTCGCCACCCGCAGGACTGCCTCCAGTGCGTGAGGAACCGGAGTTGCGAGCTCCAGGCCCTCGCCGAGAGGTTCGGCATGAGGGAGATTCGCTTCGAGCACAAGCTTCGCGGGCTCCCCGAAGACCACTCCACTCCGGCGATAGTTCGGGAGCCGGACAAGTGCATACTGTGCCGCCGCTGCGTGTCCATGTGCCACGACGTGCAGGCGGCGGGAGTGCTCTTCCCGTCGCGGCGCGGTGCGGATACGGTGGTCACGCCGGTGTTCGGCAGAGGCCTCGACGAGGTGGCATGCGCCCTGTGCGGGCAGTGCATCCATGCGTGTCCCGTGGGTGCCATCAGCGAGCGGGATGACACCGAGCGCGTGTGGCAGGCTCTGGCCGATCCTAACAAGCACGTGGTGGTCCAGACCGCCCCTGCGACCAGGGTCAGCATCGGTGAGGAGATGGGCCTTCCGCCCGGACAGATCATCACGGGCAAGCTCGTCGCGGCCCTTCGCAGGCTGGGGTTTGACAAGGTCATGGACACTGACTTTACCGCGGACCTCACCATTATCGAGGAGGGCAACGAGTTCCTGAAGAGGCTGAAGGAGGGCGGCGTGCTTCCGATGATCACCTCGTGCAGCCCGGGGTGGATCAAGTTCGGGGAGCACTTTTACCCGGACCTCCTCAAGCACATCTCCACGTGCAAGTCGCCTCAGCAGATGTTCGGGGCGCTCGTCAAGACGTACTATGCACGGAAGGCCGGGATCGACCCGAAGGACATCTTCTCGGTATCGCTCATGCCCTGCACTGCGAAGAAGTATGAGGCCGACAGGCCCGAGATGTGCGACTCCGGCTACAAGGACGTCGATGTGGTGCTTACCAGCCGTGAGCTCGGCAGGATGCTGCGCGAGGCCGGCATCCGGTTCGAGGACCTGCCCGAGGAGGAGCACGACGACCCCATGGGCATCTCCACCGGTGCAGCTGCGATCTTCGGCGCGACAGGCGGCGTGATGGAGGCCGCCCTGCGGACGGTCTATGAGGTAGCCACGGGCAGCGAGCTTCCGAAGATCGACTTCGAGGAGGTCAGGGGCCTCAAAGGCATAAAGGAGGCCCAAGTCAAGGTCGGAGACCTCGACGTCAGGGTCGCGGTGGCGCACGGCCTCGGAAACGCCAAGAAGATCCTCGACCTCCTGCGTGAGGGCAAGGCCAACTACCACTTCATCGAGATAATGTGCTGCCCGGGCGGGTGCGTCGGAGGCGGCGGCCAGCCTATCCCGACGACCATGGAGATCCGGGGGATCCGCGGGAACGCCCTCTACGAGGCGGACAGGGGGCTTCCGTACAGAAAGTCCCACGAGAACCCGGCGATAAAGCAGATATACGCCGAGTTCCTGGGTGAGCCGCTGGGCGAGGTGTCGCACCACCTTCTGCACACGCACTACACGCCAAGGCAGAAGTACCCGTCGGTGGCGAAGGCCGTGTGCGGCGAGGCCGCAGGCTGACAGGGGCGCGAGGCCGCAGGCCGATAGAGGCTGTCTTACGGCCTGAATCGTGAAGAAGCGATCCCAGCGATGGGACAGCGATGGAAAGCGACCGGGAGCGGCGCAGGGTCTGCCTGCGCCGCTCCCCCGTGTCGGCGCTGTTTCCAAGATTCGATCGGGCTTTTCGCTGGCAGGTTTCTGACCACTTGGCCCTCGAATCAGGCGACCCGCCGCCCCTACCTAGACGCGACAGAGCCGCCCCGGAGGTTGTGAGCGGAACCTGCATGTGCTATAGTATGGAACGGCAGGGCTCGACGACCGCGCGCCGGGCAGGATCGCCCGCCCGGTGGTCCCTCGTTACAGGGCCGACCAGCGCCCCCTGCCTGGCTTACCCTGGCGGCGGCAGTAGCAAGTCCCGTGCGTGCGAGGTGTGCTATGGGCAACCATGAGTTTCCCGTGAGACCTCTGAGGGAATACTTCACCCGTCGTGACGACGTGATCGCCGCCTACCTTTTTGGCTCGTTCGCCAAGGACAGGGCCCGTCCGAAGAGCGACGTGGACGTAGCAGTGCTTTTCGAAGCACGAAGCGACGACGCCCTTGCCCGTTTCGCTGCGCGGACCGACATCTCGTCTGACCTGGAAGGCCTCCTCGGGCGGCGTGTGGATGTGATCGATCTCGGGGACGCGCCGCTTAGCCTCATTCACCAGGTCTTGAAGTCCGGGGAGCCGGTTTTTGAGAGAAACCACACACAGCGTATCGAGTTTGAGGTGAATGCACGCAGGCAGTACCTGGACATGTTGCCTCACTATGAGAAGTATGTTCGGGTAATGCGCAGGGACGTGGAGAGGGGTGGTTTCGTTGGTAGAAGAAGAGGTGATCCGGAACCGCCTGAAGTACCTGGATGAGTACATCTCAGACCTGGAGAAGGAGAGGCACCTAACCTGGGAAGAGTTCCTCACGAGCAAGAAGACGAGGCGCTACGTCGAAAGGACCCTTCAGCTAGCACTTGAATGCTGTCTCGATATCGGCCATCATATCATTGCAGAGGAACGCCTTCGGGAACCCGCCGACAACAAGGACGTGTTCTCAGTGCTCCACGAAGCGGGGTTCCTGAGGCGCTCGGACGTCCCAAGGCTCAGGCAAATGGCCGGATTTCGAAACATCGTCGTTCACGACTACACTCGGCTGGACCCTGCCCTCGTCTTCGGCATATTGAAGAACGGGATCACGGACCTTGTGGACTTCTCGCTCGATATAAAGGAAGCGATTCTCTGCGGCAAGACAGGGTAAGCGCCGGGATCAGCCTGTAGCCCCGAATCTCGCCCCATGCTCGCAGCCGAGGTGCCGTCCGGTCCACAGGGCCGCGGGCCGTGTTGCGACTGAAGGGAGGGGAGGTCGCCACTCCTTCCTGCTCCTGCTTCGGCGCGGGGCGCCACGGCGCTGCGCAGGGTGCAAACGGTCACCGTCGATTGTTGCAGGAACGGGGGAGGAACGGGGGCTAACGTGTCGAATACGCTGCATACAACTGGCCTGTTGCTCACCGCCCTGCCAGGTGTGTAATACTCGTGGCGCGAAGCATGCTGCAACTTCCCTTGGGGGGTACGACATTGAGGAAGCTACGCATTCCGGACGTTGTCATCAGGCGGCTACCCGTGTACCTCCGCGTCCTCGAGACCGTGGACGAGGATGTCCGTGGCGGCCTCATCTCCTCGTTCGAGCTGGGTGAGAAGGCCGGGGTGACCCCGGCGCAGGTCCGCAAAGACCTCAACTTCCTTGGTGGTTTCGGCAAGCAGGGCGTCGGGTACCAGATAGCCGCCCTTCGTGACGAGCTCAGGTCGGTGCTCAACCTGGACAAGGAGATAAACGTGGCCATCGTCGGCGCCGGCAGCCTCGGCCAGGCGCTCGCGAGATACATCATCGGGCGGCGGGCGGTCGAGAAAGACTACCATCTTCGCCTGGCGGCGCTTTTTGACTCGGACCCTGCGAAGGTGGGCATGAAGATTGGGGAGGTCCCCGTCCACCACGTGGACCGTATCCCTGAGATCACCCGCGAGCGCCAGGTCAGGATGGCCATAGTGGCCGTCCCGGCACAAGCGGCTCAGAGGGTCGTCGATGCTTGCGTAGATGCAGGCATCGAGGCCATCCTCAATTTCGCCCCGGTCAAGCTGAAGGTTCCTGAGGGCGTGCGCCTTCACAACACTGACCTTAGCGTGGAACTCATGCATCTAGCGTATTACCTCTGATGTGTTGACTCTGACGTCCCTGCCCGCCGCGCGCCCTTCCGCTCGCGCCCAAACCCCGGCCACCCGTAACCTGGCCGCCTTCAACCGGGTCGCCTGGGACGCTGCTCCTGTACGGATCATCTCTATGACGGCCTGGGTCCCCCGGTCACATGGTCCCCTGGTAACATGGTCACCTGCACCGCTGCTCTCCTGGGAACCAGACTGCGTGAGTTGACGGAGGGTGGTCTCGCAAGGACCAGATCCGCTGGCGAGCCTCATCCCTGGGGGACCAGCTTGGCGTTGATCCTGGTCCCGTGAGGACCACTCCTCTTAGCTTCGCTCTCGAAAACCCCTCAAGGTGGACCGCCCGGGACCAGATCCCGCACGAAGCTCGTGCCCAGGATCCCACCTATGCACGTATCCTGGTCCTCTCGGGACCACCGTGCCGCGTCCGCCGCCGAGGGTGGGACCTATAGGCCCAGGCTATGCTCGAAGCTGGGCCCGTGGTGATCATCCTGAAGCCGATTCTGGTCCCGCTGGGACCATCCCTCTGTGACCACCTGCGAAGCTGGTTACGTGGGGCCCAGGTTCGGCTCGAAGCTGGTCCTCCGGGGATCAGCTCTCCGCTGAGCCTGATCACCTGGGGAGCAGCTTTGGCGCCCTCGGGGTCAGGAGGCACGGAGGGTGGGTCGTCCGTAACCAGTTTGCGTAAGGGGTTGATCCCCTGGGGATGACCTTGCCTGCACATCCCGGTCCCCTCGGGACCACCCACCCACTCGACCACTCGCTCGCCCCGCTCACCCACCGACCACCCAACCATCTTCCGCACCTTCACTTGACGACGGCCTGCCCTTTCACGTGGCGACACTAGGGTGAAGCCTGGTGTACATGGGGCTTGTGAATTGTGACACAAAGTTCAAACTGGATATACACGTGTGAAGATTAGCGGATTGCATAATATCCTGCATTTATCAGGAAGGATTTTCGCCAAGCGTGTTGAAGTATCAAAGCAACAGCTCGGGAGCGTTCCGAGGGCGTGAGAGGGGGTAGCAGAGCGCAGGCTCTTCGCGCTCCGGTCCGCGGCGCGGCGGGCCTGCGGCTTGAGCGGGATGAAGATCGCGGTGTCAGGCAAGGGCGGAGTTGGCAAGACCACTGTTGCGGCAGGAATCATACTTGGGCTCGCGGAGTCAGGGAGACCGGTGTTCGCCGTTGACGCCGATCCCGATGCCAACCTCGGGTTCGCCCTGGGGTTCCCGGAGGACGAACTCGCGCGTCTTCGCCCCATGGTCGAGATGGACGATCTCGTCCGCGAGAAGATGGGCGATGGCGCGTTGTTCCGCATCAATCCGCGTGTTGACGATATCCTCGACGCCTTCTCGCTCGAATCCGGAAACATCCGGCTCCTGCGGATGGGCGGAGTGAAGCAGGCAGGCACGGCGTGCTACTGCCGGGAGAACGCCTTCCTCGAACGCCTCATGGGGGCGCTTCTCATCGAGCGCGACGAAGTCGTGGTCCTCGACATGAGCGCGGGTATCGAGCACCTCACCAGGGGCACGGCGCGGGGGGTCGACGTGATGCTGGTTGTCGTGGAGCCCAGCCAGGCGAGCCTCCGTACCGCCAGGGTCACCGAAACCCTCGCGCGCGATCTTGGGGTTGCCGACGTCAGGTTCATCGCTAACAAGGTGCGAAATCATGAGGAGCGTGCGGTGCTCGAAGCCCATTTTGGTGCGGGCGAACTCCTCGGGTTCGTGCCCTTCAGCGACGAGCTGTGGGACGCTGCCATGTTCACATCGGACGGCAGGGGCACATCCGGGACCATCGGGACCATCGCGAGGTCGCTCCTTGCCAATATATGCACACGGCTCGTGGGGAAGGAGGTGGTGGGACCACATGAAGGAGGTATTCGTGAGGCTCGCGAGGTGCGTGGGCTGCCGGCAGTGTGAGATATCGTGCGCCCTCGTCCACTCCGAAAGCCGTGACATACACCAGGCGGTCTGGGAGAGGCCGCTACCCCGGCAACGGGTGCGCGTGACGAGGGAAGGCTCCGAGTACTACCCGCTCAGATGCTTCCACTGCGAGGATGCGCCCTGCATCGGGGCTTGCATCACCGGAGCCATGCACCTCGATGAGGACGTGGGAACGGTTGCCTGTGACACTACGCGCTGCGTCGGATGCTGGATGTGCGTGATGGTCTGTCCGTACGGCAGCATTCGGATCCACGAGGGGCAAAAGGTCGCGCTCAAGTGTGACCGATGCCCGGACGAAGACGAACCAGCCTGTGTGAGAGGTTGTCCGACAAGGGCCCTTCTCGTGAAGGAGAGGGCCCTTGTAGTTTGATTGTGAAGCCTATCACAAGCCGTCACAATCATGGGAATACCAGCTGCAAGAGAGAATTGTCGGACGGCTTGGCCAGCTTCGAGCAAGGGGGGAACAAGACAATGGGGAGGCTGGAGGGAAGGACCGTCGATCCCGCGGCTCTCGAGATGCTGAAGCGCGCCGAAGAGCAGGGCCTCGAGACGGCCTGGGATAGATGCCGCGCCCAGGAGCCTTTATGCGGATTCGGAAACCTCGGCGTGTGCTGCCGGATATGCCTCCAGGGTCCCTGCCGGATCGACCCGTTCGGCGAGGGGGCCACGCGCGGCATATGCGGGGCACAAGACTATTCCATCGTAGCGAGGAACCTCATCCGCAGCATAGCCGGGGGCACGGCCGCCCACTCGGATCACGGGCGGCATGTGGCGCTCACGCTTCTCGCGCACCTGGACGGCCAGGCGCCGGACTATCGCATCGCCGATCCGGCCAAGGCTGAGGCGGTAGCAAGGCGAATAGGGCTCAACCCGGCTGGCAAGACGCCGCAAGAGATAACGCGCGAGGTGACCCTTGCCGCGCTTCGCGACTTCTCCCGGCTCGAGGAGGAGCCCTGCACCTGGGTTACGTCCACTGTTACACCTGGCATGACGGAGAAGTTCGAAGAGTGCGCCATCATGCCCAGCAACATCAACGGCGCCATCGCAGAGGTCATGCACAGATCCACCATGGGCGTGGACGCCGATCCCGTCAACCTCATTTTCGGCGGGCTCAAGAGCGCGCTCGCCGACTACGCAGGGTGCCACCTCAGCACCGACCTCACCGACATCCTGTTTGGTACGCCGCGCCCCGTCAGGAGCTATGCGAACCTCGGGGTCATCGACCCAGCGAAGGTCAACATCACCGTCCACGGGCACATCCCGCTCCTCAGCGAGATCGTGGTGGACGTCGCCCGTGAGATGGAGGACGAGGCGAGGGCAGCCGGGGCGGCGGGAATCAATGTGGTCGGCATATGCTGCACCGCCAACGAAGTGCTCATGAGGAAGGGCATCCCGCTCGCCACGAACTTCATCGCCCAGGAGCTTGCGATAATGACCGGCGCCGTGGATGCCATAATCGTGGATCTCCAGTGCATCATGCCGGCTCTCAAAACACTGTGCGAATGCTTCCACACCAGGCTCATCACGACGATACCGTTCTCGAAGATCCCCGGCGCCTATCACGTGGACTTCCGCGAGGAGAAGGCGAAGGAGAGCGCCCGGCGCATAGTAAAGCTCGCGATCGAGGCCTACCGCGAGCGCGATCCCGCAAGGGTCCACGTGCCGCAGGTCAAGAACGAGGTCGTGGCGGGCTTCAGCCTCGAGGCGATGCTCGAGGTTTTCGCGTCCGTCAACCGGGAGAAGCCTATCAGGGCCCTTGTGGACGCCATTGAGGAGGGCGAGATACGGGGGATCGCCCTCTTCGCCGGGTGCACCAACACCAAGGCCAGGCACGACGAGGGCCACCTCACCATCGCCCGCGAGCTTGCGAGGAACGACGTGTTCATCGTGGCGACCGGGTGCGCAGCAGGCGCCATGGCCAAGGCCGGTTACATGACCTCGGGAGCGGTGAAAGAGTTTGCCGGACCAGGGCTTACGCGGTTCCTCGAGAGGCTCGGGAAGGCCTCGGGGTTCGACGGGGGCCTGCCGCTTGCGTTCCACATGGGGTCGTGCGTGGACAACTCGCGCCCGGTGGACCTTGCGGTGCTCATCGCGAAGGAGATGGGCAGCGACGTGGCGGATATCCCGTTCGTCGCGACGGCGCCCGAGGCCATGCACGAGAAGGCTGTCTCCATCGGCGCATGGGCCGTTACGCTGGGTTTCCCGACCCACGTGGGGGTTATCCCGCCGGTGTACGGGAGCAGCCTCGTCACCGAGGTGGTGACGAAGATAGCCGAGGACGTCTTCGGAGGCTACTTTATCCTGGAGACCGACCCTATGAAGGCCGCAGAAAAGCTCATCGAGGCGCTGAACTACCGGAACTGGAGGCGAAAGTACTCCACGGCCAGCCTCGATGAGGCCATGGTCGCGGAGTAGGGGGTGGTCTCTCGTGAAACACGTGATCATCGGGGGGAGCGCCGCCGGGATGAGCTGCGCCGAGACCCTGAGGCGTCTCGACCCGAAGTGCGAGATAACCATCATCTCTGACGAGGCGCGCCCGTTTTACTCAAGGTGCCTGACCTCATACTACATCGCTGGGAAGATCGGCGAACGGGACATGCTCCTTCGCGACCCGGGGTTCTACGAGGCGCGCCGCCTGGACCTGGTCATGGGGAAAAAGGCCGTCTCGGTCGATCCGCGAAAGAAAGCAGTCGTCCTCGACGACGGTTCCGAGATACCCTATGACAGGCTTCTGCTTGCCACCGGCGGCCGGCCGAAGCTGCCGGATATCCCGGGCGCAGGAAAACTGGGCGTTTTCACCCTCCGCACATGGGACGACGCGGTGGCGATCTCCGAGAGGGCGAAAGCCGCCCGAAAGGCAGTGGTGGTGGGCGGCGGGCTGATCGGTATGAAGGTCGCCGGGGCGCTTCGCGACGCCGGCCTCGAGGTGAGGGTGGTGGCGGCCTCCGGGCGGGTGCTCTCGCAGATGCTCGACGATGTGGCCGCGGCCATCGCCCGGCGCCTGCTGGAGGCGCATGGGTTTGCCGTCGATACCCGCTGCGACGTGGTGGAGATCGAGGGGGACGACGAGGTGCGCCATGTGAGGCTCCAGGACGGCCGCCGGGTGGACGCCGACCTCGTCGTCATCGGCAAAGGCGTGGATCCCGAGGTCGGCCTGGCGAAGGCGTGCGGGGCGCGCGTGGGAAGGGGCATCATCGTCGACGAGCACCTGAAGACGTCGGTGCCTGACATCTACGCCGCCGGGGACGTGGCGGAGGCGTATGACATGGCGTGGGGCGAGCCGAGGGTCAACGCCATGTGGACGGCTGCGACGTCACAGGGCCAGGTGGCGGCGCACAACATGGCAGGCATTCCCACGAGGTACCCTGGTTCGGTGGGCATGAACTCCATCGACATCTGCGGCGTGCCGTTCATCTCTATGGGGGTCGTGTCCCCGAGGAGGGACAGGGACGGCAACGGCTATGTCGAGCTTGCGCAGAGAAGGGCCGGCAACTGGTATAGGAAGGTCGTCCTGAAGGACCGCGTCATCTGTGGGGCGATCTTTGCAGGTGTCGTTGACAAGGCAGGGGTCGTGCTCGCGCTCATACGGGCGAGGGCGAGGCGCGACGACGCCCCGGAGAGGATCCTTGCGGACGACTTCACATACGCCACCTTCATGGACGTCATCGACGAGAAGGGTCGCTACTTCCAGGAGGGAGGGAAGCGAAATGTCCAGAGAATTATGCAAGGCGGCTATTGAGGGCTCCATAATCGCCGCAAGCTACGCGGAGATCCTCCTAAACCAGGCCATACGGCGCCATGGCGAGGACACGCCCGTGGGCTACCCTGACACCGCCTACCGGCTGCCGGTGATCCGGAGCCTTTCGGGGGAGGACACGCCGACCATCGGGGACCTCCCTGCCGTGCTGAACAAGTTCAAGGCGAAGATACGGCACGAGCCCACCCTCGAGAACGCGAAGCCGGCAGGGGAGGCCACGCTGTTCGCGGCCGAGATCATCGAGGCGCTGAAGTACATAAACGGCAGGAACCCATACAGGGCCCCGTACATGGGGTTCGTGTCCGATGCGGTCCTGCGCAAGCTGGGCGTGCCCCTGGTGGACGACACCATCCCCGGGGTCGCCGTGATAATCGGGAAGGCGCGCACGTCGAAGGACGCGGTGACGCTCTTCAAGGAGCTTCAGAAGCGGGGCATCCTCGTGATAATGGTCAACGACATAATCGAGCAACTCCTGGAAGAGGGGATGCGTCTTGGCGTTGAGTACATGGCGTTCCCGCTCGGCCATTTCACCGCGGCCATCCACGCGGTGAACTTCGCCCTGCGCGCCGGGCTCGCCTTCGGTGGCATCGCCCCCGGCAAGCGTGAGGAGATGCTGAAGTACCAGGCGGAGAGGGTGGACGCCTTCGTGCTCGCCCTCGGAGAGCTCGACGAGGTGCGTATCGCCGCCGAGCTTGGCGCGGTTCATCTGGGCTTTCCGGTGGTGACCGACCAGGAGGTCGAGGAGATCCCCGATCTCTTCGTGGCCGAGCCGGACTACGTGAAGATGGTGCAGCGGGCGCTCGAGCTTCGGAACATCAAGATCAAGATAGTTGACATCCCCATCCCGGTCACGTTCGGGCCGGCGTTCGAGGGCGAACGCATCCGCAAGGAGGACATGCACGTGGAGTTCGGAGGCCAGAGGTCGCCCGCCTTCGAGCTCGTGCGGATGATGCCCATGGACGAAGTGGAGGACGGGAAGATCACCGTCATCGGCCCCGAGATAGACGAGGTCGCCGCGGGGTGTGCGATGCCTCTCGGCATCATGGTGGACGTGGCCGGCCGTAAGATGCAGGAGGATTTCGAGCCCGTGCTCGAGCGGCGGATCCACTACTTCATCAACTACGCCGAGGGCTGCTGGCACATCGCGCAGAGGGACATCTGCTGGATGCGCATAAGCCGCGACGCCTTTGCGAAGGGTTTCCGCATCCGCCATTTCGGCGAGATCCTGTACGCCAAGTTCAAGTCGGACTTCCCGGCCATCGTGGACAGGGTGCAGGTCACGCTCATAACCGATGAAGCCCAGGTGCACGAGCAGATCGAGGTGGCGCGGCGGAAGTATGCGGCGCGCGACGCGCGCCTCGCCGGGCTCACCGATGAATCCGTCGATACCTTCTATTCCTGCACGCTCTGCCAGTCGTTCGCCCCGAATCACGTATGCATCGTGGCGCCGGAGCGGATCGGCCTGTGCGGCGCGGTAAGCTGGCTCGACGCCAAGGCGTCGTACGAGATCACTCCCACAGGCCCCAACCAGCCCATTGTGAAGGGCGAGTGCATCGAGCCTGTTAAGGGACAATGGGTCGGCGTGAACGAGTTCCTCAAGGTCGCCTCCCACAACACGCTGGAAGCGGTCAACCTGTACACGCTCCTCGAGAACCCCATGACCTCGTGCGGGTGCTTCGAGTGCATCATGGCGATCCTGCCTGAGGCAAACGGTGTCATGATCGTCAACCGCGAGTTCGGCGGGATGACGCCGTGTGGCATGAAGTTCTCCACCCTCGCGGGGAGCGTGGGTGGCGGGGTGCAGACGCCCGGGTTCATGGGCCACGGGAGGTCCTACATACTGTCGCGTAAGTTCATCGCGGCCGATGGTGGCCTTACCAGGATCGTATGGATGCCTCAGGAGCTCAAAGAGTTCCTGAAGGAGGGCATCACGCGGCGGGCGGAGGAGCTTGGCCTCGAGGGCTTCTACGGCAAGATCGCCGACGAGACGGTGGGGACCACCATCGAGGAGGTCCTGCCGTTCCTCGAGGAGAAGGGCCATCCGGCGCTTGCCATGCCTCCGCTTATGTAGCGGCCTTGGGGGAGCGCGGCGCGCCGCGTGCGTCGGTTCTTCGGCCGGGCGGCGCGCCGGGAGCCGGGGTCTAGCGGGCGCCGGTCATGCGGGCGCCTTCCGTGAGATGTAAGAGAGGGGGATGCCAATGGGCCTTACAGGACTCGAGATATACAAGCTGCTGCCGAAGAAGAACTGTCGCGAGTGCGGGCCGCCTACCTGCCTTGCGTTCGCCATGGCACTTGCCGCAGGTAAGGCGTCGCTCGATGCGTGCCCCTACGTCTCCGACGAGGCGAGGGCTGCGCTCGAGTCTGCGTCGGCTCCGCCGATAAGGCTTGTGACGATCGGCACCGGCGAGCGCAAACTCGATATCGGCGACGAGACCGTGTTGTTCCGCCATGACAAGACGTTCTTTCACGAGACAGGCCTTGGGTTTGAGCTTGGCGACGTTGAGGGACCGCAGGTCCTTGCGGAGAAGGCGAGATATATCTGGTCGCTCGACTTCGAGCGCGTGGGCCAGCACCTTCGGGTGAACCTCATCGGCGTTCGCTCTGACACAGGCGAGGCCGGTGCGTTCGGGGATGCGGTAAAGGCTGTGGCCGGAGCCGCCCCCGGGTTGCCGCTCGTGCTCATGGCGGAGGACCCGGGCGTCATGAGAGCCGGGCTTGAGGTGGCGGGTGCGGCGAGGCCTCTCATCTACGCAGCCACAGCTGACAACTGGGAGGCCATGGCCGGGCTTGCAAGGGAGGCAGGGTGCCCTGTCGCCGTGCGGGGCAGGAGTCTCGACGAGCTTGCGGACCTTGCCACGAAGGTTGCCGGTGCTGGGTGCAAGGACCTCGTGCTGGACTCGGGTAGCCGGCGGCTTTCGAGGACGCTCGCGGATCTTACCCAGATCAGACGACTTGCCATAAAGAAAAAGTTCCGGCCGTTCGGCTACCCGACCATCGCCTTTGTGACCTCGGAGGACCCGCAGCTTCAGGTCGCCGAGGCCGGCGTTTACGTGGCCAAGTACGCCTCCATAGTGATGATGCGCTCTTTGGAGAGGTGGCAGGTGCTTCCCCTCGTCACGCTGCGCCAGAACATCTATACCGATCCGCAGAAGCCGATACAGGTGGAGCCGAAGCTCTACAGCATAGGTGGGGAGGCGGGTCCCGACGCGCCGCTCTACGTGACAAGCAACTTCTCCCTCACGTTCTTCACGGTCCAGGGGGACATCGAGGCGAGCAAGGTTCCGTCGCACCTCCTTGTCATCGACACCGAAGGGACGTCCGTGCTCACGGCATGGGCTGCCGGGAAGTTCACCGCGGAGAAGATCGCGGACGCCCTTGCCGTCTCAGGCGCTGCGGACAGGGTGCGACACCGAAAGATCGTCCTGCCGGGGTACGTTGCGGTCATGAGCGGAAAGCTCGAGGAGAAATCGGGGTGGGAGGTCCTGGTCGGCCCGCGTGAGTCCAGCGGCATCCCATCCTTTGTCAAGACAAGATGGGGGGCGTAACATGCCCGAGCATACCGTGAGGTTCCTGCCGAATGGCAGAAGCATACCTGTGCCGGAGGGCAAGACCATCCTCGATGCTGCGATTGCAGCCGGCGTCACGCTGCGAAGCGCTTGCGGGGGCAGCGGCACCTGCGGCCAGTGCAGGGTCGTGGTGAGATCAGGGCAGGTGGACGCGCCCAGGTCGCAGCGAGTGCGCCCTGAGGATGCAGCGCGCGGCATGGTCCTGGCTTGCCAGGCTGTGGTGCAAAGCGACCTCGAGGTGGAGGTGCCGGAGGCATCGCTTCTCTCCGAACACCAGGTGCTCGCCGCCGGCCGCGCGAGGGGTCAGACCGTGGGAGAGGAGGGCGGGGAGCGAGAGGGTGAGGGTAAGAGGGCGCATCTTCGCCCGGTTTTCCGAAAGACCTTTCTCAAACTGCCCGAACCCGGGCTGGAAGATGCGTCGAGCGACCTCACACGGCTGTATACCGCGCTTGCAAAGGAGGAAGGGTCCCGCAACTTCCAGGTGGGACTCGAGCTTCTACGGAAGGTCCCCCGCCTCATGAGAGAGGGTGCCTGGCAGGTGACGGTCTCGTGCGTTGACGCCAGAGGCATGACGGAAGTGGTCGACATATCGCCCGGCCGCGACGATGCGCCCGTCTACGGCCTCGCCGTGGATGTCGGCACGACCACATGCGTCACGCATCTCGTGGACCTTCTTACCGGCGAGACCCTCGACGTCCGTGGGGCGTACAACAGGCAGGCGCGATACGGAGATGACGTCATATCGCGTATCATCTACGCCGATGAGAACGAGGACGGCCTCGTGAAGCTCCAGGGAGCGGTGATCGAAACGATCAACGATCTTGTCGCCGGGGCCGCGTCCCACCTTGGCATAAGGGGCGAGGACATCCGGGTGGTGGTCGCGGCCGGAAATACCACGATGACCCATCTTCTCCTTGGGGTCCCGCCGACATATATAAGGCTGGAGCCATACACCCCGGCGGCGACATCGGTCCCGCCGGTGAAGGCCAGGGAGATCGGGCTTGCGGTCGCGCCCGACGCATGGGTGTTCTGCCTGCCGGGCGTCGCAAGCTACGTCGGAGGCGACATCACATCAGGGGTGGTGGCCACCGGCGTGGCGAGCTCTGACGATGTGGTCCTGTTCGTGGACATTGGCACCAACGGCGAGATGGTCCTGGGCAACAGGGACTGGCTCCTTGCATGCGCGTGCTCCGCGGGGCCGGCCTTCGAAGGGGTCGGGATCCGCCACGGGATGCGAGCCATGAAGGGGGCGATCGAGCGCGTGGAGGTTGACCCGTCCCGTGACGCGGTGGTGTATCGCACCATCGGTGCTGCAAGGCCGGCCGGGATATGCGGGTCCGGGCTCATAGACTGCCTCGCGTCGCTGCGTCGTGCGGGCATCATTTCGCGGAACGGGTCCTTCGACACTGCGTACGAGGGAAGGCGGATGCGCACAGGCGACACAGGACCCGAGTTCGTCCTGGCGTTCGCGGAGGAGACGGCGACCGGCGAGGACATATACATCTCCGAGCCTGACGTGAAGAACCTCATAAGGTCGAAGGCCGCGGTGTACGCAGGCATACGGTCGATGTTGAGGATGGTGGACCAGGACATCTCGGACATAAGGAAGATCCTCGTCGCCGGCGGCTTCGGAAACTACCTCAACGTGCGCAAGGCTATTGAGATCGGGCTTCTGCCGGACCTGCCGGAGTCGGTATACCGGTACGTCGGCAACACGTCTGTGGAAGGCGCGAAGATGTGCCTTCTCCGGCGCGAGGCCCGGCGCGAGGTGGAGCTGGTCGCAAGGCGCATGACATACCTCGAGCTCAGCGTCGGGAACACGTTCATGGAAGAGTTCGTGTCGGCGTTGTTCCTGCCGCACACGGATCTTTCGCTCTTCCCCTCGGTATCGGCATAGGGACGATATCGGCACAGAGAGTAGTGGCTTCGTTGCGCGTAACGCGGTAACGAAGGACACCAGGGAGTGAGATTACGGAAGTGGCATTCACGATAGCTATCGCAGGAAAAGGCGGCACAGGCAAGACCACCCTCGCAGCGCTGCTTGTAAGATACCTTCGCGAGCACGGCGGGGAACCGATACTCGCAGTGGACGCAGATCCCAACGCGAACCTCGGAGAGACTCTGGGCATGCGCCCGGAGGTCACCATCGCTGAGCTGTTGGATGAGGCGGTATCACCCCAGAGGGCACAGTCTCCTGCTATGACGAAGGAGACGTACATCGAGTACCGCCTTCACGCAGCCATGGTGGAGGGGAGAGGAGTGGACCTTCTCGTGATGGGGGGCCCGGAAGGCCCAGGGTGCTACTGCTATGCGAACAACCTCCTCCGCCACTTCATGGAAGAGCTTTCGGGCGGCTACAGGTTCGTAGTGATGGACAACGAGGCGGGGCTCGAGCACTTGAGCCGCAGGACCACGGACAGCGTGGACGTGCTCGTCGTGACGAGCGACCCCACGGTGCGGGGCCTTCAAGCGGCCGCGCGAATCGATCGGCTGGCGACTCGCCTGAAGACCAGGATCGGGGCGAGGCACCTGGTTGTGACGAGGGCCCCTGAGGGTGGGCTCGACGGCGTCCTGGAAGAGGAGATTGCGAGGTCTGGTATGAGTCTTCTCGGCGTCGTGCCCTACGACCCGGCTGTTGTGGAATTCGACATGGCCGGGCGGCCTTTCGCGGAGCTTCCGGTGTCGTCGCCTGCCGTGCTTGCGTGCCGGGGGATGTTCGACAGGCTCATGGTTCGTTGCTGACCTCAGGTTGCTGGTCTGCTGATCTCAGAGAGGAGGGACGGGGTAAGGTGGAGGTTCTCAAGGAACACTGGACAGGCAAAGTGCGAGAGGTAGCCATAGGTGCGACGCGCGAGCGCGGCGGCACCCGCACGCACACCGTGACGGTGGGAGGCGAGACGGGTCTGCCGTTCCTCCACTTCGAAGGCGAAGTGCCGAATCCCCCGAGGATCGCGATGGAGATCTGGGACACATCTCCGGAGGAGTGGCCTGAGGCTCTCCGGGAGCCCTGGGCGGACGTGCTTGGCGACCCGGCCGCATGGGCGAGGAAATGCGTGGATAAATGCGGAGCGGACCTCGTCATGCTGAGGCTCGCCTCGTGCGACCCTGACCGCGGTAACACGGGACCTGCCGAGGCACAGGCGGTCGTGAAATCGGTCCTCTCCGCAGTGGGCGTGCCGCTCATCGTCATCGGCTGCGGCGACCCCGAGAAGGACAACGAGGTGGTGCCGGCGGTAGGTGAGGCCGCCGCCGGGGAGAACTGCCTCATAGGCATAGCGAAACAGGAGAACTACAAGTCCCTCGTGGCAACGTGCATGGTGAATGGCCACAACATCATCGCCCAGTCGCCGCTGGACATCAACATTGCAAAGCAGCTCAACATACTTATCACCGAGATGGGGCTCGCCCCCGAAAGGATCGTCATCGACCCCATGAGCGGCGCGCTCGGGTACGGCATCGAGTATTGCTACTCGATAATGGAGAGGGTGCGTCTGGGGTCGTTGCAGGGCGACAAGATGTTGGCAATGCCCGTCATCGTGTTCGTGGGGCAGGAGGCGTGGCGGGCGAAGGAGGCCAGAGAGCCCGACGAGACCGCCCCCGGCTGGGGCCCGCAACGGGCCCGGGGCGTGGCATGGGAGCTCTTGACTGCGACCACGCTTCTCCAAGCTGGGGCCGACATATTCGTCATGCGGCACCCGGACGCCGCCCTTGCCCTCAGGCGGCATATCGACGAACTCCTGATGAGGGAGGAGGGAGTAGCATGATCCTCATAGGTGAGCGAATCAACGGGCTTTTCCGGGACGTGGCGCGGGCCATAGCAGAGCGCAACCCTGAGCCCATTCACGCCCTTGCCGTAGCTCAGACGAAGGCCGGGGCGCACTTCCTCGACGTGAACACGGGGCCTGCGGTGGATGAGCCCGAGAAGGTCATGGGGTGGCTCGTGCGCACAGTCCAGGAGGTGGTTGACACCCCGATCTGCATCGATACAATGAATGTAAAGGCCCTAGAAGCAGGCCTTGCCGCGCACAGGGGCCGCGCCCTGATAAACTCAACCACGGGCGAGAGGGCGAAGCTGGACGCCATCCTGCCTCTGGCAAAAGAGTACGGCGCCCAGGTCATAGGCCTTGCCATGAACGAGAAGGGCGTTCCCAAGGACGCGAATGATAGGACCGCGATAGCCATGGAGATCGTGGCCGCCGCGGACGAGTACGGGATAAGCCCGCAGGACCTTTATCTCGATCCCCTGATCCTGCCGGTAGCCGTGGCCCAGGAGCATGCTCCCGAGGTCCTCGAGACGCTGAGGCAGGTGCGCCTTCTCGCGGACCCGCCGCCCCGCACCGTGGTGGGACTCAGCAACGTGTCCCAGAAGTCGAAGAACAGGAGCCTCGTGAACAGAACGTTCCTGGCGATGGCCATGGCCTGCGGCCTTGACGCCGCCATCCTCGATGTCACCGACCAGGACCTCATGGACGTGGTTGCTACTGCCAACATCCTTCTCAACAAGGAGGTATACTGCGACTCGTACCTTGAGGTGGCCCGTCGCGCACACGCAGGCTGAAACGTTTCGTGGAGGAAGGGGGCAGGCCGATGTCAGAGGGATCCTCTGGGGCGAGAAAGCTCGGGAAGACCATAGACCAGTTGCGAGTGGGGGACCGCGGGACGTTCACCAAGACCATCACCGACCAGGACGTCTATCTTTACATGGGGATCACCGGCGATTTCAACCCGATCTACGTGGACTCGGAGTATGCGTCGAGGACGAGGTTCCGCGAGCCGATAGTGCCCGGGATACTCCTTGCCGGGCTCATCGTGGCGGGCATCAGCACCGAGCTTCCCGGCAGGGGGACCATCACGGTGTCCCAGCACTTCAACTTCGTGGCCCCCGCGAAGAGGGGCGACGTTGTAACCTGCGAGATCGAGGTCATCGAGGTCCGGGAGCGCGAGAACAGGGTGGTCCTCCGGACGACCGCCCGCAACCAGAACGGCGAGCTTGTGGTGACGGGTAAGTCCGAGGTGATGCCTCCCCCGAAAGTCCCATCGGTGTTAAGCTACGCTTTCGAAGACTACCCATGAGTTTAGCGTACCCACAAGGAATAGCAGGAACTTTGACGAATGTAGTAAAGGGTCTCGAGGAAACCGACAGGCCGCAGCGCTGCTCGGCGCTGCGGCCTGGTACGAGAGACAAGGGGGAGAGATATGCACAGGATCATCAAGAGGGAGGAGCTGGCTCCGAAGATCAAGCTGTTTGTGGTGGAGGCGCCGGAGATCGCCGCGCACGCTCGCCCGGGGCACTTCTTCGTGCTCCGCATGCACGAGCACGGCGAGCGGATTCCCCTAACCATCGCGGACAGCGATCCCGGAGCGGGAACCATCACCATGGTGTTCCAGGAGGTCGGGAAGAGCACGTGTGAGCTAGGGACCCTCGAGGAGGGCGACTCCATTCTCGATATCGTGGGCCCCCTCGGGACGCCCAGGGACATAAGGCGCCTTGACACTGTGGTGTGCGTCGCGGGCGGGGTGGGGGTCGCTCCCATATACCCTGAAGCGAAGGCTTTTCATGAGCTGGGCACGAGGGTGATATCGCTCGTGGGCGCCCAAACGAAAGACATGCTCATCTTCAAGGACAGAATGGAAACGGTCAGCGACGAGGTCCACTACAGCACCGACGACGGCAGCTTCGGGTATCACGGGTTTGTGACCGGGCTCCTTCGTGACCTGCTCGCGGGGGGCCTTCGCCCTGACGAGGTCGTCGCCATCGGGCCTCTGCCGATGATGCGCGCGACCTGCAAGGTTACAGCGGAGTTCGGCGTGAAGACGATTGTGAGCCTTAACGCAATCATGGTTGACGGCACGGGGATGTGCGGGTCGTGCCGGGTGACCGTGGACGGCAAGACCATGTTTTCGTGCGTTGAAGGGCCCGCGTTCGACGGGCACAAGGTGGATTTCGAGGAGCTCATGGCGAGGCAGACGCGGTTCTTGGCCGAGGAGAAGCTTGCCATGGAGCGGTACAAGGCGCATGCGGAGGGATGCAAATGCCGGCGAAAGTAGACAGGCATCCGATGCCAAAGCAAGATCCCCGCGAGCGGATACGCAATTTCAACGAGGTAGCCCTCGGGTACCCGGCCGATGTGGCCGTGGAGGAAGCGAAGCGGTGCATCGGGTGCCCGAAGCGTCCGTGCGTGGCAGGGTGCCCTGTGGAGGTGGACATCCCTTCGTTTGTGAAGCTCATCGCAGAGGGCAAGTTCGTTGAGGCCGCGAGGAAGATCAAGGAGAAGAACAGTCTGCCCGCGATATGTGGGCGCGTGTGCCCGCAGGAGACCCAGTGCGAGGAAAGATGCACCCTGGGCAAGAAGGGCAAACCTGTGGCCATCGGCGCCCTCGAGCGGTTCGCCGCAGACTACGAAAGGGCCTCGAGCACACGGGCCGCGTCAGAGCCGGCGCCCGCTTCCGGAGCGGCGGGCAGGGTGGCGGTGGTGGGCTCAGGCCCGGCAGGGCTCACGTGCGCGGCGGACCTCGCGAAGATGGGGTACTCCGTGGTGCTCTTCGAGTCCCTTCACTCCACAGGTGGGGTGCTGCGCTACGGCATCCCCGAGTTCCGTCTGCCGAAGGCCATCGTGGACGAAGAGGTGGAGTACGTGAAGAGCCTGGGCGTGGAGATCCGGGTGAACACGCTCGTGGGCAAGACGGTCAGCGTGGATGAGCTTTTCCGCGATGGGTTCGACGCCATCTTCCTCGGGACGGGCGCGGGGCTTCCGCATTTCCTGGGGATCCCGGGAGAGAACCTCAACGGGGTGTACTCCGCGAACGAGTTCCTGACCCGCTCGAACCTCATGAAGGCGTATCTTTTCCCTGAGTATGACACACCGATCTGGGTCGGCAGGCGCGTGGCGGTGGTGGGCGCGGGCAACGTGGCGATGGACGCAGCCAGGACTGCTCTGAGGCTTGGCGCTGAGAAGGTCAGCATCGTGTATCGCCGGTCCCGAGCGGAGATGCCCGCGAGGCTCGAGGAGATCGAAAACGCCGAGGAAGAGGGCGTTGAGTTCATGCTGCTCACAAACCCCATCCGGGTCCTCGGCGACGAACGGGGCTGGGTCCGGGGTATGGAGTGCATACGGATGGAGCTTGGCGAGCCGGACGAAAGCGGAAGGCGCAGGCCCGTCCCGGTGCCCGGCTCGGAGTTCGTCATCGACATCGACACGATGATCTCGGCGGTGGGCACCGACCCGAACCCGCTCCTCGTAAGGAGCGTGCCCGGGCTCAAGCTGGGGCGGCACGGGAACGTCATCGTCAATGAGGAGACCGGCGAGACCAGCGTGCCCGGGGTGTTCGCCGGCGGGGATATAGTCACCGGGTCTGCTACGGTTATCGCCGCGATGGGAGCGGGCAAGATCGCCGCCCGCGGCATAGATAAGTTCATTCGTGCGAAACGGGAAAGGAGCGAGTGACCATGGCGGAACCGACGTATGGCAGGACCCCTCCGGACATCGAGATCGCTCAGAGCGCGAAGCTCGAGCCTATCGCGCGCATCGCAGCAAAGGTGGGGCTTACCGAGGACGACATCGAATTCTACGGCAAGTACAAGGCCAAGGTGAGCCTGGAGGCCATCCAGAGGCTGAAAGGTCGCCCCTACGGCAAGCTCATCTACACGACAGCCATCACGGCGACGCCGGCCGGGGAGGGCAAGACCTGCACGGCGGTGGGCCTGACTCAGGCTTTGGGTAAGCTCGGCAAGAAGGTCATGGTTGCCCTGCGTGAGCCGTCGCTCGGGCCGACTTTCGGCATTAAGGGCGGCGCGGCCGGCGGCGGGTATTCGCAGGTGCTGCCGATGGAGGATATCAACCTTCACTTCACCGGCGACATCCACGCGGTGGGGGCGGCCCACAACTTGCTTGCCGCCATGGTCGAGAACCATATTCATCAGGGGAACGAGCTCGGCATAGACCCGAGGCGGGTCGTGTGGCGGCGTGTCATGGACATAAGCGATAGACAGCTCCGCAACATCGTGGTGGGCCTCGGCGGCAAGGCCAACGGCTTCCCGATGGAGAGCGGGTTCGACATCACGGTGGCTTCCGAGATCATGGCATGCCTCGGGCTTTCGCGCTCGCTGTCAGATCTCAAGGAGCGGTTCTCAAGGCTCGTAGTGGCCTACACATATGACGGGAAGCCGGTCCGGGCGGCGGATCTCAAGGCGGTCGGCGCCATGGCGGTCATCATGAAGGACGCTATCAAGCCGAACCTGGTGCAGACCCTCGAGGGGCAGCCGGCCTTCGTGCATGGCGGGCCGTTCGCGAACATCGCGTACGGCAACAACTCCATCCTCGCCACCGAAACGGCTCTGCGGCTTGCGGACTATGCGGTCACGGAGGGAGGCTTCGCCGCCGACCTCGGCGCCGAGAAATTCTTCGACATAGTATGCCGGATAACCGACGTGCGCCCCGACGTGGTGGTGCTGGTTGCGTCTGTGCGCGCGCTGCACCATCACGGGGGTGTGGCCAAGAGCAAGCTCGCCGAGAAAAACCTGGATGCCCTCGCGAAGGGCTGCGAGAACCTCGACAAGCACGTGACGAACGTGACGCAGAAGTTCGGTCTGCCGGTCGTGGTCGCCATCAACAGGTTCCCCGCGGATGACCTCGAGGAGCTTGAGTACCTCCGCAGGCACTGCGAGGAGCTCGGGGTGCGCTCGGCCATCTCCGAGGTCGTGGCGCGGGGCGGCGCGGGCGGCATCGAGCTTGCCGAGGCTGTCCTCGACGCCCTCGAGCACGAGAAGCCGAACTTCAGGTTCCTGTATGACCTCGACCTTCCCGTAAACGAGAAGATCGAGCGCCTGGCTACGGAGATCTACGGGGCTGACGGGGTTGTGTATACGGGCACTGCGGAGCGCGACATCAAGGTCATCGAAGAGCAGGGCCTGGGCAACCTCCCCATCTGCATGGCGAAAACGCAGCTTTCGCTCTCCGACGATCCCTCGCTTCGCGGCGCGCCGCGCGGATGGAAGCTCACCGTCCGCGAGGTGCGGGCGTCGGCCGGCGCAGGGTTCCTGGTGCCGCTGTGCGGCCAGATGATGACCATGCCCGGGCTTCCGGCGCACCCTGCGGCAGAGAACGTGGACATCGACGACGAGGGGAAGATCGTCGGCCTGTTCTAAGGCGTGTTGCATCCGGGTCCAGGCACTTCCCGGGGCCGGGCGCTTCGGCCCGGCCCCGGCTTGCGTCGAGGAGGGGATTATGGAGCGCACGTTCGTGATTGTGAAGCCCGACGGGGTGGAGCGCGGACTTGTGGGAGCGGTCATCGAGCGTTTCGAGAGAAGAGGGTTTCGCATCGTCAAGATGGACATGAGGACCATCGCGCGGTCCGATGCCGCGCGCCACTATGAGCACCTCGCGGACCGCCCGATCTTCCAGGGGCTTCTGGATTACGTCACGCGGGGACCCTCGGCGCTCCTCGTGTTCGAGCGCGATGCCGACGCGGTCAAGGTTGCGAGGAGCACAGTCGGTGCCACCAACCCGGCGGACGCGCTGCCGGGCACTATCAGGGGGGATTTTGGCGGGACGCTCCCGGAGAATGTGGTGCACGCGTCGGACTCTCCTGAGAGCTACGAGCGGGAGGTCAGGATCTTCTTTCCCGAGGAAGCCGGAAGTCTGACAAGCATCGATCGATGAAAGAGCCTGCGAAGACAAAGAGGCTGCGGAGATGCCGGGCACCATCGTTGGCCCCTTTGGCTTCACCTGGATTCAGCCGGGCGGCACGTGGGCTGGCGGACCATGCGGGACGGGCTGCTTGAGCCAAAGACCCGCGGGGGTGAGGGTTACACGTATGGGAGTATTGCTTTTCAAGTGTTGCGATAAGTGTACCCACTTCGACGGTAATCCCTGCCGGGACTTTGTTAGATGTCGGGTGGAGGGCCCCCTGTGCCATGACGACCCCGGATGCCGGGAGCTCGTGAAAACCCTCGTTGCCAGGGTCAGACACGAGGACGCGCCCGCACGGGTGATCGTGGGCATGGGCACCTGCGGCATGGCCGCGGGTGCGGGGGAGGTCTTCGATGCGCTCAAGCAGGAGCTGGAAGGTGCCCGGGCGACAGCCTCGCTCGAGCGCACCGGGTGTATCGGCATGTGCGAGCAGGAAGTCCTGGTGGACGTCGTGCTGCCGGGCGCGTCGAGGGTAACTTACGGACGCGTCATGCCTGATATGATCCCGAGAATCGTCGATGAGCATGTGGTCCATGGAAGGCCCGTAGCAGAGTGGGTGGTGGGTGAGATCTCCGACGAGGCACACCCTTACAGGGAGCTACCGTATTACGCGAAGCAACACCGGGTCGTGCTTCGAAACTGCGGGTTCATAGATCCTGAAAACATCGATGAATACCTCGTGCGCGACGGCTATCTCGCCCTCTCAAAGAGCCTGCAGATGCGGCCGGAAGATGTGATCGAGGAGGTCACGCGATCCGGCCTTCGCGGCAGGGGGGGCGCGGGGTTTCCAACCGGGATGAAATGGGGGTTCGCAAGGCGGGCCTCGGGCGAGAGAAAGTTCGTGGTGTGCAACGCCGACGAAGGGGACCCGGGTGCCTTCATGGACCGGAGCGTGCTTGAGGGAGACCCCCACGCGGTGCTTGAGGGGATGACCATAGCTGCGTATGCCATCGGAGCGCAAAGGGGCTACATATACGTCCGTGCAGAATATCCTCTTGCCATCGCCAGGCTGAGGGTAGCCATAGCGCAGGCGAGGGAGTACGGGTTCCTCGGCGAGAATATCCTCGGCTCGGGGTTCTCATTTGACATCGCCATAAAGGAAGGCGCAGGCGCTTTCGTCTGTGGCGAGGAAACAGCCCTCATTGCCTCCATACAGGGCGAGCGTGGCATGCCGCGACCGAGGCCACCTTACCCGGCGATTAGCGGGCTGTTCGGCATGCCCACCAATATCAACAACGTGGAGACATACGCGAACGTACCGCCGATCATAAGGCGCGGGGCTGCGCGGTATGCGAGCATCGGCACTGAGAAAAGCAAGGGCACCAAGGTGTTCGCGCTGACCGGCAAGGTGCGCAATACCGGCCTGGTGGAGGTCCCGATGGGGATCAGCCTCGGCGAGATCGTTTTCGACATCGGCGGCGGCATCAGGGACGGGAAGAAGTTCAAGGCCGTTCAAATAGGCGGGCCCTCGGGAGGATGCCTTCCCGACGTCCTCCTCAACCTTCCTGTAGACTATGAGTCGCTGACTGGGGCCGGAGCCATCATGGGGTCGGGGGGCCTCGTCGTTGCGGACGAAGACACGTGCATGGTGGACCTCGCCCGCTTTTTTCTGCAATTCGTCCAGAACGAGTCGTGCGGGAAGTGCGTGCCGTGTCGCATCGGAACGCTGCGCATGTTGGAGATCTTGAACAGAATCACTGAAGGCCTCGGCACGATGGAGGACATCGATACCCTCGTCGAGCTTGCCCTCAAAGTGAAGGAGCTATCACTGTGTGGCCTAGGCCAGACGGCACCCAACCCGGTGCTTGCGACGATACGCTACTTCCGAGAGGAGTACGAGGCCCACATACGTGACAAGAAGTGTCCCGCGTCGGTGTGCGCGGCGCTCTTCGAGGCGCCGTGCCAGAACGCGTGCCCCGCGGGGGTTGACGTGCCGAGGTACATCAGCCTGATTAGGCAGAAGAGGTACCAGGACGCCGTGAAGCTCATAAAGGAGAAGAACCCGTTCCCCGCGGTGTGCGGCCGGGTC
>JAAYXB010000045.1 GCA_012516125.1 Bacillota bacterium | reverse complement strand
GTTGCACTCGGGGACGGCGCCCCAAGCGGGGCGCCTTGACAAAATCCGGCCCGTCTGGCCAGTGGCCGGATTTTGACACCCCTCGTGCAATCACCGGCAACCTCTCCCAAAAGTCGGGAGCATTTCTGCACCCTCACTTAGCAATGCACCGAGCTAGCGACGCGCGGTCTAGCAGGGCGTCAGCCGGCGAAGCGGCCCGCGAGCGAAGCGGCGGGACTCGAAGTACCGAGCCACCGCATCGCTCGGCAGCTGGGTCGCCGCTTGCCTTTCACCAGCGCCGAGGTGCCTGGGTCGCCATCCGCGCTAAGTGTGGATGCGGAAATGCTCCTGCCTCTTGGGAAGGGCTGTCGGTGACTCAAAGAGATAAGTCGCGATGCCAGCTGTCGGGTGGCGGGAGGATATCACGCCATCACTGACGAAACATCATGTCAGCAATGCGGCAGGGGGGAAAGACGTGAGAGGGTTGGTTGATACCGTCGCCGCGGCATTTTCGGGCGATGTGCCGCTCGACAAACTCATCGACCTGGCGCTTGGCGCCGGGGGAACCATCATCCGTATTGTGATCACGCTCGTCGTGGCTTTTCTTCTTGTGAAGGCCTCGAACGCGCTCATTGACAGGCTCATAACGCAGCGGGCAACCGAGGAGCAGAGGTTCATGGACGAACGCAAGGCGAGAACTCTCCGCTCCCTCCTCAAGAGCCTTATACGGTATGCTATATACATCTTTGCGGGCATATCGATCCTCAGCGAGCTTGGGGTGGACACCACGAGCGTCCTCGCCGGCGCTGGGCTGGCAGGCCTGGCCATAGGCTTCGGCGCGCAGAACCTCGTCCGCGATGTCATCAACGGGTTCTTTATCCTGTTTGAGGACCAGTTCGCCGTAGGGGACTATGTCACGGTCGGTGACGCGGAGGGGATCGTGGAATCCATAGGGCTTCGCACCACCAGCATACGGGCTTTCAGCGGCGCGCTTCAAATCGTTCCCAACGGGCAGATATCGAAGGTCGTAAACCACATGGGCAGCGCGATGCGGGTTCTGTTCAGCGTTACCGTGGACTACCGTACTGACATCAACCGGGCAATCGAGGTGCTCGCCCGCGACTTCGAGAAGGCGAAGGTGGAGATCCCCGACATCGTGGACGGTCCCACGGTGCTCGGCGTGAGCGCCCTCGGCGAGTCCGGCGTCGACCTGCTCATCATAGCCAAGGCCAAACCCATGGAGCAGTGGCACGTTGAGCGCGACCTCAAGAAGCGCGTCAAGGAGGTCTTCGACCGGGAAGGCATCGTCATCCCATATCCGCACATGCAAGTGCTTCTGGAGAAAGATGAGAAGCCGTCCGAGGCGCGAGGGACCTGAGCAGCACTAGCACGAGCACGAGAACGTCGAAGGTTTAGAGGCGCATCTGCAGGTGTGAAGCCCAGGCCGGGGCGCGTGGGGTGATTGTCGCGCCTCAGGGTTACCCAACTGCAGAGCCAGAAGAGCCAAATGGTCAAAAACCTACCAGGTTGACCCGCGAGGGTGGATGGACTCCAACCACGTGGAACCACCCGCGCGACAGGATGGTAGCAAATCGACGAGGACGAGCGCATCAGGTGGTAACCAAACGACCACCCCCTGGCCCTGGGATCTGCTCAGATCGCGACCACCTTATGAGCATGGCCGGGGCAGGTGGCCGCCAAACGACCAGGGCTGACCCTTGTGGGGGAGGGGCGGGTGATGGGCGGAGGAGGCGGAAGCCCTTGAAGTTCTATATAGGAGATGTGGTCCGGCTCAAGAAGCAACATCCTTGCGGCTCCTACGAGTGGGAGGTCATGCGCGTGGGGGCGGACTTCCGCATCAAGTGTCTGGGGTGCGGCCGGGTGGTGATGCTCAGCCGACCGAAGTTTGAGAAGAGCGTCAAGCAGATAGTGTCGCGGCCGGGAGGCGAGGGGGGCGAGGTGTGATGGTCCGCATCGGCATCGTGGGGCTCCCTAACGCAGGCAAGTCAACGCTATTCAATGCCCTCACCCGAGGCGCGGCGCAGGTGGCGAGCTACCCCTTCACCACGATCGACCCGAACGTCGGTGTCGTTCCTGTCCCGGACGAAAGGCTCGATGCCATTGCCAGGATAACGAAACCCGAGAAACTTACCGCGACTACCGTGGAATTCGTCGATATCGCAGGCCTTGTGAAAGGAGCAAGCCGCGGCGAGGGCTTGGGGAACCGCTTCCTCGGGCACATCCGCGAGGTGGACGCCATCTCGCATGTGGTGAGATGCTTTGAGGATCCCGAGGTGCCGCACGTGTCGGGAAAACTGGACCCTGTGAGCGACGTCGAGACTGTCGAGCTTGAGCTCATCCTGGCGGACCTCGAGACGGTGGAGAAGCGGCGGGAGAAAACGGCAAGGATGCAGAAGGGCGGCAACAAGCGGTACGAGGAAGAGACCGCCCTCATGGACAGGCTGAAAGGCGAGCTCGAGCGGGGCAGGCCCGCAAGGCTCGTGCCCATGTCTTGCGAGGAAAGGGCGAGCGTTGCGGATCTCTTTCTCCTCACGATGAAGCCCGTCATCTACGTCGCCAACATCGGCGAGGATGACCCCCGGGATGGCGCAGGGTGTGTGCGCGCTCTGGCGGAGTGGGCGGCCGCCCGGGCGGACCGCGCGCCGGTGGTGGTAGTATCGGCGAAGATCGAGTCGGAGCTTCTCAGCCTTGACCGGGACGAGGCCATGGAATACCTCCGCGAGCTGGGGATGGAGTCGTCCGGGCTTGACAGGGTCGTGCTGGCGGCATATCGCGCGCTCGACCTCATAACTTTCTACACCACAAAGGGACCGGAGACGAGGGCGTGGACCCTCCGTCGGGGGAGCACGGCCTACGAAGCCGCAGGGAAGATCCACTCCGACATCCAGCGGGGGTTCATCAGGGCGGAGGTGGTCCGCTACGATGACCTGGCGGCGGCGGGGTCCTTCGCCGAGGCCAGAGAGAAGGGGCTCCTGAGGCTGGAAGGTCGCGACTACGTCGTCCAGGACGGGGACGTAATCCTCTTCCGCTTCAGCGAGCCGTCGCGTTAAGCCCTCCGGGATCTCACCCGTTCGCACGATTGCCCCCTGTGGTTGCCGATGTTATAATAGGGACGGCGATTGTCCGAAGAGCGCCAGAGCGTCATCCCTGCTCCACGCGAGGCGTGGGGCCATATGTCCAGAGGGAGGTGAACGAGATGCGCGATTACGAGGCCATGTTCATTATCAAGCCCGACCTGGAGGAGGAAGCCGTCAACGCCACGGTCGCGAAGTTCCAGGACCTCGTGACCGGCGGAGGTGGAACGGTACACAATGTGGACAGGTGGGGCAAGCGACGGCTCGCCTATGAGATCGCAGGCTACACGGAGGGTATATACGTGGTTATGGACTTCTCCGCGGAGTCTGGCGTTGCTCGTGAGCTTGAACGGGTCTTTCGCATCACCGACGAGGTTATAAGGCATCTCATTGTGAGAAAGGGCGACTAGCAACAAGCCCGGGCGCTGCCCGGGGCAGGGTGGTGTGCGACGGTGAACAAGGTCCTTCTTGTGGGGAGGCTGGCACAGCAACCAGAGCTCCGCTACACTCAGAACGGAGTCGCCGTTGCCAGGTTCACGGTGGCGGTGAACCGCCCGTTCACCAACCAGCAGGGAGAGCGAGAAGCAGACTTCATAGACGTCGTGGTCTGGCGTGCCCAAGCAGAGAATTGTGCCAACTATCTCGCCAAGGGCAGGCTGGTCGGTGTGGAGGGGCGGCTGCAAATCCGGTCGTACGAAACTGCCGAGGGACAGAAGCGCCGCGTGGCTGAGGTGGTCGCCGACAGGGTAGAGTTTCTCGACCGCGGTAAAGAGGGTGCGCAGGGCGGCCAGGAGATGCCGGGGCAGGGCTTTCCGGATGACGCGGCCGGCTCAGGCGACGACCTGCCGTTCTGACTCGCCGAAAGATGAGCGCGCCGGGTGCGACTCCCGGGCTGAGGTCTCCCTGTCGCGAAGCCTGCTCAAAACGGGTAGGCAAGTCCAGTCCGAAAGGAGCGAAATCCTGGTCAGGGGGAGGCCGGCTCGCAAATCTGGCGCCTGCCAGGTATTGTGAGATTCTTGAACCAGGAACTGATATGAGACGTGAAAAGGGGCGTAAGTCGAAGAAGCGCGTTTGCAGCTTCTGCGTGGATAAGATAGACGCTGTGGATTACAAAGACGTGGCGCGACTTCGGAGGTTCATCACGGAGAGGGGCAAGATCATCCCGCGCCGTATCTCGGGGAACTGCGCGAGGCACCAGCGCCAGGTCACAACCGCCATAAAGAGAGCCCGCCTTGTGGCGCTCCTGCCGTTCACTGCTGAGCAGTAAGCAGCGGAGTTTTGCGGGGGCGGACGCGTGTTTTGGCCAGCGGGAGGGGGGAAACCCCCTCCCGCTTTTGGGGCAAATCGTGGCAGCCGCTGTGGCGGCCGGCTTCCCAGTCATGGCAGCAATTGTTTGGGTGCCGCGTGAAGGAGAACCGCGCAAAACTAGAGAATAAGTGAGACGAACGCCGTGGCCTCATCGGGCAGAGGGGGGCAGGAGACCGTATGGCTTTTGTGGAAGGCGCCGGAGCCAGGGAGCAGGAGATCATCTCCCGAGCGGACATCGCCCGCAACCTCAAAACAATCGAGTGGCTCAAGACGGAGCTTGTGGTGAACATCGCATCCCTCTTCAAAGGGATGCTGAAAACGAGCGACGAGGCTTGCGCGGATTCTCTTGCAAACATCGTCGTAGGGTGCTACCTTCTTGGTAAGCGCCTCGGCCTCCCTCATTCGGCACTTGACACTAGAATAAAAGAGAAAATCAAGGCCAACATCGAGCAAAACCACGAGATCGAAACGTGGTATGGCGATTTCTCTGCTTTGAAGAGGCACCTGTCCGAGAGGAAGATGTGAGGGAATGCCCCGTTCTATGGCCACCAGGACCCTGGTGGAAAGCGCTCTTCTCGTTGCAATAGCCACTGTGTTTTGCGTTCTTGACGCTTATGTGCCGGTCTTCGCCCTGGTGTACCCGCTGCCCATTGTGGTGCTGGTGGTGAGGCACGGCGTGAAGGCGGGAGCGTGGGCCACCGTGGTGACCATCGCCGCCACGAGCATGATCGTGGGCCCCCTTCAGGGGCTGACGGTCTTGGCGAAGGTGGGTATAATAGGCATCACGCTTGCCTGGTGTATCAGAAGGCGGTTTGCGCCTCTGCGCACGCTGCTCTTGACCAGCGTCGCGGTGGCGGTTTCAATGGTGTTCATATTCGGGCTCGGCGCCTGGCTCGGCGGGTTCAGCCTCGCGGCAATCGAAGAAACGCTTCGGAAAAGCATGAGCTCCGCAACGCAGTTCTACCGGAGCCTTGGAGTGCCGGAGGCGCAGCTTCAGCAGGCACAGACCCAGATGTCGCAGCTCATCGAGACCGCCAAGATCATCCTGCCGGCGTCGCTTGTCATGGCCGTCGTAGGTGTGGCCGGGGTCAATTACCTTCTCGCTCGGCTCGTCCTGGGCAAGCTGGGATACAAGATGGAGGAGATACCGCCCTTCGCCAGGTGGAGGATTTCATGGCCTTTCGGGTGGGGGTACGTCGTCGGCCTGGTCCTCTCCGTGGTCGGTGAGGCTAGCGGGATGCCCCTCCTCTGGAAAGCCGGAGCCAACCTTTTGTCAGTGTTCGGTGCCCTCTTCCTCGTGCAGGGCATGGCGCTGTGCTGGTACTTCATGAACCGATACCATCTGAACGTCGCGGTGAGGGTTCTTTTGGGTGTGTTTGCGTTTCTGAACCCGATGGTCTTGCAGATAGTGTCCTGGGTGGGCCTGTTCGACGCGTGGCTCGACTTTCGCAAGCTTTCTCTGGAAAGCGGGGGGAAGATAACATGAAAGTGATCCTGAAGCAGGATGTCAAAGGGCTTGGGCGCGAGGGGGACACTGCAAAAGTGGCCGACGGCTATGCTCGAAACTACCTTATTCCCCGGGGGCTTGCGATCGAGGCATCCGAGCGGAATCTCAGGATCCTTCAGGCGGAAAAGGTCGCCATTGAAAGGAAGGCCGACAGGGAACTTGCGCTCGCCCGAAGGCTTGCGCAGGACCTTGCGTCGGGTGGGATCACGATCCGCCGGAAGAGCGGCGAGGGAGGCCGCTTATTCGGGTCGGTCACGGCCAGGGATATTGCCGACGCCATCAGAGAGGTGCTTGGGGTCGAGATCGATAGAAGGAAGATCGAGCTTCCAGATCCCATCAAGGCGGTGGGCTCGTATACGATCCCGATAAGGCTCCATCCGCAAGTAGCCGCGAGAGTGGTGGTCGATGTGGAGCCGCAGTCGGAAGGGGACCTGGGTGGATGAATGGCATCATAGGAAAGATATTCAAAGGATTCAGCGCACAGCCGGCGGTGTCCGGGAGCGCCGAAGACGAGCTGCAGAGGCAGGTCTCGGCGCTCATGGGTGTTCTTGCCCACATCTACGGCGCTGACAAGCTGGTGCTGAAGGCGGGGAAGCTGGAAGCACTGGAGCTTATGAAGTCCGAGGCTCTGCGTGACCGGGTGATCGCCCTCGAGCGGCTGGTGTTCGACGACCCGACCATCGAGGAGATCCCCCCGGGCAAAGACATACGTGACGTGATAACTGAAGTTGAAGACGAGATTGCGGACATTCTCGCCAGGCGTGAGGTGGAGGGAAGGCTCGAAAAGCGCATCGCCGAGCGCATGCGCAAGAAGCACGAGGAATACGTGCGCGAGGTGAAGATGCAGATCCTCAAGGAGGAGGGTCCGCCCGACAATGCGCACACTCTGAAGAAATACGCGGAGCTTGAGAAGCTGGAGGCGAGAAAGCTCGCGAGGTCGGCCATGGAGCTATTGAGGCCGCGCCGCCTGTGTGAGGTGGTCGGTCAGGAGCGCGCGATCCAGGCTCTCCTTTCCAAGATCGCGTCGCCGTTCCCGCAGCACGTGATACTGTATGGTCCTCCGGGGGTGGGCAAGACCACCGTAGCCCGGCTGGTCCTGGAGGAGGCCAAGAAGCTCAAGTTTACGCCCTTTGCCAGGAATGCGAAGTTCGTCGAGGTGGATGGGGCGACCCTGCGCTGGGACCCGCGCGAGGTCACCAACCCTCTCCTGGGGTCGGTGCATGATCCGATTTACCAGGGGGCAAGGCGAGACCTTGCCGAAACCGGCGTGCCCGAACCGAAACTGGGTCTTGTCACCGAGGCTCACGGTGGCGTGCTCTTCATTGACGAGATAGGAGAGATGGATCCCATCCTTCTGAACAAACTCCTGAAGGTCCTCGAGGACAAGCGGGTGTACTTCGACTCGTCGTACTATGACCCGGCGGACCCGCACGTGCCGAAGTACATCAAGAAGCTCTTCGAGGACGGCGCCCCGGCCGATTTCGTCCTCATCGGCGCGACGACCCGCGATCCCTCGACTATAAACCCGGCCATCAGGTCCAGGACAGCCGAGGTGTACTTTGAGCCGCTGACCTGCGCTCACATCAAGCAGATCGTGGAAGACGCGGCGCGCCGCATGAAGGTCAGGCTTGAACCGGGGGTCTCGGACATAATCAGCGACTACACAATCGAGGGGCGGAAGGCCACAGCCATCCTGGCCGACGCGGTGGGCCTTGCGGTATACCGCGCCGGCGAGAAACCGCGGAGGCTCACGGTCACGAAGGAGCATGTGCTGGAGGTCATCCGGAGCGCCCGAATGTCTCCGTACGTCCTCGTGAAGGCCCAGAACCGTGCCGAGGTGGGGCATGTCTTCGGCCTCGGGGTGAGCGATTTCGTGGGCACCGTCATCGAGATGGAGGCCATAGCGTTCCCCGCCCGGGAGAGCGGTAAAGGCACGATCAGGTTTAACGACACAGCGGGAAGCATGGCGAAGGATTCGGTGTTCAACGCGGCGTCGGTCTTCAGGAAGGTCACCGGGAGGGATCTCGCGGACTACGACGTCCACGTGAACGTGGTGGGCGGCGGCCTCATAGATGGACCGTCCGCGGGGAGCGCGATACTGGTTGCCATCCTCAGCGCCGTCACAGGAACGCCCGTGAGACAGGACGTGGCGATCACGGGCGAGATATCCATCCAGGGCAGGGTGAAGGGCGTCGGAGGCGTGTTCGAGAAGATTTACGGTGCGCGGCAAGCCGGCATGAAAAAGGTCATCGTTCCCCTGGAGAACGCAAAAGACGTCCCCCCTGACCTGCGGGGGATCGAGGTGGTGCCGGTCGAGCGAATCGAGGATGTGCTCGCGCACATTTTCGAGGGCGGTACCCTCAAGAGCTCTGGCTGGTGCGAGAGCCAAAGCGAGCTCGCACAGGATATCGACGCACAGGATATCAACAAGGGACCTAACCCTGTGACGGTGGACGGGCGGACCGGGTTTGCGGGACCCTGCGCGCCTCCGGCGGCACCGGCGGTCTAAGTCCGGACCCACCATAAGTTCATAAGTTCGCACCAGTTTATGATCGCCGAATTTCACGGAGGCACGCCGCAAGTGCGCCGTCCGTGCACGTTGCAGCGGGCCAACGGCATAGTTGTTTGCCCCGGCGGGGACGGGCCGGGACGGACGGGCCCTGCTCGGCCCCATCTGGGGACGAGCCCGGGGCCATATTGTCGCCCGAATTGTGGCAATAATATTACTTGAGAAGGTTGGGTCAGGGCACCACCTGCTCCCAGAGCCAAACGGGGGTCCACGAGTCCGCACCAGTGTCCCAGTGTCCCAGTGTCCCAGTGGTCTCCCCGTAATTGCTGGAAGCGGGCTCAGCAGGCGCTCGAGCCGGGCCGCGCCCATCATCATCGAAGTATAGAAACACTCAGGTTCCGTATACGGGAGGTACGAACTGCATGGAGGCAGCAGTTGGGCTGGAGCGAGTCCCGCCTCAGAACACCGAGGCGGAGCAGGCAACTATTGGCTCCATGCTTCTTGAGAAAGATGCCATCGTCAAGGCTCTTGACATCGTCAGCGCAGAAGACTTCTACAAGGACGCGCACAGGGTCATTTTCGAAACCGTAGTCAGCATGTACGATAAGGGAGAGCCCATCGACCTCGTGACGGTCACCGAGCAATTGCGCAGGCATGGGGCCCTCGAGCGGGTTGGAGGGATACCGTACATAACGACGCTGGCGAGTGTGGTGCCGACTGCGGCAAACGTCGAGTACTACGCCAGAATCGTCAAGGAAAAGTCCCTGTACCGGGCGCTCGTCAAGGCGGGCACGGCTATAGCTTCCCTTGGCTACGAGGGTACGGAAGATGTCGAGCTTGCCCTGGACCAGGCCGAGCAAATGATCTTCTCCCTCTCGCAGCAGCGCGGCAGGCAGGGTGTCGCAGACATAAAGGCTGTCCTGGTTGATACATTTGAGCGCATCGAGAAGCTGTACGAAAGCAAGGGGAAGGTCACCGGGGTGCCGACAGGGTTTACGGACCTCGACGCGATGCTCACGGGGCTGCAACCCTCCGATCTCATCATAATAGCGGCGAGGCCGTCCATGGGGAAGACCAGCTTCGCCCTGAACATCGCAGCGCACGCCGCGTTGAACGAGAAGATACCCGTGATCATCTTCAGCCTGGAGATGTCCCGGGAGCAACTGGCGATGCGCCTTCTGTCCGCTGAGGCGAAAGTAGACGGGCAGAGGTTGCGCAGGGGGCAACTAGTGGACGAAGACTGGAAACGGCTGTCATACGGCCTGGGCCGGCTCAGTGAGGCGCCCATCTTCATCGACGACAGCCCCTCCCTGACGGCCCTCGACATCAGGGCCAAATCACGGAGACTCAAGGCTGAGCACGGCCTGGGGCTCGTGGTCATAGACTACCTCCAGCTCATCCAGGGGCGCGGCCGCGCCGAGAGCAGGCAGCAGGAGATCGCCGAGATCACGCGGTCGCTGAAATCTCTCGCCCGGGAACTGAAGGTGCCGGTGGTTGCCCTCGCCCAGCTCAGCCGGGCGGTGGAGGCCGCAGCGGAGCGGCGACCTCTGCTCAGCCACCTCAAGGAGAGCGGGGAGATCGAAACTTCTGCCGACGTGGTGGCGTTCATCTATCGGGAGGACTATTACAACAAGAACACGCAGAAAAAGAACATCGCCGAGATCATCGTGGCGAAGCAGCGGAACGGCCCGACGGGGTCCGTCGAGCTCATGTGGCACAAGGAGTATACCCGCTTCGAGAACCTCGAACGCTTCCGGAAGGCGCAATAACCCTCTGCCGCCCCAGGCGGCTCAGGCTCCCGGGTTCGGCTCGGATCGCAGCGGACCGCGGGGTCTTTCGCGCCGGAGCGGCCCCGGGGTATCTGACGGGCGCCCGATGTCTTGTTGACACGACCTTTCTGCTTTGATATCATACCCGGCGTGCGCGAGGGAAAACCTAACAGAACAGGCAACAGGCCGACGAGGCCCTAAGCCAACGAAGCCTTAAGGAAGCCTTAAGCTGAGCCTGTGAAGAGCGATCGAGGGAGGTGGGCTTCGTGCCCGCAGTAGCCATCGTGGGAGCCCAATGGGGCGACGAAGGAAAAGGAAAAGTCACCGACCTGCTCGCCAGCCGCGCGCATGTGGTCGCGCGCTACTCGGGAGGCAACAACGCCGGCCACACGGTGCAGATCGGCAATGAGGTCTTCAAGCTGAAGCTCATACCTTCAGGCATTTTCTACCCGGGAAAGATCAACGTCATCGGCAATGGGGTGGTTGTTGACCCCGCCTGGCTGGTCGAAGAGATGGACTACCTGGAGGGGAAGGGCGTCAGCCTCGACGGCCTTCGGATCAGCGAGAAGGCTCATGTCATCATGCCCTACCACATCCTCATCGAGAAACTCGAGGAAGAGGAGAAAGGCGCGGCCCGCATAGGGGCAACGGGCAGGGGCATCGGGCCCGCGTACACCGACAAGGTCGCAAGGCTTGGTATAAGAATCGTGGATCTCGTCAACCGCGATGCGCTGTCAGCAAGGCTTGATGTGGTGCTCCCCATCAAGAACAGGGTTATCGAGCGGGTATACGGAGCCAAGGGCTTCGCCAAAGAGGAGATCATGGACTGGGCCTCAAAGCTCGCCGGGCGCATCAGGCCTCATGTTACCGATACTTCAGTGCTGCTGAACGACGCTATTGACAGCGGCAAGAACGTGCTCTTCGAGGGCGCCCAGGGCACGATGCTCGACGTGGATCACGGCACGTACCCGTTTGTGACCTCATCGTCGCCCACCGCCGGCGGCATTGCGCCTGGCACGGGGGTCGGCCCGAGGAAGATTACGAAGGTCATCGGGGTCACGAAGGCGTACACCAGCCGGGTCGGTGCGGGCCCCATGCCCACGGAGCTCAAAGACGAAACAGGCGAGAGGATCCGCGAGCGTGGACAGGAGTACGGCACGGTCACCGGGCGGCCGAGGCGCTGCGGCTGGTTTGACGCTGTCATTGTACGGCACGCCGTACGCGTGAACGGCCTTGATGGCATCGCCGTTACGCACCTCGATACCCTTTCGGGCTTTCCGATGGTGCGGGTGTGCACGGCGTACAGGTACAGAGGCCAGATTCTGCGCGACTTCCCTGCGAACCAGGCCGTGTTTGCTGAGTGCGAGCCTGTCTACGAGGAGCTTCCCGGATGGCCCGAGGGCTCGTGTGCCGTCCAGAAGTACGAAGACCTCCCGGCTAACGCCAAAGCGTACCTGACCCGCATGGCCGAGCTGGCGGGCACGCCAATCCTGATCGTCTCGATCGGCAGGGAGAGGACGCAGACTCTCGTTCTCGGTGAAGTCTTTTAGCGCGGCGCCGGGCTTGGCTCCGGACCCGTGCGCACTGTCGAGCAAAGGTGAGAGCCGCCGCAAGCCCCGCCCTTGGGGAAGGAAAGGACCCAGACCCTCGTTCTCGGTAAGACATTCTGAGGGGTAACGGGTAAAGGAGCGCGGGAATCTAAGTAGATCGCCATAAGTAATCGCCGGTTCCAGGGAGCACACGCGCCGTGCAGGGTTGCCGGTGTTGCACTCGGGGACGGCGCCCCAAGCGGGGTGCGCTTCGCCAAAATCCGGCCGGTCTGGTCAGTGGCCGGATTTTGACACCCCTCGTGCAATCACCGGCAACCCAAGACCTCGGAAAACGAGAGAAAACTAATGACCTCATACTTAGTCCGCGGCCGGGCCTGCGGACAGACGGGGCGCCGCAGCTGCTGAGACCAGGCGCCCGGCGCACGGCGCACGGAACCCTGGCAACCTGAGTCCTCCCACGGCCTATGGCTGGCCTGCGCGTCGGATCCCAAGAGCTTTCTCCAGGTCTATGGCGTGGTTCTGCTCGACCACGACGATGTTGCGAATCTTCTGCGCCGAATCGTACAGGCCCACGGCCTCTAGCTGCGGGATACGTGTGAGATACCGGCCTATGGCCTCGTACTCGGCCTGGAGGTCCTGGGCGATCATGGTCGCGTTATCGAGGGATGTCGCTCGCTCGGCAACCTGCACGGTCGGAATGCCGCCGAGGTACTGAATCAGGTCGGCCAGTATGACGCTGTGCTCGTGCTCGTCCTGCGCATGCTGCAACTCCTCCTCGATCACGGCCACATACTCCGGCCCGGTGAGCAAGCTCGCGTGCTGTATGTACTGTATCATGGCGGCGTATTCCCACATGAGGTCGAGGTTGAGTCCAGCAAGGATCTCATCCCGCTCCCGAGGCGGGATCCTGTAAGGTGGCTGGAGATACGCGCGGTCCCCGCGTTCCTCGTCAGCCATACGAAATCACCTCCTGACGGGCTTCATTTCGTTGCACCCCTGCCAGTTCACTGTATGCTCCCGCCCTTGGTAAAGTGCCGGCGGGTCCAGCGCGGAATCCGACTGCCGTGGACGTGGCACCCTTCGCCGCCGCATCGGACAGGGCGCGGCTCCGCATTGGGCAGATTGCGGGTGGGCATAGTGGGTCGGCGGCGACGGGGGGCGGAGGCTGTGCGTGGGCCGCTGCCTGGCGGGAGGAAAACGGGCAGCTACGGCGAAGATATAGTGCCATCGACAGCCGCCGCCGTAGAGGAAGATGGAGAGAGATCTTTCGCGGCAAGCGCGGAGTATCCCAAAAGCACGTGAAAGTAAGGAGCCCTTATTATGGGGAGCAAAGCAGGGAGCATGGCACGCGGTAGGAAACGGGATACCAGTGGATCGATCGTAAGATTCATGCGAGGGGCGAGGCTTGGAGTTCCGGTGGTCGTGGGATACGTGCCCATCGGGCTTGCCTACGGAGTGATAGCCCGCCACTCCGGGCTTTCGCCGGCCGAGGCAACGCTAATGTCGGTGCTGGTCTTCGCGGGTTCCGCCCAGTTCATTGCGTGTGGCCTGGTGTCCTCCGGCGCGACGGCGGTTGGGGTGGTGAGCACGACGCTTCTTGTGAACCTGCGCCACGTGCTTTTCAGCATGTCCCTTCTATCCAGGCTGAGGCACCTCTCTCGGCCCGTGCTGGCGGTCCTCTCATTCGGGATAACGGATGAGACGTTCGGAGTTGCGGTGGGCAGGTTCCCGGCAGACGAGCCCGCGGACTGGAGTGAGGTGGCCGGGCTCAACTTCGTGTCGTACGCGGCGTGGGTCGCAAGCTCGTTCGTCGGAGCAGCGCTCGGGTCCACGGTGGGGGACGGAGCAAGGCTGGGGATCGACTTCGCGTTACCCGCGATGTTCATCTGCCTCCTGGTGATGCAGGTGAGCAGCCGCGTGGCGCTGCTGGTGGCCGTGGTGGCGGGCGCGCTGGCGGTTGCCGTGGCGGCAACTCCGCTCCGCGCATGGGCTACGGTGGTGGCGACGATTGTTGCGGCTTCGGTCGGAGCCGCGTTGGATAGACGCCGGGCGGAGCCGCGGGGTCCATAATCCCGGGGGTCAATAACCCTTATGGAGGGTTGGTTAGTCCCCCGTTTGCCAGCCACTGGTAGGTTGCCGGTGTTGCAGCACTCTCTCTGGGTTACCGGCAACCCCTCCAAGAACCGGGAGCATTTCTGCACTCTCACTCAGGGGACCCGCTGAACGACGGGGGCCTTAGCTGCGGGGACGGGCGCTGGTAAGATGTGGTACAGTGTAGTAAGGCTCGGTAAGGCGGTGTGTGCGCATTGAGTGTAAGGCCGGCCATAATCGCGATGGTGGTGGGCATGTTTGTTGTAACATATTTGTCGCGTGCGGTGCCGCTTCTGGCCTTATCGCGCAAGCAGATGCCGGCATGGGTCAGGACGTGGCTTTCGTATGTGGCAGTGGCCGTGCTTGCGTCGCTTGCCGCGCCGAGCGTCCTCGTCGCCGACGGCAAGCTGGCGCTCCACAGCGGGAACGTCTACCTCATGGCTTCGGTGCCCACGCTGATCGTGGCAGCGCGGACCAGGAGCCTGCTCCTTTCCGTTGTGGTCGGTATAGGCTGCGTGATGCTTCTGCGGGCTCTGGGCATCGGTGCGGGTGCGGGGTGCTAAGTGAGGGTGCAGAAATGCTCCCGACTTTTGGGAGGGGTTGCCGGTGACCCAAAGAGAGAGTGCAACACCGGCAACCCGGCAACTACTGGGAGAGGGGCGAGAATTAACGCACCCTCACTTAGGGTCGGGGCAGGGCGGGAACCCTCGGGCGCAACCGATAACCCGGAACCTGCTGGCAACCCTCCGGGAACGCGAACTCGTAAACCCGCGCCTAACGGGCGAGGCGATGGAGGCCTGCTTCGTGGGCAAGGCGCACTGCTTCCTGGTACTCCTGCCTCGTTATCGGGCGGTCGAGGGGCGGGTGCTCCCAGGCGCGGTACTCGGGTCGGTACTGGGCCATGATGTTGATGTATGTGTCGGACGAGATCTCCTCGGCGATGAACCGGACGATCTCGGCCGTCCCGGCGAGCCCTCCGGGCAGCACCAAATGCCGGACGAGAAGGCCGCGCCATGCGATGCCGTCCTCGTCGATTTGGAGGTCCCCCACCTGGCGGTGCATCTCCTTTAGTGCTGCCTTCACGACCCTGGGGTAGTCCTTCGCGCGCGAGTAGCGCAGGCCTGTGTCGGGGTCGGCGTATTTCACGTCGGGCATGTAGATGTCGATGACCCCGTCGAGGAGCTTGAGCGCGGCGAGGGACTCGTAACCGCCGCAGTTATATACGAGCGGCACTTCCAGACCGCGCTCGCAGGCGATGACAAGGGCGGCCAGGATGTGCGGCATGTAGTGGGTGGGGGTCACGAAGTTGATGTTATGGCAGCGCATATCCTGGAGCTCGACCATTATGTCCGCAAGCTCTGAGACGGAAACGGTGTGGCCCACCCGCATCTGGCTTATGTCCCAGTTCTGGCAGAAGACGCAACGAAGGTTGCAGCCGGTGAAGAAGATCGTGCCCGAGCCGTGAGTGCCCACGAGCGGGTCCTCCTCACCGAAGTGCGGGCCGTAGCTGGATATCTGCACGGTGTCGTCAGACTTGCAGACGCCGCGCTTCCCGGCGAGCCTGTCAACGCTGCACTCGTGGGCGCAGAGGTCGCAGACCCGAAGCCTCTGCCAGGCCTGGTCCTTGCGGGCGCCGAGTTCGCCCTTCTCCCAGAGATCCCTGTACATGCCTATGTGTTTCACAGAGAATCCTTCTCACCGAACTCGCCTTCGCGGCCGGATCTTGCCGCGCCCCCAAGGCGAATGAAACATAACAGTCGTATGATGCCCTGCCTTGCCCCGGGGACACAAATGTGGTTCGGACCGGAAAGGATTTCTTCCCACGCCTGCGACATGATGCCGCGGCAGCGCGCTTCGAATTCAGCAGGGCTCATGATTTCACCTGCTCTCCGCGTAATCGAGAGGAGGCTTCGCGCAATCTCTGATAATCAGTAATTCATCCATAAGGCTTCTCTCCTCGGCTTCTTGACGGAGTGGCAGTTCTTGGTGGGAGCCTCGACGCAGCGCCATCCGGCGTAGAGTTCATCCATCAGCGGGCAGCGGTAACCCGATACTGCGACTTTGCCTCTTACGCTTCTCAGGACTCTCGCGAGCTCTCGATGCTCATCTTCTGTCATCTCGAACCTGTACGCCTTCGCGTCGCCGCGCGACTCGTGGGGATAGGGCGGGTCACAGTAGAACAAAGTATCTACGTCGTCGTACAAGTTGATAACCTCAATTGCCGGGCGGTTTTCGATCTGCACGCGGAGAAGCCTTTCAGCGATCTCGGGCTGGCCTTCGACGCTACCGAGCCATCTCGATACAGCGCCGGACATCCCAGCGCGGCTTGTTCTCTTGCAGTTTGCCCAGCGGCCGAGGGACGCTGTTTGTGCGAGCCCTGTCCTGACCTGTCTCGCCCTGACGAAGAAGCGTCTTGCTCTCTCCAGATCTGACAGATTGTCTGGTGAAGCCTGGACTGCCAGGCGAAATTCTTCTCGCGAGAATGGCGTCAGCGCAATAGCCTTGATGAGCTCGTCGGTCTTATCGCGAAGAACCCGGAAGAAGTTGACAACCTCACCATCCAAATCGTTATATGTCTCCACCGGCGACGGCTCTCTGTTGAGAAGAACGGCGGCCGATCCTCCGAACGGCTCGCAGTAATGATGTGCGGTAGGAAGGAGCGGCAGTAGCCAGTTGGGGTGGTTGTACTTACCACCGTACCAGCCGAAACAGATCTTATGCCGCTTCCTCGAGCCCTTGGTGGTGTACTCCGCATTGCTGGTTTCGCCAGAAAGCGGCAATCTGTGCACTACTGAACCCACACGCCGCCCCCCTTTGTCAGTACCAAGAAATATTATACCATAGCCCTACCTTCCAGGATCATGTCCCTCCCCAACAGACGCAGTCGGCCAACTTTCGTGAATCGAGGCTGCACCGAGGATTCTGCGTGATGAGCGTCCACACTCTGCGCCCTTTTTCCTCTGCGACCCGCGCAACCCCGTATCATCCCTGCCCCACTGCCATAATACATCGCCTCCCGATGAGCGTGCAATCACCTGTTTGGGTGAATATACGTTCTGGCAGTGCGCTCCTTCGCTCCGCCTCCGCCACAAATGATAATACGAGCACCTTCTCGCAAACCAGGATCGCTCTCACGTAGCCGCCGCAGATAGAGTTGGCTGGAAGCAGGAATCCGGCAGGCGGCGAGAAATAAGTCTCACAGGAGGAACCTTGCAGCCTGGTGGTTCAGGGGCAAACCGGGACGAGGCCTCAAGACTGCACCAGGACTGAACCAAGACAAGGAGGGTTCCAGATGGCGTGTGGGAAGGTAGATGCGGGCGAACTTGCTGTGTCCTACTTCGATGGAGGGTTCAATTGCGCCGAGGCCACGCTAAAGGCGGTATGCGAGGTACTTGGAATAGAGCACGACCGCCTGCCCGCGGTGGCTACGGCTTTCGGTGGCGGGATATCGCGGAGAGGCTACACGTGCGGGGCCGTGAGCGGCGCGGCGGTGGCGGTTGGTCTGCTGTTGGGGCGCATGAGCGCGTCCGAGGCAAGGGACCCTTCCTACAACACGATGGGACGCTTCGTCGACGAGTTCGTCGGGAGGTTTGGGACGGTTATGTGCAAGGACATCTCCGGCGTGGATTTCCTCACGGAGGAAGGGCAGAGGAAATACAAGGAGTACGCTCACTCCGAGAGGTGCTGTCCAGCGGTGCGGTTTGCGGCACGCAGGATGTGCGAACTCTTGGCAGCCGCCAGCCCCCGAGGTGAGGGCGGGGACCAGAACGGTTGATGTAACCTGCTGATGAGTCCGGAACAACTGGTGCCAGCCGGTCCGCAAAACCCTTCTCAGGGGGAGCGATAGGAGGGACAAAGACTTGACATACGCGGCGACATGTCATAAACTGGTATAGCGACTAAATGTAGCCATGCGTCCGCGAAGGAGGGGGGCCAGTGTACCAAAGCAGTTCGGACCATCAGCCCCTCGAGGTCCGCGAGGTGGCTCGGGGCTTCACCTATGGTAGCTACGTCCGACTCGAAGATACACATAGGTACGAACTCCTTCGGGGGGTGCTCTTTATGGTGCCGGCGCCCACTCCATCTCACCAGGAGGTCGTCGCACGCCTTGTCGAAGCCATCCGCGCTCACGTAAAGCAGGGCAATCTCGGAGTAGCGCTCCCGGCCCCTGTAGACGTGGTTCTCTCTGATGAAGACGTGGTACAGCCTGACGTCGTCTTCGTGTCCCAGGCCCGCATCGCAATTGTCACGCAGGCTTGTATCCATGGATCTCCTGATCTCGTGGTGGAGGTGCTGTCGCCTGCTACCGCGAGGTATGACCGGGAGGCCAAACGACAGATCTATTCGGCTTACGGGATAAGGGAATGCTGGCTCGTGGACCCGGACGCCGGGACGGTTGAGGTTCTTGTGCTCACTGAAGGGTGTGGCGAATCCCAGACCCTGTCAGGAGGCGGGGCGACCCTGGTCACGGATGGCGTATATGGAACGGGGAAGGCGATTATCTCTCGAGTGCTGCCCGATCTCAGCATCGGTATAGATGCTCTCTTTGAAAACCTGATTCCTGCTTGATGCGAGCTTGATGCGAGGTTGCTTAATGTGAGGTTCACGGCAAGCGAAGATGTGAGCGGCCTTCGGGACGTGCCTCCGGGACATGAAAATGGAGCGGATGACGGGATTCGAACCCGCGATCCTCGGCTTGGGAAGCCGATGCTCTACCACTGAGCCACATCCGCTCGTCGAACGCTCCGGTATTCTCGCTCCGGTATTCTGTTAACGCTACCTACCCACTTGTAGTATATCCCGCTCGCCGACCCGCGTCAACCGTCATTTGACGCTCCAGCGCTCTCGATAGGCCGCAAGTGAGTGAAAAATGGTGGTCGCTGCTGGACTCGAACCAGCGACCTCTACGATGTGAGCGTAGCGCTCTAACCGACTGAGCTAAGCGACCACTTGAACGGTGACGGTCGTGCCGCCTGTTCACCGGCGCAAAGTTATTATACCCCAGACCGCCTCAAAAGGCAAGAGGGGCTTCGGCCTCGGTACGCGTACAAAACAATGGCGCTCCCAGCGGAATTCGAATCCGCGTCGCCGCCTTGAAAGGGCGGTGTCCTAGGCCCCTAGACGATGGGAGCGCAACCTCTATCAGCATTCTTGCAGGCACTTTGTATGCTATCACAAGAGGCGCGCCGGTGTCAAGCCGAACGCGCGGCAGCACGGCAACGCGGCAGCGCCCGGCAGCCCGGGGGCGGCGCGGGTGTCCGTCCGGCGGCCCTGCGGCCTCATTCCCCCGCGCAGCCCGGCCCGGTGTCGCGCCGTGCTGAGGCCATCCCTCCGGCAGCCGTGCCCGGAGATAGAGCTTTCGGGCTGGCGTTCTGGATGGTTACCAGGTATACGCCTATTATCGCCAGCAGCCCTCCGAGGCACTTCATCCACGACAGAGGCTCCCCGAGGAGTATGGCGCCGCCAAGCACTCCGAAGAACGGCACCAGGTTCAGGCAGCTTGTGACCACCGTCGACCCGAGGTGCTTGAGGGCAAACAGGTAAAGGATGTAGGCCAACGCCGAGCATATGGCGCCGAGGTAGAGGATGTTGAGCCACACTTTCAAGTCCCACGTCGCAACAGGTAGTCCGTCGTGGAGCGCCACAGGCAACAAGAACAGCGTGCCCACCACGGTCTGATACGTATTCAGTGCAAGGTTGTCGTAGCGATGCAGGAGCGGTTTGTTGATCATCGTATACGCCACCCAGGCGCACGCCGAGAGGAACACCAGGACGTTTCCCAGCATTGCCTGGCCCGACAGCGATGAGGCCAGGTCGGCCTGGGCAACCGCATAGACGCCTGCGCACGACATGGCGATGCCCGCCCACTGCAGGGCAGTAACCCTGCTGCGCAAGAGCACGACCACTGCAAGTGCGTTGATGACTGGCACGGTCCCGGTGATGAGCGAGGCCGTGCTGGCCGAGGTCAGGCGGAGACCGCCGTTCTCGAGCATGAAGTAGACAGGCACGCCGAGGATCCCGCCGATCAGCATTTGGATAGTATTGGGTGCCACAAATCCAGGTCGCGTCCAGCTTCCGGGCGCGGACGCGCACGCGGGCTGCTCACACAGGAGCTCACGTTCACTATCGGCCCCGTCCCCGTCCCCGTCCCCGTCCTTGACGCTAGCAATGGCTGAAGGCACGGTCGAGATATCCTCTCTGAAGCCCATCTGCCTCTGCCTCTGCCTCTGCCTCTGCCGCCCGCCCGCCGCCTGCCGGACGCCCCGTTGCATGGTATACACCACCAGGAAGATCGCACTCGCTATCACGAACCTTGCGAATGCTACCTGAACGGGCGTGAGGCCTGCTACAAGGAGGGTCTTGGTGCTGATGAAGGACAGTCCCCACACGACGGTCGTGAAAAGGATCGCCGCAAGCGCGGCGGGCTGCCGGGCATCCCTCGTGTGCTGCATCATTGCATGTTGAGTCGTTTCGTGTCGCATCGTCGTGGAACGCGTCCTCGTCACGGCTAACAAGTCCTTTCGCATCGTCTGCATCGTATTTCGCGTCCTCCGACGCCCGGCAGGGCGGCACACGAGCACATGAGACGGAAATCGGCCTACCACCTATGCCCCCGCTCCTCCCGTCTCTCCCGTCTCTCCCGTCTCTCCCGCCTCTCCCGTCCCTCCGGTCCCTTCCGTCCCAGGTAGCTGCCTTGTCGCTCCGCCCTGGCTCGCTTCAGTGGCGCCGCGAGTGCTTGGGATTTACCCAACGGCAACGCCGCGCCTGCCAGTAACAGCTAGGTTGCCAAGACAACCGCGATGACGGCCCACACGCAAGGCTTCTTCATGGGATCCTCTGCTTAACATGCCTGGGTATACGCTTAACGTGTGCGATTCGTCACAAGACGCTGGAATCCTCCTGTAATAGTGGAGCATAACGGAGGGCCATGCGTCTGCGAGGCTACGCCGGGCGTGACGACGGTGCGGCGGGCGCCGCCGTAGCGGGTTTTCGGTGTCTGAGGCCTCGGCACAGCGAGGAGAGCGCGAAGGCGGCGCCGGAGACCATGACGATCGTGGCCCCAGGGGTGAGGTCAAAGGCGTACGAGAGCCACAGGCCTGCGAGGGTGAACGCGGCCCCGAGGAGGCATGAGAGCGCCATCATCTTGCCCAGATGGGCGGTGAACTGGCGGCTGACGGCCGCCGGGATTGTTAGAAGGGCTATCGTCAGGATGAGGCCCACGACCCGCATGGCCATGACGGCCGTGAGGGCGACGAGGCCGAGAAGCAGGAGGTACAGCCGCTCCACAGGCACGCCCAGCACCGAGGCGAACTCCTCGTCGAACGAGACGGCGAGGAGTTCCTTGTAGAGGACGGCCACGGCCAGGATTATGACGGCATCGAGCGCGCCCATGAGAGCGATATCGCTGCCCGGGACCGCAAGTATGCTGCCGAAGAGATAGCTCATGAGATCCGCCGAGTAACCGGGCGTCATATCGATGAGGATTATGCCGAGGGCCATCCCCATCGCCCACATGATGCCGATGGCGATGTCCACGCCCTGCCGCGCCCGCCTGCTCACGACGCCCATGGCCAGGGCGGCCGCGAGGCTGAACGACACGGCCCCGGCGACCGGGCTCGCGCCAAGGAAGATTCCGAGACCAATCCCGCCATACGCTGCGTGCGAGATCCCACCGGCCAGGAAGACGATCCTGTTCACCACGACGTAGGTGCCCATTATCCCACAGGCCACGCTGACGAGGATGCCCGCGGCGAGGGCGTTCCGCATGAACTCGTATTGGAGGACCTGCAACATCATTCACGGACCTCCTCGTAAGTGTTGGACATGGCTCCGTGCGTATTCGCCGAGACGGCTCCGCGCGTCATATCTGCGACCTCCTCGTGCGTGTCCAGGACCCGGTGCGCAAGCCCGTGCGCGATGAGGTCCACGGGGCACTCGTACGCCACACTCAGCATGTCGCGGGTGATCTCCCTGGAATTGTGGTATACAAGCCTGCGGTTGAGGCACGCGATGGACTTCACATAAGTTGAGATGACCCCGATGTCGTGGGACACCATCACGATGGTCACCTTCTCGTTCAGGGCGCGCAGGAGGTCGTAGAGCCCTGCCTCGATCTGGCTGTCGAGGGCCGCGGCGGGCTCGTCCAGCAGGAGTGCCTTCGGCTCGGCGGCGAGCGCCCTCGCTATGAGGATCCGCTGCCTCTGTCCCCAGGAGAGGCGGCCTATCTGCCGATCCTTTAGGTCGAGCATCTCCACGGCCCTGAGCGCTGCGGTGGCGACCGCCCGGTCTTCTTCCGTGTACCTCCTGAAGCAACCCGTATGCCCCAGCCGCCCCATGAGCACAACGTCCCAGGCGCTGGCAGGGAAGTCCCGGTCAAACGACGAATATTGCGGCACGTACCCGACGAACCTGCGCCCTTTTAGCGGGCTTGTTCCCAGCACCGTCACGCTCCCGCGGCTGGGTTTCGTAAGCCCGAGGATGGTCCTGAGGAGCGTGGTCTTGCCGCCGCCGTTGGGGCCGATGACCCCGATGAAATCCCCTTCGCGAACGACGAGGTTGACGTCCTCCAGGACGGGGACGCCGTCGTACTGGACCCAGACATTCTCAAGGCGGATCACTTCATCGGTTGCGTTTGCATCGATGTGCGTATTGCGCATTCAGAGTGTCACCATCCCATGCGGGGGACCGGTAGCTAAGTGAGCGTCCGTTCGCCCGTCGGCGTTTCCGGCGCCCAGCGCCTCGGCGAGGGTCCGCGCCACGGTGCGAAGGTTCGCCGCCCAGTCCCGCGCAAGCGGGTCCACGGTCACCACGCGGGCGCCGATCTGTCGCGCGAGCACCTCGGCCGCCCTTGGGTTCATCTGAGGCTGTACGAAAACGACCTCTACCCGATTCGCCTTTGCAGCCTCAACGAGCGCCGCCAGCTCTCTCGCACTTGGCTCCTTGCCCTCGAGCTCTATGGGCAGCTCCTCAAGTCCGTAGTCCCTGGCGAAATAGCCCCAGGCGGGGTGCAGCACCATGAAGCGCTTGCCTCTCACGGGCGCCAGGACCCTGGCAAGCTCTTCGTCCAGGGCGTCCAGTTCCCGGAGGAACGCTTCCTTATTGCGCTCGTAGACCTCGCGGCTGGCCGAGTCGACCTTCACAAGCCCGCGATAGATGTGCTCGGCCTGGACGCGCACGAGCTTCGGGGACAGCCACACGTGGGGGTCGTCGTCGCGTGAAAGCGCGATTCCCGAGGTCGAGTCCACGATCAGCATGTTCTTGTTGGCCGCGGCGATGCGCGGCATCCACGCTTCCTCGAAGTGGACGCGGATGCGCACATACATCCGCGCGCGGGCGAGGTCACGCATCTGGCTGGCCGTTGGCTCGTATGTATGTGGGCTCGCCCCTGGTGGGACCATGACCGACACGTCCACCCTGTCGCCGCCGATGCGCTCCACGAAATAAGCCTGCGGCAGGATGCTCACGACGACTCGCACTTTGCCCGCGTCGGCGGCCGCCGTGTTGCCTGAAGCCGCCTCGCATAACGGCTCGAGTACGGTGCGGGAGCCCATAGGCACAGAAAGCATTACCGCCAGCACAGTCGCGACGACAAGGACAGGGGCTAAAGTCAGGAGAGTCTCTGCACTCTCATTTAGAGGCGTCTTTCTTGACATGCCGGACACCTTCCCAGGAGTTGCAACCAATGGTCTTCGATCTCGAAGCCTGTCCGCGAAGCTACGGAATCAACCAGGGCTGTGAGGTCGCAGCCCTCGAACTCCACGGCCCTGCCGCACCCCACGCAAATGAGATGGTGGCGGTGCCCGGGGGACGCCGTGGCGTAACTGCTGCACCCGTCAGGCAGATGCAGGCGTCTGAGGGCGCCGAGGTCCGCGAGGATGTCGAGGGTGCGGTACACCGTGGTGAGGCCGATCTCAGGGCATTCAGCTCTTGCGTCTTCGCATACTCGGGCCGCGTCGAGCCGCCCCTCGGTCTTGGCGACAACGCCGAGCACCGCACGTCGCTGCCGGGTCAGCTTGCAGCCACGAGCCTTTAGTTGTTGTTCGAGCCTTTCCAGGTTGATCACTTCCATTGCCCCTCTAACTGAACATCATTTTCAACTAGTACTGTACGCCCGCGCCATACGCGTGTCAAGGGGAAGCGAATGCGAAGAGGCGCGGCCGCGCGGCAGGATTGCGAGCAGCTGCGAGCGTGGGTGTCAGTGGACTCCGCGCTGCCTCTTTTCTTGATCTTTCCCACATCGTGGCAACGCAACTCGGTTGAGTCGCCTCATAGCCGTCGCCGCGCTCGACCAAACTGGCAGTTGCCGGGGTTCGTGGTGTTCGCCGTGGCGCCGGCGCCAGTGTCGGCGCCGGCAGTGCACCGGTGCTGGCACCGGTGCGGGCGGCGGTGGTGTTCGCCGGTGCTTGGCCGGTCGGCACGCCCAGGGAGGTTACGTGTTAAGGCTGACCTGGAAGAAGCGATAGCAAGGACAGCTCGCTTGCCCAGGGAGGCTACGCTTTCCGCGGCCACCGCCCACGCGTACCTGCAGAACAGCCGGTACGCCCGGGGTCTACCCAACAAGCTGGAGCCCCAGCGCGGCGAAGTCACGGTTATAGGCCCACAGAACGAGCCCAAGCTCCCGGCCGATGACAGCGCTGGTGCAATCGGTGAAGGATAGCTCGTGGTCGGCGTACTTCAGAAAGATATCCCAGGCTTCGCCCTCGATTCGCTCGGACACCCACTCAACGTGTAAGTCCGTGCGCTGCTCGCGCCTCGGTCAGGGTCTCGCGAAAGGCCCCAGCGGCCTTGTGGCTCACATGGTAACGTAGCCACGTGATGGTTTCGTCGATAACATAGTTGGACGTGACAACGAGCGCGTACTCCTATGGCATGCGCCCTATGCTATACTTGTGTTTAGGCGTGCCCGCCAAGACTCGCCCTCTGCGCCTGGCGAGCGCGAGACATGGGGCACCGTCCATGACTGTGCATGAAAGGACGGGCATCGTGTGAGATCGGGACGTCGTTCATGTGATGCAGAGCCACAAGGAGTGGCGGCTACTGGCAGTGCCAGCATCGCCGGCGATGCGGACGCCGACGGCCGCGGTGGCCGGGGCGTCGTCGCCGGAGCAGCAGGCGCCGAAGGCAGGAGCGCCGCCGATGGGGCGGGCCTAGGAAGCGAGGCCAGGAGCGAGGGCGCGGTGGGTGCCGAGGGCGCCTTGAGCGCGGACGCCCTCGGCGGTGGCGCCGTAGCACTGTGCATGAGAATCCTCCGCCGGTACGCGCTGCCTGACGGCGTTATCGAGCACTCCGTCAAGGTCGCCGAGGTAGCAAGGTTCATCGCTGCGCGACTCGTCGAGCGTGGGGAGGACGTCAACCTGGAGCGAGTAGTGGCAGGAGCACTCCTCCACGATGTAGGAAAATCCCCCCGGCACGTGCGGCGCGGCGCGCGCAACCACGCGGAGGCGTCAGCCGAGATCGTGCGGGCCGAAGGCCTGCCGGGGCTTGCGGGAATAGTCGCCAGGCACATACTTGACTCTATCATCAGCGTGGACGACTACCCCCGCAACTGGGAGGAAAAGGTCGTCTTCTACGCGGACAAGATCGTCACCCGCAGGCTGGTCACGGTGGATGAGCGGTTTGCGGACCTTCACGAGAGGCGTGCCGACATAACGGACCTCCTCACGGCGTCGCTTTCCCCGAGCAAGGCCCTCGAGGCCGAGATCCTCGCCGCCGCCGGGCTGACGTGGGACGACCTCGTCTCCCGTTTCGGCGGCAAGTGGGTGGTCGGCCTACGGTCGTAGGCAGTCGCAGGCAGGTACCGGGTGGTAGGCTTCACCAGCCGTGGTATAATGGCTTCAGGGACGAGGTCCACGCAGTGTCTCGCTTCGCACATTGTTGAAGGAAGGAGCCGACTGCGCCAGGGATGAGCGACGAGTCACGGTCTTTACTCGGAGGAGCAGATAAGATTGAGACGCTCAGGCAGATATGCGAGAGGAACGGGGTAGGCCTCTGCTACCTCTTCGGGTCGCAGGCCGAGAACGCCTACCAGATGCTGCTGGGCGGGCGAGTTCACATCGAGGATCCCTTAACAGACATAGACGTGGGCGTGGTCCTGCTTGACTTCGACCACCTGGCGCGGACTGGCCAGCTTCACCTCTTGCACTCCAGGCTTTACGGCTCGATGGTTGACCTCTTTGTCCCGAATGAGCTCGACCTCGTCCTGCTTCAGGAGAACCATTCGGTATTCCAGTTCCAGGCTGTCAGAGGGATATGCGTGTACGAGGCGTCGGCGGACTTTCGCAACGACTACGAAGAGATGGTCGCCAGGAAAGCCGCTGATTTCCGTTATGTGCTGGAAACCTACCTCCGCGAGAGGACCGCTGACTTGGCGGCGCGCGAAGAACACTCGATCTTGAGAGAAAGAGAGGGCGAGGTGAGGGCGTGATCGACGCCAGAAGAGTGATGGAAAAGCTGGACATGCTGGGCGGCTATGTCGCTCGCATGAAGGTTATCAGGAGGCTGTCGCGCGACGAGTTTCTCGCCGATCCGGACAAACCAGCCGCCGCGGAGAGCTATCTACGGCGGTCCCTGGAGGCGGTCTTCGACATAGGGCGGCACATCCTCGCGAAAACTGGCGGCGTGAGCCTTGCGGGCGAATACAAGTCAATAGCTCGGGGACTCGGCGACCGCGGCGTGGTCAGCAAGTCGCTGTCGGAAATCCTCGTGCAGATGGCCGGGTATCGAAACAGGTTGGTTCATCTATACCACGATGTGTCAAACGAGGAGCTATACGCCATCATGGAGAGCGGCCTCCCTGACCTGGAACGGTTCATCCGCGAGATCGCGGATTTCGTGCAACGTTCAACCGACGGACAGCAGCACTAATAGTGGCCGAGGAGGCCGCGCGCTTTCGCTGCTCTCTCGCACGTCGAGAAAACCGCGAGCCCGACGGCGAGGTAAGCGGCTCCCACGGCAAGGGCGGTCAGCACGTCTGCCGCCGGCAGCTCCCACAGGCGCTTCCCTTCCGCCATAACTCTGTAGATAAGGCCGTTTCCCATGGAGAGCGGAAGGAACCTTGCCCACGGTATGCGCCATGGAATGACGAGGCACCCGATGAACGCGAACTGGACGATCTGGAAGAAGGCTTGTATCCTCTTGAACACGAGCGCGAGCCCGCCCAGGGCGAAGCCTGCGCCGTACGCCCCAAGCACCGTCACGATGAGGAGCGGCGCGATGCTCGCGACGTCCAGGTTGAGCCACCGGCCGGTGGTGGCCATCATAGCGAAGAGGAAAACAACGGCTGCGGCCACGTTTACGAGGAAGTCGACCATCAGGTTGAATGTGCACACCCACTTGAACCCGGCGGGAGAAAGATAGAGCTGCTCGAGCGTGCCCGTCTGCGCTTCGTTGATAAGCTCCCACGAAAGACCTGAGTAACCAAAGATCGCGAGGGTCCATACGAAAAAGCCCACGATCGTTCCCTCGAACGTTCCATCGAGGGCGCGCGACGCCGATGCGGCAGCGAACGCTTTCATGCCGAAGAACGCCAGGCAGAAGACCATATAGACGGATATCAGAGCGGACACCGTGTTGAACAGGTATCGCTTCATCATGGTGATATTACGGCGGGCCACCGCCGTCAGGGTATGCGCGAGTTGCACTGATTCTCCCTCTCCTTTCGGACGATCTCGAGGAAGATCTTCTCAAGATCCGGCTCTTCCTGCGAGATTTCTTCGATCGTCGCGCCCGCGTCGCGCAAGAGATCCATTAGCATGTAGATGTCGTTCGGTTCCGGCAGGCGCAGCCGCACCTGGGTCATATGGGGCGTGCTTTGTACCTCGAGCCCGGGGAAATGCGCCGCAAGGCCAGCCTCGAGCCCTTCGGGCGCCGGGCCGCGCAGGACAAGGCGGTATGCCCTGGTCTTGAAGAGCCCCATCAGGTGCTCGATGGAGTCGTCAGCAACCACACGGCCCGCGGTCATTATGATCACACGCTTGCAGACGTCCTGGACTACGTCCATGTTGTGGCTGCTCAGAACGACGGTGCGGTTTTCTTCCTCGGCAAGATCCTTGAGGGTCTCGCGTAGCTCATATGAGGTCTCGACATCCAGCCCGAGCGTGGGCTCGTCGAGAAACACGAGGGGCGTGCGCTTTGCCAGCGCGCAGACCACCGCGGTTTTCTGCTTCATTCCCTGGGAGAGCTTGCGGACCTCGACGTCGCGCTTGTCGGCGAGGCCGAACCGCTCGACGAGGTGTTCGAAGTAACGGCGGTGTTGCCGGCGCGGCAATCCATGGATGCCGGTGAAAAACTCGATGTTCTCCCACACGCTCATCCTCCAGTAGAGGTTGCGGCTTCCCTCGAGGACCGCGCTCACCTGGCTGAGGATGCCGGGGTAGTGCGAGGCGACGTCGCGGCCCAGAATGGCGACCCGACCCGAGGTGGGCCGGATAAGGCCGAGGATGCACTTGATGGTGGTAGTCTTGCCGGCACCGTTCGGGCCGAGGAGGCCAACCACCTCCCCGGGCGCCACTCGGAAGCTGATGCCGTCCACTGCCCGGACCTCGCGTGTGCCCCGATCACGGAACACCTTCTTGAGTTGGTCAACCTCGAGCGCAATTCCGTCGTGATGCTCCACGACACCGCCTCCCTTCGCACGCTGATTAGCGTATTTGTCATTCTTACGCAAATTCCTCTTTGCATGGGAGGATCCGGCGGCATGACGCCCGCCTGGAGTCCTACACAGGAATCGCATTATCCATATCGAAGTCCTTTTCTTTATAAGGAAGCTTAAAGGAGGCTACGGATCATGGTCGCAGAGGAACAGAGCGCGAAGGTTCAGATGCTGTGCCAGCTCGCTCTGGAGCGGGGCGCGAAGGCCGCGCGACCCATAAGCCCTTCACTGGTCGTCACGGGCGAGTGGGTGCGGCTGAAGTGCCAGTACGGATGCGACGGGTACAATCAGTGCCTCACGTGCCCACCGCATTCGCCGACGCCTTCGACGACGAGAGAAGTCCTGGACGAGTACGAGACTATTATCCTGGTGCATCTGCCGGGCAACTGGAGGCGACTACGGGAGATCGTTGCCTCGCTCGAACGCGAGGCGTTCCTAATGGGGTTTCACAAGGCTTTCGCTATGGGATCGGGGCCGTGCCACCTGTGTGACCCGTGTCCCCAGCGCTACCCGTGTGTGCACCCTGAGGACGCCCGGCCGTCCATGGAAGCGTGTGGCATAGATGTGTATACCACCGCGCGAAATGCAGGCTTCGCCATCGAGGTCGCAAGATCGAGGGGTTCTGCCACGAACTACTTCGGCCTTCTGCTTGTGTACTAACTGTGTACTAACCTTGTGTACCAAGCGCAGACCCATGACATCCCCTCACATGACAGCAAGTGCCATATGCGCCATCACTTCCCTGCCCAGCTACGCTCCGCGTTTGAAGGATCTGGGGCTCTCCTCGGCTAATTGAAATGTGACCGCCACTTTCCAGGTTTGGGCGCTCGCGGTCTGGGGGCTTGGGCTTTGGGCGCTTGCGCCGAGTTGCAGGCTTCCGGGAGAGCGTTTCTGGGAGGACGTCTCTGCAACGACGGCAGTTGCCTACGCAACCACCTGCGTTACCTACAGCTATCTCCCGGCGACCGCCGCCGCGCGACACCGGGACGGGTGCGCCCTCCAACCGACGACCGTCGCGATGACTGCGGGCTGGAGCCAATTGCGCGAGGGTCACGGCAAGCCGCCAAGTGCAAGCGATAGACGCCAGCGCAGTCGTTGTGCCACGTGAAATCCCCTGCCAACGCGGGAGCTTCTTGGAGGATTAGAAGGAGGAAGACCATGAACAAGGCAGCACTCTTTCCGCTCGCACGCGCCAGCAGCAGCACCGGCCTACACACCGATGCACGCGCATGCACATGCACGCGAGCTTACGCACGCACCTGCACATTCACGCGCCTGTCTGCAGCAACCCTCAGATTCGCACGCGGGGTTGCGCTCGTCGCTCTGCTCGTCCTCGCCCTTACAGGGTGTTCCCCTGGTAGCTTTGGAGCGCCTCCACTGCCGCCCCCACCGCCTTCCGACCCTGGAGGGGGTGGCGGGACACAGCCGCCACCGCCCGCCGAGCCGCCACGCGTGTACGGGCGAGTCCTTGGACACGTCGTCATGGAGAACGCCTACGCCGGCCGCACAGCGTCAACTTCCGCAGCGCCGGGGGTGGTGGTGCAGGGGGCGGTCCGCACGATGCCCCTCGCTGCGCCCGGTGGTCCAGCCTACTCGCCGTCGGACTTCCTCGCGAGTTTCCGTCCTGGCGCCACCCCCGACCAAATCCGCGCCGCGGCCGAGCGGCACGGCTATAGCGTAAAGCGTGTCATCGAGGGCACAGGCATATATGTCATCGCCGTACCACGTGGCACCGACCCTGCTCTGGCCGCCGAAGGGTTCAAGGAGGACCCCCTCGTCGAGCATGCGCAGCCCAACTACACGGCCCGCGTGGGCGAGGCTCCGGCGACCCCGGCGGCTCCAGCGGTTCCAGCGGCCGATGTGACCCCTGTTACCACGATCCCGGTTGCCCAGATCGCCCAGGTCTCGCCGGTCGCTCAGATTGCCCAGGCCTCGACGTCCGGGACCGGGGCGCTCGGGACCGCCCGGATCGCGCGCCGAGTCCCGAACGACCCGTATTACCCGCGCCAGTGGGGACCCGAAGCGATGAGCCTTCCGTACGCCTGGGACTTCACTACTGGTAGCTCGTCCGTAATAGTGGCGGTGATAGACACGGGTGTCCAGACCGACCACCCGGACCTCGCTGGCCACATCACCGCAGGCTACGATTTTTACAACCGCACCACCTACGTGCGGGACGTCAACGGCCACGGCACCCACGTCGCCGGGATCATAGGCGCCGTGACCAACAACGGCGTTGGCATGGCAGGCATCAACTGGAACGTGCGGATCATGCCGCTGAAGGTCACCGACGACTCCGGGTCAGGCTACCTCGACCTCTCGATGATCATCGAGGCCCTGCGGTACGCCGCCGACCACGGCGCCAACGTCGTGAACATGAGCTTTCAGATCGGCGGCGCCGCAACGGGCGAGGACCCTTTCATGGACCAGGCCATCGAGTACGCGTACAATAAAGGCGTGACGATGGTCGCCGCGGCCGGCAACGACGGAGAGCCGTGGGTTGCGTACCCCGCGCGCGACCCCAGAGTCATCGCCGTCGGCGCCGTGGGCCCGGATCTCGCCCGTGCCACGTGGAGCAACTACGGCAGCGAGGTGGACGTGGTCGCCCCGGGTGCAGACATCCTGAGCGCCTGGCCGACCAACTCCTTCGCCAACGCCTCGGGGACGTCGATGGCCACGCCGCACGTGACGGGCCTCGCCGCCCTGATGATCACCTCGGGGGTCAGGGGACCGGCGGCAGTGGCGAAGATGCTTCATGAGACGGCCATGGACCTTGGGTCCCCAGCGCAGGACAGCGAGTATGGATGGGGCCTCGTCAACGCTCACGCCGCTGTGACCGGCTCGTCCATAACGACGATGAAGGTCTTCGCGGGCGAGGACGACGGGACCACGCTCACATACCACAGCGCAATGGCAAGCCCGGCCCCTGGCGGCTTATATGAGGTGCGAGAGGTTGAGGCCGGCTCCTGGTACATCTATGGTTGGATCGACGTCAACCACAACGGCATCATCGATGATGGTGACTATTATGGACGCACCCCGGGGAGGATCACATCAAACGGGGACACGGTCACCGGGGTGAACCTGCGCGTGAAGATCAACGCCGGGTCAGTGCCCTCGGCGAGGCTGGCCGGCTCGGCAGGATCGCAAGGATGGCCTGAAGGATCAGCGGGGCTGGATGCCGCGTATCCCGTGCGGCTTATATTGAAAGGCTCTACCAAGGGGAAGGGAAGGTGATCCCCATGCTGCCAATACAGAGACGACTGCGACGCATTCGGATGCGGACGGCGCTAGGCCAGTGCGCGCCACGTGTTCTGCGGAACCCCGCCGGGGCTGGGGCCGGCGACATCGAAAGCGCTCGCGCTACGCATGGAGTCTGTGAACTCGGAGCCCCCTGGGGTCAGTTCATTATGGGCGTGGTGATGGTCGTGCTCATGTCAGCGCTCTTCTCCGGTTGCTCCGCAAGGGCTTTCGAGAACCTCAAGACCCAGGTGGGCGTGAGCGAGGTCCGTGTGGATGGCCGCATCTTCAAGGTTTTCACGCTTGCGGCCCTCAATACGGGCGATGACCCGATCAAGCTCAGGTTCGCAAGCGGCATGCAGTTCGACTTCGTGGTGACGTCTAAGGACGGCACCGAGGTGTGGCGCTGGTCGTCGGGCAAGGCGGCCATCATGATGCTCACCGAGCGAGAAATAGCTCCAGGGGAGCTCGCCGTGCACTCGGTCGTCTGGGACGGCACCGACTCAACCGGCGCTCCCGTCCCGCCCGGCGAGTACGAGGTGCACGCGGAGATCCTCACGAGGCCGAACGTGGCCACAGGCAAGGTCGCGTTCGCGCTCGGGAACAGGTAGCAAGTAGCCTTCTATGGTGGCCTGCAACCGCCGCCCTGGAAAGGATGACAATATCAACCCTCTTTGCGTCTCAATCCGGGCCGGCTCGGGCTTTCACTTTAAGAGCTTGTGTTAATGAGAGACTCCAGGTTCCGTCCACGTCCATGCGAAGAGGCGGAGGCCTGGCAATGCCAGGCCTCCGTGGACTGAACCCTCTCGGAGGGTGTGTTCCTATCTCACCACGATGTTGACGATCTTCCCGGGGGCGTAGATCTCCTTGACGATTTGCTTCCCGGCGATGTGGCGAGCCACCGTGCCGGCCTCCCGGGCGGCGGCGAGGACCTCCTCCTCCGGCGCGTCCCTATGCACCTGGATGGTGCCGCGCAGCTTGCCGTTGACCTGCACGGGCAGGGTCACCAGATCCTCCTCGACCTTTGCGGGGTCGTACTCGGGCCAATTCGACTTGAACACGCTCTCGTCGTGACCGAGCCGCTGCCACAGTTCCTCCGCGATGTGCGGCGCGAACGGGGCAAGGAGCCTCACGAGCGTCTCGAGGCTGTCCCTGTCGACGGCGCCGTTTTCGTCCACCCAGTCGTTGAGGAAGTTTACATAAGACATCAGCGCGCTCACGGCCGTGTTGAGCTTGAACGCCTCGAGGCGCTGCGTCACCTCCATCGCCGCGCGGTGTCGCTCGCGCTCGAGCGCTGCCGGCGTCCTGCCGGTCGCTCCTGCTCCGGCCGCTGTTGTCGCTCTCGTCGCGGCCCCCGCCGCGACCGTCGTTCCGGTCCCCGTCGCTGCTTCTGTTCCCCGGCGGGCGTGGGAGTTTACGAGGTGCCACACCCTGTTGAGGAAGCGGTACATTCCCTCTATGCCGCTGTCGTTCCATTCTGAGTCCAGCTCGGGCGGGCCTATGAAGAGCTCATAGAGCCTGAGCGAGTCCGCACCGTACCGCTCCACCATTTCATCGGGGCTCACGACGTTCCCCTTGGACTTGCTCATCTTCGCGCCGTCCTTGTAGATCATGCCCTGGTTGAAGAGCCTCGCGAAAGGCTCGTCGAACCCGATGGCCCCGATGTCATACAGGAACTTGACATAGAACCTGGAGTAAAGGAGGTGAAGCACGGCATGCTCTATGCCGCCGACGTACAGGTCCACCGGCAGCCAGGTGTTGGCTTTTGCCGGGTCGCAAAGCTCCTCACCGTTCCTCGGGTCAACGTAGCGGATGAAGTACCAGCACGACCCGGCCCACTGCGGCATGGTGTTGGTCTCCCGCTTTGCAGGCCCGCCGCACTTCGGACAGGTGGTGTTCACCCATTCGGATATTGCCGCAAGGGGCGACTCGCCCGTTCCTGTCGGCTCGTAGCGCTCGACGCGCGGGAGCAGCACGGGGAGCTGGTCCTCCGGCACGCCGACCTCGCCGCACTTCTCGCAGTGCACGATGGGAATGGGCTCGCCCCAGTAGCGCTGGCGCGAAAAGACCCAGTCGCGCATCTTGTAGTTGACAGTAAAGCGTGCCTTGCCGTCCTTCGCCAGCTTTTCCGTGACGGCCTTCTTGCCTTCCTCAGACGTCATTCCGTCAAACTCGCCCGAGTTGACCATCACGCCGTACTCCGTCTCCGCGTGGTCGAGAGGCATCGCCGCAGCTTTCTTGATGTCCTGCCACGCCGCCTCCGCCGGGGCGATTACCCTCAGGATCGGCAGCCCGAAGGCGGTGGCGAACTCGAAGTCGCGCTCGTCGTGGCCGGGCACGCCCATAACCGCGCCGGTGCCATAGTCCATCAGCACGTAGTCAGCAATCCAGATGGGAATACGCTGCCCGTTGATGGGGTTAATGGCGTAGCCCCCCGTGAAGACGCCGGTCTTCTCCTTCGTCGCGGTCATGCGGTCCACGGACGACCTGGCGAGAGTGCGTTCGATGTAGTCCTCGACTGCCTTGCGCATCTCGGGCGTGGTGATCTTGCGCACGAGCGGATGCTCCGGCGCGAGGACCATGTATGTCGCCCCGAAGAGCGTGTCCGCCCTGGTCGTGAAGACCGTGATGGTGTCGTCCGTCCCCTCGACGTCGAAGGTGATCTCCGAGCCGTAGCTGCGGCCGATCCAGTCCGCCTGCATCTTCTTGACCTTCTCAGGCCAGTCCAGCTTATCCAGGTCCTCCAGGAGCCGGTCGGCGTATGCCGTGATCCTCAGCATCCATTGGACCAGGTTCTTCTTGGTGACCCTGGTGCCGCAGCGCTCGCACTCGCCCGCCACGACTTCCTCGTTGGCGATGCCCGTCTTGCAGCTCGGACACCAGTTGATGGGCATCTCCTTGCGGTAGGCGAGGCCCTTCTCGAACATCTTGAGGAAGATCCACTGTGTCCACTTGTAATACTCCGGTGAGCTCGTGTTGATCTCCCGGCTCCAGTCGTACATGGCGCCAATGTCGTGGAGCTGGCGCTTGAACGTGGCGATGTTGCGCGCTGTGGACACCTCGGGGTGAATCCCCTTCTTGATCGCGTCGTTTTCAGCAGGGAGCCCGAACGCATCCCAGCCCATCGGGTGGAGCACCGCGTAGCCTTGCATCTTCTTGTAGCGGCTCCAGGCGTCGCTCAGGACGTAGCCGCGCCAGTGGCCGACGTGCAGGCCCGACCCGGACGGGTATGGGAACATGTCCAGGCAGTAGTATTTGGGCTTGTCGGGGCTTTCGTCGGTGCGGTGGGCACCGGTCTCTTCCCAGATCTTGCGCCATTTCTTCTCTATAGCCTGATGGTCGTATCTTTCGACGCGCTCAGGTGCTCGCTGAGTAGCCATTTTGAAGTCTCAAACCTCCTCATAAACGCAATCCCTTATCACCGGCTTTATCACCGGCTTTTGTCACATCGACGGCGGCGAAGAGTGGGTTTTTGCTATCGCAAAACCATCCTGAAAATGGCGGTCGGTCGCGTTCTCATGCTGGACGCTGGCAGCTGCCGGCCGCCATAGACGACGACCTCCCAAAAAGAACCCCCGTCTCCATGAAGAGACGGGGGTCATAGCGTCACCCTCGCGGTACCACTCTACTTGGCCCCGAGCACTGCTCGCCATCGCGGACCATCGCCGATTCGTCAGAAGTCCACCGGCGCCGATTCACAAGACGCCCACTGGCCGCTACTCGTTGTCGGAGCTCCCTTGCCGGCTATCGCCCACCTCCCGGTGAGCTATTGTTGGCCCCGGCGGTCACCACCCCGGCGGCCTCCATTGCCTGCCGAGATGGCCTGCCGAGACGCCGCACACGGCGGCTGCGCCGACTCTGCCACTGCTGCCGACTCCTGCCGACCCCGCTGATTCCGGCGATTCTGATGGTCCTGACGGCCTTCGCGTTCGCGCTCTTTCGGCCCACTCGCCCGGGCACGGGCAGGACTGCCGTGGCGCCGCGCCGAGTCTCCCGGCTTCGCGGCTGCGGCCGGACCTGCGTATGCCCTCCCTTCGTAACGGTGGGATCCGTCGCCGCCTACTGGCGCTGGCGCTGGTGTTGGCACCGGTGTTGGAGGTGGGGTAGGGGTTCCGGCCCGTCGTCCCACCAGCCCACCAGCCGTTCCCACCAGCCGTTCGGCGTGAAACTCCCGGGCGAGTTCGGATGCGCTCAGGTTACCGCCTTGCACCGCCCGGCGGCTCTCTTGGAACCTCAGGCGCGCCTACTCCTCCCGTTCATCGTCTTTGCCTTGCTATGCTCCTCTTGTTGCTTCGTATTATACCATCTCACGTTCACCTGCGCAACATCGCTTTCTTGGGCCTGAGGGATTGAAAGTGGCTGGGAAAACGGAGTAAGACCGGCTGCTGGGAAGGGGTGCAGGGGTTGACTATAGGGGTGTGGCAGCGGTATTGACGCGTATCGGAAGTGTGAAGCGCTTATGAGACGAAAATAGGG
>JAAYXB010000044.1 GCA_012516125.1 Bacillota bacterium | reverse complement strand
TGATTGCACGAGGGGTGTCAAAATCCGGCTGCCTAGCCGGACGGGCCGGATTTTGTCAAGGCGCCCCGCTTGGGGCGCCGTCCCCGAGTGCAACACCGGCAACCCGGCAACTACTGGAAGAGGGGCGAGGACTAATGCACCTTCACTTAGCGATGCTCGTCCGGACTCGGATGTGAACATCCTTCCGGATCCGCTTAGTTCCCCAGCGCCTTCAGCAGCGCGTCCCGCGCATCCGCATAGTGTAGACAATCGCCAGCGGTGTCGCCAGATCATCGGAGATTTCGTTGAGCTGCCGCCAGCACGAGACAGGCACGACCAGGTTTTACAATGCGGTTGCCATAACCCAAGAGCCGATCCTGTCGAACCCTATGTCGTGATACATCCTCGAAAGCACCGGGTTGTCCTGCTGGTGCAAGAGGTACACTTCTTTGCCCCTGCTCACGAGGTCCCGACACAGGCTCAACGTGCAATCCCGCGCGAACCCCTTGCGTCGGTAGGACGGGCTGGTATACACGGAGCCCACCATCGCCATATCCGCCGTCTCGGTGGTCGTGAGCGCGCAGGAGACCACCTCGCCGTCCTGGCGCACAAAGTACACCGTGCCGAAGCCCAGAATCGACGGCAACCTGGTTTCGCAGTTGAGCAGCATGTCAGTTCCCCGGTAGAAACGTATGAGGTCTGGTATGTCTGCTGGCGAGGCTTTCAGGCTGGATGAGTCCGTGCGCCGGAGCAGGCGCCTCGGGCCAAGCTTGCAGAAGGCGTACGATGTTACCTTCCGCTGAGGACCCGTGGCGACGTCGAGGAGCTTGAGAGTAAAGTCTGACCTCCCTAGAACGTGGGCGCTCCTTATTTCCGGAAGATCCTCCGCGATTCTCTCAATAACGTCGATATGCGACGCTGATACGCAGCAGTGCACCGGGGATATGAGGATGGCGACCGTGATGGCGCCTGTCTCCCTGCCCACCAGGACAGTGACGCCCGGCTCCCGCGGCTTGCGCCAGCCGGTCCCGTCAAGGTAGGTGAAGAAGTAGAGGTTGTTCGCGTAGTCCCGCTTCAAGAACAGTACCAGCTCTTGGATGTCCGTGTCCGCAATAGGCTCCATAAGACCGTCTCTCCCCCGCGACTCAAGTGCGCAGACACCATACGCCCGTAGTATCCCATTGCTCATCGGGCGATGTCAACGTGAGGCACGTCCAGTGCCATTCCGTAGTGCTGCTCCGCGTGCCGCCTGCCGATTTCGCCATGCTTCCTCAGAAAGTGGAGTTCCACGTTGCATGTGGAACCTCGGCTCGCACAGAAGGAAATCGTGTCAGGACGACGTAGTTGTAGTTACGAGAGCAGTAGGCTTGGCGGACTGCGATCGGGTCGTTGGGCACAACCTCCGGGTCCTCATTGTGCTATAGGGAGGTTCGCGATCATGGAGGATGTGCAGACTCTACAAGATGCACAGCGGCACCACGCGGCCGGCCACACCCTGCCGGTGTATGCCGAGGTGAACGAAAGAGGCGAAGCCATCGCCTTCGCGTTCGCGTTCGACTGGCCGGGAGCGTGCGGGTGGGGAGCGTCCCTCGACGCTGCCCTCCTCAGGCTGGAGCGGGATATCGGCTTCACGCACTCCTGGCTTCTGTCTCACGGAGTAGAGCGCCGTTACGAGAGACCGCTCCGCCTGACAGTGGTCGAGACCGTGCCGGCCACCGGGGTGCCGCTGGAGTGCGACTCGGAGGGCTTTTTCACCTGGGACGCGAACCCGTACACCGACCATGAAGTGGACTTTACCCAGAAGCTCCTTGGTTTCGGCCGGGAGGATCTCCTCCGCCTCATGGAAGGGCTGCGGGACTGCGAGGCGGCGCTCAACCTGCGCCTTGTGGAAGGCAAGAGAACTATCCTCGAGATCCTGGACCACATCGCCATTGCGGAGTGGTGGTACGCGACCCGGGTCCTCCCCGACCCGTCCGTAGTGGGAGACTGGGAGGATTACGGCAACACCGCTTTCGAGCGGCTGAGCTCGATCAGGGCAATGTTCCTGCACACGTTCCTGGCGGGCTTGAGAGACGCTCCTGCGTCGGAGCGCTGCCGGACGTTCTGCCACATGGGGGAAACATGGTCCGCCCGCAAGGTGCTGCGACGCGCGGTCTGGCATGAGCTGCTCCACTATAAGCAACTCCTTCGTCTGGTGCCGAAGGTGGAGGCGGCTATCGCCGGAAAGCCCGCGTTAGGTGCAGTATAGCTTCAAAATGCTCCGCCAACGAAGAGCTAAACTCGCCCGCAAGGCGCGCGAGGACGCGACAGTCATTGCCACCATGTCAAAACGATACAGTCCTAAGTGAGGGTGCGTTAGTTCTCGCCCCTCTTCCAGTAGTTGCCGGGTTGCCGGTGTTGCACTCGGGGACGGCGCCCCAAGCGGGGTGCGCTTGGCCAAAATCCTGCCCGTCTGGCGAGGCAGCCCGATTTTGACACCCCTCGTGCAATCACCGGCAAGCCCTTCCAACAGTCGGGAGCATTTCTGCACCCTCACTTAGCATTATGCCCGAGCAATGCTTTCTCGCATTTGCGAACAAACCCAGCTTCTGATACTTACGCATCTATTCATACCGCACGTCGGCGTACGCGAACCCGGCCGCATCCCGAGCCTCCTGCTCCGCGACCCACTTCTCGAGACCGAGCTGCCGCATCCTCTTGCCGTCAGCCACGAGAAGCGGGTAGTGATCCAACATCGCCAGTCTGTCGCAGGGGAAATCGGGACAGAGGGGACAAGCAGTCACCTCCCGTTCCTGCGCGCACGCCCGGACGCTACACCCGGGAAACCCCGCGCCCGCCCGACATCCCGGGCAGGGCACGTCGGCCAGGATCCCGAGACCTTCCCAGAACGCGGAGAATACTTTCTCGAGACCGGGGACGTCGAAGCACCCTCGATCGTATCCCTCCTTGCGCAGCGTCTCACGCAGCGTGGCAGCCTGCCTTGGAATGCGCCGCCGGCTCGCGCACAGGCCGCAATACAGCCCGCAATACGCAACCTCCTCCAGATTCACACTCACTCCCCCCATCCGCCGCCTCTCCCGATTCCTCCGTCACTGGCTGAACTCCTTCGCAAGCCGCCCATTCGCAAGCCGCTTCTTCATGAGACGCCCCGGCCAAGCCGATATGCCCAGAGAACTCAGGGCGCCCTTCTGCTGACCTTTACGGTCACAGTGACCCCCTCATCGAGCCAGGACAGCAGGTCTCCGATACGCTCCCCGGTATACTGCTTTCCTCCCGCCTCGATATACGGTTCCCACCAGCCGAGCCTCAATGCCCCCGTAAGCCCCTTGTCGCCTGTGAGAAGCTCAGTTGCGGACGCGCGATGATCCTCGAGCACATGCGCGAGCCTTCTGTTGACCTCATCAATGTTGAAGTATTCAGGGTCGAAGGGCCTACCCCGCGTATCCTTCTGCGCCCAGGACAACATCTTCTCCCGTTCGGGGTTGTTCTCGTCCCGGATAGTCTCGAGGAATTCTTCATAGCCCCCGACGCCGCCGACATCCTCTGGAGGTCTGTGCCTCGCCCCACCGAGGCAAACGGGCACCTGGTTCCGCTTCGTGTCCTTGAGCCTCTTCTCCACCGCGATTTCGTGGACCCAGGAATCACCGAAATCATACTTGTAAACGCACCTGTCGTGTTCGTCAAAGAGCTGGCTGACGAGGGTCTCTCCAGGGTCGAGGGCTTGCGCGTCCTCTCCGTAGAGTTCGGCGGTGGAGAAGTCCGGGGTTGGCTCAACGACCACGATATTGCCGAACCTGAAGTGGTAAAGGTGATAGTCGAGCCACCCAAAGGCCACCTGTATGATCCGGTGTAGCTGGGCGAAAGTTACGCTGCCAGGTATTCTGAGGCTGCGCCAGATTGGAGGCTCGATCCCACGTATCGCTATTCTGATCCTGTAAGCCACCGAACTCCCTCCTTGATCATGCTCAGCTGCGCTTTGGGGCTACAAACCAGAGAGCCAACAACCACCGCTGGGCAAGGGGTATAATGGGCAATTCGAGAGGTCCGCGCATTCCCCTCCAAAAGGGAGGACGGGTTCTGAGAAAATAGGGAGGCCGCCGGACTTCGGTCAGCTGGGGAGGCGGATGTCTTGCGGTAGGCGGGATACGGTGGCACAACAGGGATGCTCATCGACTCTAAAGGCGGGAAAAGTGTTGGGCCTACTTGACTGTCGTTGACGTCAAATTGCATCAGCGTCAACAGCTCGATACCCAGGTTGACATCTTGGTATCTTGATACCAGAATAAAGCCGGGGTCATCTGATGCGAGGACGACCAAGGGGATCGGCAACGAAGTCCGCGCAGAATCGCAAGCTTTACTCTGCGAACGGGGCTCTCCGGCTACCTTTGAAAAGCGCCGAGACGGGCGGTGAAGGCTCTTGAATTCAGAGGACATGCGTGATACGGACATGCGCCTCACGCCAGTGTTTGTTATTGCCCGCAATCCTAAGTCCGACACGCGACTTCCCTACCTGCTATATTTGCCTGTAGCCGGGGAAAGGCCGCTCGTGTTGGCCACGTCCGATGTATGGCCGCAAGGTCGCGATCTCTTTTGCCTTCAGTTGGAGGTAGAAAGCTGGCCGGCGCGACCCGAAGTGCTTGATACAGTCCCTGTACAGTCATGCTGGCGGGCCGGAAAAGCTGTACATTTGGTATTGAAACGGCGCCAGAGGCGCCGCTCCATGTTTATTTGGACGGAGAGCCGTGGACGCACGCTCGTTTTCTGGCGAACCCAGCAGACTATGCAGGCGGCGCGCCCGGGCATCCGTGTGCCGACAGCCAGGGGCCTGGAGAGGCGCACGATCTCGATCGCCGTGGATCACCGGGAACGCTACCCATGGAAATTCCCGCGCCAGCACGCAAGTATGGAGCGAAGGGAGCTTCCGGTAGGCGACTACGGGGTCTTTTTTGGAGACAGACTCGTGGCGGCAGTGGAACGCAAGTCCATGACGGATTTGATGAACGCCATTTCATCAGGCACCTTGCGAATGCAACTCGCCGAGTTGAGCAGTCTGCCGAGGGGAATCCTCGTGGTAGAGGGACGGCTCAGCGACCTTGTGAAGGCCGAGAAAGAGGTGGGCGTTTCGGCAGGGTGGTTACTGAACGTGGTAGCCGCGTTGCAGGCAGAGTATCCTGGTGTACAGTGGCTTTTCGCTGAAACGCGCAACATAGCCCAGGATATGGCCTACCGATGGCTTTCTGCGGCGGTGGTCGTCCTTCGGGAAAAGTTTGAGGCGCAAGATGACCTGAATCAGGACGATCGGCAACCGGCCTCCTCTTTCCGGCCCGGCATCGCCCCGGCGGCCTCCGCAACAGGCGCTGTGGCTGCAGTTGCCGAGGATTCAGCCGGGTGGAATCCCATCGGGCGGAGCATAAAGCTTTCCGATGCCGGTGCTGTCTATGTTAAAGACCGTCTGGGTCGCCAGCGCGAGGCACTGCTCCTGGCTCATCAGGGTCGCGCCTGGACCGTCAGGAGTTACCAGGAGCATTTCCAGGTCAGCACTGCGACGGCCTATAAAGACCTCGAAGCTCTGGTGCAACAAGGCGACCTCACTCTCGCAGGCTCCAGGCGCCCGAAGCAGTACATTTGCATGAGGGAAGAGGGGCCCCAAAGGTAGATCTCAGGAATAACCCCCTGCGGTTGCAGCACGACTGAGAGCTCACCGCCTGTCAACTCACCATCTGTCAGGCCGCCGTCTGTCAGGCCGGCGTCTGTCAGGCCGCCGCCCGTCAGTGGGACCGGATTTTCGACAGCCCGCAGTCGGCAGAAACCAGGACCGTCTTTCCGCCTCCTCGTTTCTGTTCCCTGAGACTGCATATTGAGACTGCACATTTCTTTTATCTTAATGGCCACCAGCGCCCAGACGCTGTTGACGTCCTTCTAATCGCACAGTATGATTGTAAGGAGAAATGGCCTTCCTTACCTGGGGGTGGAGAGTGTGCAATATCGAGAGATCAAAGTGACGTCCAAGGGGCAGATCACTTTACCCAAATCCATTCGGGAACGCCTCAGAATATCGGCAGGAGACTACTTACAGGCAGAGTTACGTGGCGGAGAATTGGTACTCAGGCCTTCTCCAAGGCAAAACGAACGGGGGCTTCTGTTGGCGTATGCCAAGAAACATAGTGAAGAGCGAGTCAACATCGAGGAAATCCGCCGGATGTTCTCAGGGCTTCCTTTCTCCATGGCGGAAAGGGTGAGCCACCTGAGGGAAGAGGAGCCGTGAACAGATGAAGGCATTCTTCCTTGATACCAGCGCGTTTTTCAAGTTCTATGTCCCCGAACAGGGATCTCAGGTTGTGCAGCGGATCTTCCAAAACGGCGGTCTACGGCTCATTACCAGCTTGACCATCACAGAGATGATGTCCAATATACGGCGACTAGTGGAAGTCGATCGGCTGATCGACGAGAAAGGGTACCGCGCAATAAAGGCGGATATCATGGCCAAGATTGCCGATGGGGTGCTGGATGTCATCGAGATCACGTTGAGGGACATCCTTGACAGTATCGGCCTAATTGAAAAGCGCTACATGTCGCCTATCGATGCCATTCAGCTGGCCTCAGCGTTGCGAGTCGCCGACCGGACTGACAACCTTGTGTTTGTGTGCGCCGATGCAAAGCTCGCCCGGCTTGCTTCGGATGAAGGGTTGGAAGTCCTTAATCCCTTACAAGCTGCGCCACAGGTCGGTGGGTAGGGCAAAGGGAGCGACCTGCCAGAACACATAGAAAGGCTCTGAGGGGCCACGAGTCCCCAGCTATCTGTCTATCTCATTAGATGACTCCATTCCTGCGTCCCCTGTACCGTCCAGCATGATGAAACTCATGGGTGGAACCGTGACCGGTACTGCTCTATGCTTTCTCGGCCGCTACCTGAACCTCCGTGACATACCGGTCCGGAATGGAAGAAGTAGCGGGACGTGAGTGGCTTGGTTTTTCCTTAGGCTAGTCCGGTAGCACCTTGACCCTAAAGCGCTAGAGCGTTATCTTCGTGTTGACGAGATCTCGCGATGGCTCGGGAAAACTGAGTGGTATATCCGTGGACGAGGAATTTCATGAGACCCCTTAAGGCTGCCGCAAGCCTTCAGGGCTTGTCCTTGTCCCTGTCTGAGTTCATGTTACGTGCGACGCGTCTCGCACTGAAAAGCCCCGACCGCAAAGCCATTGCCGCAAGGATGGATTCCATCCGCAGCCGGATTGGTGCGAGGTTTTCGACTGACGAAATCCGTGCGATGCGGGAGGAGGGGCGTCGCGACTGATGAAATCAGCGGTAGTAGATGCCTCCGTAGCGCTGTCGTGGGTGCTTCCCGGGGAAGATACCCAGCATGTTATTAAATTGCGTGATAGAGCATCCAACAACCGCAGTATATCGCTCTTGGTACCGCCGACCTTCTGGTACGAGGTCGCAAACGCTCTCTGGGTGGCGACGCGCCGCGAGAGGATATCGCCGGATATCGCCAGGGAAGCTCTTGGCGTCTTACGCGATCTCCTTTTTGAAGAATGGGATCTCGATCCGGCTGAGTCTCTGAACACAGCCCTGCAACATGAGATTTCCGTATATGATGCCGCGTACCTTCAGATCGCCATGAAAACCGGTAGTCCACTGTGGACGGTTGATCGGCTTCCCGTTCGGGCAAGTGAACGGCATGAGTATTATAGATAGCCAACTCAGGAGTTGAGGGGTGGTGCCGTCACGCCGCCGCTTGGCGGCCGGGCGGGCCATGTTATAGCTCGGAGACTCCTTAACCCCGAGCTTGGGCATGAGCTTGGGCACGTGTATGTTCGGATGCAGGGCTCGGAGCTGTTCAGGTATAGGGCTCAGAGCTGCTTCCGGGGTGATGGCGGGGCGGCCTTTCGCGGTCTTTCTTGGAGGGCATGATCAACGTTGGGCACGATCAACCCGCGGTTAAGTGGCCGCGCGGCAGCGCTCGTCGCTGGGTGGTCCCTGGGATCCCGGGATCTCCTGCGTGGGTGGTCCCTGGGGGACCAACCTCGGGCGAAACCTGGTTACCAGAGATCCACCCTTCTCGCGGCTCAGCCGGCAAAACGCCGAACCTGGTCCCCTGGTGACCAGGATCCACGCAAAGATGGTCCCCAGGGAGCCAGGTTCGAGCACGACCTGGTCCCCAGGTAGCCACCTTCGCAGGTGCCCACGGGCGGCTGGTCCTCAAGGGACCAGGATTTGCGCGCAGGTGGTCCCTGGGGGACCAACCCCGAG
>JAAYXB010000043.1 GCA_012516125.1 Bacillota bacterium | reverse complement strand
GCTTTTTGCCAAACCTAGCCCGGCCCCGACCCCGGGGCTGGGACTGAGGCCGGGCTAGGTTTGGCAAAAAGCTTTGCCCTTGGGCTGCTGCTGCCAGGCAGACTATGCGGATAGGGAGCTGAAAGCTATCCGCTTGGTGGTGGGCCTCATCACAGGATCACCGTTCCAAGTGTTGCGGCTGTCTCGCGCGTGCCGGGTGCTGGATGCCGGGCACCGACGCTGGCGCCGGTGCCACTGCCAGCTGGAGCGCGCGGGAGCATGCGGTTGTGCTTGCGCTGTCGCTTGTGCTTGTGCCGTTGCTCTAGCTCTAGCTCTGGCTCTAGCTCTTGCTCTTGCTGGTGTTGTTGGCAGTACGGATGCCGGTATGAGTGCTTGCACCGCGGGGGCCGCTGCGCGCCGCGTCCCAAAACGTACGCCATCGGGGTGTGATGCAATGGCCAACATCCGCGACGTGGCGCGGCTGGCCGGGGTGTCAACAGCCACCGTGTCGAGGGTCATCAACGAGTCTGGGTTCGTCGCCGAGGAGCTGAAGGAGCGAGTCAGGCGGGCCATGGCGGAGCTCAACTACCGCCCGAATAACCTGGCGCGGTCTTTCAGACAGAACCGCAGTTTCATGATTGCGCTTATGATTTCGGATATCTCGAACCCATTCTTTACCTCCCTTGTCCGCGGGGTAGAGGACGTCGTAAAGGAGGGCGGTCTGAACCTCCTCCTCTGTAACACCGACGAGGACCCTGACAAAGAGCGCTCGTATGTGGAAGTTCTCATAGGCAACCGCATCGACGGCGTCATCATGGCTCCCACCGGAAAGGCGCAGGAAAGTGTGGAAGCGTTCGGGCGACACGGCATCCCTGTGGTCTTCATAGACCGCCACCTGCCTGGGATCAAGGCGGACGCGGTGCTCCTTGACAACGTGTCCGGCGCCTACCAGGCCACTGCCCATCTCCTGCGCCTGGGACACCGGCGCGTCGGTATCATCACGGGCCTCGAGACCGTGTCTACTTCGCAGGAACGTGAAGAAGGCTACCGCAGGGCGCTCGCGGACTTCGGCATTACCCCCGATGAACGGCTCATCGCCCGCGGCAACTCGCGGATTGAAGGAGGCATACGGCAGACGCAAGCGCTCCTGTCGCTGCCGCCGGACGTGCGGCCGACAGCGCTTTTCACCAGCAACAACCTGCTTACCATCGGCGCCATGCGCGCCCTTCGCGAGGCTGGGGTGAAGGTGCCGCACGAGATGGCAGTGGTTGGCTTCGACGAGTTCGAGTCCACGCCAATCATCGACCCGCCGCTCACGGTGGTCGCGCAGCCGACTTACGAGATCGGCATGCGCGCGGCGAAGAGGCTCTTCAAGCACCTGCGCGGAGAGGTTCGTAGTGATAATAGGCCGGTAGTGGTGCGGCTCAAGCCGCAGCTTATAGTGAGGGAATCTTGCGGAGCGCGCCTTGCCGGTCTCGAAGCAGGCGTACGGGACGCCGGACCGGCTGTGGGCCCGGGTGAGCGGTGACCAGCGCGTAACTCGGTGCGACGCGGGCCCAGCCGCCGGCCCGGCGTGACGCTGGGCTACCTCGGCGGTGAAGGGAAGAGCGGGCAGTAGATTGCGTCGCGGGTTGTGCCCCGAGGCCTGGCGTGACAGCCAGGCGTTGATAGTCGATACGAGCGTAACTCAGGTCAGAGGCTCAGACTCGGACTCAATGGCACGGGCAGGCTTGGGCCTGGGACTGGTGGCAGGAGAGGGGCGATTTCAGGGGGTGATGTGGAGGCTTCAGTACCTCGAGTTAGGTATCGAGCGATGGGTGGCAGGTGGCGCAGAACGGACGAGAGTGTTGTATAGGATTGTGCGGCCTGACGTAGTCCTAGTTCCGGACGTGACGCGCGAAGGCTGCGCAGACGGGCTGGAGAACAGCATCCTACAAAACGAAAGGAGTCGGTCGGACTATGATGAAGAGAGGTTCTCTCAGGTGGGTTCTCGGAGCGGTTCTCGCGACGCTGGTGCTCGCCTCAACAGTGGCCTATGCCCAAGACATGAACGCGTGGGCCGACGCAGTCAAGGCGAAGAACAAGGGGACGGAGATCACCATCGCAATGGCGACCCACCCGTCCACCGAGGCCTTCCAGAAGATGGCAGCTGAGTTCGAGTCCCTCACCGGCATCAAAGTGAAATGGGACGTCATGGAGGAGATATACCTCCACGACAAGATCCTCACGGAGCACGCCGCAGGCACCGGCCGGTATGACGTGGTGATGATGGACGTGTGCTGGATCGGCGAGTTCGCCGCCAAGCGGGTGGTAGAGCAGCTTGACAGTTACCTCAATGATTCCAAACAGACGCCCGCCTGGTTCGATTACGAGGACATCGTGTCCGCCTACCGGAACGGCCTCGGCGCGTACCAGGGCAAGGTCTACGGAATACCGTCCGCCGGCGAGTCGGCATTCATTGCGTATCGCAAGGACCTCTTCCAGAAGTACGGCTACTCCCCGGACAAGATCAAGACCTACGACGACCTCCTTGCGGCTGCGAAGTTCTTCAACGGGAAGGAACCCGGGCTCTACGGCATTTCCATGAGGGGACGCCGCGGCCACCACATCGACTACGCGTGGTTCCAGTTCCTCTACCCGTATGGTGGCAGCGTGTTTAAGCCTGGGACGTTCGAGCCGGCGATCAACTCGCCCGAGAGCGTGAAGTCTCTCGAGTTCTACACTGAGCTGATGAAGTACGCGCCTGAGGGTATAGAGAACTTCTCTCATGAGGAAGCCACCACCTCGTTCATGCAGGGCAAGACGGCTCTGTGGTTCGACGCGACCGCCCTCGCCCCGTGGATCGAAAACGCGGCGAAGTCCCAGGTAGCCGGAAAGGTTGGGTACATGGCGCCTCCGAAGGGACCCAAGGGAGCGTACGCCGCGGTTGCTGGTTGGAACCTCGCTATTTCCACGAAGTCCAAGCACAAGGATGCAGCATGGGCGTTCATAGTGTTCATGACAAGCAAGGCGAAGGCGAAGGAGTACGTCGAGAAAGGCGGCGTTGTCACGAGGACATCCGTTCTCACCTCACCGGAGTTCGTAAAGAAGTACCCCTACTACCCAGAGATCGTGAAGTCTCTTGAGCTTGCGGACGCCCTCGTCAAGCAGGGTGTCGACTGGAGGCCGAGAATTCCCGAGTGGCCAAAGATTGGCGAGATCATCGGGCTTCAGGCATCGCTTGCGCTGACCGGCCAGGTGACTCCGAAGGCCGCGGCCGACCAGGCGGCGAAGGAGATCCGCGAGCTTATGGAGACCAAGGGCTACTACAATAAGTAGCATCTGGAGAAGGGCTTCGGAGAATGACTGACGAACGGGTCTCGAGACAAAAGGGATAGCAGAAGCGATGAGGGGTGCACCCGCTGGGGGGTGCCCCGAGGGGCAGCAGTGGCGGGGTTCCCGAGCGGGAGTCGCGAGGTTCGCGGACGATCTCGCTTGGGCCCCGCTGGACCCCACTGGGTCACGCCGGGGCCGGCCTGGGTCTGACCAGGGTCAGGCCCAGGGCTATGGCCGGGTTAGGTCTGCGTCCGCTGTGGCTTTCGCCTGGAAGGCCCGCATTCCTGTCGCGGCGGCGAGCAGCTGTTCCGGTGGGGTGACCCTTCGACCTGCTGAGGCGGCCGATTGCCTGAGAATGTTGCCCGCTCCTGAGGCCGGTGCCCCTGGAATAGATGGCCGCGACTATCTGCCATTACGCCTAGGGTACGCGATACGCAGGGAGGAGAGTCCGAATACTGCTCGGCTCCCTCTCTATCTGCACTGTGGACGGTGAGGACAATTGGATTCCCGCGCCGCAAGAAAGAACCTCTATCCGTATTTCTGGATCGGCCCCGCGCTTGTAACGCTGTTCGCGATCACGATCGCGCCGACCCTCTTCCTGTTTTTCACGAGCCTCCACTACTGGGAGCTTGGCTACCCCTGGTCTGAGCGCGTGTTCGTGGGCCTCAAGAACTTTGTAAACATTTTCGGGAATGAGCAGTTCATTCATTCCATCTGGGTCACGTTCGTCTACACTGCGACGGCGGTGGCCGTGGAGTTCGTGCTTGGATTTGCGCTCGCGTGTTTCCTTGCCCGGCCGCGTCTCGCGTGGCGCGGATTTCTACTGGCGTGCCTTGTCATCCCGATGACGGTGACCCCGTCTATCGCGGGCCTCATCTGGCGGCTTTACTTCAACCCGAACTACGGCATCGTCAACTACGTGGTGGGCAAGCTCTTTGGTATCTCCCCAAACTGGTACAGCTACTCACTCGCCCTGCCCTCGGTCATCCTGGTGGACGTGTGGCAGTGGACGCCATTCGTAGCGCTGATCCTGCTAGCGGGCTTAAGCGCAATCCCTCGGACGCCCCTTGAGGCCGCGCTAGTTGATGGCGCGTCACCCTGGCAGATGCTGCGGTATGTGACGCTGCCGTTGCTCCGGCCGATAATCCTCATCGCACTGCTGCTCCGTACCATGGACGCTCTGAAAATGTTTGACGTCGTGTTTGCCCTCACAGGTGGAGGGCCGGCTGACGCCACGGAACTCCTCTCCATGCATGTTTACCGGACTGGGTTCTATCAGAGCGGCATGGTGGGCCTTGCTTCCGCCATGGCGGTGGTGTTGCTCGTGGTGATAACGGTCCTCAGCCAGTTGTTCATCCGCCTCCTTGGCGAGAGAGGGGAGGGGAGTGAGGCATGAGGAGACGCTCCACCTGGCCCACGGTCGCAGCAAACCTGGCGGGCTCCGCCGTTATCGTAGTCCTTTTCCTGGTGCCCTTTGTATGGATGGTGCTGATGTCCTTCAAGACACGCCTGCAGACGTTCGCCATACCGCCGGTGGTCTTCTTCAAGCCGACGCTGGAGAACTATCGCGACCTGTTCGCCCGGGGGGTTTTCGGGCATTACTTCGTCAACAGCCTTCTGACCGTGCTTGCGTCGGTGGCGCTGTCCCTTGTGATAGCTGCGCCTGCGGCGTACGGGCTGGCGCGGTTCAACTTCCGCCGGAAGAAAGACGTGGCTTTCTGGATCCTCAGCATCCGGATGGCCCCCGCTATAGCCGTGGTCATCCCGTATTTTCTCATCGGCAGCCTGCTCGGCATCCTCGATACCAGATTGGTCCTGGTGATAAGTTATCTATCATTCAACATCCCGTTTGCCGTGTGGATGCTGCGAGGCTTCATCGAGGAGGTCCCGGTGGAGGTCGATGAGGCTGCCATGATAGACGGGTGCTCACGTTTCGGGGCGTTCGTGAGGTTGATCTTGCCGCTCACCGCGAACGGCCTTGCGGCCACGAGCATCCTGTGCATCATCCAGTCGTGGAACGAGTTCACGTTCGCCCTGTTCCTTACAACAACGAATGCGAGGACTCTACCTACCATCGTCACGCAGTTCCTCACGTTCCAGGGGGTCGTGTGGGGAGAGATGGCAGCCGCCGCAACCATCACGACCATCCCTGTGGTGGCGTTCGCGTTGCTGGTCCGGAAGCATCTCATAACCGGGCTTACGTTCGGCGCCACGAAAGAGTAGGCCCGCCAGAGTGGAGCGGGGGATGGCGAAGTGGCGCGGAGCAGGAAATAGGACTGTTGCCTGAGGAGGAGGTCCACGGACATGAAGCGAATGAACATGGTTGAGCCGGGGGTGCTGCGGCTCGAGGACGTGCCGGCGCCGGTGCCGGGCGAGGGCGAGGCCCTCGTCGAGGTGAAGGTGGTGGGCGTGTGCGGGTCCGACGTCCATGCCTTCCGTGGGAAGCACCCGTTCATCTCGTGTCCGATCGTCCCCGGGCACGAGTTCTCGGGAGTTGTGAAGGACGTGGGACTCGATAGGCGCGGCAGCGCGCCGGGCGCAGTGAGCGCCATGGACGCAGCGGGCGCGGCTCGTGCGGCTGGTGCAGCCGGCTCGGCGGGCGCGGCGGGCGCGGCAAAGCCGGCGCACGCGGGAGGGTCGGCTGGCGCGATGGCGGGCCACGCGCTCATCGGGAAGCGTGTGACAGGACTGCCGTCGCTCTTGTGCGGCACGTGCTATAACTGCACGCACGGCAGGTACAACATATGCAACTCCCTGCGGGTGGTGGGGTGCCAGGCGGACGGAGCGCTCGCCGAGCTTGTACGCGTCCAGGCTGAGTTTCTCGTGCCTTTGCCGGACGGGCTTTCGTTTGAGGACGGCGCCATGGTGGAACCGGTGGCCGTCGGCGTCCACGCCGTGAGGCGCGCAGGTGCTGCCGTGGGCGGGGCGCGCGTGTTGGTGCTGGGCAGTGGCACCATCGGGCTTGTCGTCGCCCAGGTGTTGAAGGCTTACGGGGCGCGCGAGGTTATAGTCACCGACCTGAACGAGCGGAGGCTCGCGCTCGCCCGGGAGCTTGGCGCGGACCACACGATCAACGTGCGCGAGGCCGATCCGGTAGCGCATGTCCACGACTGGTTCGGGCCTGACGGCATCGACCTCTCGTTCGAGTGTGTCGGCATAGGTCCCACAGTGCGGCAGGCCATCCTGGCGAACCGGAAAGGCACGAAGGTCATCATAGTGGGGGTTTTCGAGGAGGACGTGCCGGTCCCCATGGGCCTCGTTCAGGACAGGGAGATCGAGCTCGTGGGCACGCTCATGTATACCCTGGACGATTTCGTGGAGGCAGCGCGGCTCGTCGCGGACGGGCTCGTGCGCGTGGCGCCCCTCGTGACCCACAGGTTCCGCCTCGAAGAGGCGCAGCGAGCGTTCGAGACAGCGGCCGACCCGGCCAGCGGGGCCATCAAAGTCCTTATCAGCGTGTGACTCGGCTTTGATAGCCAGGAATTGGCAGTCGCCGTGACGGTACCGCTGCGGGGCTCTCGGTGTTCTTGACCTGCGGAGCTGTGCCGCCTGACGGATTCGATACCGGCGAGATTTGAGGGGGTCGATGTGAAACGCGAGCACACGAGGTCTACGAAAGAATCCACGAGCGGAGCCGGGCCGGATGTGTGGGGGTGTTACTGCTTGTGTAGGTTGCTTCCGGCGCTCCGGGCGAAGCCGGACGACGGGGGGCTGCACCGGGCGGCACCTGGTGAGACACGGCGAGTCCGGGCGAGGCGTGATTAGGCTGAGAGTCGCTGTGCTCTGGTTGCGCTGTTTCCGGTCGCGTTGTTTGGGGGAGTAGATGGTGCGTTGATCGACGTAGTGGCAATGGGAGAGCTGCTTATAGACTTTGTGTCAGTTGCGACTGGGGTATCCATTAAGGACTCGCCGGGGTTCACGAAGGCCCCGGGCGGCGCTCCCGCGAACGTGGCGGTGGGGGTGAGGCGGCTCGGCCGCACATCTGGGTTCATCGGCAAGGTGGGGAGCGACGACTTCGGTCGCTTCCTGGGGGAGACACTTGCCCGAGAAGGCGTTGACACGCGCGGCGTAAGATACGAGGACAGGGCCAGGACGATGCTAGCCTTCGTGTCGCTCGGCCCGGACGGCGAGCGCGAGTTCATGTTCTACAGGCATCCCAGCGCTGACATGCTTCTCGAACCGAGCGAGATCGATACCGGCCTCATCGCCGAGGCCCGGGTGTTCCATCACGGGTCCATCTCGCTCATAACTGAGCCATCGCGATCGGCCACGCTGGCTGCCGTGGAGGCGGCCAGGGCTGCCGGGGCGCTGGTCTCCTACGACCCCAACCTGCGGCTTCCGCTGTGGCCCACGCCGGACGAGGCGCGGACCACTATCCTTGCCGCGGCCCGTTCGGCCGACATCATAAAGGTTAGCGAGGAAGAACTAGCCTTCCTGACCAGGGCGGATGGGGTTGCGGAGGGAGTGCGAAGACTGCGCGACGTTGTGGCGGCTGAGTGCGCCATCGTGGTGACGCGTGGTAGGCGCGGGTGCGCGCTGGCCCTCGGGGGGTCCGCGGGCGGGTCCACCGGGCTATGGCTGGAGGTTTCCGGGTTCGACGTCCAGGCGGTGGACACGACGGGCGCGGGCGACGCCTTCGTAGCAGGCCTCCTCGTCGGGCTGATCGAGGCGACCGGCGCCGGGACTGCCGCGACAACAAGGAGGGCGCTGCGCGTTCTTGGCGAGGCGGAGTGGAGGAGGGTGCTTACGCTTGCGAATGCCGTCGGCGCGCTCTGCACGACGAAGCTGGGCGCCATCCCGGCCTTGCCCACAGCAGAGGAGGTGCGGACCTTTCTAAATGAGCGGAGTTCTGGCTAAGATGTCGGCAGCCGTGTTCCGGCGGCCTGGAAGCGTTGTGATTGAGGAGCGCGACGTTCCGTCCCCTGGGCCTGGTGAGGTCCTTGTCCGGGTCGAGGCATGCGGCGTGTGCGGTACCGATTTCCACATATTCAAAGGGGAGGCGCCGGCCAGACCCCCTGTGGTCCTCGGGCACGAGTATTGCGGCGAGGTGGTCGCGCTGGGTGAAGGCGTTGCAGGCCTGCAGCTTGGTGACAGGGTGGCGGTGGACCCGAATATCGCCTGCGGGAGGTGCTACCACTGCAGGCTGGGCAAGGTCCACCTGTGCGGGTCCATGGAAGCCCTCGGGGTCACCCTCGACGGAGGGTTTGCCGGATACTCCATTGCCCCTGTGACGCAGTGCCACGCCCTTCCTTCCCATATGTCGGCTGTCCAGGGGGCTTTTGTTGAGCCGGTGGCGTGCTGTGTCCACGGCATCGACCTCGCCGGGATCAAGCCCGGCAACACCGTGGTCGTGCTCGGCGGCGGCACAATCGGGCTTATCCTGCTACAGCTCGCGCAGACGAGTGGGGCGACGACGCTCATCGTGAGCGAGCCTGTCCAGAAGAAGCGCGAGCTGGCGTCGGAACTTGGCGCGACCCTCGCTGTGGACCCTCTGTCCGCGGACCTGGAGGAGCAGGTGCGGGCCGTCGCGCCGGCGGGGGCGGACATCGTCATTGAGGCGGTCGGGCGGCCGGACACCGTCGAAGCGGCCGTGCGGATCGCCGCCAGGGGCGGGTGCATCCTGCTGTTCGGCGTCGCCCCCGAGGACGCGAAGGTGTCCATAAACCCGTTTGCCATATACAAGAAGGAACTCCGAATCCAGGGATCTTACGTCAATCCGTTCACGTTCTCGAGGGCCATATCTCTCCTGGCGAGCGGCGCCGTGAAAGTCGAGCCGCTCGTGGAGCGGGTGGTGCCCCTGGAGGACCTCCCGTCAGTGCTGGCCTCCGGCCCGTCCGCGGGCGGCGCCAAAACGCTTGCTGGCCTGAACCTAACTCGCGGCTAAGGTGTCCAAGTCACGGTTAAGGCGAGAAGGCACACTTTCTCCCAGGTCCATCGGCCTCGGGCCTCGCCATTTCGAAGCATGGTGGCCGACTCACCACCGCAGGGTGGGCGAGCGGCGGCGACGAGGTGGTCGGCACGAGACCAGTCTTATCACCAGGCTGGTCCGCGAGCGACCATGTTCGTCAGTAACCTGGTCGCAAACCGTCCACCTCACCGCCCGTTGGGCCGTGGGGACCGTGGGGGTGGTGCGTAGCGATCCAGGATCAGCCCGGGGTTGGCCTTCGGCAGACCAACCAGGCCCAGCGACTTGGTCGCGGCAAGACCAGCCCCCCAGCTGACCACATCGCGGCGCCGCCTGCGCCTGCAAAAGCGGCCTGACGTGCGCCTAACGTCCGCCTGATGGTGCCCTTACTGCCTGCTGCTTTGCTGCTTGACCCGTTGACAGGGGAGGACCATGCTCGTAGAATGAAAGTGAGAATGATTCTCAGTAAGCGCAATAGCGAGTCGCGCAGGAGACGTAGACTGAAGACGAAGCAGGGAGTGGGGGACGAGAAATGGTGGCAAGAGACGTCCAGCCGATTTCCCTGGTGGATGTCCGCGAAGGCGAGGTGGTCCAGGTCGTTGAGATTCTTGGGGGGCACGGCCTAGTGGGGCGCCTTGAGGCCCTGGGCATCAGGCCCGGGACGGAGATAAAGAAGATAAGCTCAGTGTTCCTGCGGGGACCGGTTACCGTGGAGGTGCACGATACAAGAGTCGCGATGGGGTACGGCATGGCCCGGAAGGTGCTGGTCCGGCCGGTTAACCACGGCGCGATTCACGACGGTGGGGCTCACCACGGCGCACGCGATGACGTCAGCCGTGCGCCGCAGGCAGGGGGCGACGGCGCATGAGGATCCTGCTGATGGGCAACCCCAACGTCGGTAAGAGCGTCGTCTTCTCACGCCTCACGGGCACGCAGGTCATCACGTCGAATTACCCGGGCACCACCGTGGAGTTCACGAAGGGGGTGACCAGGCTGAGGGGCGGCGAGAAGGCGGAGGTCATCGATGTGCCGGGCACGTACAGCCTCGAGCCGACCTGCAAGGCCGAGGAAGTGGCGGTCAGCCTGCTGGACGGCCTAGAGGACGGCGATGTTGTCGTGAACGTGGTGGATGCGACTCACCTCGAACGGAACCTCCACCTGACCCTCGAGCTACTCGAGAGGGGTGTCCCGCTGGTCGTGGCGCTCAACCTGTGGGATGAGGCCCGGCATGAGGGTATTTCCATCGACGTGAAGAAGCTGGAGGATCTCCTCGGCGTGCCTGTGGTGCCGACCGTGGCGCTGACCGGAGCAGGCATCGACCTGCTGCTCGACAGGGTCGCCGCGGAGGCGGCACGCTCCGGAGGAGCGAGACTTAGGGATACAGCCTGGAACGCGGCGGAATCCGGAGCCAGAGCTGGAGCCGGAGCCAGAGTCAGAGCTGGAGCTGGCGCCGGAACTGGACCTGGAGCTGGAGCTGGAGCTGGAGCTGGAACCGGAGCCGAAACCCTGACCGGGACCGAAACCCGGTCTGGAGCCGAAGCTGGAGCCGGAGCCAGGGCTGGGGCCGGGGCCGAGACCAAGGCCCGAGCTGAGGCCGGCACCGAGGCTCGGGTCGTGGGAGGGGCGACCCATGTCCCGCGTCGCTACGCGTCCGTGGCGGAATCGCCGCGACGCTTGCTTCCGCCAGCGACGCCGGCACGGACACCCGACGAGCGCTGGGCCGAGGTCGGCCGCATCACCCGCGAGGTACAAGCGATTACTCACCGGCACCACTCTGTGCGAGACATCCTTGAAGACGCCAGTATGAAGCCGGTTACCGGATTTCTCATGGCGGCGGTCGTGCTGTCTCTCTCATTCGCGGTCATCCGCTTCATCGGAGAGGGCCTCATCGCGTATGTGTTCGACCCGGCTTTCGAAAGTCTGGTGAGACCCGTCGTCATGAAGCTTGACGCGGCGCTGGGACCGGCAGGCTTCATCCATGACATGCTCATCGGGCACCTGGTCGGGGGGCAGGTGGACTTCGTGGAGTCGCTGGGCCTTCTGACCACGGGGCTGTATGTGCCCATCGCGATGGTGCTCCCGTACGTTCTGGCGTTCTACATCGTGCTCAGCGTCCTGGAGGACGTCGGGTATCTTCCGCGCCTGGCGGTGCTGCTGGATAACCTCATGCACGCCCTGGGGATGCATGGATATGCGGTCGTACCGATGATCCTGGGCCTGGGGTGCAATGTCCCCGCGGTGCTGGCCACGCGCGTCCTTGAGAGCAGGCGGGAGAAGTTCATCGCAGCGACGATGCTGTCCATCGGGGTGCCGTGCATGGCCCAGAGCGCTATGATCGTGGGCCTCGTGGGGCGGCACGGCGGCTCATACCTGGCGTATATCTACGGGACCCTCTTCGTGCTGTGGCTCGCGCTGGGCCTGGTGCTGAACTCGGTGCTGCCGGGCCAGAGCCCGCCGCTCCTCATCGAGATCCCACCCTATCGCCTTCCATACTTCGTGGGGCTTGTGAAGAAGGTCTGGATGCGGGTGCGCGTATTCCTCGCCGACGCGGTGCCGTACGTGCTGCTCGGCGTCCTCATCGTGAACCTGCTGCACGCGTCCGGCATCATGGACGTCGCCAGCAGGCTGCTTGCGCCGGTCCTGAGCGGGCTTCTGGGCCTCCCACCGGACGCGGCTGTGGCCCTGCTCATGGGTTTCCTCAGGAAGGACGTGGCCGTCGGGATGCTCGGACCGCTGGGCCTGAGCGCGCGCCAGCTCGCGGTGGCGAGCGTGGTGCTGACAGCTTACTTCCCATGTGCGGCGACGTTCGTGGTGCTCCTGCGCGAACTCGGGACTGCGGACATGGCGAAGGCGGCAGGGATAATGATGGTTGCCGCGCTTGGCGCCGGTGCGGCGCTAAACCTCGTGCTCTCGGGGTCTGTCTCGGCTGTCCTTGTGCTCGCAGCTGTTGCGGCGCTGGTGGCCGCGGCCTACCTCGTCCGCCGCCGTGCCGGTGCCGGTCCAGGTCCCGGCCCTGGACCCGGTCTCGGCCCCGGCGTTGAGGATTCCGGCGACGGCACAGGACATCAGGGTATGACCCGAGGACGACTGATTGATACCACCCGGTCCATTCAAGATTGGACGGGCGATTGGACGGGCGTGAGCCACGAGTGCGAGTCGGGGGCTCGCCCTTGGACAATTGCGAAGAACGCCTCTCTCAGCTTGCGGGTGATAGGGCCGGGCTCTCCGTTCCCCACCAGGATTCTGTCGACAGACCGAACGGGGGTAATCTCGGCGGCCGTGCCCGTGAGGAAAACCTCGTCGGCAATGTATAGAATCTCCCTGGGGAGCGGCTGTTCGACCGCGGGAATCCCAAGGTCACGCGCGATGGTCAGGACCGTGCTCCGGGTTATCCCGTTGAGAATGGACGAGGCAAGCTGCGGGGTGTAGATGGTCCCGTCGCGCACCACGAAAAGGTTCTCGCCGGTCCCCTCTGATAGGAGTCCGTCGGTTCCAACAGCGATTGCCTCGTGATATCCGTCTACTACGGCCTGCATCTTCATCAATTGGGAGTTGATGTAGTTACCGCAGGCCTTGGCCATCGGGGGCATGGTGTTCGGAGCTATGCGGTTCCACGAGGCCACCACAACGTCAACGCCCCCGGCGTCAGAATCAGCGGGCAGATAGTTGCCCCATCCCCACGCGGCGATGATTACATGCACCGGGCTCGTGAACGGATTGAGCCCGAGCTCGTGATACCCGCGGAATACGAGGGGCCTTATGTAGCATGAATCGAAACCGTTGCGCGCAACAGTCTTGATTATCGCTTCGGTCAGCTCTTCCTGCGAGTATGGTATGTCCATGCGGTATATCTTTGCAGAATCATATAGCCGCCTCACGTGGTCGCCCAAGCGGAAGATCGCGGTGCCGGTCGGGGTCTTGTACGCTCTGATTCCCTCAAACACCCCAGAGCCATAATGCACGACATGGCTGAGCACGTGTATTTTCGCGTCTTCCCACCTGACGAAATCTCCGTCGAACCATATAAAGGTCCCTTCTACCCACGCCATCACAGCCTCACCTCACCACATCTTGCAAACTGCTTAGCAACAACCTACACGTTCTGTCAGTACATGGGTCCATTGTCAAAGCGAATCAGGGCGAATCAGGGAATTCCCGTCGCGAAGCCCAGAGCTTGTGGCCGCATGCGGCGCATGCGGTACGCTGCGGGCTGGGGCTGCACCAGAATCGAGACAGGCATCCCGCCTCACATGCCCTGGAGGATCTCCTCGACAAGTAGATCTCCCATTTCCGCTGTGCCTACGAGAGTCGTTCCTTCCATGAAGATATCCGCTGTGCGGTATCCCTTTTCCAGCACCCTCGTCACGGCTTCCTCCACGGCTCTGGACTCCTCGTGGAGGCCCAGGGAGTATCTCAAGAGCATTGCCGCGGATAGCACCGTCGCCAGCGGATTGGCGATGTTCTTCCCTGCGATATCAGGGGCGGAACCATGCACGGGTTCGCACAGGGCCGTCCGGCCGTGGCCGAGGCTGGCGGAAGGCAGCATGCCAAGGGAGCCGGTCAGCATGGCCGCCTCGTCGCTCAGGATGTCCCCGAACATGTTCTCGGTAAGCACTACATCGAATTGCCTGGGGTCACGAATGAGTTGCATTGCACAGTTGTCCACATACATGTGGTTGAGCTCGACATTCGGGTAGTCCTGACCTACCTCGGTGACAACCTCCCGCCATAACCTCGAACTTTCCAGGACGTTGGCCTTATCCACCGAAGTTACTTTTCTCCTCCGTTTTGAAGCCAATCTGAAAGCGACTCTTGCTACCCGTTCCACTTCGGACCTGGTGTAGACCATGGTATCCAGAGCCTGTATACCCGCGTCCCCGGCGAAACGACCTCTGGGCTGCCCGAAGTACACCCCTCCAGTCAGTTCCCTGACCACCACCAGGTCTACTCTCTCCACCACGTGCCTCTTGAGAGTGGATGCGCCCACCAATGCGGGGAAGACCCGCACCGGGCGCAGGTTTGCGAATACCCGCAGGGCTTTCCGTAAACCCAGAAGCCCGGCTTCGGGTCGTTTGTCTCCCGGAAGGCCATCCCACTTCGCGCCCCCCACCGCCCCCAGGAGCACAGCGCCGGACTTGCGGCAAATCTCGAGGGTGTCCTCGGGGAGAGGCGTCCCGGCAGCATCTATGGCAGCCCCTCCGATGAGACCCTCTGTGAATGCGAATCTACGAGAGTACCTCTTTCCTACCGCGAGCAGTACCTTTTTGGCTTCCCTTATTACCTCCGGACCTACCCCGTCGCCGGGAAGGAGGGCGATTTCAAATACCTGCATCTTTAAGCACCCTGGCCTTCTCACCGGAATAGCATTTTGGCTATTACTTGCCCATTAGACATACGCTCGTGTTGGGGCTATGTGGGATCATCTGCTGACTGCTTCATGACGTGCTCTTTATCCTCTATCCTCTGTCCCCTATCCTCTGGCGCACGTAGTTGATGATACCTCCACAATCCACGATCCTTTGCATGAACTCGGGGAGGGGAGCGGCGTTGTACTCTTCGCCTCGAGTCATGTTCCGGATCAGCCCCTCGCCCAGGAAGACCTCGACCACGTCTCCCGCCTCTATCCGCCGAGCGGCTTCGGGAGACTCCAGGATAGGCAGGCCGACGTTCAGCGCGTTGCGGAAGAAGATCCGTGCGAAAGACGCGGCTATGACGCAGGACACGCCCGCCGCCTTGATGGCGATGGGAGCATGCTCCCTGGAGCTGCCACAGCCGAAATTCCTGCCGCCCACGATGATATCACCGTGCTGGACTTGGCCTACGAATCGCGGGTCGGCGTCTTCCATGCAGTGTTTCGCCAGCTCCGCTGGATCCGACGTGTGAAGATACCTCGCCGGGATGATCGCATCGGTGTCCACATGATCTCCGAATTTCCACACTCTGCCCTTGATAGCCAACCTTATCACCCGCTCTGTTGAAGAGGGATCTTGATTACCTGGTGATTACCTGATTACCTCCAGGACTTGGTGCGGGATGCAGCACTGCGACTACCGGGCCGGGCAGAAAGCTCCACATGCCCGGCGTCAGATCTCCTCGGGGCTGGCTATTCGCCCCTTGACTGCCGAGGCCGCCGCTACCGCCGCGTTTGATAGGTACACTTCGCTCTTTGGGTGGCCCATCCGGCCGACGAAGTTGCGGTTGGTCGTAGCTATGGCCTTCTCTCCTTCAGCCAGAACGCCCATATGGCCGCCGAGGCATGGCCCGCAGGTCGGGGTGCTGATGGCCGCGCCTGCCTCGACGAAGATCTCAACAAGGCCCTCACGTATAGCTTGCAGGTATATCTGCTGAGTGCCCGGGAACACCAGTAAACGCACGTCGGGATGCACTCTTCTTCCTCGCAGCACTTCCGCAGCAGCTCTCAAGTCTTCCATCCGACCGTTGGTGCAGGACCCTATCACCGCCTGATCTATTCGTACCTCTCCAACCTCGCTGATGGGCCTGACGTTATCCGGCAGATGAGGGAAGGCTACCTGGGGTTCAATCTTACTTACGTCGTACTCGTACACAGCGCTGTAGTTGGCATCAGGATCGCTTTCGAAAACCCGGCACTTACCCTTTGCCCTCTCCCGAACGTACTCAAGGGTTACCTCATCAGCCGCTATGATCCCGTTTTTCGCCCCGGCCTCCACTGCCATGTTTGCCATTGTGAACCTTGAGTCCATCGAGAGGTTTTCTATGGATTCCCCACAAAACTCCATGGCCTTGTAAGCCGCTCCGTCCACACCGATCTGTCTTATTGTGTAGAGAATAAGGTCCTTTCCATACACCCAGCGTCTGGGCTTACCGTAATACACGAACTTCATGCTTTCAGGCACTTTCAGCCAGATCTCACCGAGCGTCATGGCTGCGGCCATGTCCGTGCTGCCCACCCCGGTGGCGAAAGCACCTAGAGCACCGTATGTACAGGTGTGTGAGTCTGCTCCGATGATCACGTCCCCGGGGCGCACAAGTCCCTGCTCCGGAAGCAAGCAGTGCTCAATGCCCATCCGTCCTACTTCAAAGTAGTGCGGTATTCCCTGCTCCCTGGCAAACTCCCTCAGTTTGGCGCATTGCAGCGCCGATTTTATGTCTTTGTTGGGGACGAAGTGATCGGGAACGAGCGCAATCTTGTTCGGATCGAAAACCTTCCTTGCACCGGTCTTCCTGAACTGGTCGATGGCTACGGGGGCGGTTATGTCATTTCCCAAAACCATGTCTACCTTGACGGTTATGAGCTCGCCTGGCTCAACGCGATCCCTTTCGGCGTGAGCGGCCAGGATCTTCTCGGTTATCGTCATCCCCAAGGCGCCCCACCCCTTTCTCACGAATGGCTCCTGACCCTTGTCGTGTCCGCCGTATTCGCAGCATTTTGGCGCCTACTCTCCTTCTACTTTCTTGACGGGCTCGTCCGTGCCGCGGGCGGGGGTTGCGTCGTTCTGCAACCGGCCGCTGAACGCGCGCCGGTTGTGGACCAGCTTGTTGATGGCCTGCACGTATGCCCTGGCGCTGGCCTCTATCACGTCCGTGCTCGTTCCTCTTCCGACATAAGTGTTTCCGTTATCTTTCACCCGTACCGTCGCTTCTCCCAGGGCATCTTTCCCACCGGTGACCGCATTCAGAGAGTACGACACAAGATGCGTTTGCATCCCGGTAGCGGCATCGATCGCCCTGAGCACAGCGTCCACGGGCCCGTCGCCGCAAGCAGCTTGCTCTACGCTGCTATCCCCGTTCTTGACTCGCACTGTGGCGGTGGGTACAGCGTGGCTGCCGCTTATCACGTGCACGTACTCTAACTCAAAGAACGCCGGCGTGGTAACCAGTTCGTCCTGGATGATGGCCTCGATGTCCCTGTCAGAAACCTGCTTCTTCTTATCAGCCAGCTCGATGAAGCGGTTAAATGCTTTTTCCATCTCTTCCTTGCTCAAGGAATACCCGAGCGCTTTCAGCTTTTCATTGAAGGCATGCCGCCCAGAGTGTTTGCCCAGGACCAACCGGCTTTCGGGAAGACCTATGGACTCAGGGGTCATGATCTCGTAAGTGGTTCTTTCCTTGAGAACACCGTCCTGGTGTATGCCTGACTCGTGTGCGAAAGCGTTGTCACCCACCACGGCCTTGTTGGGCTGAACGAAGACGGCCGTAAGTGAACTTACCAGCCGGCTGGTGCGGTAGATATGCTTCGTGTCGATATCCACTGAAACGCCGAAATAGTCTTGCCTCGTCTTGAGCGCCATAACGATTTCCTCCAGGGCAGCGTTCCCGGCTCTTTCCCCGAGGCCGTTTATCGTGCATTCCACCTGGGTGGCTCCAGCTGTCACTGCTGCAAGGGAGTTCGCTACTGCAAGCCCAAGGTCGTTGTGGCAGTGGACGCTTACGGTGACCCTGTCGATGCCAGCAGTACGAGCCTTTACGTACGAGACGAGATCGGCGAATTCCCACGGTGTACTGTAACCGACCGTGTCGGGAATGTTTATCACGGTCGCCCCCGCCTCAATCACCGCCGCAAATACCTCGCACAGGAATCCCCGGTCACTCCTGGCTGCATCTTCGGCCGAGAACTCGACGTCGTTTGCAAGACTTCTGGCGTATCGTACTGCCTCCACGGCCATTCTGAGCACTTCCTCAGGGCTCTTGCGAAGCTTGCAGCGCATGTGGACGGGAGACGTGGCAATGAAAGTGTGGATCCTGGGCTTCCTGGCATGTCTGAGAGCCTCCCAGGCTTTATCGATGTCCTTCTGTGTCGCTCGAGCCAAAGCCGCGATAGTTGGCCCCTCTACCTGGGAAGCGACTGCCTGCACCGCCGCGAAGTCGCCCGGAGACGCCACGGGGAATCCGGCCTCAATTACGTCCACCCGGAGTCTGGCGAGCTGCGTGGCTATCTCAAGTTTTTCCTCCACATTCAGGCTAACGCCTGGAGATTGCTCCCCGTCTCTGAGAGTCGTGTCGAAGATGAATACCTGCCTCATGTCAGTCGCCAGTCCTTCCTTATTAGATAATAAAAACCCTCTCCCCCTGATAGCCGGGGAAGCTCCAGGCTGTCAGGGACGAGAGGAAAGCAAACCCCCGTGGTACCACCCTGATTTCGTTGCTACCTCACGGCAGCAACCTCAACGTCTCCGACCTTACCGACGATGACTGCGCCGCCTATCACATCGCTCTTGTCAGGCAGTATCCAGTCTCAGTCTTAAGGGAACAAGAGGCAAGCGGGTAACGGGCGCTTCACACGTGATTTGACCCGGCGAAGCCTAATCTTCCCGGACGCGCCCCGGAGCTTGTTGACATTATGCGGAACTAGGCGAATACCCGCTGATCCAGAGGGACCCCAGCACCGCCACCGAGACTGCCCAGGATTTTCGACTTGCGCGGTTCGAGGGCGAGTTCAGCAGAGCCCGGATGCCGGTTCGCAGCAGCCACCGGTTCTCTTGGATCCGGCACCCCGCCTACTACTCCCTGTCATAACCTTTGGTAAGTAGCAGGATTATACTGGTGACGCTTTGTTACCGTAAGTGTATAGAGATTCACCTGCCGTGTCAAGGGGCTTTTTGCACAGGGGCTTTTTGCAACAATATGAGGCTTTTCGCTGGTGCGCCATGCGGTGTTCACCACGTTGGGTTGTTCGTAAGGGAATGTGGCTGCCCGTCTGCCGCGTGACCTCATAGCCGCATTTCCCAAGTTGCCTGGCGAGTTCCTCACCGCTAAGGTATGCGGAGACTGATAGGCAAGGCGTGGCGCATCAGGCAAGCGCGCGTACCTTCGGCGCGAGAGAAGACCTGCACGAAGTTAGAGACTGCGCACCTGCGGCGTGCCCTAAGTGGGGGTGCAAAAATGCTCCCGACTTTTGGGAGGGGTTGCCGGTGATTGCACGAGGGGTGTCAAAATCCGGCTGCCTAGCCGGACGGGCCGGATTTTGGCGAAGCGCGCCCCGCTTGGGGCGCCGTCCCCGAG
>JAAYXB010000042.1 GCA_012516125.1 Bacillota bacterium | reverse complement strand
CCCCCCATGCGCGTCGTAACAGTAGTCTTCTACAGACCCTGTTACGATTCCTGCCAAAATAACAGCCCCAGATAAAAATATTTCTGGGGCCACACGAATATGGCACTACTTGCCACTCTCACGCACTTTCAACCGCTCTGTTGGGCTAGCCATGTCCACAACGGGAGCAGGCCCGCCCGCTCCCCATGTGACCTCGCAGAGCCCGTCATATGTTCCCGGGATGTGGTAATCATAAAGGTAAGAGTGCCCCGAGGACCCAGGAGAAGGAGCGTGTACACCTTGGGAAGGAAGAAAAACAACGACCGTCTGAGAACATTGCGACAGCTTGATCGGCTAAAGTGGGAAACTGCGGAGCATCTCGGCCTGGCCGACGACATGAAAGACCCTGACGAACTCAGCGTCAGGGAGGCCGGAAAGGTCGGCGGCCAGATGGTGAAGAGACTGGTGAAGAAAGGCGAGGAGGCCATCGCCAGGGAAAGCGCCAGGAAGACCAGGAAGGACCTCTAAGTGAGGGTTCGTTACCCCCTGTCCGCGAGCATCTAAGTAAGGGTGCGTTAGTTCTCGCCCCTCTTCCAGTAGTTGCCGGGTGGCCGGTGTTGCGCTCCGGGGACGGCGCCCCAAGCGGGGCGCCTTGACGAAATCCCGCCCGATCCGGGCCCGCCCGCAAGGAAACACGGGTCGGGCCTTCCCCTCTCAACGCGGGCCTTCATGTCCTTGCCACCTCGCGAGCAAGGCATCTCCAAATCTCCGCCTTGAGTATAAGCCCGGACATCTCTGCCGATCTATCGGGGGGGTGCCGGCGCCCGCCCCCGCAAGGGCGCGTCTGCAGCGCACCTCCCTGGCTAGACCTTGTCCCGGCAACCCTGGAAATCACGAGCCTAACTACTACAAGAGCCCCGGTCCCTGCCATTTCGCTCAGCTTGCGGCAAGGGCGTCGGCGCTCGCCTTCGCGCCCTTCATCACGATGCACTTCGTCGGGCACTTCTCCACGCACCTGCCGCAGGCGTCGCACTTCGCCGGGTCGATGACAGCAAGGTTGTTCTCTATGGTGATAGCCCCAGTCGGGCACGCCTTCACGCACAGCCCGCACCCGATGCATCCGACCTTGCACGTCTTGCGGACCTCCGCGCCCCGCGCGCACGACCTGCAAAGGACCGTCACGGACTGAGATGCCGGGACCAGCTGGATGATGCCCCTCGGGCAGGCCGCAACGCACCTTCCGCAGGACGTACACCCCTCCTCGTCCACCACGGGAAGGCCATCGGGTCCCATATGGAGCGCATCGAAAGAGCACGCCGCAACGCACGAGCCCAGGCCGAGGCAGCCGTACGCGCACGCTTTCGCACCGCCACCCACAAGCTGCGCAGCCTTGCAGTCGGAAAGGCCGTCGTACACGAACCTCGACCCACAGTTATCAGGGCCGCCCTGACACAGCACCCTCGCCACTTTTCTCTGCTTCGCCGCTCCGGCCTCCACGCCCATGATGGCCGCGACCTTCGCGGCCACAGCAGCCCCGCCCACGGGACACCCGTCAACAGGCGCCTTGCCGGCCACGATTGCGGCCGCGAGGCCGCTGCACCCGGGAAAGCCGCACCCGCCGCAGTTGGCACCAGGAAGGACCTCCGCAATTCTGTCTTGCCTGGGGTTCTGCTCGATCGCGAATCTCTTCGCGGCGAGAGCAAGCGCAAGCCCAAATACCGCCCCCATCAGCCCGAGGCTGAGGACCGCCTTAAGGTAAATCATCCCCTGCTCACCCCTCGCGAAATCCTACATAACGCCGAAAAGCTCTTTGAGCCTGAACCCGACGAACCCCAGGAACGCGATGGACATGAGGCCCGCCGTTATGAGGGCCATGGGAAAGCCCTTCAACGACTCGGGTATGGGTGCAAGGTCCATGCGCTCCCTGATCGCAGCAAAGAGGATTATCGCCAGCGCGAACCCGGATGCGCCGGCGATGCCGTTCACCGCCGCCTCAAGCAGGTTGTACTTCTCGGTTATGTTTAGAATCGCCACTCCCAGCACCGCGCAGTTGGTGGTGATGAGCGGCAGGTAGATGCCGAGGGCCTTGTACAGCACCGGGCTTACCTTCTGGATCACCATCTCAACAAGCTGTACGAGCGCGGCGATCACGAGGATGAAGGCGATGGTCTGGAGATAGCCGAGGCCCAGCGGCACCAAGATGTAGTACTGGACCATCCAGGTCACCACTGACGCCACGCCTATTACGAAGATAACCGCCATGCCCATGCCGGTCGCGGTTTCGACTTGCTTTGATACGCCTATGAACGGACATATCCCGAGGAACCTCGACAGGATAAAGTTGTTGAGCAGCACCCCGCCGAAGAATATCACCAGTATCTCGCCCACGCAGTATCCCTCCCGTCACGATCCTGTGCCCGGCTTTACGCCTGCGCCGCCTTCTTCTTCCGCCGGGTCAGGGAGTTGAGAAGGCCGATCAAAAGTCCCAGCGTGATGAAGCCCCCGGGAGGGAGAATCACCATGACCGCCGCAAGGCTGCGGTCGAATACCTTGAACCCGGGAAACCCGAAGTCCGGGACTGCAAGGAGCGTGCCCGTCCCAAGGAGCTCCCTGATGGCGCTCAGCCCCGTGAGAGCCAAGGTGAACCCGAGGCCCATGCCGATCCCGTCAGCGAGCGAGTACAGCACCCCGTTCTTGGACGCGAACGCCTCGGCCCTGGCCAGAATGATGCAGTTCACGACGATGAGCGGGATGAATATCCCGAGCACCTCGTGGAGCTTCGGCACGAACGCAGCCATGACGAGATCCACCATGGTGACGAACGACGCTATCACCACGATGTAACAGGGAATACGTATTCTCGACGGAATGACGTTTCGCAGCATCGATACGATCACATTCGACCCCACGAGCACGAAGGTAGCCGCAATCCCCATGCCTATCCCATTGGAAATAGCAAGGCTAGTTGCCATGGTCGGGCACATCCCAAGGAGGATCCTGAACGTGGGGTTCTCCCTGACAAGGCCCTTCGTAAGTTCTGATCTGAAGCTCATTCACCAGACCCCCTCTCGCGTAGCGACCTCGAACAGCCGAAGCGCCTGGTCAACCGCGCCCGCGACCGCCCTTGATGAGATGGTTGCCCCGGTGATGGCCTCGACCTGGCCGCCGTCCTTCGCGACCTTCACCGGAGACCCGGCGCGCAGGCCGACAAAACGCATCTGGAAGTCACGGCTGGTGATGTTCGCGCCTAGCCCCGGGGTCTCAGTGTGCTTCACCACCGTAAGTCCCGTCACGACGCCATCGCGTGAGACGCCGACCACCGCATCGATAGGCCCGCCGTAACCGGACGGAGTACAGCAGAATGCAGCTCCCACCATCTCCCCGTTGCTGTATCCCACGTACACCCTCTTGATCAGTGGAAACTCCGGCCTCCCCCCGTCAGATACCGTAACCTTCAGCGCCAGCACTTTATCTGTCTCGTCCCTGAACTCCTCTGCACCCGGCACCACGCTCTCCAGCGCTTGCTCCAGCTTCATGGCAGCCTGCGCCGCGATGCGCTCCTCGGTGATGTCGTTCACGAACGCGAGCGCCCCCGCGGCGACGGCGCATATCGCGAAGAGGATGAAACCCAGCCTCAACACGTCACGCAACCTTCTTCACCTCCCCGAACTTGCGCGGCACCGTAAGCCTGTCTATGAGAGCGGTTGCGGCGTTCATGATCAGGATCGCGTAGCATACGCCCTCGGGGTAACCGCCGTACAGCCTGATGAACACCGTCAGCACGCCGCACCCGATTCCGAAAACGAGCTGCCCTTTCGGAGTGACCGGGCTTGTGACATAGTCCGTGGCCATGAAGAATGCCCCCAGCAAAAGCCCCCCGGCAAGCACGTGAAATAGCGGGTCCTGGCCAAATAGCGCCGCGAGCACCGCGACCGTTCCGACGAAGCTTACCGGGATGCGCCAGCTAATATGGCCACGCCAGAGCAGGTACGCCGCACCAATCAGGATCGCAAGGGCCGAGGTCTCCCCTATGGATCCTGCCACGTTGCCGACGAAGAGGTTTAGGTACGGCGTCTTTATCCCGCTGAGCTTCCAGAGGGCGAGCGGAGTCGCAGAGCTTACCGCATCGAAATCCGGTATCCATGGCGCCTGGAAGATGGGCCACCTCCACCTCGTCATGAACACTGGCCACGAGGCCAGCAGCACGGCCCGCCCGATGAGCGCAGGGTTGAAGATGTTCTGCCCGAGTCCACCGAAGATGAACTTCGCTATGGCCATGGCGAACGCCGCGCCGATAGCGCCCATCCAAAGCGGCAGGTCCGGAGGCAACACGAGAGCCAGCAGGAAACCCGCCACGGCTGCGCTGTAATCCCCGATTGTGAGGGGCTTCCGCATGAGCTTCTCAAGACCTGCCTCGGTGCCGACGGCCGTCGCGACGCACACGACCATCATGGCGAGCGCCCGGAGCCCGAAGAACCATACCCCGGCCAGGGCGGCGGGCATGAGGGCGAGGATGACATCACTCATGATGACCGGCGTCGATACGGCCGCCCGCTGATGCGGCGACGAAGATACTATGAGTCCGGTTCCATTCATCGATCGATCCCCCCAGAAGAGAACACACTTCCTGAGCACCGAAAGAGTCCACAGACCCCTGCCGCTTTTCCGGGGGCTGCCGGTGTTACACTCCGTGGACGGCGTCCGAACCAGGGCGCGGCGACAAGACCCGCGTACCGGCAACCTGAAAAGCAAAGCCAATCGGGGTACTGGCGCGAACCTTGAACAAGCGACCTGGCCTTACTTCGCCTGAGCCCTGCGCCTCCTGGCCATGATCTCGGACTTGGCAAGCCTGATCGCCTGCACAAGGCGCCTGCGCGACGGGCAGATGAAGCTGCAGCAGCCACACTCGATGCAGTCGAGCGCGTTCATACGCTCAGCGTCGTCGAACCTGCCTGCTTCTGCATAGCTTGCAATCCAAAGGGGCATGAGCCTCATGGAGCACGCCTCGACGCACTTGCCGCACCTCACGCACGGCATCGGCTCGATAGGCGCGGCCTCCTCCTTGCTGAGAAGCAGCACCCCGGACGTCCCCTTCGTTACAGGGATGTCCGTCGTAAACTGCGCTACCCCCATCATTGGGCCGCCGATTATGATCTTCGCCGGCGGGGCCGAGTACCCGCCGCACGCATCGATAAGGTCGCTCACCAGCATGCCGACTTTCACGACCACGTTCTGCGGCTCAGCGATGCACGATCCCGCCACCGTGACGACACGCTCAACAAGCGGCATTCCAGAGAAAACGGCGTCCCTCACCGCCGCCGCCGTGCCAACGTTATTCACGACAACTCCCACGTCTATCGGCAGCCCGCCCGACGGGACCTCCCGCCCGAGGATGGCCCAGATAAGCTGTTTTTCCGCGCCTTGCGGGTACTTGACCTTGAGAGGCACAACCGAGATCCGGTCGTCCTCTTTCGCAGCCTCCGATATTGCCTCGATGGCGTCGGGTTTGTTCTCCTCTATTCCAACGTAGGCCCTGTTCACACCGGTCGCCTTGAGGAGAAGCCTCGCCCCATCCACGATGTCGCCAGGCCGCTCCACCATCAGCCTGTGATCAGCTGAAAGGTACGGCTCGCACTCGGCGCCGTTAAGGATCACGGTGTCGAAGCTTTTTCCCGGCGGAGGCGTCAGCTTAAAGTACGTCGGGAACGCCGCGCCGCCCAGGCCCACGATCCCGGCCTCCCGGATTATCGCTTTGATGTCGTCGGCGCTGAGGTCGTCCACGTCGGTGCGCGGCTCAACGTGCTCGTCGAGAGTCTCCTTGCCGTCGGACTCGATGATGATAGAGAGGACGTCCCTTCCGCCCGACTGCGGATGTGAAGAGATACCCACAACCTTTCCCGATACGCTTGCATGGACCGGGGCGGTCAGCCGGGCGGAGCTATCGCCGATCTTTTGCCCCACCTTGAGCTCATCCCCCACCTTGACGAGGGGTTCACACGGCGCACCGGTGTGCTGGTGGAGAGGGATCACGACCCTGGTCGGAGGCGGGAGCCTCCTTATCGGCTTCGAGGCAGTGCCCTCCTTGTGATAATGAGCATGTACTCCTCCCCTGAAGGTTTTCGCTACCATGGTCGCCAAGCACTCCTCCTTACGCCCGACATCCGGGGACCGACCCGGGGCTGCGCACAAAGTTAAGCAGGCGCCTCTCCGCGCCTGACCTACGTCGCAAAGGACAGAACCACAGCTTGTTGCGGCGTGCTTCGGGACGTTCCCCAGGGCCAACATATATGTTTCTCGACCTCTGCGGATTCTCCTGCCATACTTTCAGCCGTTTTCGCTACGAAACCCGCCCCACCCGCGCTTCGTGTGTGTAGATGTTCATCCGCCCGCCTTTTGCGAACCCAACGAGGGTCACCCCAACCTCGTCTGCGAAGGCAATGGCTCCGTCCGTAGGACCCGCCCTCGATGCGACGAGGGGCAGTCCCGCTAAAGCCGCCTTCCGCACCGCCTCCCGGGACACTCGGCAGCTTGTGGCAAGGCCTGCGCGGGCAAGATCGATCCCCTTGAGAAACGCGCCGCCGATAGCTTTATCGATGGCGTTGTGCCTCCCGATGTCCTCGAAGAAGACCGCCGGCTCACAGCCTCGTGCCGGGTCGATGATGGCAGCGAAGTGGGCACCCCCAGTGCGCCGGAAGACCTCCCCCCTCGCGAGAAGGCCATCCATGGCCGCGAGAAGATCACCCGCCCGAAAGATCGGTCCTTCCCGGTAAGGCTCCATCCCATGCTGCCAACGCCACAATGCGTCGCACGTGCAGGAGTCGCGCACCGCCTGCGGCGCCAACCGCACGTCTATGATGATATCACAACCGTGCACAACCTGCACGCCCAGAAGTTCGTCCCTGGCCTGGAGAAATCCGGAGGTCACGAGATAACCTACACCAAGGGCCTCGAGGTCAGTGGGGCTGCACGAGAACATCGCCGCCCGCTCTCCGTTGACGTCGAGGCGCACAAGCGCTTCCGTGGGCACCTCGTCAGCGACCTCTCTCGGCACCCCTCGCTCATACCTGACCACCCGACAGGTGCACGTTACACCAGGCGTTTCGGCCATCCGTGAAATCCTCCATGAGCAACGCCGCCCGCGCCAGGTCCGCGGGCGTATTGACGTTCAAGAACGACAGCCCTTCACTGTCGAGCGTGCGCCAGGCGTCCTCGTCGACGTATTCGACCCGCACTTCGTCGAACAGCCTCGCAACTCTGCACGGCCCCTGCGCCAGCAGCCGCTCGATCGCCCGAGCGCACGATCTCGAGTAAGCGGCCGCAAGCGGCTCCACGAACCCCGTGCCAGCCATGCGAGGCACGACCGCATCGGCCCTGGCAAGCCCGCCCACCAGGTGCGCGAGGAGCGCCGTCGAAAGGAAGGGCATATCGCACCCCACCACGACACACCGGTCTGTCGGAGACGCCCTAAGCCCCGCGTGGATTCCGGCGAGCGGTCCTCCGCACGGTACGAGGTCCGTGACGACCTCCGCCGCGCCCAGACGCTCCAGAAACTCCAGGGAGTCCCTGCCGTCCTGTCCTGAGGTCACGACGAGGACCTTCGCGGCCAGGGGCCTCACCCGCCCGAGGACATGTTCCACGAGCGGCCGCCCGCCCAGGGGGATGAGGGCCTTGTCGCGCCCAATCCTCGATCCTTTCCCGCCGGCCAGGATGACCGCAGTGACATCACCTGTATTTCTCAAGGATCCCCCGCACCTTTCGGGGCGTCAGCCTGCCATACGTGTCGTCGTTGATCATCATCGTGGGCGCTAGGCCGCACGCGCCGAGGCACGCCACGGGTTCGAGCGAGAAACGCAGATCCTCTGTGGGCTCGCCCGGGCCTATCCCGAGGACCTCCTGAACTTCTTTGAGGATCTCGCGCCCGCCCCTTACGTGGCACGCCGTCCCCTGACAGACCCGGATGATATTGCGGCCGCGCGGCCTTAAGCGGAACTGTGCGTAGAATGTGGCCACGCCGTATATGCGGGCCAGGGGCACCTTGAGCAATTTCGCCGCGCGCTCCAGGGCAGGCCTCGGAAGATACCCGTACGCATCCTGAAGCTTCTGAAGCATAGGTATCAGGATGACTTCGTGCGATTCGAACCCCTCGTATATCTCATCGACCTTCGAAAGGTCGATGCCGGGCGTTGCGATATGTTCGGTCGCGACACCCCTTGAGGCCCCGCCCGCCGCAGTGGCGCACGTCGTGCCGGATGCCCCCAGGGCCTCGCCCGGCGGGCCCACGCGTTCCACCCTCACGGCGCACACTTTAAGCTCTGGAATCTTGGCGACTCTGTCGAGGGCAGGGTTCGTGAGCACGTTGGCCGCGGCCTCCGCAAAGTGGAACGGCATGAACGCGGTGCGAGGCCCGATGCGCTCGCTCACCCGCGCCCGTGCCACGACCTCCCCACGTCTCGACGCCACCCTGACCAGATCACCGTCTGCGATGCCGCGCTCTCTCGCCGTCGCGGGGTCAAACTCCACGAACGCCTCAGGACACAGCCAGTTGAGCCCCTCCGACCTCCTGGTCATGGATCCGGTATGGTAATGGTAAAGCACCCTTCCCGTGGTGAAGACCACTGGGAACTCATCGTCGGGAAGTTCGTCGGGAGGGATGAACTCCACGACCGAGAACCTCCCGCGTCCCCTCGAGAACTTCTCCTTGTGGAGGAATCTTGTGCCCGGGTGGTCCACCGACGGGCACGGCCACTGGAGACCCTCCGTCCCGAGCCTCCCGTGGCGGACGCCCCCGTAGATCGGCGTAAGGAGCGCTACCTCCTCCATTATCTCCGCGCTGGAGGTGTACTCCATGCGGTAGCCCATGCGGCGCGCGAGGTCCACGACGATCTCCCAGTCGGCTCTCGCCTCTCCCGGCGGGTCCACGGCCTTCGACACAAGCTGGACACGCCGCTCCGTGTTGGTGAACGTGCCATCCTTCTCTGCGAAGCTCGCCGCGGGCAGGACCACGTCGGCGAGAGCCGCCGTCTCTGTAAGGAAGATGTCCTGGACGACCAGAAAGTCCAGCTTCTCCAGGGCCTTTCTGACGTGTGTCGCGTCAGGGTCCGATACCGCGGGGTTCTCACCGCAGACGTACATGGCCCGCACCCGGCCCTCCTCCGCGGCGGCGAACATCTCGCTCACCGTGAGGCCGGGATTCCGGGGAAGCTTCGCGCCCCACGCGTCCTCGAACCTGGCCAGCACTCTCTCGTCATCCACCTTCTGGTAGCCAGGCAGGAAATTCGGGAGCGCGCCCATGTCGCACGCGCCCTGCACGTTGTTCTGGCCCCGAAGTGGGTTTACCCCCGTCCCCTCTCTGCCCACATTCCCGGTGAGCATGGCGAGGTTGGCGATGGCGAGCACGTTGTCCGTCCCGGTGGTGTGCTGCGTGATGCCCATGGTGTAAAGGATGGTCGCGCGCTCCGCCTCCGCGTAGAGCCGAGCGGCCCGCACGATGTGCCCCGCCGGCACGCCGGTGATGCCCTCGACGAACTCGAGGGTGTAGGGCTCCAGCGACCGCGCGAACTCCTCGAACCCCTCCGTCTTCGTGGCTATGAACTCCTCGTCATAGAGCCCCTGCTTCAGGATGACCCTCATGATGCCGCACAGGAGGGCAAGGTCCGTCCCGGGGATGTGCTGCAGATGAACGTCGGCCATCTCGGCAAGCTCGATCTTGCGGGGATCGGCCACGATGAGCTTCGCGCCCTGCCGGACCGCCTCCTTGACCCGCAGCGCGATGACGGGATGGGTCTCCGTGGTGTTGGATCCGATGACGAAGATCGCCTCGGCCATAGGGATCTCATCTATGGAGTTGGTCATCGCCCCGGACCCGAAGGCCGTCGCGAGGCCCGCCACCGTCGATGCGTGGCACAGCCTCGCGCAGTGGTCGATGTTGTTCGTGCCGATAACAGCGCGCATGAACTTCTGAATGACGTAGTTTTCCTCGTTGGTGCACCTCGCCGACGAAAGCCCGGCCACTGCGTCCGGCCCGTGCTGCCGCTTCACCTCGCCAAGGCGCGAGGCTACAAGATCCAGAGCTTCGTCCCACGTGGCCGGGACGAGCTTGCCGTCGCGCCTCACAAGCGGCTGCCTGAGCCTGTCAGGGTGGTGGATGAACTCGTACCCGAACCTCCCCTTCACGCACAGCCAGCCGTGGTTCACCGGGCCGTCCTTCGCCGGCTCTACCCCCACGACCTTCCCGTCCTTCACGAGGAGGAATATGGCGCAGCCGGTGCCACAATACGGGCATATCGTCCGCACCCTGGACTTCTCCCACGCGCGGCCCGTCATCTTTTCCATTTTCGGCGCAAGCGCCCCCACCGGGCAGACCGCCACGCAGTTGCCGCAGAACACGCATGGGGATCCATCCAGCCCCTCGTCGTAAGCGGGCGTCACTCTCGAATCGAACCCGCGGTAGGCGTAGTCGATGGCCCCGACCTGCTGCACCCCTTGGCACACCCGGACGCACCTTCCGCAGAGGATGCACTTTTCGTCGTCTCTCTCGATGAAGGGATTGTCCTGATCCAGCGAGGGCTTCCTGGTCCGTCCGACGAGCTTCGGGCCCCGCACGCCGTACCTGTACGCGTACTCCTGTAACTTGCACGTGCCGTTCTTCTCGCAAGTCAGGCAGTCCTTGGGATGATCCGACAACAATAGGTCAAGGACAAACCGGCGCGCCGCGATGACCCTTGGGCTTTCAGTGGTGACCACCATCCCTCCTGCAACCGGTGTCGCACACGAGGCAACCAACCCCCTTGCCCCTTCAACCTCCACCACACAGAGTCTACATGCTCCTGCGGCTGGCAACATCGGGTGATGGCAGAGCGTTGGGATGTCGGCCCCCGCCTCCTGCGCTGCCTCGAGGATGGTTACGCTCTCCGGAACCTCGACCTTCTTGCCGTCCACGGTCAGGATGACCCCGCTCATTTCAAGTCACGCTCCACCTTCAGCGTGCTATGTGGTAACCCTCGCGCACGGACTCCTTCAAAGCGCCGAGGTCGCATCGGAGGCACCTCTCTGACTCGTATAGCGCACAGGCCTCCGAGAGACCCGACACGACTTCGCGGAAACTCCCTTTCCTTTCGTCAATAGCAAGCTTCTCGGGCCGTTGACGCGCCATGCGCTCCTCATGGATCTCCCCAGCGAGCTCTCTGCCGAGGTCAGGGCTTACCGGGATCTCGCCGGTGCCGCCCAGGAACCTGTCTATTTCCGCAGCGGCGCGCCTGCCGTCGGCAATCGCCTGGATGACGGTGTCCGGCCCGTTCACGCAGTCCCCGCCGGCGAACACGCCGGGCTCGCCGGTCGCGTGGGTCCTCGGATCGGCGACTATCGTAGACCACTTGGT
>JAAYXB010000006.1 GCA_012516125.1 Bacillota bacterium | reverse complement strand
TCCGCTCTTCAGGAGGTGCTTCACTGACTTTATGACCGCATAGGCGCTGATGCGCGGCCTCAACTCCGCCAGGATGCGAAGGATCTCCTCCTTTGTTTTCCCGCATCGCGCGGCTTCGGCCGCCGCGAGCACCATGAATCCCGTTCCCATGGACGCGGAGAGCGAATCTACTACCTCGATGTCAGCATCCGGGAAACTTGCCTTTGCGAGATTGGCAACCTGGCATGTGCCGCTTCCGGTAGAAGTGATGTGGATCGAGATTATGGTCCTGACGCGTTCGAGCAGCCTGCGGTAGATGGAGATGAATTCAGCCGGAGCAGGCTGCGAGGTGAGTGGCACGTCGGGCCCGTCAAGCCTCTCGTAGAACTCCCCGCGCGTGATGTCGACGCCGTCACGGTACGTATCGCTTCCGAACTGTATCCCAAGGGGCGCGACGGCTATGTCGTACTCCTCGATCAGCTCTTGAGGCAGGCTCGCACCGCTATCGGTCACGATCGCAATACCGCTCTTCATGATGCCGCTCTTCGTGCCCTTCATGCCTCGCACCCCTCATTGTAGACTTCCACGCCGGGGAGTTATCGGTCCGGATGGAACCGAACGAGGGCTCCACGCTTCCGGGCAGGCCTTGGGAAGACACTCCAAGAGGACGCGCCTTGCACGCGCCACCCATCGAGAGACGGTGCGGACATCTACACCCGCCTCTTCGGCAGCCTGCTCAACCGTGGCCCCTTCCTAGTACGACCGTATGCACGATTCCCGTACCTCCGTGACATGGCGTAGATACGGCGCGAGGGGCCGGAGGGCTCGTGACCTGTGGCGGGCAGCGGCACACAGGCGGCCGGCAACCAACAAGTGAACGCTCGGCTGGGGGCACGCGTGCCCCACAGCCAAGCTGTTTTTATGGCACTACCGTCCGCTAGACTCCAATGTCCAAAACTCGGGGGTCGGTCCAGCCTTTCGAAGCAGACAGAGGCGAAAACAGAAGCACTCAGAAACAGCATATGTAAACTGAGGTGCGATAGCTGGCAGAGGAGGATTCATCACACAAACTCAGGCTTGACCTTCCTAGATTGTATACGATATGCTTAACAGCGATACGATGGTGCGATGTGCGGGCGATTTCGCGTACCTACGGAGAGCAGAACGGGACTCCGCTAAGCTCCAGCTATGTTGCTCATTGATGTGCCTGGCCATGTTTTTTACACGAAACGTCCCCTCCTAGGAAGGAGAATGCACGTGTCTGTCGAATAGCGTGGTGTATACAATATACCGCTCTGCTGCCCGGACTTTGGGGTGACGGAGCCCGCAGCGAGCGGCAGACCGGCGCCGGCGGAGGACCGACGCATGGTAACCAGCACCGCGTTTCGTAAGAATGCATAGGCTACCTGCTGGCTCGTATTTGCAATGCCCGGTCGGCATATGCGCAATCCGGGAGCAAACGCTATTAGAACTTACGAAGGAGTGCTGGCTACACTCTATTACACTGTATACCGACGTATACCGACGCAACGGTGATGCAGGTACTCAAGAAAGAGGGTTGGCCATGAGACTTGCGGGGAAAAGTGCCCTGGTCACGGGCGGGGGCAGGGGAATCGGCCGTGCCATAGCGCTGCGACTGGCCGGTGATGGAGCCGACGTAGCCGTCCTCGACATAATTGGCGAGAACGCTGAGAATGTGGCCGGGGAGATCGAGGCTATTGGAAGGCGAGCGCTTGCGATAGTGGCAGACCTGACATGCTCGGCGCAGGTCAATGCGGCTGTTGCGAAGGTGGAACAAGAATTCGGCGGAATCGACATCCTGGTGAACAATGCGGGCGTGACGCAGAACGTCTCGGTTGTTGACATGACCGACGAAGACTGGGAGCGCATCGTGAACGTAAACTTGCGCGGTACGTTCTATTGCTGCCGGGCTGTGCTGCCCGGGATGATGCGGCGGACCTACGGCAGAATAGTGAGCATTTCCTCGGTGTCGGCCAAACAGGGGAGCGGGGTCTGGGGGGCGGCCCACTACGCTGCCGCAAAGGCAGGCGTCATCGGCTTTACCAAGGCCCTCGCGCGCGAGGTCGCCCAGTATAACATAACCGTGAACGCAATAGCGCCTGGGGTAATCCAGATCCCCATAGCGGATGAGCGGCGCAGAAAGGCAAAAGAGGAGGCCGCAGCCCGGTGTCCTATGCGCAGGCAGGGCCGTCCGGAGGAGGTAGCTGCCGCGGTGGCCTTCCTAGCATCCGATGACGCGACATACATCACCGGCGAGATCATGGATGTGAATGGCGGCCTGTACATGGACTAACTCTGCCCGTCGGGACAACCTCCGCGCAGACTGATTATAGCGCCGCAGGCCTGGTCGGGCAACTTGCCGCGGACGGGGGACCGAGATGAAAGCTCAAGACTCACCAGAAAATGGCGGAATAACAGCACGGGCTGACGCTCTCGGTGGGAAGGTTGACCACAACACACTCTCGGCCGAGGCCGTAAACCGACTTCGCGTCGCCATATTGAAGGGGAGGCTGAAGCCGGGCGAGCGCATAATCCAGTCGAAGTTTGCTAAGGAGCTGGGCATGAGCCGCATACCGCTCAGAGAGGCGCTTCGGCAGCTCGAGACGGAGGGCCTGATCAAGAACGAGCCATACAAGGGCGCGGTTGTGGTGGACTTCGGCAAGGACGACGTGCGAGAGATCTACACGCTCCGCGCAATGCTCGAGAGCCTTGCCACGGAGGTTGCAACCCCAAGGCTCACAGATGAGGACCTCGCGCGGCTCCGTCAGATCCAGGACAGGATCATCAGCCTAGTCCAGGAAGGCGACTATGACGAGGCGTCTCGGGTCGGCGGGGACTTCCACATGACGCTCTATATGGCCAGTGGGTGGAAGCGCCTGATCGAGATAATCCGTCAACTATGGATGAGGCGTCCCCATGTCGATCTTTTCCTCAAAGGCCGCTCGTCCGTCAGCCTGCGTCAGCACGAGGAGATCCTCGGGGCCCTTCAGGAGAGAAACGCTTGGAAGGCCGCGAAGCTGGTTCGCCTGCACATTGAGTCTGCAGAAGAGGCTTTGCTCTGCGAAATGCAAACAACTGAGCATGCCTTGACTGATAGGCAGTGACAAGGAGGCGGTGCGGCCGGCGAGCCTGTTGTCGGCAATTAAGGGGCTGTGAGAGGAGAATAGCGTTATGACAAGCACTGTGTTTCCAGCAAGAACGGCGTTGCATGAAAAGCACGACGCAGGCCTGATCGATTCCCTCCGCAGGCGGGCCTTGGAGATTCGCATACATGTTGTGAAGATGGTGCACACAGCCCGTTCGGGGCATTACGGTGGCTCCATGTCCATCGCTGACCTCCTGGCGGTGCTCTACTTTCACGAAATGAGTATTGACCCGGCCAACCCGCAGTGGCAAGGCCGCGATCGGCTGGTCCTCTCCAAGGGCCACGCTGCCCCGGCACTCTATGCAGCCCTCGCGCTCCGGGGGTTCTTCCCGGTGGAACGCCTTGCCACCCTGCGCAGGATCGATAGCATCCTTCAGGGCCACCCCGACATGCGGAAGACTCCAGGCGTGGACTACACCACCGGGTCGCTCGGGCATGGCCTTGGTGTGGCCGTAGGCATGGCGCTCGGAAGCAAGCTGAATCGGCAAGGGTTCCGGGTTTACGCCATCGTGGGGGACGGGGAAATGCAGGAGGGATCGATCTGGGAAGCTGCCATGGCCGCGCCTCGGTTCGGTTTGGACAACCTTACCGTGATAGTAGACTATAACGGTTTGCAGGTTGAAGGCCGCGTTGACGAGATCATGCCTATTGAGCCCATCGTGAGTAAGTGGGCGGCCTTCGGGTGGGAGGTTCGGGAGATCGACGGGCACTCGGTGCCCGAGATTCTGGAGGCGCTCGACTGGGCAAAGCAGTTGCGGGGGAAACCTGGGCTCATCGTGGCTCATACGATCAAGGGCAAGGGAGTCTCGTTCATGGAAAACCAGGTCAACTGGCACAAGGGTTCGCTGGACGATGCGACGTTCCCGCGAGCTCTCGAAGAACTGGAAGCCCAGTTTACCCTCGGCCGCTAATGCTGATTAGGGCCTGGCAGGATAAGTGCTGGCGGTGTGACAGGCCTTGTGACACCTATACTCGTGCTTGTAATCACGAAAGGGCGGGGACAGCATTGGGTACCACATTCAGTCCGGTGATCAAGATGGAACGGCCAGGTACAGGGATCTCCCCCACAATCACGCCCCTTCCGGGTTCATCTTTGCTTGCGGTGCATGAGGTCCTGAGTTCTGCCCTGGAGGACATCGCTAGGGACCATCCGGAGCTGGTCGTGCTCAACGCCGATACGGCCAAGTCGTGCGGAGTGGACAAGTTCTTCCGGGCGCATCCCGAGCACGCTGTCCAGATGGGAGTAGCCGAGCAGAACATGGTTCTTGTTTCAGCGGGCCTCTGGACGGCGGGAAGGATTCCAGTCGTTACGACGTTCGCCGCGTTTGCGTGCCTGCGTGTGTGCGAACAGGTGAGAACCTCCATCGCCTACCCGGGGGCTAACGTGAAAATCCTGGCGTCCCATGCCGGTATCAGCCCCGGGGAGGACGGCGTCACCCATCAGTGCATCGAAGACCTCGGCATCATGAGGACGATCCCAAACATGGTTGTGGTTGCCCCTGCTGACGCTCCGTCTGCAGTTGCGCTTCTTCGTCAGGCTGTCGAGCACACCGGGCCCGTGTACCTGCGGTATGCTCGACCGAAGACCCCGGTGCTGTATGCAGATGGAGCTCCACTGAAGCTGGGGAAAGCCGAGATACTGCGAGTTGGGACTGACATTGCCTTCATTGCGTGCGGGCCGCTTGTGGCGACGGCGCTCCGGGCTGCGGAGGTGCTTGAGCAAGACGGGCTTTCGTGTTGCGTTGTAGATGTGCATACCATTAAGCCCCTTGATGCTGAGACCATCTGCAAAGTTGCGTCGTTGGCAGGCGCTGTCGTCACTGCGGAAGACCATAACATCATTGGCGGCCTGGGCAGTGCAGTTGCAGAGACGCTCGCTGAGCATTGCCCGGTGCCCATGGGGCGAGTGGGCGTCAGGGATACGTTTGCTGAGTCGGGCAGGTACGAGCTATTGCTCGATAAATACGGCATGAGCGTTGAGCGCCTTTGTGACACTGCAAGAGCCGTTTTCAGGCGGAAAAGATGAACGCATCCCGCACGGCCATGAGACGCAACACAAACCGGCCTGCTGTGGGGGTGGGCGGTCGGTCACGCCGCGAGAACGTAAACAGGAAGAGGCGCGTGCGTGCGGTCCTGTGTGCTCGCCCGAGGCTCAAGGCTTGGGAGTATAGGCCTGACGGCAAGGCCGCCTGCTCTTCAACAGGGAGTGATTGCTACGAAAGCAGCAGTACTCGCGGCTCCATACGATATGAACATCAAGGACATGGACACACCCTCGCTTGGCGGGGATAAGGACGTACTTGTCAAGGTGAGGGCTACTGGGATATGTGGCTCGGAGATCCACGCGTACCGGGGAAAGCACCCAAGGCGCAGGCCTCCGGTGGTGCTGGGCCACGAGGTCGCCGGTGAGGTGGTGGCAACCGGACGGCGCGTGCGGCATGTCAAGGTTGGAGACCGGGTAGTCATTGAACCGCAAGTTTCATGCGGTGTTTGCGCGGAGTGCCTTGCGGGCAACCACAACCTGTGCTCTGAGAAGAAGCTTCTTGGCTCTTCCGAGTGGTCTGGAGGATTTGGAGAATACGTCGTAGTTCCTGAAGAAACATGCTACGAGATCGCTCCTGACTTACCCATGCACCATGCTGCTCTTGCAGAACCACTTGCAGTTGGGGTTCATGCGGCACGCCGCCTGAACACCCCTCCTGACCACCGGATTGTCGTTATGGGCGCGGGCCCCATCGGCTTGCTCACGGTTGTGGCGCTGAGGAGCGTGGGAGCGCGACACATAGCGGTCGTGGACGCAAAGAAGTTCAACACCGAGGTCGGGCTGCGTGTAGGGGCTTCTTTCGGGGTACACGTAACCAGCGCTCCGATCGAAGAGGCGGTAAAGAGCCAGACAGGCTGGTCTACCGTGGACATCGCCGTCGTTGCTGCCGGGAACCCCTCGTGTGTCGCGGGAGCGCTTTCGCTTACGCGCGCACACGGGCAAGTGCTTCTTCTGGCTCTGTTTGAGGAACCTGTGTCCGTCGACCTAATGCACATCCAGAGCCGTGAGCTTTATGTCAGCGGAAGCAAGATGTACACGTCCGAGGACTTCCGGACCGCTGTCGAGATGCTCAACGCAGGCCAGGTGCCTTGCGACGAGATTGTGAGCTATGCCGTCAGCCTGCAGGATGTGCCGGCCGTGATGAGATATCTCAACAAGAGCCCCGAGGGCGTCATAAAGGTATCGGTTGTAAACTGATGTCAGGGGGTGATGCTTCCGGCAGCCACGAGTGACTACGGCAGTTGTGGTGCAGGCAGTGTAGCAAGAGACGCGCTAACGATTTAGGTGGAATACCGAAAACGATGGGGAGGCAGAAGAAATGACGAGGCACAGGTTGACTTTGTGCGTGGTATTGGCTGCCGTCTTCCTCACGGTGGTGTTCGGTGGCGCGCCGCTCGCGGCGGCGAAGACGGACGTAGTTGTGGCGAGGTTTGGTACTTCCACTCCCGTAGGAGACTACCTGAACCGCGCGGAGTCCCTATTCTGTGAGAAGGTCAAAGAAAAAACCGGCGGAAAACTCATCATTGAGTATTATCCCGCTTCACAACTAGGGTCCGATAGGGAAGTTATCGAGGCGGTAGACCTTGGTACCGTCCAGTTCGTTGGTACCGGTGTCGGCAGGCTGAGTCTGTACCATCCTGTCGGCATCATATTCAACATTCCGTATTTGTTCAAGGACCGGGCACATGCCGACGCCGTGCTTGATGGCCGCATCGGCGATGAGACCAGGAAGATCATCTATGACAACACTAACTTCATCCTGTTCCCCCTCTGGCACAGGGGCGCGAGGTGCATATCCGCAAATCGCCCCATCCGGAGTGTCAACGATCTGAAGGGTTTGAAGATCAGGGTTCCAGAGTGGGCTGCGGCCGTGTATGTATGGAAGGCCCTGGGGGCGAACCCGGTAGCCCTGCCGTTTAGCGAGCTTTTCAGCGCCCTGCAAACAGGCGTCGTGGACGCCCAGGAAAATCCTGTAACGCTTATCTACAGCGCGGGATTCCACAAGGTGCAGAAGTACGTCATGCTCACCAACCACCAGATGGAGGACTGGATGATCCTCACGAACAAGGCCTGGTTTGAATCGCTTCCGGAGAGCTACCAAGAGGCGATTCGTGAGGCGATGGCGGAGGCCAAGGCGTATGCGGCACGGGAGTGTGCGCGCGAGACCGAGGATGCTATCGCAAAACTCAAAGCCGAGGGCACAATCGTCATCGACACGAAGGACATCGACATCACCGGGTTCCTTAAGCGGGCTGAGGTGGCAAAAGACTTTCCCCAGCTTAAGAACTCGAAGGTAGCTACGGAGATCTACAACAAGATCGTAGCGGGCAAGTAGCCTTGAGAGTGACACAAGGCTGCGCAACGCTTCTGCCGCGTTGCCGGCAGCGGCGGTCCCTGGTTTCCCCCGCAGGCGCTGTCCCAGGCCATCTACTGATCGTTTGCCCTGGCGGCGCCTGCTCCGGGGAGAGCTAGATAAGCAGAGGCGACCGATCCAGATGGGAGCGGTGCCTCGTGGGATCGCCGTGCGGTTCTCATGGTTTTCTTAGGCTTTCGGACCCGGAGGGAGTGATGGCAGGTGCCCCGCCTGAAAAGGATTGTCTGGGCGATCGAGAAGGTTGTTGAATGGATGGTAATCTCCCTCTTCCTGTTCCTTGTCGGCATTATCTTCCTCGGAGTGGTATTCAGGTACGGGTTCAACAACCCGCTCTCGTGGCCGACAGAACTATCAACATTCGTCTTTACGTGGCTGAGCTACCTCGGCGCGGCCCTTTGCCTGAAGGAGGGCGCGATGATAGACATAGACATCGCCATGAGACGGATCCCCCAGCCTGTCAAAGGGATCCTCGAAACCATCCGGGATGCGGTCATGGCAGCCGTGTCGTTCCTCGTTTTCAGTCAGAGCTACAGGCTTTTCCGTACCGTCCGTCCCATTACGCCCACCCTTGGGATACCTATGCGATACGTCCACCTCGGTGTTGGAATAGGGTTCGCGATGATGGGGATTCTGGGCCTTGCCCGGATGATCGACGACTGCCGACATATTGGTGCCGTGTGCGGGCAACGTGTTGACAATAGGGCGGCGGTGGGGTCGGGAGACCGGGTTGTCCAGCAGGAATAACTCAGATGTGCGGCTGCGCTACAAGGGACTGCGGCACGGGCGTCAGCGCGAAGCGGAGATCACGGTAAGTATGACATCACGCCAGACCTAAAGCACGACAGCACGGAGGACAGGGCCGTATGCCACTAGAAATCGTTGTTCTTGGCGGGACGTTCTTGGTGTGTTTACTTGTCCAGATGCCAATCGCGTTTTCCCTTCTCCTACCTTCCATAACCGTCCTCGCAATGCGGGGCACACCTCTGGTCCTGGTTGCCCAGCGTATTTACGCGGGCCTCGATAGCTTCTCACTGCTGGCGATTCCTTTCTTCATGCTGGCGGGCGAGCTGATGAACGCCGGGGGTGTCACGCGGAGGTTGGTTCGCTTCTGCGACGCGCTGGTGGGAAGGTTCACTGGGGGGTTCTCACTGGCGACCGTGGTATCGAACATGATCATGGCGGGGATATCCGGGTCGGCGGTGGCCGACGCGACTGCCATCGGAACCGTAATGATCCCCTCGATGAAGGATACCGGCTACGACGTTGATTTCAGCGTCGGCATTACCGCCGCGGCGTCCGTATGCGGGCCGATCATACCACCCAGCATTCCGCTGGTCGTGTACGGCGCGCTCGCGCAGATCTCTGTCGGCGACCTGTTTCTTGGCGGCGCCGTTCCCGGAATCCTATTGGGCCTCGGGCTTATGTTGATTGCCTACGTACTCTCGGTTCGACGGAGGTACGCGCGGAGCACGACCGCATCTCTGAGGGAGATCCTCAAGAGTGGGTACGAGGGGTTTTGGGCGCTTCTGATGCCTGTGATCGTGCTGGGCGGCATCCTCGGCGGGGTATTCACGGCCACGGAAGCTGCTGCCGTGGCAGCGGTGTACGCGCTGGTCGCGTCCATGTTCATATACAGAGAGGTGAAGCTGCGTGACTTACCGAGGATACTGAGGACTGCGACCATACAATGCGCAAGCGTCCTGTTCATTATCGCGGCGGCCGGCCTGTTCGCCTGGGTCTTTGTAACCGCCCAGATTCCGCAGCGATTTGCATCCTGGGTCTTCTCGTTTACGTCCAGTCGCGCGCTTATCATAGCGATGATACTCCTCTTGCTCCTTGTCGTGGGGTGCTTCATGGAAACGGTGGCTTCACTAATAATCCTCGGACCCATACTCGCACCTTTGGTGTCTCAAATAGGTATGGACCCGATCCATTTCGGAGTAGTGCTCGTTTTTGGTCTGTGTCTCGGACTTCTTACGCCGCCGGTCGGGGTTTCTCTTTCGATATGCGCGAACATCGGCAGGATCCCTCTGGACGAGGCCACCAGAGGCGTCCTTCCGTTCCTGGTTCTTTCCATCGGGGTACTGTTCCTTATCGCGTACGTGCCGGGGCTGGTTACGTTCCTGCCGCGTCTCTTCGGTTGAAGGCTGCTTTCTGGCTGGAAGGGGTCACCAGGGGTGCCAGGAGGTGAGCTCCTGGGTGCCTCTTTGCAGAGGTGAAGGAGGGCCGATTCAAATGAACGCAAGAGTGGCAAGACTGAAGGAGCGTCTGCTTAAGGCGGAGCCCGCCATAGTAGCCGAGCGGGCGAGGATCGCCACCCGCGTGTTTAGGGAGACGGAGTCAGAGCCCGCCATAACACGCCGCGCACTTCTGTTTCAATCGATCATGCGGGAGATCACGGTCGTCATCCATGACGATGAGCTCATTGTGGGAAGCCTTGCGCCGAGCATCGGCGGTGTGCAGTTGTACCCCGAATTCTCCTCTGACTGGATCGAGCGGGAGCTTGACACGTTCGACAGGAGGCAACCCGGCCTTCGGTTCATCATATCCGAGGAGACCAAAGCGGAGTTGAGACAAGACCTCCCATACTGGCGGGGGAAAACCGTGGCCGATAGGGCCTTCGCTCTGATGCCGGACACGGCTAAACGTGCCATGAAAGGTGGTATGTTCGCGTCGGTTGCCAGCCTGCTTTACGGCATAGGCCACATCATCGCGGACTACGAGACGGTGCTGAGGAAAGGTTTCAGAGGCCTCAGAGCTGAAGCAGAGAAGCGGCTAAGCGAGCTGAGCCCGGCCGCGCCCGACTTTTGCGCAAGGCGCAGGTTCCTGGAGGCAGTGGTAGTGTGCTGCGACGCTATGGTGGAGTTTGCCCACAGGTACGCGGCCAGGGCTGAAGAGTTGGCTCGCTCCGAGCGGTCGCCCGAAAGGCGAGTCGAGCTGGAGACGATAAGCCGGATATGCAAGAGGGTCCCCGAGAATCCCGCGTCAACGTTCTGGGAGGCGCTACAGTCCTTCTGGTTCGTCCACCTCGCAATTCAGCTGGAGGCAAACGGAGTCGGCATATCGCCCGGCAGGTTCGACCAGTACATGTGGCCATATCTTGAAGAAGACATGCGGGCGGGCCGGGTCACCGAACACCAGGCGAGGGAACTACTGGGCTGCCTTTGGATAAAACTCAATGAGATCAACCAGGCGGCGGACGCGTTCACCTCTGAGCTCAACGGTCCCTATCCGTCCCGACAGAACCTTGTGCTCGGCGGCCAGACACCGGACGGCCGCGATGCTATCAATCGCCTGTCGTACCTCTGCCTTGATGTCACAGAGCAGTTGAGGCTGCATCAGCCCTCGCTGTCTCTACGTTTCCACGCGTTTACCCCGACCGAATTCCTCAAGCGCGCTGTCGAAGTGTTGAAAACCGGCACGGGGCTTCCGGCGTTTTACAATGACGAGGTCATAATACCGGGCCTTCTCAGCAGGGGTATACGGCGTGAGGACGCGAGAAACTACGGTATCGTGGGATGCACCGAACCCTCTGTTCCCGGTAAATCACAATCGGTTCCGGCCGCATCCAAGTTTAACCTGCCAAAGTGCCTCGAGCTTGCCTTGAACTCCGGGGTCTCGCCGGAAACGGGCGAAGAGCTCGGCCCAAGGACTGGAAATCCCACAGGTTTCAGCTCGTTTGACGATGTCATGGCCGCGTTTCGGTCCCAGGTCGCTTATTGCATTGAACAACTAGTATCGTGTGAAAACGCGATCGACGTCGCTCACAAGGAAGTCGCGCCGCTTCCGTTCCTATCCTCAATAGTGGAGAACTGCATTGAGCGCTGCATGTCCATTCAGGAAGGCGGTGCCGTGTATAACTTTACCGGGCCCCAGGGTGTAGGTCTAGCGAATGTAGCTGACTCCCTGACAGCCATCAAAAAGCTCGTATACGACGAGAAGTCAGTAACCTGGGCCGAGCTGCAAGACGCACTTCAGGCAAACTTCGAGGGCTATGAAAGCCTCAGGCGCCGGCTCCTTGAAGCCCCGAAGTACGGCAACGACGACGATTACGTTGACTCCATCGCGAGGGAAGTCGTGCGCATATACGCCAGCGAGGTGGAGAAGCACAGAAATCCTAGGGGTGGAATGTTCCATGCAGGGATGTTCCCTGCCACGTCTCATATAGCGCTGGGCCGCCGGGTTTTGGCCACGCCCGACGGAAGGCGTGCCCGGGAGCCGTTCGCAGACGGCATTTCTCCGGGCCAGGGCAGAGACAAGCATGGGATGACAGCCGTTCTGAACTCCGTGCTTAAGCTCGACCACATGATGCTTTCCAACGGGATCGTGTTCAACCAGAAGATCCATCCAGCTCTCTTGGACTCGGAGAAGAGCCTGATGAGCTTTGTTGCGCTCCTTCGAACTTATTTCCTCGGGAAAGGAATGCAGATCCAGTTCAACGTGGTGGATGGTGCGATGTTGCGCGATGCTCAGGCTCACCCGGAGAAGTACAGGGACCTCGTCGTGAGGGTCGCAGGGTGGAGCGCGTTTTTCGTGCTCCTGGATAGATCCGTCCAGGACGACATCATTGCCAGGACGGAGCAGTGCCGTCTATAGGCTGCGGGCTCGAAGGGGGGCAGCAAGGGAGACTCCCTGGCCATTGTCATCGACGTTTACCGGGAGGAGGTAGCCTGGCGAGCCATGCAGGGCGGGTATGTTGGAAGAGTACTGATGGTCGATCTCTCATCCTGGAAGGTGACGACCGCTCAAGTCAGCGAGGACGATTGTCGGGACTTCGTTGGTGGCAGCGGCTTGGGCGCGAAAATGCTCGTTGATCTCGAGTCTTTCACCGGCGACTCCCTGGAGGAAAAAAGGCCGCTTATCTTCATGACAGGACCGGCCACGGGTACGCGCGTTCCTCTGTCGGGGCGGCACGCGGTGGTGGCGCGGTCGCCTCTCACTGGCATCTTCGGTGAGAGTGACGTCGGCGGTGCGTGGGGGTTCATGTTGAAAAGGGCGGGCTTCGATGGTATCGTCGTGCGTGGCAAGTCGAGGCTTCCCGTGTATATCTGGGTGAAGGACGGCAATGCAGAGATAAGGCCTGCCGAGCATCTCTGGGGACGTGACGTGTACGAGACCGATAGATTGGTTCGCGACGAAACGTGTGAAGACGCAGTTACGGGTGCCATCGGGCAGGCAGGGGAGAAACTGGTCAAGATAAGCGCCATCGCGTTTGACGGCAGGCACGCCAGGGTTGCCGGCAGATGCGGGCTGGGTGCTGTCATGGGGTCCAAGAACCTGAAGGCGATAGCTGTCTACGGTCAGCGCGCGCCCCAGGTTGCGCATCCGGATGCCCTGGCCCGAGCTCTGGCGGGGAGAGGCAGCGCCATCGCGTCTCGCATGACTGGAATGCGCGATTTTGGTACAGGTGGTGGCATCGTGTCCATCGAAAAAAGGGGTGACCTACCTGTTCACAACTGGCTGCTCGGCCGGTGGGAAGAAGGGGCCCAGAATATATCGGGGCAGCGTATGGCCCAGACGATTCTCACCGGAAGGTATTTCTGCAGGGCGTGTCCGGTCGGGTGCGGACGAGAGGTCAAGGTCAGTGATGGGGTGTACGCGCCCGTTGACGGTGCTGGGCCCGAGTACGAGACGCTAGGTATGTTCGGCGGGTGCTGCGAGGTTACGAGCCTCGAAGCAATCGCGAGAGCGAACGAGCTTTGCAACAGGTACGGGATCGATACCATTTCCACGGGCGCCGTGATTGCGATGGCGATGGAGGCCTATGAGAAAGGGCTCATCACGAGGGCGGACACAGGTGGCATGGAGCTGCTGTGGGGAGACGCCGGCGCGCTTTTGTGGCTGGTCGAGCGCATCGGTACGAGGACTGGCATTGGAGAGCTCCTTGGCGAGGGCGCGCGAGCTTTTGCGCGCGAGCTTGGCCCGGAGGCAGACGAGATGGCAATTCATGTGAAGGGCCTGGAGCTGCCTGCCCATGACCCCAGGGGGCACTATAGCCTCGCGGTGGGGTACGCCACTTCGAACAGGGGCGCGTGCCATCTTCAGGCCTTCAGCCACAACTTCGACGTGTCGCTGACCATGCCCGACATTGGGATAACGGAGGTACAGGGTCAGTTCCGCGCCGAGGGTAAGGGGGAACTTGTCGCGAAACTGCAGAACCTCATGTGTGTCTTTGATTCCTTGAAGATATGCAAGTTCGCCATGTTTGGAGGAGTCACCGCGAGCGACCTTGCCCTGTGGCTGTCCCTTGTGACCGGCTGGGATTACGATGTGACTTCACTGATGGAAGTGGGCGACCGCATCTTTAACCTCAAGAGGATGTATAACGTGCGCCTCGGTATTAGTCGCAAAGACGACACCTTACCCAGGCGGATACTCAGCCACCCGCGCGGTGAGGGGTTCGCTGCCAGCACTCTTCCACCCCTCGAGCCCATGCTGGAGGAGTACTACCGGTTCAGGAAGTGGGACGCAAACGGAATCCCGAAACCCGAGACCCTAGAAAGGCTGGGAATCGGCTGGCTGGTTCCGACTGAGCCCGGGGACGGCGCGGGGAAACAGAGTGGCCCCGGTCCGGAGGGAGAGCGCTTGCGGAATTGACGGAAGCTATGATGACGGCCGTTGCCAGTAGCTGTAGTGGCAGTGACGATGTGCGGGGCGGGGGTTGGGCTGATGGATAAGGTGATGACGGTGATTGTCAAGCCTCACGCCCATTTCAGGGACCTTGTTGGTGCCGGAGAGATCAGGCTGGATATGGCGCCTCGTGAGCATGAGGAGCGCCGGGAGTCGGGTAAGCGGGGTGAGCCCGCAACTTTGCCTGGTAGCGCCCCGGGCGCGGATGCCCTGACGGAGTCTCCTCTATTCGGGCGCTCCCCGGCGGGGGCTCTTCCCGCCCAGGCGGGTCGCGGTCGTGAGCACGGCGAGCCGGCTGATGGGTGCTGTGTCGGGGTGCGAGACGTTCTTGAGTTGCTAACGCAGCGGTACCCCGGATTGAAACGTTATCTCTTGCTTGACGACGACGGCGCGTTCCGGAGCAATGCCATAGTGATATCCGGAAACGGCGGCCTTCTCTCGCTCCGCGATCGCGTTACTGACGGCGAGGTAATACACCTCATGCCTGCACCGATCGGGGGCTAGGCATGCTCTTTGGAACTTGGTGGAAGGCTCGCGTGTGACTTCCCGTATGACCTCTCTTCTATTGCGGTAGGAATGGCAGGTGTTCAAGTGTCCCACAAGGCGGTAGTATTCGACATAGAAAGATTCGGAGTGCACGATGGCCCTGGCATTCGTACTGTGGTGTTTCTAAAGGGATGCCCCCTTCGCTGTCTCTGGTGTCACAACCCAGAGTCGCAGAATGCTCGTCCTGAGTTGCTGACTCTGGACCAGAAATGCACCAGGTGTGGGATGTGCGCCCAGGCCTGTCCAAGGTCTGCAATAACCGTGTCAGCGCATGGGCGGGTCGTAGACCGCTCCGCGTGTGACTCGTGCGGGGTGTGTGTAGCTGCATGTTCCTCCGATGCTCTCAAGATTGCCGGGGAGGAGATGACCGTCGGACAGGTGATGGATGTCGTGAAGCGAGGCGAAATGTATTACTCCTGCTCCGGCGGCGGTGTCACGGCATCTGGGGGCGAGCCGCTCTTGTACTTTGAGTTTGTGGCGGAGCTGTTCCGCAGGTGTCACGAGATAGGGGTAAGCACTGCCCTGGATACCTGTGGGTACGCGCAGTGGAGCGAGTTTTCTCAGGTCCTCAAGCATACCGACATCGTCTTGTATGATGTCAAGGCGATAGACCCAAAGCGACATAGGGAGTGTACGGGTGTTGACAATTCGCTCATTCTAAGCAACCTGCTGCGTGCTGCGGAGATCGGTGCGCATGTTACAGTGCGAATCCCGCTGGTACCTGGCTATACCGACGATCAGGAGAACATCGCGAGCATCCTGCGGTTTCTGAAGAGTGACGTGAGACCACGCGGCGGGGCTATTGAAGCAGTCGAGCTCCTGCCTTACCACAAGATGGGCAACTCAAAATACCGGATGCTGGGACGGGAGGGTGATATACTGGCGTGCGAGCCACCTGCGCAGGAGCACGTGGACCGCTTGGTGTCGTTGGTCCGCGCGAGCGGCTTTGTTTGCCGTGTGGGCGGTTGACGCAAGGCAGCCTGTTCCATCGCCTGGGGCTCTTTTCATCAGAGTACACGTCAAGCCGTGGTACACGTCACGCCGTGGCGCACCTTCGGACGGGCTTGCCGATTCCGGCTCCGTCCGCGGGTTTTGTAATCTCGGATTTGTTGTCCGGCGCCTACCGGGTGCTTCCACAGTTGAGCCGCACGTAACCGCAAAGAAGGGTCAGCTAAAATGGTTGCCGGTCAGCAGGCGACCGTCCCGTGGTGGAATCCCTCCGCAGGCGGGGGCCCCTGGTACAGCCCGGAGGTGGTCGCCGCCTTCGGTGCAATTCCTGTGAGGCGTGGCGGTCGCGCGGCCCGATGAGCTGGATCATCAAATAAGGTTCCATGTGGAGTGTACGAATAGCGAGCAATTGCGCCGAGACTACTGGAAACGGTGGGAGGACATGAACGTGGCAACTGATGAAATAAGGGTGCTGTCTGCTACTGGAATCCTGGGATATGGCTTCCCGCAGGAATCGTTTGAGGAAGGTTTGCGACGTAAGCCTCACGTAATCGGTATTGACGCCGGGTCCACGGACTCTGGTCCCTACTACCTTGGCAGCGGCAAGTCCCTGATGGGTAGAGAGTCCGTGAAACGAGACCTGTCCATAGCACTCAAGGGAGCCCGGGCGCTCGGCGTGCCGCTTATTGTGGGCACCGCAGGTTTTTCCGGCGCTGACGTTCATCTTAGTGCCGCCTATGAGCTCTTGAGAGAGATCGCCCAAGAGAACGGACTTCATTTCCTTGTGGCCCTTATCCACGCTGAGTTTGACAAGGAGTACCTGAAGGCCCAGCTCAGGGCAGGGAAGATAAGAAGCTTTGTGCCGGGAACGCGGGAGCTAACGGAGGACGATATAGAGGGGAGCACAAGGATAGTGGGCCAGATGGGAGTAGGTCCGTTCATCAGAGCTCTCGACATGGGGGCGGAGGTCATCCTTGCCGGGCGAGCGTGCGACACTGCGATATTCGCTTCCTACCCTCTCAAGAACGGGTTCCCCCATGGTCTGGCGGTGCACATGGCAAAGATCCTGGAGTGCGGCGCGTACTGCGCGGTTCCCGGGGCGGTCGCTGACTGCATGATGGGGACCCTCCGCAGCGACCACTTCGTAATAGAGCCTCTTAACCCTAGGAGGAAGTGCACACCAACGAGTGTGGCCGCACATACCCTCTATGAGCAGCCTGACCCCTACCTGATATACGAGCCTGAAGGTGTCGCGGATCTTCATGATGCGGTGTACGAGCAACTGGACGGGGGCCGAGTCAAAGTCTCGGGTAGCAGGTTCTTGGAAGCCGGTCAGTACACGATCAAGCTCGAAGGGTGCCGAAATGTAGGCTATCGAACAATAGCAATCGCGGGTGTTAGAGACTCCGCAGTGATCCGCCGGATCGACGAGATCGAGGCATCTGTGAGGGCGCATGTTGAAAACACCCTTGCGGGTAATACAGATCCAGGTTCCTACAGGCTCAAGTTCCGCCGATATGGCCTGGACGCCGTGTTCGAGGCTATGGAACCGGAAAGACACTCTGGTAGAACATATGAACTTGGCATTGTCATCGACGTCGTGGCGAGGACCCAGGAGCTCGCAAACGCGGTTTGCGCCGTGGCGCGGTCAACGCTATTGCACTGCGAATACGAGGGCCGGAAGGCTACCGCGGGCAACCTCGCTGTTCCGTTCTCGCCCTCAGATATAGCTGTGGGTCCTGTGTACGAGTTTAACGTGTACCATCTGCTTCAGGTGGACGACTTGACCGCGCCGTTCGAAGTTGAGCTGGTGGAGCTCTAAAAGGGTTCAGGCCATAAGGGGCGGGTCCATTCGAAGATCGATCAGCGGCTTCCCCCGAGGGCTTCTCGAACCTCCACCGCGGCGCTAGCGCGCCGAACGCGGTGTTTCAAAAGCGGTCGATTGGCGGCTCTCATGAACAGCTTGGGTGTACGCGGAAGGGGTGAGTGACGATGGCGCGTCTCGCAGATGCTGCAAAAGTCCTCAGGAGCAAGAATTCAGGGCCGTTCCAGGTGACGTTCGATATCATGTTTGACGACGGTGCAACCTATAGGGCTGTCAGAGATTCAGGCGTCTTGAGCCCGGGTCTCATTGCGCGTCTTTACGGAGTACAAGAAACGGAGGTCAAAATAGTATCTTACGACGCCGCGAATGCCATCAAGGTGACGATTCCGAGAAGATGCAGCTCAGGGAGTGCGCAGGATACTGATGTGTATGGGGCGCAGTACCACGTCCTCCTCGACATCGAATTGCCCGCATGAAGCGGTGGCAGCCCACCGTTGTCGGTATGCCGCGACCGCCGAGTTCGATCACCTTGACCCTGCGGCGGAGCCGGACCGCAGGTGTCGAATGAACCGCAAGCAGTTGGGCCAGACCTAGCGCACCAGCGAGGTTTCGAGTGCGGCTTCGATAGGTTGCCGGTGTCCGGCTCGGAGACAACGCTACCTCGTCCGGACGGCACTGGCCTCAGGGTAGGGGGAAACCAGGATTGAGCGTCTGGTCGTGATACCTACCTGAAGGGAGGAGATTCGCCGGAGGTCGGGTATTCGGGTATTTTTCCCCCCGAAGGGCAAGGCTCGCCTCCGTGACCCTGGCCGTGATGGCAACGCCTGACACCGCCGGACCGAGCAAGAACAGCCTGAACGCCTCACGTCCCGCTCAACCAAGGACCGCCAGCAGCACGCCCGCGGCCAGGGCGGAACCTATGACCCCTGCGACGTTCGGGCCCATGGCGTGCATGAGCAAGAAGTTCCCCGGGTTTGCCTCCTGGCCTACCTTCTGCGAAACGCGCGCCGCCATCGGCACCGCCGACACCCCGGCCGACCCTATGAGGGGGTTCACCTTCCCCCGCGTCACGGCGCACATTAGCTTGCCGAAAAGCACTCCCCGGCCGTGCTGACCGCGAACGCCGCAAGGCCGAGCGCCAGGATCTCGAGGGTCTCGGCCTTCAGGAACGCGTCCGCACTCGCCGTCGCGCCCACGGTGACGCCCAGGAATATGGTTACTATGTTGATGAGCTCGTTTTGCGCCGTCTTCGAAAGCCGGTCCGTAACGCCGCACTCGCGGAGCAGATTGCCCAGCATAAGGGAGCCGATGAGCGCGCCGGCCGAGGGCACGAGAAGGATTGAGAGCACTGATACCACAATCGGGAATATGATCTTTTCCCGCTTCGACACCGGCCGGAGCTGCTGCATGGTCACGCGCCTCTCTGCTGGCGTCGTCAGTGCCCTCATGATGGGCGGCTGGATGATGGGCACAAGTGCCATGTATGAGTATGCCGCCACCGCTACCGGTCCGAGGAGGTGCGGCGCCAGCTTCGAAGTGAGAAAGATAGCTGTCGGGCCGTCCGCCCCACCGATGATGCCTATCGATGCTGCCTCCGGCAGGGAGAAGCCAAGCTTGATAGCGCCGAGGAACGTCGTGAATATGCCTATTTGCGCGGCGGCACCCAGGAGCATGCTGAAGGGGTTGGCGATGAGTGGACCGAAGTCCGTAAGCGCCCCAATCCCGAGAAAGATGAGCGGTGGATATATCCCCAGCCTGACGCCCTGGTACAGATGATAGAGCAAACCCCCGTTTTCCATGAGGCCCGCCATGGGCAGGTTTGCGAGCAGCATTCCGAAGCCTATCGGGATGAGCAGCAGGGGCTCATACTTCTTCCTGACCGCAAGGTAGAAAAGGGTACTCGCCACGGCCATCATCACAATCTCCGGAAGCGAAAGGTGCATAAACCCCGTAGACGCGATGAACTCGCCGACCTTCGAAAGCATCTCCAGCACCTCTCACTATGACGCGAGCTCTTCGACCGTCACGAGAATTGCGCCGGCCTGCACAGACTCGCCGGCTTTCACGTTCACGGAGCGCACCACGCCGCAATACGGCGAGGCAATCTCGTTCTCGAGCTTGAGGGCCTCCAGGGTTACAAGCACATCGCCCACCTTGACGCGGTCCCCTTCCTTGACCCGGACCGACAGTATCGTCCCAGCCAGCGGGGCCTCGACCTTTCTGAGGCCCTCCGGCGACACCTTGTCCTCCTGCCCACGCGCTGGCCCGGGCACGCCCGTGGACCCGGCGGCTGCAGAGCCTGCGGCCGACCCAGATTGCCCTGAGAATGCGGCTCCGCCGTGACGCTCCACCGTAGCTGCACAATTCGGCTCGAGTGCCTGCCCACGTGTCTCGGGCGGACAAGCGTCGGGTTCAGTCACCTCCACCATCTGGACATCATGTTCCCTTCCATCTACAATGACTTTGAACCTTCTCATCCCAAAGTTCCTCTGTATGTACGAATCCGAGCATTCACAGCGGCTTTCTCAACTCTAGCGCCATATCTTTTCTCGTCCCCCGCCTGACGACCCCTTCCGTTATAGCCGCTACAAGCGCGGTGGGCAGGTCGGCCCCCTGGACGGGCGCCGCCCGCGCTCATCCAGGATGTACGCGAGACATGCGGTGATAGCCGCAATAGCCTGTTCATCGTCAACCGCGTCAACCTTATCCCGCATGAGCGAAGGTATGCGCACGGGAGCCCGGGCACGCGCGCGGGCGGGGCCGAGGGCAGACCCAGGTGCTCCGACGGTGCCGCGCGGCCGCAGGCCTGTGCCAAGCTTTAGCACGAGATTGGTGGTCCGCAAGGCGATTGCAAGGAGTACAAGCCCGAGAAAAACCACGCCTAGAAGCGTGCTCCAAAAGCGGCCGTGTTTGCACTGATAGCGTTGTCGGCTCGCAATTTCCAGGGAGTATATGGTAGCCAACTCCTACGGATCCGGTATTGTTTGTGGTACAGCGGATGGTCTTGCATGGATAACACCC
>JAAYXB010000041.1 GCA_012516125.1 Bacillota bacterium | reverse complement strand
TGATTGCACGAGGGGTGTCAAAATCCGGCTGCCTAGCCGGACGGGCCGGATTTTGTCAAGGCGCCCCGCTTGGGGCGCCGTCCCCGAGTGCAACACCGGCAACCCGGCAACTACTGGAAGAGGGGCGAGGACTAATGCACCCTCACTTAGCTGACTGGCTGGGTAGCTGGCTGGCTGGGCGGCACATGCCCGCCTATAAACACGCAATATCAAATCTTGAAGGCAAGTCACGGACGACATCATCAACGACAACATCATCGATGCGCCTACGGCAGCCTGCTGCGCTAGCCTGCAAACACGCCACATCGAACTCAAACCCTTGGGCGGCTGCGTGGTGCGGTGTGCCTGATTGCGCACTCATGTAGCCGCGCACTCATTCAAGTTTGAGGTTGAGCACCTGTAGTCCTTGACTGGAGTGTGACAGTAACCTCTGTGAACTCCGCTGTGAATTCCGCCCATGCTAGATAGATCTCTTACGCGGCACAACTTCCGGGGCCAGGAATTCTCAGAGCGTCGCGGGCATACAGCCACGGTGGATGGTAACTGCTGGCTTTCAAACTCATGCTTGACAACGCGGCTCTGCCGGTATAGACTTGTGTCAGTGTTTCTAATACGAACCACGTGGTTGGCAACCGAACCACCATACCACGGTAGGGGTGAGGCGCGGTGGATCCTCTTGCAGCCCTGACCGCCCTGGGGTTTACCGAGTATGAGGCGAAGACGTATATTGCGCTGCTACGGACCAGCCCTGCCACCGGGTACCAGATCAGTAAGGAAGCAGGTATCCCGCGCTCCATGGTGTACGAGGCGCTGGGCAGACTTGTCAACCGGGGAGCCGTGCTCACACTGCAGCAGGGCGACATCACGAGATACGCTCCCGTCCCCGTGAACACGCTCCTGGACAGCATGCGTCACAGGTACGAGGACGCGGTCGACGCGGCACACGAGAGCTTAGCCCGATACGAGACGCTGGTCCCGCTTGATCAGGCGTGGAACATCGAGGGAAGGGATGCAATCCTCGGCAGGGCGAGGGATATGATAGGTGGTGCCAGGGAGGAACTCCTGCTGGCCGCAAGCGACCGGACCCTCGTGGACCTGATGCCCCTGCTCCGTGAGGCGCACGAAAGAGGTGTGCGTGTGCGCGTGCTTGTCTCAGGCGACGCGGAGCTGGACTTCGGCCGGGTTGTTCGGCACCCGCAGGCGGAGAGCGTCTTCCAGCAGCTTAGCCAGAGCATAGTTGTGGTGGCCGACGGCGCCCAGGCTTTGGTGGGCGGCACCGGCGCCGACGACACGGGGGTCTGGACGGGCAACCGCCACCTCGTGTTCATTGCCCGGCAGTACATCTGGCAGGAGATGTTCACCCAGCGGGTGTCAGAGAGGCTGGGCAAGGACCTCTGGGCAGTGCTGAGCCCCGAGGAACGTAAGGCTATCTTCGGGGAATAGGGTGCGCTCGTTTCGGAGGCAGCAGACTCTGGCATCCTGTCCCGCCAGGCAGCGCCCGGGACGTCCTGTTGCCGGATCTGCCAAGGGAGGGTGGAGAAATGCTCCCCCCTTTCGGGAGTGGTTGCGGGCGACTTAAGAAAAGAGTGCGACACCAGCGACCCGGCAACTACCCGAAAACGGGCAGGAACCAACTTACCCTCAATCGGTGGGACCGCAGCGCTTTCACTTTCAGATGAGGAGCGAAGACCATGGCCGTGCAGACTCTTGAGGCGTACTTCGGACCTTTCGAGGGACTTTCCGACGGTGAGGTGGAGGAGCGCCGGAGGAGATACGGGCCGAACGTCCTGCCGTCCCGTAAGGGGCCGTCGCGGCTTGCCATCTTCTTATCCCAGTTCACGAGCCCGCTCGTATACGTGATCCTCGGGGCAGGCCTTGTGTCCCTGATCCTCAAGGAGTATAGCGACTTCTTCATCATCATGGCGGTCGTGGTCTTCGACGCCGTCCTCGGGTTCGTTCAGGAATACCAGGCGAGGCGCACCTACGAGGGACTCCGCAAGCTGGTCAAACCCACCGCGACCGTGGTCAGAGCCGGGGAGCGGCGGGAGGTCGAGGTCCGCGACCTCGTCCCGGGCGACGTGGTTATCCTCGCGGCAGGTGACAGGGTGCCTGCCGACGGCACGGTGCTCGAGAGCGTGAAGATGTCCGTCAATGAAGCCATCCTGACCGGCGAGAGCGAGCCTATTTTCAAGGGAGAGACCCCGGGCCAGAACCAGGTGTACATGGGCACCACAGTCCTCTCGGGCCGGGGCGTCATGGAGGTTACCCGGATCGGAAAGGACACCGAGCTCGGGAAGATCGCCGTGAGCCTCTCTGAGACTGAAGAGCGGGCGACTCCGCTGCAGGTGAGGCTGGCCGCCTTCAGCCGCACCCTCACCCGGATCGTCATCGGCGTCACCATAGCCCTCTTTCTCATCGGCGTCATTACAGGCAAGCCTGCGCTGGAGATGGTCCGCGTGGCGATCATCCTTGCTATCGCGGCCATCCCGGAGGGGCTCCTGATCGCTGTCACCATCATTCTTGTGATCGGCATGCGCCGGATCCTGAAGCGCAACGGCCTTGTGAAGAAGCTTCTCGCGGTGGAGACTCTCGGCTCGGTGACCACGATTTGCACCGATAAGACCGGCACTCTCACAAAAGGTGTGATGGCGGTCACCCGCACACAGTTCGACCTGCCTGAGCGTGCTGTCCAGGCGCTTGTGCTGTGCAATAACCTCGAAGACTCGCTCGAGGTTGCCCTCTGGGAGTTTGCCCGTGAGAACGGCATCGAAGACCCGGAGGCGTTTGCAAGACGGGCGGAACGCGTCGATGAGGATCCGTTCTCGAGCGAGACGAAGTACATGCGTACCGTGAACCTGGTTGAAGGGAAGCCTGTGGCCTTCGTGAAAGGCGCGCCGGAGGTCGTGGCCGCCATGTGCGACCTTCCAGCCGAGCGCAGGGAGGAAATCGCCCGCACCGTGGAGTCGTGGGCCGACCAGGGGCTGAAGGTGCTCGGCATTGCCGTCAAGGAGGGCGGCGTCAGCGCCGCTGATAGCCCTGCTCCTGCCCTTGCTCCTAATCCTAATCCTAATCCTAATCCTGATCGTGTCCCTGCTCCTGCTCCTGCTCCTGCTCGTGCTTCTGCTTCTGCTTCTGCTCCTGCTCCTCTTTCTGCTCCTGCCCATGCTCCTAATCCTGATCGTGTTTCCGCCACCGTCCTGGACGGGTCCGCCGCGCTTTCCTCGAGCGGCAGCGAGAACGGCAGTGGCGGCGTGTTTGCGCCGGGAGCTGGAGCTGGAGCTGGAGCGGGAGCGGGAGCTGCAGCTGGAGCGCGAGCGGGAGAGGGAGGCGGGGGCTACGCGTGGGCGGGCCTGGTGGGCATCGAGGACCCCATCCGCGACGAGGTGGCGGAGGCGGTCAGAACGTGCCGCAACGCAGGGATAAGGGTTAAGATCATCACCGGCGACTACGAGCGCACGGCGCTTCACGTAGCGAGGCGCCTGGGTCTCGAGGTTCCGCCCGACGGCGTTGTGGACGGGAACGCACTCGAGGTCATGAGTGAGAGCGAGCTTGCCTCGCGCGTGCGGGACATCGTGGTGTTCGCGCGAATATCGCCCCACCAGAAGCTCAGGATAGTCGCCGCGCTGCAGGATGCTGGCGAGGTCGTGGCCATGGTGGGCGACGGGGTGAACGATGCCCCCGCGCTCAAGAAGTCCAACATTGGGGTCGTCGTGGGCGGCGCGACAGACGTGGCCAAGGAAACAGCCGACCTCATCCTGCTGGACAGTAACTTTAGGACAATAGTCGCCGCGGTCGAAGAGGGACGGGTGGTGTTTGACAACATCAAGAAGGTCGTCTCGTACACCTTGTCCAACTCGTTCGCGGAAATACTGCTCATCTTTGGCGCTATGATCATGAGATGGGCTGCGCCGCTCGTGGTGGCGCAGATCCTCTGGATACACCTCATCTGCGACGGCCCTGTCGATATCGTGCTCGGCTTCGAGCCTGCTGAGGAAGGCATCATGCGCGAGAAACCGAAGCCGCTCTCCGAGCCGATCCTCGGGAAGCTGGGCATCGGGCTCATCGCCGCCATCAGCATCACCGCGGCAGCAGGGTGCCTCGCCATGTTCGGCCACTACTGGCTCGTCCATCATGACCTCACGCTTGCGCGCACCTTGTCCTTTGCGACGCTCGCGATCATATCGCTCGTTTACGTGTTCGCGTACCGGAGCATGCGGAGGAGCATCTTCCACGCAGGCCACCTTCTGGCGAACAAGCCGCTCCTCGTCTCGGTGGCCGGCGGCTTTGTGCTGGCCATCGGCGCCGTGGTCGTGCCCGCCGTTCGCAGGCTTCTCGGGATCATGCCGCTATCAGTGGCCGAGTGGCTCATGGTGTTCGGCCTCGCCGTGGCCCTGCTCGTCATCGTGGAGGTGGCCAAGTTTCTGGCGCTTACAAGAGGACGAAGATCTCGGTTACCTGCGCCTGGCACAGCAGATTGACCGCGCAGCCGCGCGCAGCGTTCGACTTCGTTTCCCGGTGGCATACACATCAGTGCGAGCATTGGCTGCGCTGCGGCCTGCGAGCGGGACGACGTGTTCAGCACCCGGTGGACGAGGCTGCAACCTGCCTGGATGCCGCGACCGGGATATAGAGGCGGCTGTAGTACTCCTCGAGCATTCGCTGGGAGGAGAACCTCTCAGCCGTTGAAGCTATGCTCTCCCGCATCATCTCCACCCATTTCGCCCGGTTCTCGTAGTATGTCGGCAGGACTTCCTTGAGCAACACCCTGTACAGGGCTTCGAGGTCGTGGTCGTCCTGCCCGGGCCCTTCGTACCCATCGCCGAACTGCCAGCCGTTTTCGCCATGGCGGCACGCCTCGGGCCACCACCCGTCGAGCACGCTCAGGTTGAGTACGCCGTTCATGGCTGCTTTCATCCCCGACGTCCCGCTCGCCTCCAAGGGCCGGACGGGGTTGTTGAGCCACACATCGCACCCACGGGTCAGGAGGCGTCCCACCTTCATGTCATAGTCCGGCACGAACACAACGCTCTCCGGGTATCGCTTCGTCATCTTCACCAGGTTCGCGACGATGTCCTTGCCGACGTCATCGAGGGGATGTCCCTTCCCAGAGAACACCAGTTGAAGCCTGCCGCTCTTGAGATACGGGTCGATGATGTCGGGGCGCCGGAATATGAGGTCGCTGCGCTTGTACGGCGCCGCACGCCTTGCGAAGCCAACAAGGATGCTGTCCTGCTTGAGGTCCACGCCGCATCTGGCCTTGATCTCACCCAGCAGCGTCGCCTTCGCCTGCATGTGAGCGGCCCACAGATCCCCGCCCGACTCGTAAGCCGCGCGCACGGCCTCGTCCTGCCAGGTGCCGGGGTGGACGCCGTTCGTCACGGCGATGATGGGCGCCCTTTCTGTGACCTCCTGCCACATCCTGTTGGCGGTCGCGCAGTGCAGCTCCGCGACGGCGTTGGAGATGCGCGCAAGGCGCAGCCCGGCCACGGTCATGTTGAACGGGTCGCCGCCGATCCTGACCATCTGCTCCTTCGAAAGTCCATTATACGCCCCCATGTAACGCAGGAGCTCGTGCCTGTGGGACTCATTGCCCTCCTTCACCGGCGTGTGCGTGGTGAAAACCACTTCCTGGCGCGTTGCGGCCAGGGCCTGGTCGAAACTCATCCCGCGGGACATCTTCTCGCGAATGAGCTCGACCCCTGCGAAAACGGGGTGGCCATCGTTGAAGTGGTATACGTCGACATCGATGCCGAGGGCCCGAAGCGCCCTGACCCCTCCTATTCCGAGGACCATTTCCTGGGCAACGCGCTCCTCGCCGAACCACCCGTAGAGTTGCCCTGTGATCCACCTGTCCTCATTCTCGGGGACGTTCGTGTCAAGGAGGTATAGCGGCGCGTTTCCGTACCTGTCAACCATCCAGATCTTGCACACGACGTCGCGGCCGCGTATCTTCACCGTGACTGTCTTGCGCGTGTCCTTGAGGAAGTCGTAGGAGTAGCAGGGATACGCATCGAACGGCCTGCCGTCCTCGCCTATAACCTGCTTCGTATACCCCTGTCTCCAGAGTATACCGACTCCCACTACAGGCAGGCTGAGGTCGCACGCTGACTTCAGGTAATCGCCCGCGAGTATCCCGAGCCCGCCGGCATAGATGCGGAGTTCCTCGTGGAGGCCGAATTCCATGCAAAAATAAGCCACCCTGGGCGGCTGCGTGGCGCTGTCTGTGTACATACCTCTCCCCCTAGCGTATCCGCCGCCATCCGCTTCCCGGAGCGCGTCCGGGAGCGCGACCCCGGTAGCGCCTCCTGCTATTCTGCGAGCCAAGGAGGCGATGGCAGCCTGTATGTCTTTGATAAACCCCCCGAAAGACGCGGCAAGGAAGCCGGTCCTTCGTCCCACGTGCCCGATTATAGCGCAAGACTCCATCCTGGGCAACCTCCTGCTCAACCAGAGGCTCAACTAAGTGAGGGTGCGTTAGTTCTCGCCCCTCTTCCAGTAGTTGCCGGGTTGCCGGTGTTGCACTCGGGGACGGCGCCCCAAGCGGCGCGCACTTCCTTTGCCAAAGCCCGGCCCGTCAGGCAAGTGGCCGGATGTGGACACCCCCGCGTGCAATGACTGGCAACCCCTCCCATGAGTCGGAGGGACTTCCGAAGTTCCACTCTTGGAGCCCCTGACTGAAAACGGTAGCAGGGACCGTGGCTGCATGGTAAAATGATAAGGGCTAGGGGGTCCGGTGTTCCTCATAATCCCGGAAATACCAATGTATGAGTATGAGGACGAGTGAGAGCTGATGCCTGCAAACCTCACACCGCAGTATCTCGAGGCCGAACAGGCCTTCAAGGAAGCGAAGACCACCGCCGAGAAGATCGCTGCGCTTGAGGAGATGCTCGCCGTTATCCCGAAGCACAAGGGCACCGAGAAGCTGCAGGCTGACATAAAGCGGCGCCTGTCGAAGCTGAGGGAGGAGGGCGAGAAGAAGGCGAAGACCGGCCGTCAAGATCCGTTCCTCGTGGAGAGGCACGGCGCGGGCCAGGTGGCCCTCGTGGGATTCCCGAATTCCGGCAAGTCCGCCCTCGTGGGCGCCCTGACCCGGGCAAAGGTGACCGTGGCCGATTACCCGTTCTCCACGGTCCTTCCCGTGGCCGGAATGATGCAGTTCGAGGACATATGGATACAGCTTGTGGATATGCCACCGGTCACCCCTGGAGAGATGCCACCTGGGATGGGCGGCGCGCTCCGCAATGCCGATGCGCTGCTCATAGTGGTTGACGTTTCATCCGATGACTGCCTGGACCAGCTCGAAGGTGTCCTGGGTCTTCTGGGAGAGAAGCGGATCCTGCGCAGCGAGAGCGAGCTCGAGGCGGGAGCGCGTGGGCACACACTTGAGGATTGCATGGTCGTAGCCACCAAGGTGGATACGCCCCGTGCGAAGGAAAACCTTGAGATCCTCAAGGAATACTTGCCTCCGGGCCTCGAGATGGTTCCCGTCTCGGTCTCCTCCGGCGAGAGCCTCGAGGTCCTTCGGCGCCGAGTATTCGAGCTTCTCAGGATCATCCGCATTTACACCAAGGTGCCAGGACAGCCGCCGGACATGGGCCAGCCGTTCGTCCTGAAGAAAGGGAGCACTGTCGTGGACATGGCCGCAGCGGTCCACCGAGACTTCCCTTCGAGGCTGAAGAACGCGAGGATATGGGGTTCGGCGAGGTTCGACGGGCAATCGGTCCCGCGCGACTACGTCCTTCAAGACCGGGATATAGTGGAACTTCACGTGTGAGCGTTGGGGGGCATCACGGTGACGACGGAAGTCCAGGCGAAAGTCGCTGACATTGCGGCATCCGCCGGGGGAGTCTTCGGCGTAGCGGCGAGGAGCCTCCATACCGGCGAGGAGGTACTCATCAATCCGGATGAGCAGTTCAACGCAGCGAGCGTCATCAAGGTCGCCATCATGGTCGAGGTATTCAGGCAGGCCGAGGAAGGCCTCCTGGACCTGGAGACCCGGGTCAGGCTCGCGGACACCGACAAGGTCGGCGGGTCGGGGATCCTCCAGGTGCTGTCTTCCGGCATAGAGCTGCCCGTTATCGACCTCGTGCGCCTCATGATAGTGGTGAGCGACAACACCGCATCCAACCTCCTCATGGACATCGTCGGACTGGACCGTGTGAACGAGACCATGCGCGATCTCGGATTTCCCGGGATCGTCCTTCGGCGCAAGTTCATGACCGTGCCGGTCGCAAAGCCTGTGCCCAACTCCATAACCCCCCGCGACATGACAGGCCTTCTCGAGAAAATCGCCCGGTGCCAGGTGGTCTCGGCCTGGGCGTGCGGCGAAATGGTCCGCATCATGAAGCAGCAGCAATACAACGACCTCATCCCTGCGCTCCTGCCGGTGCCGCGCGATGAGGACGAACTCCTGGCAGGGGAGATGCCGCGCGTGGAGGTTGCCCACAAAACCGGGTCGGTGTCGAGGGTCCGCCACGACGCGGGGATAGTGTACGTTCCCGGATGTGACTATGTTGTCACCATCCTTACCAAGGACCTTCCCCGCCCGCGCGACGGGGAGGACGCCATCCGCAGGATCTCCCTGGAGATCTACAGGCATTTTACGGGTGCCCAGTGAGAGTGCAAAGGTTCTCTCGACTTTGGGAGGGGTTGCCGGTGACTCAAAGAGAGAGTGCAACACCGGCAACCTGACACCTGCTGGAAAAGTGGGAGGGACTAATGAACTCCCACTCTGAGGGGGAACTGATATGGGTTTCCAAACGTCAAGCGGGGGGTCGTCTTATGGGTCTCAAGGACTTTCTCGGCGTTCCCAGGCTCGAGACGGCGAAGCGCGTGCTGTGCGTCCAGCCGCATCCGGACGACAACGAGATCGGTGCGGGCGGCACCATCGCCTGGCTTGCCAGCCTCGACATTGAGGTCGTTTACCTCACGGTGACTGATGGGTGCATAGGCACGCAAGACGCGACCATAACCCCGGAGAGGCTCGCGGAGATCCGTCGGACGGAGGCCGAGCGCTCCGCACGCCACCTGGGGGTGTCGGGGCTAGTGTGGCTTGGGTATCACGACGGCGACGTACCGGAGGAGCGCGAGCTTGCCGCGGCCATCATGGGCGTCATACGAACGGTAAAGCCAGATGCCGTCCTCGTACCAGACCCGTGGCTCCCCTATGAGGCTCACAGGGACCACCGCCTCACGGGCCTTGCCACAGCCAATGCCTGCATACTCTCGGGTTTCCCCCATGCGAAATCAGAGCCGCACGCGCCTCCTCATGCCGTGCCGACGGTCGGGTTCTACTGCACGACAAGGCCGAACACCTGGATCAACGTGGACAGGACGTGGCGCAAGAAGATGGAGGCCATAAAGATGCATGCGAGCCAGTTCCCCGAGGGCTGGACGATGATCTCGATGTACCTGGACATGAAAGCGCACGAGCTCGCGAAGGGGCGCGGGTTTGCGAGGGCCGAGGCTCTCAAGGTCGTCCCCACGCTCCTTCTGCACTTCAACGTGGACACGGAGGGATACTGATGCCGTCAGGACGGGGACGCTCACGGGGTCTCAAGCTCGCGGTCATCGGCGGAGGCTCCAGCTACACCCCTGAACTTGTGGACGGGGTCATTCGCAGGGCGGAAGAGCTTCCGGTGAGGCACATCGCGCTTGTGGATATCCCCGAAGGCGGCGAGAAGCTGGACATCATCGCCGGCCTCACCCGACGGATGACCGAGCGGGCGGGCCTCGACATCGAGGTGACCGCAGGTTTCGACAGGGAGAGCGCGATCTCGGGGGCGGACTTCGTGATAACGCAGTTCCGCGTGGGCGGGCTTGCGGCGCGCGCCCAGGATGAGCGCATTCCACTCAAGTACAACGTCATCGGCCAGGAAACCACCGGCCCCGGCGGGTTCGCAAAGGCCCTGAGGACCATTCCGGTCGCCATCGACATCGCCCGCGACGTGGAGCGTCTCGCCCCAGACGCGTGGATCATAAACTTCACGAACCCGGCTGGCATCGTGACCGAGGCCATAACGAGGCACACCAGTGCCCGGTGCATCGGGCTCTGCAACGTCCCCATGAGCATGCAGAGGATGATCGCCGCGGGCCTTGGCGTGGATCCTCGCAGCGTAAAGGTGGACTTCGTGGGCCTGAACCACCTCAGCTGGGCGCGCAGGGTGAGTGTAAATGGCGTGGATGTGACTCGGGCGGTTCTTTCCCACGAACTCGTGAGGCGCGAGTTCGACTTCCAGCACGTAGCAGGCACGGCTGGCGCTCGGAGTGCCAGGACCACGGGTGCCATCGGAGGCGGCGGAGGCGACCGAGGCAACGACGCGGGCGGAGGCGGCGGACCCTACGGCACCCAGGGCCATAGTGCCGCCCGGGACGCCGCGCATACCCCGGGCCTTCTCGACGCGCTCGGCATGATCCCGTCATATTACTTGCGCTACTACTACTTTCACAACATCCTCGTCGAGGAGGAGAAGAGGCAGATTCAGGAAGGGCGCGGCACCCGCGCCGACCAGGTCATGGCCATTGAGAAGGAGCTCTTCAAGCGGTACGCAGACCCGGGCCTCTCGGAGAAGCCCGCCGAGCTTTCGCTAAGAGGCGGGGCGTGGTATTCCGAGGCTGCACTCGCGTGTATGTCCGCCATCTACAATGATAGGGACGAGGTCCACGTGCTGAACGTTCCCTCCCGGGGTGCGGTGCCCGATCTCCCGGACGACGCCGTGGTCGAGACGAACTGCCTGGTGAACGGGACGGGAGCGCATCCCGTGGCCCAGGGGCCTCTACCCGACTCAATCCGCGGTCTCGTGCAGCATGTCAAGGCATACGAGCGGCTGACGGTGGAGGCTGCCGTAAGAGGCGACCGGGATATCGCGTACCTCGCGCTTCTGTCACATCCACTGATGCCCGACGCCTGCACAGCACGCTCGCTCCTCCAGGACATCCTGCGTGCCAACGCCCGGTATCTTCCGAGTTTTGCGAAAGCCTCTCGTGACACGTGACAACTGTGACCGCCCCTCGCGCTGCGAGCGCAGCATGTGATTCGGGGCGCCGGGCCGTACCGGTCGTGCTCGTGGCTTGGCGCGGATTCACAAGTTCGCACCGGTTTGAGGCAGGTTACGGGTTGCCGGTGGCTGCACCACGGGGCGCCACACGCTGGCACGTGCCTGCGCGCCGGATTTCGTCGAGATGCCTCCTTGCGGTGCCATCCCCGAAGTGCAACACCGGCAACCCCTGGAGAAGCGGCAGCCATCCGCGAACTCAGACTTAGCGCTGCTGCTCCGGCTGTTTCGGCTGAGGCTGCTGGCCCTGCTGCATTGCCTGCTGATACACCCTGTACTGCGGTTCCTGTGCCTCGATATAGCTCACCCGCGACTTGAGCGGGTTTATGACCTGGTTCTGCAGGGTTTCAGAGAGTTGCGCGTACAGCTTCTGCGCGTTCGTATCCTGCGTGTCCAGGGCGAAGCTCCGAAAGTCCGCAGCTACGCTTTCAAGCTGGGCAAGGCACTGATGGACCTTCTGGCCTACAGTCACTGCTATCACCTCCACGTGTCCCCGGGCGGCCCGCCTGCCGACGGAGCGCTCTACCTGTCAGCCTACGTCCGCTCTGTTTTCCGTGGCCTTCCGTGCGCCGCCCGTATCATCATGACATAGGATGACACATTCCCGAAGGTGCGATTCAGCTCGGTGTCACAAACGTACAGGTGCCCCACGAGGAATTCCTGGACATGTGTGGAATACTTCCGCCGGAGGTGGGGAGAGTGAAGAATGCAGTGAGGATTGTTGCGGATCTCATGTGTCTTGCGGCCAGAACCGCCCCGAAAGCGGCTGGGAAGGATTTCATCGTCACCGCGGTGGTCGAGGGAGACGCGCTCAGCCGTCTCGCACAGGCGATGGTGGATTACGGCAAGGAGTCGGGGAAGAAGAACTTCGACCGTGACGGCGCCAACGTCGCGGCAAGCGACGCGTGCGTGCTCATCGGTTTGAAAGGGGCCCAGGTAACGGGGCTGAACTGCGGCGCGTGCGGGAATGCTACGTGCGCCGGGCTCGCCCGACCCCATGACGGGCCCGAGTTTGCCGGTCCCTTCTGCGCCTGGAGGCTCATGGACCTTGGGATCGCCATGGGCTCCGCCGTCAAGACCGCGTCCATTCATAACGTTGATAACAGGATCATGTACCGAGTGGGCGTGGCGGCGAAGCGCATGGGCCTCATCGACGCAGACGTGGCAGTGGGCATTCCGCTCTCCGCGACGGGGAAGAGCATCTACTTCGATCGTGGTTGACCCCTTGGGGCGAGACCTTCGGGCATCCATGCATCATCCTCGCCGGGGCAAGGAACGCTAAAACGTAACCAGGCGGCCGCCTGGGCGGCCCGCACGAGCGCAGGGGTCGTAACGCAGGGCCCCGGACGCGCGGCGGCGTCCGCAACTGGCGCGCCCGGGCAGGTCGCACGTTCCTTGCGCAGGAGGAGGCGTACGATGCCAGAGCTGAGACGGGATCCTGCTTCCCGCTCGTGGGTGGTGATAGCCACGGAGCGAAGCCGCCGCCCCTCGGATTTCCGGGTCCCTCGGGACGAGCGGAAGGGCGGAGTGTGCCCGTTCTGTTACGGCAACGAACATATGACTCCCCCGGAGGTGCTCGCGCTCGGAAGAGACGCCGATGCCCCCAACGAGAAGGGCTGGTCGGTGCGGGTCGTGCCCAACAAATTCCCGGCGCTCACTCTCGACGCCGGGGACGTGGCAGGCGACGGGCGGAGCGCGGGCGGGGGGCCGGACGGTGCGGGAGGGCTGTACAACCATTTACCTGCTGTCGGCGTCCATGAGGTTCTCGTGGAGTCACCCGACCATGACTCGACCTTTGGCACCCACTCCCAGAGCCAGATGGAGGACGTCCTGGAGGCCATGGTGGCAAGGGCCAGGGCCCTCTCCCGCAACGACAGGTTGAGTTACCTCCAGATATTCAAGAACTGGGGCCGCGTCGGGGGTGCATCCCTCGAGCATACCCACTGCCAGCTCATTGCTACGCCCATTGTCCCCGCTGTCATCGAGGAGGAACTTGCTGTCGCCCGCGAGCATTATGATAGGACCGGGGAATGCCTTTACTGCGACATCGTCAGAGCGGAGACGGCAGGAGGCGTGCGGGTTATAGAAAAATCCGACCGCTTCCTCGTGTTCTGTCCTTATGCTGCCAGGCTTCCCTTTGAAACATGGATAGTGCCTATGGCGCATGGCGCAAGGTTTGAGGACATCAACGGGGCCGAACTTGCGGACCTTGCCAGGGTCCTGCGTCGCACCGTGAGGCGGTTCGAGCTTGCGTTCGAGGCCCTTCCCTACAATCTCATCTGGCACACGAGCCCATGGACAGGCGATTTTGGAGCATACTATCACTGGCACGTCGAGCTCGTTCCGCGCCTTGCGATCCTGGCGGGTTTCGAGCTTGGTACGGGGTACTACATCAACCCCACGGCCCCCGAGGCCGCCGCGGCGTCGTTGCGCGAACATGCGCCCAAGAGCGTGGCGGAGACCGACGACGAGGTGAGGGCCACGACTCTGCTTGCGGAGGATCGGGCCTAGAGGGCGGCCTCGCTGGGCGTGGAGGAAGGGGCACTGGAGAAGTGACGGTACAGGAGCTTGATGAGACTTACAGGATTCTCGTGGCCTCTCCCGAGGTCGCGCCGTTTGCGAAGACCGGGGGGCTCGCAGACGTTGCGGGGTCGCTCCCGAAGGCGCTCGCGGTAATGGGCAACGACGTTCGCGTCGTGATGCCCCGGTACAGGGGGATCACGGATGTCAGAACCGTCGGCGACTTCCCGGTGTGGGTAGGATGGCGCAAGGTCACCGCCATCCTGCGCGAGGGGGTGATAAGGGCCCGGCTCAACGGCGCCGAGAAGCTGGTCCCTGTCTACTTCATCGACAACTACCACTACTTCGACAGAGACAACATGTACATGTACTTCGACGAGGCCGAGAGGTTCGCGTTCTTTTCAAGAGCGATACTGGAGATGATCCGCCATCTCGGATGGGCACCGCACATCATCCACTGCAACGACTGGCAGACCGGGCCGGTGCCGCTCCTCCTGCGCGAGCAGTACTCCCGCGACCCGTTCTACCAGGGGACGGCCAGCGTTTTCACCATCCACAACCTCCAGTACCAGGGTAACTATCCCAGGGAGACGCTGCACCTCCTGGGCCTTGGCGACGAGTACTTCACCCCTGAGCGCATCGAGTTCTACGGGGATGTGAGCTTCATGAAAGCGGGCATCCTGTATGCGGATGTAATCAACACGGTGAGCAAGACATATGCCAAGGAGATCCAGACGCCCGAGTACGGGCAGCGCATGGACGGGGTGTTGCGCGCCCGCTCAAAGGACCTCCATGGCATCCTGAACGGCCTGAACTACCACGAGTTCAACCCCGAGACCGATGCGCGCATCTATCGAAACTACGGCCTGGGGAACATCGAAGACAAGAAGGAGAACAAGTATGCCCTGCAGCGCGACATGAACCTACCGTCGTCCACGGCGCCGCTTCTTGGAGTCGTGTCTCGCCTCGTTGACCAGAAGGGGCTTGACCTCATCGCCGACGCCATGGACGAGATGATGGGGATGGACCTGCAGTTCGTGCTGCTCGGCACGGGGGACCCGTACTACGAGAACCTCTTCCGATCCCTCAGGCAGAGGTACCCTGACAAGATAGCCGTGGAGATCGGGTTCAACGTGGTGCTCGCCCAGCGCATCTACGCAGGGTGCGATATGTTCCTCATGCCGTCCAGGTTCGAGCCGGGGGGCCTCGGACAGCTCATCGCCATGCGCTACGGCACGATTCCGATAGTCCGCAGCACCGGTGGGCTTGCGGACACCGTCACCAACTACGAGCCCGAGAGGCAGGTGGGCAACGGATTCACGTTCGCGGAGTACTCGTCGGACGCCCTGCTCGATACCATCAGGCGGGCCATGGACGTATACAGAGACAAACGCAGATGGACCGCGCTCGTCGAAAACGTCATGCGCCACGACTTTTCCTGGAACAGGTCGGCCGCGGAGTACATGGGGCTCTATGGGATAGCCAGGAATAAGCTGGAAGCGGTTCCCGTGCCCGCGTAACCAGGTGCACGTGGGTGACCGGATGTTCCTGCGTAACGGGGCGTGTTTACGTAGCCAGGCGATTCCCTGCGTGGCCTGGGCCCATTTCGTGGACACGCGTGCTCTTGTGCGCACGCTCCAAGTGAGGGTGCGGAGATGCTCCCGACTTTTGGGAGGGGTTGCGTGTGGTTCTTGATGCGCTCTATCGCGCGGATTCTCACGTGGGCGCCATCACAAAGGACCTTCCACCGGCACTGGCACACTGCGAATGATGTCTTCCACGACTTTCTCCGGAGTGGCGCCGCGAAGGCGGCTTTCGGGCCTCAGCACGAGCCGGTGCGTGAGAGCGTACGGGGCCAGGGTCTTGATGTCATCGGGGATCACGAAGTCGCGGCCTTCCAGCGCGGCGAGGGCCTGGGCCGACTTCAGAAGCGCGATGGAACCCCGGGGGCTTGCGCCCAGCGTCACGTCGGGATGGGTGCGGGTAGACGCCACAATCCTCACGATGTAATCCCGCACGCTGTCCTCCACGTACACCTCGCGCGTGGCTTCCTGCAGCCCGGCCACTTGTGATGCGTCGAGGACCGGCTCCACTTTCTCTATCGGGTGGCCGTGGGCGATGCGTGCCAGCATGTTCGCCTCGTCCGGCGCCTCGGGGTACCCGATCCTGATCCTCAGCGTGAACCTGTCGAGCTGCGCCTCTGGCAGCGGGAACGTGCCTTCATACTCCACCGGGTTCTGGGTGGCCACCACCAGAAACGGCCTGTTGAGCCTGTAGGTCACCCCGTCAACGGTGACCTGCTTCTCCTCCATGGCTTCCAGCAAGCTCGACTGGGTCCTCGGCGTAGCGCGGTTGACTTCGTCGGCGAGCAAGATGTTGGCCATCACGGGGCCGGGCCTGTACTGGAACTCCCCTGTTTTCTGGTTGAACACCGAAACCCCCGTGACGTCCTGCGGAAGAAGATCCGGCGTGAACTGGATCCGGCGGAACGAGCACCCGAGGCTTGCGGCCATTGCCCGGGCCATCATAGTCTTGCCCACGCCGGGCACGTCCTCGATGAGCACGTGGCCCTCGGCGAGAAGCGCCGCGAGGAGAAGCTGAACTACCTGGCGTTTCCCGACGATCACCTTCTCAACGTTGTCCATCACGACGCGGCCCATGGCGCGAATCTCGTTAACACCGGCCATCCAGGATGCCTCTCCTTTCATTCATGCGAGGAGCCTTTCTGCAAGGACCCTCGGCAGGTCAGCCTAAAAGGTGTTCGACCCAGGATGCGTTTTCCCTCCCTGAGCCAGCCCAGGTGATGTCCTTACTTAGCAGGTCAAAGGTGCCGAGTGTAGAATACTCTTCACAACCCCTGAGAAATCACACCCCTGGGAAAGCGTCAGGGCGCCAGGGTTTTTCCGACCTCAGAGTTAGCATCGCTTCGCAAGGGGGAGGCCGTTTGGCTGCGGCTGCCGGGTCCGGAAATGTTCCCCGAAACAACCTGATCTTCCTTGTAGCTGCGCTGCTCGTTGCGCACTTCGGATCGACCGCGGCGGGCCTGCTCCAGGCTTTCGGCCGGTCCTTCGAGTTGCCTCGCTACTTCGGACTCCTCCTGTTTGCGGTTTCCACCCTCGCCGTGTTTGTCGCGGCTGGCTACGAGCTTAGTGGGCGACAGGTCGGCGGAAGGCTCATCGAGGCGGCTCTCATCCTCGTCGTCGTGAACCTCGCTATCGGTATGGGCCATGGCGGGCTTCGGGGGTTCGCAGCTCGCCTTCGCAGCGTCCCCGGATTTCTCGGCGGGGCGACCGTGGGCGGGTCGCTGGTTGTGCTCATGGTATGGCACGTGTCCACGGAGTTCGCAGCGAACCTCGTCGGGCTTCTCGAGGAGGATGTCGCCGGGCTGCGCCTGGAGTATGCCGGGGTGGCGCAGGACAGGCTGACGGGGTGCCGCGGCGACCTTACAGTATACCTCTACAACTTCAGGTCGGTCCTCACGAGAACCGTGCTCCTTGGCGCTAGTGTTGCCGTGACCTTTGTCTTTGCTCGCAAGTACGCTTCACTCATGCCGGACCTTACGCCTCCGGATGTAAGGTGGTTCTCGGCAAGGTTCATGACCCAGATGGCTTTGTCGCTCGTCCTTGTTAGCTACGCATACTACCTCAGAGTGCGAAGGACGCTCGTGAGCCTCGGCGCAAGGATCGACCCTTCCGTGCTGCTTACCTGGGCAACCCTGACATGCGTCATTCTGGCCGGGGCCTGGGCGGGATGGGCCTGGGTGCACGGGCCGGAGTCCTTCGCCCTTCCTGATGTGTCAGGGCTGTTCTCTTGGGCCCAGATGACTCCCAAGGAACTGCAAGAGTTTGCCTCCCGCGCAGGAGGGCCGAGCCCGCGCCTCGAGCAAGGGCTGGAGCAGGGACCTGTTGCGCGGACCATTGGCGACATCATTGGTGCCGTGCTGGTCGCGGTGGCGGTGGCTTTCGGAGCGGCGGTGGCCGCCCTCATGGGATGGATCGCATTACTTGTGGTTCGCGACGAGGCCGAGGACCTCAAGGGGCTTCCACGGGTACTTGCGATGGCGTTCATCGAGATCAGGGCAGCATGCTCGAGCCTTGTCAGGTTTGCGATTGATGCTGCTCGGGTCCTGTGGTCTCTCCTCGTGCGCGGGCGCCGCTACGTGGCCCGGCGCCTGGGCGGCAAGTCCGGAGCCGGGGCTGGGGTTGCGACAAGGTGCAGGGCGGCGAGGCTCACCTTCGATCGCTCGCCCTCGGGAAGGACGAGACGGCTTTATTACCTGGCCCTGAGGTTTCTGGCCCGGAACGGCGCAAGAAGGCTCCCCGCAGATACGCCCCGCGACTTCCTCGCCGCCGCGGCTCGCATGTTCCCGGAGATCGCTGAAGATCTTACGACCATAACCGACGCGTATGTCGCCGCTCGCTACAGCCGGGAAGGTGTGCCTCGCGAGGTTGCCGAGGACGTTCTAATATCCTATAAGCGGTTACTGGCGCAGCTCAGGCAGCGCGCCATGCCGCTTAGTGAGGGTGCAGAGACGATCCCTACTTTTGGAAGGGGTTGCCGGTGATTCAAAGAGAGTGCAACACCCGCAACCCGGCAACTAGTGGAAAAGGGACGGCAACTAATGCACCCTCATTTTGCGCGCGGCGCGCGTGGGGAACGAACGTGAGGTAGGGCAGAAGTGTACTGGGTGTCGCTGGGGTTCCTCGGGCTCGTCATCATAATGGTCACTATCTTTCATCCTCTCACAGGAGCGCTTGCTTTCATGGTCCTGGCCCTCCCCGTGCTTGGGCTGGCCCTCGGACTTGCGGGTACGAGAGCGGTGACCTATCGTCGGGTTCTCTCCAAGGACCACGTTTTCCCGGGAGAGACGGTGGATGTCGAGCTCGTCCTTCGCAACCGCAGCCCCCTGCCGCTGCCATGGGTCGCTGTAGTTGACCGGGTCGGGTCGCGTGAGGTGAGGCCCAGCTTTCAGGCAGTGGGGCTCGGTCCATTCTCTACAAAGCGAGTCCGCTACAGCTTCGTCCCGGACAGGCGCGGATACTTTCAGGTGGGGCCGCTCACCATCTCGTCCGGAGATTTCCTGGGGGGCCCGGTCTTTGAGAGGCAGGTGGACGGGGTCGAACACATCACGGTGTATCCGAGGACGATCCCCATGGATGAGCTTACCTTGTGGTCGCGGATTCCCGCAGGCGATCTCCGCCGCAGGGACCGCCTCATCGAGGACCCATCGCGCTACGCCGGCCTGCGCGAGTATGTAGGTGGCGACCCTCAGAGCAGGATCCACTGGAAGGCAACCGCCCGCGCGGGGAGGCTCCTCACCCGCAGGTTCGACGCCACTATATCGCAGGAAACCATGATAGTTCTGGCCGTTGCCGTGGGCGACTTCGAGACCCGGTACAGCGACGCCCTGATGGAGCTGGGTATCGAGATCGCGGCGTCGCTCGCGTTCCATCTCGTCACGAGGCGCCAGAAGGTGGGATTCGCAACGAACGGGGTCGCCGCCGGGAGCGGGACGAGGATCGGGAGCATAATGGCGTATCCCTGCCGGAGCGGCGCCGGCCACCTTATGCAGCTATTCGAAGTTATGGCCCGCCTCGGGCCGGGAGAAGGCCCTCTCGCCGCGGATCTGCTGCGGCTCGCCGGCCGCGACCTCAGATGGGGTTCGACGTGCATGGTGGTAGCGCCGTCCGACACCGACGATCTCATTCACGAGGCTCTCGCCCTGGTCCGGCGAGGCGCCGATGTCACCATCGTCGCGACTACGCGGGCGAGGCACGCCGAGCATCTGGGTGGGACGGGAAAGGGCGGGCTTTCGGTGGTGGAGGTTCGCTCGTCCCAAGCCCTGCGTGAGCGGTTGGGAAGGTAGTCGGTCATTTTAAGGAGCGGCAGCGATCTTATGAGTCACACCCAACTATTGTTCCGTCGGAGCAGGAGATGATTGCCACGCGCGTTCGGATTCCCGGTGTGCGCTGGAAGCGCAACCTTCTAATGGTATCCGCAGGATGCTTCATCGTTCAGGCATCCTATACCGTCGTAACCCCATTTCTGCCGATCTTCGTGCAGCAACTCGGGACCGTGCCCGACGTGTCGCTCTGGTCGGGCCTTCTCTTCTCGTCGAGCTTTCTTGCCTCAGCCATCATGGCTCCTGTGTGGGGCTCGCTTTCGGACCGCTACGGCAAGAGGGTCATGCTCGTGCGCGCGGGGTTTGCCATCGCGGCCACGTATGCCCTCACCGCCTTCGCCACCACTCACGTGCAGGTGTTATGGTTACGTGTGGCCAACGGCGCGCTTTCGGGGTACATCCCCGCAGCCACCATGCTGATCGCCGCCAACACCCCCGACGACGAACTCGGCTTCGCCCTCGGGGTTCTCCAAACCACGGTGGCGGTGGGCACCATCATGGGGCCCCTCTTCGGCGGCCTCATGGCGCACGCGTTCGGCATCCGGGGCGCCTTCATCGCATGTGCCGTGCTGCCTGCTGCGGCCTCGGTGCTCGCCCTCCTGGGCGTGCGTGAGGAGCGCATCAGGAGGACGGAGCCGTCGAGTGTCTTTCGCGACGTTGCAGCGGTGCTGTCGACCCCCGCGCTCCAGGCCCTGTTTGCGATCCTCCTGGTCACACAGGCCGGGGCGCTTGTCATCCAGCCCACCCTGCCGCTCCTCATCAGCGAGCTGGCCAGCGAGAACGTGCCGCTCGCAACGGGCGTCGTGTTTTCGTTGTTCGGTGTGTCGACCGCCCTCGCCGCCCCACTTGTGAGCCGGAGGAAGAACGCAAACTACGTTCTGATGCTGGTGTACAGCCTCCTCCTCTCGGCCCTGCTCTCGGCGCTCCAGGGAGTGTCCCGGTCCATCGTCGGCCTGGGCGCCCTCAGGTTCATCTTCGGCCTGCCAGGAGCTGCAATGTCCGTCGCCATAAACGTTCTGGTTGCGAGGGCCACCACTCCTGAAACACGTGGCCGGGCTTTCGGCGTCATGAGCGGGGTTTCGTCAGGCGGGGCCGTGGTGGGACCGCTCATCGGCGGCTTTCTCGGCGGGCGCTTCGGCGTGAGAAGCTCATTCTTCGGGTGCGCCGCGCTTTACGCAGCGGCTGCCATAGTTGCTGCTGCCTCCCGGCGCCTTGTAGCCGGCCGCGCGCCGGTCTCAGGCCGCGATCCGAACGGGTGACCCGCTCATGGAAACAGCTCGGCCTCGACTGCGCCCTCGAAGGGGTGCCTGAGCCCACGCCCGACGACCTCGCCCGGGCCCGCCTCGTCTTCCACGAGCACTCTGTCCAGCTCAGGACCGACTGAGGAAGCAAAGGATTTTCCCGATACCGAGAAGGACAATTGCATGATTCGTCGAATATGCTAAGGCATAATGGCAATGTGCGCACGATCACCGGCAGGACGTTACGATTATCGGACCGATTATGGCCGATTGGGGTGATTATCGTGAACGATGTGGTCGTGCTGGATAGACTCGACAAGGAGATCCTGTCGTGCATCCAGCGAGACGGTCGCATGCCTTTCACGGCCATCGCTGAGAAGCTCAAGGTTGCGGAGGGCACTGTCAGGAAGCGCGTCGCGCGCCTCGTTGAGGAGGGCGTGGCCCGGATCACCGGGGTTGTTGACCCGTTTCGGCTCGGGATGAACTTCGTCGCGATGGTGGGCATCAGCGTTGAGGGCGACTCCCCGGAGCGCGTCGTGTCCGAGCTTGTGAAGCTGCCGGAGGTAAGGTACGTCGCCATCTGCACCGGCGCCTATGACATCATGATGGAGGTCGTCCTCAAGTCCAACAACGAGCTGTACGAGTTTCTCACGCACAAGCTGAGAAAAGTGCCGGGAATCGCGGGATCCGAGACCTCGCTCGTTCTCAAAGTGTGCAAGGAAAGCTCAGCGTGGAACGGGTGGGCCGGCATCGAGGAGGAGGGTGGGAGCCATGGACGAGACGGGCTTTACGAAGTGGCAGGCTCCGGATAACGTTCCGCAACACGCTTACTATTAGCACTATTGGCAGGAGGGATCCACATGGCTTCCAGAAAGTCAAACGCATCGCGGGTGATCCTGCTCGTCGGGGTCCTCGTTGTGCTCGTAGCGGTGCTGTTGGTCGTGAACGCAATTCAGAAGAGGTCCAGCGTGACGACGATCGGAATCATGCAGATCATTGAGCATCCCGCCCTCGATGCGGCCAAGAAAGGCTTCATGGACGGCCTTGCCGAGGAGGGCTTCGTGGAAGGCAAAGACCTCAAGTTCGAATCCCAGAGCGCTCAGGGTGACATGGCGACGGCCCAGTCCATAGCGCAGAAGTTCGTAAGCGACAAGGTGGATATGATCCTGGCCATAGCAACCCCCACAGCCCAGGCTGCGGCCAAGGCCACCACCACGATTCCGATACTCATCACGGCGGTGACCGACCCGGTGGCGGCCGAGCTTGTAAAGTCCATCGATCACCCCGGCACGAACGTTACGGGTACCTCGGACCTCACGCCCGTGGCAAAGCAGCTTGAGTTGCTGAAGCAACTTGTCCCGACGGCCCAGAGGGTTGGGATCGTTTACAACGCCGGCGAGACCAACTCGGTCGTCCAGGTGAACCTCGCGAAGGAATCGGCGCCGGCGCTCGGCATCGAGCTGGTCGAGGCGACCGCAAGCTCCACGAGCGGCGTATATGAGGCGGCTCAGTCCCTTGTGGGCAGGGTTGACGCCATCTACGTGCCTACCGACAACACCGTCGTGTCAGCGCTCGAGTCTGTGATCAAGGTGGCCGAGGATTCTAAGATCCCGCTCGTGGTGGGCGAGGAGGACGGCGTGAGGCGCGGCGCCCTCGCCACGGTTGGCATCGACTACTACGCCCTCGGAAAGCAGACGGCGAAGATGGCGGTGAAGATCCTCCGCGAGAAGGCGAAGCCGGCGGAGATGCCCATCCAGTACCAGGAGAACGTGCGGATGGTCATAAACCTCAAGGCCGCGGAGAAGATGGGCGTCACCGTCCCCGAGTCCCTGATAGAACAGGCTTATGAGGTGATACGGTAGTGATTTCCCTTGGCGCACTCAGCGGAGCGCTGGAACAGGGCCTGGTATACGCAGTGATGGCCCTTGGGGTATACCTTACGTTCCGCGTCCTCAACTTCCCCGACCTCACCGTTGACGGGAGTTTCCCGCTGGGTGCGGCCGTTGCTGCGAGGCTGATATGTAGCGGGGTCGACCCGGTTCTCGCGACCGTGGTCGCCCCCGTCCTCGGCTTTGTCGCCGGAGCGACAACCGGGGTTCTCAATACGAAGCTCCGGATTTCGGGGCTTCTCGCAGGCATACTGACCATGACCGCACTGTACTCGGTGAACCTCCGCATCATGGGAAGAGCGAACATTCCGCTCCTCAGGAGCGCGACGGTGCTCACGACCCTGACGGGCCTCGGGGTCCCCGGCGGAATCGCGGCGCTACTGCTCTTCCTGGCGTCGGCGGTCGCGGTCAAGCTCGTGCTGGATGCCTTTCTTCGCACTGAGTTCGGTCTTGCGCTCCGCGCGACGGGGGATAACGAGGTCATGATACGCAGCCTCGGTGTGAATACCGATTCCATGAAGATCATCGGCCTCGGCCTGTCCAACGCCCTCGTCGCCCTGTCCGGGGCTATGGTCGCGCAGTACCAGGGGTTTGCCGACATCGGGATGGGCATCGGCATGGTCGTGGCAGGGCTCGCGTCGGTCATCATCGGCGGGGCGATCATCGCGCCGGCGTCCATCGGCCTTGCGACGTTCGGCGTGGTGGCCGGGTCGGTGGTTTACAGGTTCGCGGTGTTCATTGCGCTTCGGATGGGCTTCGCGCCGACCGATCTGAAGATCGTGACCGCGGCCCTCGTGGTGATAGCCTTGTCCGGGCCGGCCATCCGGGCGAGCCTCGGGGTGGAAAGGAGGCGGGCGCTGGGCCATGGTAAAGCTAAGGCATCTTCGGAAAACGTTCTTGCCAGGAACCAGTAACGGCCGGATGGCGCTCCGAGATGTCTCGCTGGACCTTGCGGCCGGAGACTTCGTCACCATCATCGGCAGCAACGGTGCGGGGAAGTCCACGCTCCTGAACGCCGTAGCAGGGGTCTTCCCCGTGGATGAGGGCACCATCGTCATAGACGGCCAGGACGTCACGTCTCTCCCCGAACACGAACGGGCGCCCATCATCGGCCGGGTCTTCCAGGACCCGATGCAGGGGACGGCAGGCTCGATGTCCATAGAGGAGAACCTCGCGATGGCCGCGAAGCGGGGGGAGCAGAGGCGGCTTAAGTGGGGAGTCACGCAGAAAGATCGCGAGTCCTTCAGGGAGTACCTTGCCCTCCTCGGCCTCGGCCTCGAAAACCGGCTCTCTGACCCGGTAAGGCTCCTCTCAGGCGGCCAGAGGCAGGCGCTTGCTCTCCTGATGGCCACGATAAAGAGGCCGAAGCTCCTGCTCCTCGACGAGCACGCGGCTGCTCTCGACCCGAGAACAGCCCAGGACATCCTTGCCCTCACAGACCGGCTCGTGAGACGCCACGGGCTCACGGTGATGATGGTGACTCACAACCTTCGCCACGCGCTCGCCTACGGCAACAGGACGGTCATGATGCACGAGGGAGAGATAGTGCTCGACGTCGGTGGACCGGAGAGGTCCGACATGACCGTGGCGGACCTCCTCGAGCGATTCCGCGCGACGCGGGGGGAAAGGCTGCTGGACGACAGGATTCTACTTGAGGTGTAGTTTCACGCGATGAGGTCCGGCGCAGTTACTGCTGCCCCGGACCTCATATGTTTCCGCGACATATCCTGCCGCAGCATATGCTGAAGTTGCGGCGTAGCTGCCTCCCGCGCGCAGCGCGCCGTTTCATCCTCTCCGTGAGTCACCGGCAGCCTAGCAAGTGCTAAGTGAGGGTGCGTTAGTCCTTGTCCCTTTGCCAGTAGTTGGCGGGTTGCCGGTGTTGCACTCGGGGACGGCGCCCCAAGCGGGGCGCCTTGACAAGATCCGGCGCGTCGGGCAAGTGGCCGGATTTTGATACCCCTCGTGCAAGCACCGGCAACCCCTCCCAAAAGTCGGGAGCATTTCTGCACCCCCACTTAGGAGATAACCAAGAACTAACGGGCACCTGGCTTCGCTTACGACCGGGCGAGCGCGGAGCGCGAACGCCGGGCCACGGCCTCCTGCGCCGCCTTGCGGGCCTGGAGGTTCACCCGGGCCACTGCCGTGTCGAGGATCCTCTGGACCAGACCCTCGAAGGGGATCCCGCCTGCCATCGCGGCTATGGGGAACAGGCTCACCGTCGATAGGCCTGGCAGCGGGTTGATCTCCAGGAACTGGGGATTACCCGCGCCGTCGAGCCGCACGTCTACCCGCGCGAGGTCGCGGCACTCGAGCACCCGGAACGCCCTTATGGCTACGTCGCGGATCCTCTCCGCGAGTTCGTCCGGGACCGGCGCCGGGCACAGGAACTTTTCGAGGTTGTTGTGCTTCGTATTGTAGCAATACACAAACGATTCAGGCTCGACTTCTGCCGCGGGTCGCACTTCCATGATCGGGAAGGTTTCGAGCTGCCGGTTGCCCAGTATCCCCACGGTGAACTCGCGCCCCGGGAGAAACTCCTCCACGAGGGCGGGCTGCCGGTACGTCCCGGTGATCCAGTCCACCATGGCCACAAGCTCTTTTCTGCTGTTGACCTTCGACGAGCTCCTGACGCCCTTGCTGGAACCCTCATAGGCGGGCTTCACGAAAAGGGGGAACTCCATGCCGATGTCGTTGGGGAGGTCCGCAGTGCAATCGACCTTGACGGCCTTCGGCGTTGGGATTCCGTACGATGATACGATCGCCTTCGTGACGGCCTTATCAAGGCACACTGCGAGCGTAAGTGGGTCTGAGCCGGTGTACGGGACCCCTAGCGACTCCAGTATCGCCGGAACGATGGCCTCGCGGCACCTGCCGTCCCAACCCTCGGCGATGTTGAAGACGATGTCCACGTGGTCGCGCTGTAACCTCGAAAGAAGCCCCGGACCGTACGGCATCCTCACCACACGGTGCCCTGCGGCCCGGAGGGCTTTCGCTATTCGGTCTACCGTTGCCTGTTCCTCAAACTCGGCGTCAGCGTCTTCGACTACCATCTCGGACCTGGGACAATCCTTCTTGAGGTTGTAGGCAAGACCTACTACAAATCCCATGGTCATCCCTCACTACTTGATGGTGTTCTCTGGTGGGTCATATCAGGCTTGCTCTCGTAAGCGGGATGAGCCCCGCTTCCGGTAGACCAGGGTTTTCTACCACCCTGTTCGGCTCCTTGCGTTGCCTCCCAGGCCCCATGACCACCTCCGCGGCGCCGCTTCCAGGGCGCCCATGTTTTCAGTAGTTGAGTCTATACCCGGCCGGAGGCGTTGTCTAGCACGTAATAATGCCAATTTTGGAGCCTTTGGACTGGAAAAAGCGCTGGCACCGGAAAGGGAAGCCTGTGCTTCGCGTGAGGCTTTAGTTTTGCATCAGAACCCCTCAGGCTTGTGCAGGGGAGAATGCGCCGTCTCGTCCCGGAGGATGACTTCGAGAACCACGTCCCTTACAATTTGCAGGCTCCTGGGGCTGCACTTGTCCACAGTGTCGAGGGTCGTGTGCCAATACGGGTAGTCGAAGTCGATGATGTCGATGGCGGGGATGCCTTTTTCGATGAAAGGCACGTGGTCGTCGAGGATGTGGTAGCGAACCTCGCGATGAAACACGTGCCCATAGCCGAGGCGTTCCGCTGCCGACCACACTCTATCCACCAGGTCCGGTGAGCTCAACTGGGAGTGGCCCTCCACATATATGTCGAGGTCCGCATCGCCGACCATGTCGAGGAGCACCATGTATCTCACATGGGACGGGTTCACCTTCTCGGCGAAATGCCGCGACCCCAGGAACATCGAATCTATAGATGTGCCGAGGTCCTCGCCGTCGAAGAAGGCCATCATGACGGGAACCGGCGGCCTTGTGCGGCCGAGCACGCCGGCGATCTCAAGAAGGACGGCCACGCCCGAGGCCCCGTCGTTCGCGCCCATTATGGGGGTGAACCTTCGTGCCGGGATGGGGTCGCGTTCCGCGCGCGGGCGGGTATCGAAGTGCGCTCCGAGAAGGATGAAGGGCCTCTCGTCGCCAGCGGCGGACCTGAAGAGCGCGGTGATGTTGGCCATGGAGTACGTAGCGCCCCCGTAGACGACGCTGAAAGGCTGGACCTGCACGTCGTCGGCGGACTTCGCAAGCTCGGACACGAGGAACTCTGCGACCTTCTGGTGGCCCGCCGACCCGGGGTTCCTCGGGCCGAAACTCGCCTGGCGCTCCAGGTAGTACCAAGCGTCCTGCGGCGGGGCATTGCTTGCGCTCGCCGGGCCCTCAAAGGAGATATTGCGACCAGGCGCGCGCCCTGGCCCTGGGGCGCGCTCGTCGGCTCCGCCGCGCGAAGCTGCGGCCGTGATACGGCAGCCGCACGCCGCGCACAGGAGCACGACACCCAGCCCCATGCACAAGTTACGGAACACGCCGTGTGGAGGTCGAGTGCCTTCCGTGAGACTCACCTCGCCACAAACCGCGCCGCCCGCCCGCGGGCAGGGCGCCTTCTCACGTCATCATACTGTACTTCTGGGTAAGAGTTCAACGATTCTAATAAGTGGGGGTTGCAAAAATGCTCCCGACTCTTGGGAGGGGTTGCCGGTGATTGCACGAGGGGTGTCAAAATCCGGCCACTGGCCGGACAGGCCGGATTTTGGCGAAGCGCGCCCCGCTTGGGGCGCCGTCCCCGAGTGCAACACCGGCAACCCGGCAACT
>JAAYXB010000040.1 GCA_012516125.1 Bacillota bacterium | reverse complement strand
GTTGCACTCGGGGACGGCGCCCCAAGCGGGGCGCCTTGACAAAATCCGGCCCGTCCGGCCAGTGGCCGGATTTTGACACCCCTCGTGCAATCACCGGCAACCCCTCCCAAAAGTCGGGAGCATTTTTGCACCCCCACTTAGTGAGGGCACTATGTCCTGGCAAGACTCTGGCATCCCGTCGTTACTCGGCTCGGCGCGTAGCAGGAGCCAGGCTCGAGGCCTGAGATCGCTGCCGCTTTCGCGGAGACCGCCGGGGCTAGTCTCAAGGGAGTGCGTTCCTAGAAGCGTCTGTGGAGATCAGGTCTCGCGCACGGGGTCGTGAACCCGCGCTCAGCGAAGGGCGTTTATACGCAGGAGCTCAGCCATCCGGAACAGAATGGAAGTATTCTGGGCAGTTGCGGTCGCGACGTCGTGAACGTTGACGTGCTTGATCCTCGCAAGCTCTTGAGCCACGAGGACCACGAAGGCGGGCTCGTTGCGCTTGCCGCGATGGGGGACCGGGGTGAGGTAAGGACAGTCGGTTTCGAGGAGGAGCCTATCGAGGGGGAGGCGGGCGACGAGGTCGCGCAGGGAAGTGGCGTTCGGGAAGGTGAGGGTGCCGCCGACAGAAATGTAGAAACCCATGTCGAGGACAGTCCGGGCCACCTTCCAGTCGCCGGAAAAGCAGTGCATGACGCCCCCGACGGCCGCGGCGCCTTCCGACTTCAGGATGGCGACGGTGTCCGCGTGGGCCTCGCGGTCGTGGACGACGATGGGAAGGCCGACCTCCTTCGCGATGCCAATCTGCGCCGCGAAGGCCCGCCGCTGCTCGTCACGGGGGGAGAAGTCGTAGTGGTAGTCCAGGCCGATCTCGCCGATGGCGACGACCCCGGGCTCACGCGCCATGGCACGGATGCTCTCGAGTGCCGCATCGGAGGCTGTCTTGGCCTCGTGCGGGTGGATACCTACCACGGCGAGAAGGCCGGGGTAACGGCGCACAAGCCCCAGGGCGGCACGCGAGGTGGCAAGGTCGGAGCCGACCTCGATCACAGGCCACACGCCGGCGGCCTTCGCCCTTGCTATCACGTGGTCGAGGTCGTCCCGGAACCGCTCGTGATCAAGGTGGGCGTGGGTATCGATCACCTGCACGCTGCCGCGTGTATCCGCCAATTACACCACCTCCGCCTGGCCCGGACCCAGACCTGCTTCGCTCGGAACCTCAGCGCACCTTCGAGCCCGGCGGCAGCTCGCGGTCGGTTGTGACGATGGCGAGCTGCGATGTGTCGGGCGTCGAGCCAGCGAGCAGCATGCCCTGGGAGACGATACCGCGAAGTTTAGCCGGCTTCAAGTTCGCCACCACGACTATCTGCTTGCCGACGAGGTCCTCGGGAGCGTAGTGCTTCGCGATCCCGGCCACAATCTGGCGCTTTTCCGTCCCGAGGTCGATATCGATCTTGAGGAGCTTATCGGTGCCTTCGACCCTCTCTGCCGCAAGGACCTTCGCCACTCGCAGGTCGAGCCTGGCGAACTCTTCTATGGATATCAGGTTGCCGGCGGGCGTCCCCGCCCCTTCACGTTCCTGCGGTGTCGCCGGTCTCGCCTCTTGCTCGGTCACTTTCGCACCCTCCTTCCTGTTCTTGGGCTCTTTGTCTCTCCCGTCCTTCCCGTCCTTGGCAGCCGGACGGTCATGGGTCGGTCCGCTCACCCCACCACTACCGGTGTTGGCGCAAGCGCGCGTGTCGGGGCTTCTGCCCGCGCTCGTACTGGCGCTCGGGCCCGCGCTTGGAGCAGCGCTCGGGGCAGTGCTCGGAGCTGTGCTGATGATGCCAGCGTTAGTGTTAGCGCTAGTGCCAATACGAGCCCCCGCGCCAGTCCCAGCGCCGGCGCCAGGGTCAGGACCGGGGCCAGGGCCAGCGGCAGTCCGCTCGCCTTCCTTCTTCTTATCCTGCGCAAGCTCCGCCAGGCGGAACTCACCTTTCGCCAAGTCCGAAGCTTCCACGTCGAGCCTGGGGAAAAGCGGCCCGAGGCGCTTCACCCTGGCCCCCTGCACCAGCCGCCCGAGGTCGAGCGTGCCAGCCTTCCACCACACGCCTTCCAGCGGCGCCGCGCCGTCCAGCCCTAGCGACGTCCAGATCCGCCCCGCGGCCTCGGGGATGAACGGGCTCGCCATGACCGCGACCCTCGCAAGCGCGTCCGCGAGGCCAAACATGACCGTGGCCAGCCGCCCCCGCCGCCCCTCGCGCGCGAGCGCCCAGGGCGCCGCCTCGTCGATGTACTTGTTGGCTCCGTCCACAAGGGTCCATATCTCGCCGAGCGCGCCTGTGAGGTCGAGCGCCTCCATAAGCTCGTGGGCGCGCCGGGTCACGCGCCCCGCCAGGTCCGCAAGTTCCCGGTCGCGGGGCTCGTATTCCTGCGGAGCCGGGCCGCGACCGTCGAAGTACTTCTCCACCATGGCGCACGTCCGGTTCAGGAGGTTGCCGAGGTCGTTGGCAAGGTCCGCGTTGTATGTCTCGGCGAGGCCCTCGTATGAGAAATCGCCGTCCTGTCCGAACGGGACGGCCTTCATGAGGTAGTAGCGGAGCGGGTCGGCCCCGAGGCTATCGGCCAGCCTGACCGGGTCCACCACCACTCCCTCGGACTTGGACATCCGCGCGCCCTTCACAGTCACGAACCCGTGCCCGAACACCGTCTTCGGGAGCGGAACCCCCGCCGCCATGAGCGTAGCGGGCCAGATCACGCAGTGGAACCAGGTGATGTCCTTGCCGATAAGGTGAAGGTCTGCGGGCCACCACTTTCCGAAGTCGTTCGTCCCGGGGACGTAACCCGCCCCGGTGAGATAGTTGATGAGGGCGTCGAACCACACGTACACCACCTGGTTCGGGTCGATCTCCTCGGGGAACGGCACCCCCCAGGCAAGGGTGGACCGGGAAATGCTCACGTCTTGCAATCCCTCGCGGATCCTGTTGACCACCTCGTTGCGCCTGGTCTCAGGCAGGATGAACTCCGGGTGCTCCTCGATATGCCGCAGGAGCGGCTCCTGGAACTTCGACAGCGCAAAGAAGTAGTTCTTCTCCTCGACCCATTCAGGCTCGCGGCTGGGATGGAGAGGGCAACGCCCGTCCACCAGGTCCTTCTCCTCGACGAACCTCTCGCAGGACACGCAATAGTGCCCCGAGTAAGTACCCTGGTAGATGTAGCCGCGCTCGTTGGCCCGGCGCACGATGTCGCGGACGGTGGCGATGTGGTCCTCGTCGGTCGTCCTGATGAACCGGTCGGGGCGGATGTTGAGCTTATCCCAAGCCTTCCGAAAAAGCCCCGCCATTCTGTCGCAGAACGCCTTGGGCGCCATGCCCTGCTTCTCGGCTTGCCTCGCCACGTTGAGGCTGTGCTCGTCGGTGCCGGTCAGAAAGAACGTGTCATACCCGGCCAGCCTCTTGAAACGCGAGATCACGTCGGCCGCTATCTTTTCATATGCGTGGCCGAGGTGCGGCTCGCCGTTGACATAATCGATGGCTGTCGTGAGATAGAATTTTTCCACGTGGAACACCCCCACAGCAAAATGCCTCTCGCCCCGTCCGGAAGGCAGGCGCCTTCCCGTGGGGCGAGAGGACGACATCTCGCGGTACCACCCAGCTTCACCGGAGCCTTGCGGCTCCGGCCTCACGAGGCACGGCGGCAAGCAGGTAACCACGCAGACAGCCTGAACAAGCCGCATGCCCCGGCGCTGTAACGGGCGCCTCGCCTCTCATGCTCGCCCGGCCGACAGACTACTTGCGACGGCCGACCCCGGCCTCACTTTCATCCCGCAGCTCAGGGGCCATGTTCGGCAGGCTCCCCGCACCGGCTTTCACCTTCGCTCCCGGCTCTCTCTGGCGGGTCCTCTGCGTACTCATCCCCATCATCGCTTTTGGCTTCTTGGAGCACCGACGTTGTTGTGAGCCCATGGGTATTATGCTTTCTCGCTGTCCAATCTATGGGCCCTCTGAGCCATGGGTCTATAGTCGGTCAGGTCTATAGTCCCTGGAAGATCGCCTCTGGGGACCCCGCCACCGAGGACCGCCGGCCTCGGCCGGACGGTATCAAACCAGAGCGAAGTGTCCGCACTCAATATATCCTGAGGTTTCGCCCCATGTCAAGCCTAACCGGCGCGTGCCGTGTGGCCTCCTGCCCAGAGGCCAAACACCTCAGTCCCTCTCAGTTCCGTGCGTCAGCGCCGACGCCGCTGATCGGTGCCGCACGTCGCCATTGCCGCCTCATCCGTTCCCTACGTCACGGGTCCCCCGCAAAGCGTTCCATATGTCACCCATCGGGGGATCGGGGCGGGACCAGTGAGGCGCGTTAGGGCGTGCTAAAGCGTGTTCTGGCGCGGTAAGGAGGGGCAAGGCGCGTTAGGGAGCGGCAAGGACCGTCAAGGAGCGTCAAGGGTAGCTCCAGGAAGTGCCCGCTTGGGTGTCCCCGGGACCAAGAGACGCGTCGCGGGACAGGCCCGGCGTTGTAGGAAGCTGGGTAGGATGCCGCATCTGGTTGGCCATCGAGTGCGGCTCTCAGGGCGGCTTAGTAGTAGTGCTAACTGTGCCAAGATAGCGTGCAATAGCGCTTATTCTGCTAGATAAGGCAAAAACTATTAGCGGAGCCTTGACTTGCCTTGGAAAATAAAGTATAGTGTGTGCAGGAAGCTGTCGAAGCCTGTAAATAAGAAGGAGGGAGCTGATAGACATGAAGTCTACGGGAATCGTTCGCAAAGTGGATGAGCTAGGTCGCGTGGTAATTCCGATCGAGCTTCGCAGGACCCTACAGATCGCAGAGAAAGACGCTCTCGAGATCTACGTTGACGGCGAGAAGATCATATTGAAGAAATATGAGCCCGCCTGCATTTTCTGCGGGAATGCCGACAACATCAGGATCTACAGGGAGAAGAACATCTGCCGTGATTGCCTTGAGGAGATGAAGGGCCTCACCTGAGAAAGGCCCAATCTTTCGGCACGCGAACCCTGACACCGTCCGGCAGTCCGGCACGAGAATTCTGATGCCGTGTTCTTCGAAGCATCAGGCTCCGTGGGGGCGACGTTTACTTTGTGTGGTCGCCCCTCGTTTTCGTCTTGCTCGAAGGACGCCCCCGAGCCTCCGGCGCGTCAAGCACTATCGTTACTTCGCCCTTCACCGTCCTGCCGTCGAAGAGCGCCGCGATCTCGCCGAGGGCGCCACGGACGACTTCCTCGTGGACCTTGGTGAGTTCTCGAGCGACCGCGACCCTCCGCTCGCCGCCGACGGCCACAGTAAGATCGGAGAGGGTCCGCGCGACCCTGTACGGAGACTCGTAGAGGACAACCACTCTTTTCTCCTGCGCAACCCGCTCAAGGGCCTCGCGGCGCTCTCTGCCCTTCCTCGGCAGAAAGCCTATGAACGTGAACTCGTCCGGGCAAAACCCCGATACGACAAGGGCAGCAATCACCGCCGATGGCCCCGGGACGGGCACCACGGGGATCCCGTTTGATATGGCCTCCCGGATGAGGTGCGCGCCGGGGTCCGATACCCCCGGCGTCCCCGCGTCAGATACAAGGGCGACGCTTCCCCCGCCCAGCAGGACTTCGACAATATGGAGCGCCTGGGAGCGTTCGTTGTGTTCGTGGTAGCTCACCATTTTGGCCGGGATACCGTAATGCGCGAGGAGTTTCCGCGTGTGCCGCGTGTCCTCCGCGGCCACGAGGTCCACCTCGCGCAGCACCCTGAGTGCCCTCATGGTTATGTCCTCAAGGTTGCCTATGGGGGTCGCGCACACGTAGAGGGTACCCGGCGCCGGTCGTCCTCCCGTAGGCCCCGCAGACCCCGTAGACCCCTCTGACTCCACGAACCTCACCTGCCGGTTCCTGTGCGCCGGTCTCGATCCGGACGGTCATCGGTAGCCACTGAGCCCTCATCGACGGCCGCTGATCCCTGGGCCTGGGCGGCCGTCGGCGTGACGGTCGCGCCCCGCCCCGGACGTGCCGGCCTGCGACGGCGTCGGGCCCGGCGGCGCTGGTCAGGCCCGCGTCCGGGTCCGGGTCCAGGACCGGAACCAGGACCGGAACCAGAACCGGGACCGGAGCCAGGACCAGGACCAGGACTGGCACCGCTGGTCTGGCCGGCTTCGCCCGGCTGGACGGACGGGCTGGGCCGGAGGGACGTACCAGATGGACCGGGCTTACCGGGCTTGCCGGGCCGGTCGGACTGCCCCGGGTGGCCCCGCTGCCCCGACTGACTCTGGCCGGACTCTACGGACGCATCCGGTTGCTCGGCCTTCCTGGCCCGGCACGTGTTTCGCCCGCCTGGGCTTACCCTGGCATGCACAGCCGCCGCCTGCTCCCGGGACCCGCCGGGCTTCCCAACCTCGCCAGCCGCGCCAGGCTGGCCGGGCCTCCGACCGTGTTTGGCGCGACGCCTGCGCTTCCTAGCCCGCGCGGCGCGGATGCGGCCCGAGTCCACCACAGCGACAGCGCCGTCTCCGTTCGCGGACCCGCGAGCGGCCCCGGCACCCGCCCTGGCCCTGGCCTCGGCACTGACCCCGGCCCCGGCCGGCGTTGCGTCCCGGGCCTGAGCGTCAGGCGTTGTGCCCCGCTCCCGCTCCGGCTCCGGCTCGTCCACGTCGGTCGCGACAGCGTCGTGGCGTTCGCGCACGGCAGCCGCGGCCGCGCTCTCGCTTTGTGCCACCGCAAGGCGGTCAACAAGGCTTAGGGTGTCGCCCGGGTAGTCGTCCTCGAGCTGGTGACCGTCCTCCAGGTCCGCCCCCGCCTCCACCCCCACCTCCACCTCCACCTCCGTCTCCGGCGCCTGGGACTTTTCGGGCGTGCCGCACGGGATGCACGGCCCGCACGGCCCGCTCCACCGGCTCGTGACAACACGGTATCGCGACGAGCCGTCTTGCTCGCGGACGTCCACGCGCACGGTCTTACCGTCCTCCATCTTCACGGAGGCGATTCCCTTGAGGACGTCCAGTTCTGTGATCTTGCCCCTGCCCATCTCTGTATCGATCTCGCTGCCAACAGGCGGCAGCGCCTGGCGCAGGTCCTTGTAAACTTCGTGCTCGTACTTCAGGCAGCACATGAGCCTGCCGCATATGCCCGAGATCTTCGCGGGGTTGAGCGAGAGGTTCTGGTCCTTGGCCATGCGGATCGACACCGGTTCGAAGTCGGGCAGGAACGTTGCGCAGCAAAGCGGCCTCCCGCAGGGGCCGAGGCCTCCCAGCATCTTCGCCTCGTCCCGCACGCCTATCTGGCGGAGCTCGATGCGGGTGCGAAACACGCTGGCAAGGTCCTTGACAAGCTCGCGGAAGTCCACACGGCCATCTGCGGTGAAGAAGAAGATGATCTTGCTGCCGTCGAACGTGTACTCCACGTCAACCAGCTTCATCGGCAACCCGTGCGCCGCGATTCTCTCAAGGCCGATCTTGAATGCCCTGCGCTCTTTCTCGCGGTTTTCCTCGACCACGGACTCGTCCTCGGGCGCGGCCTTCCGAATCACCTTCTTGAGCGGCTGAGCTACCTCCTCGTCAGGCACCAGCCTCGGCTCGCCCACCACTTCACCACACTCAAGACCGCGCACGGTCTCGACGATCACCTTGTCCCCGTCGGAAAGCTCTATGTCTCCGGGGTCGAAGTAGTATACCTTCCCGGCGCTCCGAAATCTCACGCCGACTACGTTTATCATCGGCTCATTATCTCCTTCCACAAATCCAGCGCTCTCCATCCTCCTCACTCGCGCTCACTCGTGCGTGCACTCGTGCGTGCGCCCTGCGTGTGGACATGCCTGCAGCCGGTATTTCTTCAGGGCGAAGAGCATCGCTTCGAGGGCGAGACGCATGTTGGCGTTTCTCCTGACCTGGCGCCGCGCTTCTTCTATTAGGTCGACCATCCGGATGAGCTCATCCACGCTGTGTGCGGCCGCGTCGCGCGCAAGCTCGGCCGCCCTGTCGGCTAGCGTCGCCCTGCCAGCGTGCGTCGCCCTGTCGGGCGCTGCCCCCCTGCCGGCCTGCGTGCCCCCGTCCCTTGCCGGATTCCCGTCCTCAACTGAGACCGCACCGCCGCCAGCACCCGGGCCCGCGCCCCCGGAACCAGCTTTGGGGCCTGCCCACGGGCCGCCGTCCCCACAAGCCGCCCCGGCCCCGGCGCAGGCCAGCGCGATATCACCCGTGCTCTTGAGCACCAGGACGTCCCTGAACCATGCCGCCGCCGCCACCAGGGCCGCCTCAAGCCGCTGTCTGGGTTCCCCTTGCGTGTCGGCGCCTGCCTCGGCCCCTTCTGAGCGCAGCCCCCTCTCGAGGGCTTCGGCCGCCTCGAGCACCTGGAGGGGCGACATGGTCCCTGCCCGTCTCACCGTGTCCACGAAACTACGAAACCTGTCTCCGATCTCGCCCTCGCCGCCGTCCGCCGCGCGCACGCGGACCATCTGGCACCTCGACCTCACCGTCGGGAGCAGTCCGGACGGGTTCTGGCACACCAGGATGAACACCGCCCTCTCAGGAGGCTCCTCGAGCAGCTTGAGGAAGCTATTCTGCGCCTCGACCGTCATCTTCTCCGCGCCCTCGATGATGGTCACCCGGAAGCCGCCGTCGCGGCGGGGCTTCAGGCTCATCTCCCTCTTCAGCTCGCGGATCTGGTCGATCTTCACGGACAGGCCGTCGGGCGAGACGATCCTCACGTCTGGATGGTTCCCGTCGGCGACGAGCCGACACGAGAGGCACGTGCCGCACGCGCTGTCGCCGGTAGGCGCCTCGCAATTGAGGCGACGCGCAAAGGAGAGCGCGGCCGCCGTCGCCCGGTCCGTCCCGTCGTCCCCGGGGGTCGGAAGGCCGGGGTTCAGCACGGCGAAGAGATAGGCATGGGACACCCGGCCCAGCGCCAGCGCCCCTGCAAGCGCGCGGCTCACCTCTCCAACGGAGAGACAGGCAAGCCCCGCAAGCTGCTGGGCGCGCGATTCCTGCGCCCAGCTGGCGCCGCCGGCGCTGACCATACCATCGGAGGCCGTCCTCGTCGTAGTTGTCCGTCCTCGCCTCTCTGAGGCCACCTGTCACTCACACCTTCTCGAACCTGCTGACATCGAGGACGAAGATGGTCGCCCCGCCCACCGGCACCTCGACAGGCTGTCCAACATACGATTCCACCGACCGACCGACCGCCGAGATGGGCGAGATGACCTGGCTCCGCGACCGGCAGATGGACCTCACCACCTCGACCACGTCGTCCGCCCGCTCGTCCTCCACGCCTATCAGGAGGGTCGTATTTCCCTGCCTCAGGAACCCGCCTGTCGTGGCCAGCTTGGTCGCCCGAAAGCCCCGGTCCACCAGCGCGTCCATGAGCGGGGATGCGTCCTGGTCCTGAACCACCGCTATCACAAGTTTCATCCGGACCCCCTCCCCCCGGCGGTCCCGGGAGCCACTCGAATGTTAGCCTCACATGCTCTCATCACATACTCTCCTTACGCGATTGCTCCAGATAGTAGACCACTCTTCTGAACGGCTCCACTCCTATGCTCGTTGACTTTACCTTGTTTCGCTCGGCAAGCTCGTGCTGGAGCTTCCTGACGTACGCGTTCTGCGGGTTGAGTTCGACCGGGCACTCCATGGACACGACCTTTGCCAGCGCCTCCTCGGCCTCTTTGAGCGCGTTCGCCTCGATGGCGTCGCGGTCTGCGCTGAACGCGTTGCGCAGAAAGTTTGATATCTGCGTTATCGTGTTGCTGCGTATTATGTGGACCGGAAGACCCCGGCGCTCCGCCTCGCGCAGCGTCTTGGGCATCTTACGGTACTGCCCTTTCAGTGTCAGGACGGCGTCGGCCTGGCCAAGGTCCTTGGAGATGAAGACAGGCAACCCTGTAGTCCGGATGGCCTGCTCCAGCCGGTTCCGGCTCACCGCGTAGGGATACAGCCGCATCACCTTCGGAGGCCGCCCCGCCGCGAGGTCTCCGAAGCCTGCGCCGGTCGAGGTATCCACTGCCCCTGGGAATGCCGCGCCTCCCGCCTTCGCGAAACCAGCGAGGCGCCCCGGTTCGGCGCCGTGCTCGTGCTTGCAGCGGCGTGCGCGCTCCCAGCCCTCCTCCCGGTCGCCGGCTGGCCCGGGGGACACCCACGCGCCGGGCAACCTGGCCTCGCCGGGCGCCTCGCGCGGGATGAGACCCTCCTCCCGTGCCAGGAGTTCCGCCAGGCCGTTCTCCTGCACCACCTCTATCTCGCCCTCTCCCGACCTGCGCCTTACTTCGGGCCTGGGCTCCACGCCCCGCAGAAGCAGGTCCACTGTGCGGGCCACGTCATGGTGGATCGCCAGACTGTCCCGGTCCTTGATCTCGATGACGATGTCGAACGTGGGCGGGGCTTTGCGCTCCAGGACCGTCTTCTGTGTGCCGCGCTTCCTCGCCTCCTCGTCGCTCAAGGTCACGACCTGGATGCCGCCGACAAGGTCCGACAGGGTCGGGTTGAGGACGAGGTTCTCGAGGGTGTTGCCGTGGGCCGTCCCGACGAGCTGCACGCCGCGCTCGGCGATGGTCCGTGCGGCCTGCGCCTCTGCCTCGGTGCCGATCTCGTCGATGACGATGACCTCAGGCATGTGGTTCTCCACGGCCTCGATCATGACATCGGCCTGCTGCACGGATGCCGGCACCTGCATCCGTCGCGCCCGCCCGATGGCCGGGTGCGGGATGTCGCCGTCGCCCGCGATCTCGTTGGAGGTGTCCACAACCACCACCCGCTTGTTGAACTCGTCGCTCAGCACCCGGGCCACCTCGCGTAGGAGGGTGGTCTTGCCCACGCCGGGCCTGCCCAGCAGCAGTATGCTTTTGCCCAGCTCCACGACGTCGCGCACGATGTCGATTGTGCCGTAGACCGCGCGGCCGATCCGGCAGGTGAGCCCGACGATCTCGCCGTAGCGGTTACGGATGCCCGATATGCGGTGGAGCGTCCGCTCGATGCCCGCGCGGTTGTCGTGGCCGAACGCGCCCACGCGCTTCGTCAGGAACTCGATGTCCTCACGCTTGACCGGCTCTTCACCGAGGTACACGAACTTGCCGGCCGGGAAGCGCGCTTCGGGCTGTCGCCCGAGGTCCAGGACGATCTCGAGGAGATCGTTGAGGTCTCCCAGGCGCTCCAGCCTGTCGCGGATCCTCGGAGGCAACACTTCAAGAAGCTCGTCCAGGTTATCAGTTATCTCCCGTCTTGTCACAGGGTCGTCGCGCGCAGGGCCGTCGTTTAGGACCCACCACGGACCGACCACGCGAGGTTAAGCCCATGGTGAGGCCACTCGTGCGAAGTCGGACTCGGCGGAAGGCCCCAGTCCAGGGCTTGCCGGAAGGCCCCGGCCCGGTGGGCGTGGACGCGCCGTCCGGCTGCTTGCGCAACCGGTGTCGGCAAGGCAACACCCCAGCTATCCGTGCTCGCCTCAAATGCCAGGCATACCCCGGGTGGGCTGCATGCTCCGCCGCGTAGCAGCCCGGGCGCCCCGCATGCCCCGCATGCCCTGCGTGCCCCCACATGCTCCGCCTGACCCACCATGCCCCGCTCGAGCTCGCCCTGCACACCGAGCATGCTCCGCGTGTCCGCGCACGTCCAGGCAAGGCGGGCATGTCCGGACATGCCTGCCACGGCGTATGCCCTGTTCGCGCGACGCTTCTCCTCCTTTCCTTAAAGAAACATGTCAGTCCTGCCAGAATACGTAAGGGTGGAGGCGTTGGTGGCGACCAGCGGCATCAGCGCTCAGCAACCACCAGGACTGACCCGTCACCGCGCACGCCCCGAAGCCGGAGCCCCAGCCCCGAGGACAGCGCGTCGTACACGAATTCCACAAGCGGCCCCGTGATCTCCTCACCAGGACACAGTACCGGGAGGCCCGGCGGGTACGGCACGATGGCGTCCGCCGCGACCCTTCCGCGGGCCACATGGAGGGGCACCCACTCCGCCGGCGAAAGCGCCGCCTCCCTCGGAGTCATCCTCAGCGGAGGGACGTCCCTCAAAAGGTCGCAAACGCTTGCCCCGCGCGGCACTCCGCCGGCACAGCGGGAACCAACCGCGCCGGGACCAGCTGCACCGGGACCAGCCGCGCTGGGGCCAACTGCGCCGGGGCCAGGCGCACACCCCGCCTCGGCACACCCGGCGTCGGCACACCCGGCGTCGGCATACCTGGCCTCGCCACACCTGGCCTCGGCACACCCGGTGTCCGCCGCAACCTCTGAGCTTTCCGCATGCCTGCCTCCGGTAAGACGTGCGACTTCAAACTCTACTGCCGCGACGAGCTTCTGCACGTCGTCCCAGGAGTCCGCCATCGTCAGTATAGCCAGAACATTCCGGGCATCAGCAAGCTCCACCTGGATCCCATGGCCCTCGCGGAGCAGACGCGCAACTTCGACCCCCGTGACCCCGTGGTTGAGCAAGCCTGCGAACGAAATCACGAGCTTGGTCGGATCGTGCGCGAAGCCACGCACCGCAAGCCTCTCCGCATCCAAGCACGTCACCCCAGGGAGGCGGGATAGCCGCTCCCTGGCGGCCGCGGCTGACCGGAGGACCCGGTCGAGAAGCTCGCCCCCCCTCGTGGCGGCAACGCGCCTCGCCGCATCGAGCGACGCCATGAGCACGTAGGACGGGCTCGTGGTCTCTATCAGGCGCAGCATGCGCCGGACAGCCTCCGGGTCCACCGCCCCGCCCTTGAGGTGCAGGAACGATGCCTGGGTCATTGCCGGCAGCGACTTATGCGCGCCCGAGACCACGGCGTCCGCTCCGGCCTCCAGCGCCGAGGGCGGAAGCGCCTCGTGAAACGGGAGGTGCGCGCCGTGCGCTTCGTCCACCACTGCTATTTTACCATAATCATGTACCATGGCCACCAGAGTTTTGATGTCCGGCGCAACCCCATAGTAGTTGGGGTTCGTGAGCACCACGGCCCGCGCGCACGGATGGTGGCAAAGCGCCGTCCTGAGGGCATCAGGTGAAGGGCCAAGCGGGATCTCATAAAGCTCGTCCACCTCAGGCGCGACATAAACGGGACGCGCGCCCGATAGAACGAGGCCGCCTGCGACGGCCATATGTGTGTCACGCGACACGATGACCTCATCGCCCGGTCTGCACGTCGCCATTATCGCCGCGTGCAGGCCGCACGTCGAGCCGTTCACGAGGAAGAACGTTTCGTCGGCGCCGTAGGCCTGCGCGGCGAGGCGCTCGGCGCCCCTGATGGCGCCCTCGGGCGCGTGAAGGTCGTCAAGGCCGTCTACCTCGGTCAGATCCGCCGCAAAGGCTCCGCCAGCCATGATGAGGAGGAGGTACGCAAGATCGAGATCGGTGGCGCCGGTGCCGGTCCCGGCGGAACCGCCGGCGATACCGCACGCTCTTACCTTGTGCGCTTTTCCCCTGTACAGTTTTCCCTTATGACCAGGCATGTGGAACCGGGTGGGGTTTTGCGCGGCGTATTCCAGCAGCGCCTGTACGAGGGGCGCGGCAGCCTGATCTCGGGCCCGCGCCCCGTCCACTGGACCACCGGAAAGCGGACGTCCGCCGCTTCCACCGTTTTCGTGCCGCTCCGTGCGCTCCATGTGCTCGCCGCACTCCCTGCGCTCCCAGCGCTCCGCGCTCCGCACAACGTGCAACGTGCAACGTGCAACGCGCAACGCTGCGCCCTGAGGGTCGCTGTAGCCTCTTGTCCGACGTCCCGGGCGTGTCCTGGTCGGGACCTGACCGCGGCCCCGGGTTGCAGTCCCGCCCGTAGGTGCCGCTGCGGGCCAGGATTAGGTGGTGCCACGGTCCCGAATTCGAGTCATTCCCGCTCCTGGATGTATGACCGCCAGGCTTCCCTGATCCTCGCGACGAAGAAATCATAGTCGCGAGCGCCAACATCGAGGCTCACAATGGCACGCTCGCACCCTGTGCAGAGCCTTCTTCCGAGGATCACGGGACCGTCTGTCCCCGGCCTTCCACATACAAGGCATGCGCGCCGTCCGGACAGGTCGCAAGCTTTCTCGGAAGCTTTATGGTCATTCCGATTATCCTGGACCGCAGACCGCACATGAATCACCGCCTGAGCCTGGCCTTGTAATCATTCGCATTCATGGACATAGTTCCTGCTTTTCTCGGGGTTTTATGGTTCAGAATATGCATGGCGTGGTATGCTGGGAATCTTGTCCAGGGGTCCCCGGGAAAACCTTATTGTCGCCTCGTGGCCGGGTCAGGGCGGGGGATTACCACTTCTTGGCGGGCCGTGGGCAGGTGCGAAAGGAATCTGACGTTACCTGACGAATACTAGAGTTTGCGCACCCTTGCGCCAGTGCAGGGGTAGCGGACCGGGCTGCAACCCGGATCCTGTCCAGGAGGGAGGTCTGTATGCGGCCCGGAGCCTGGCTCTCGCCCTGAACACGGCTTCCTCACGGGAGTGTCCGTGCCGCGCGGGGTCGCTGGAGCGGGCGTCTCTGGCGTAGCTGGCGCAGGCAAAGGGCGGCATGCGCGCGATGTGAAGACCTGGGAAAAGCTGGCTTATAGTTTCGGTGCCCTGGGCTCAGGCGTGTCGGCTTACGCGGTTCAGACTTACATCGTGTTTTTCTACGCTGACGTCTTGAAGGTCCCCATCGAACTCATAGGCTACAGCATGATCGCTTACGGCATCTGGAACGCCATCAATGACCCGCTTTTCGGGTACATCTCTGACCGCACCCGCACGAGATGGGGACGGCGCATTCCTTATGTTGCAGGCGGCTTCATTCCTCTTACGTTGGCGTTCATCTTCCTGTGGATCCCGCCGTTCCGAATCGCAAGCGGCGGCCATATCCCGCTCTTCATCTACTTCACGGTAATGATGTTCCTGTTCGATGGACTCTACACCCTCGTCATCCTTAACTGGACCGCGCTCTTCCCCGAGATGTTCCCGAGCCTCAAGGACCGGGCCGTGGTGTCCATGTGGCGCCAGATATTCGGGAACCTCGGGCTCATCATCGGCATCGCACTTGCGCCGATGGTGTACGGGAACCTGGGCTGGAGCGCCATGGCGGGCATATACGGCGCCGTCACGGCCGTAGCCCTCGCCGTCTCGCTACTCGGCAGCCGTGAGACGGAGCCCCGGGCCGGCGAGGAGCCGCTCAACGTGTTCCCGGCGCTCAAACATACCATCGCCAACAAGTCCTTCATGACTTACGTCGTATCCTCCATGCTCGTGCAGTTCACGTTCGTCCTGATCATGGCGATGGTGCCATTCTACGCGAAATACGCGCTCAGGATCGCCGAGGAGCAGTCCTCGTTCCTTCTAGGCGCGGCATTCCTTGTGGTCTTCGTCATGCTGGCGCCCTGGATGCGCTACACGGTGAAGGTGGGGCCGAAGCGCGCGATGTCCAATGCCATCCTATTGTTCGCGCTAACCCTGATTCCCTTCGCTGCGGCAAAAGGCCTGGGAATGGGCATCGCCTGCGGCGCCCTCCTCGGGCTCGGCCTTGCGGGGCTTATGTTGCTGTTCGACGTTCTCATCGCCGACGTCATCGACGAGGATGAGATCCGCACCGGACGGCGGCGCGAGGGGATGTACTTCGGGGCAAACGCCTTGTTCATCAGGCTGGGCGTCTCGGCGCAAGCCCTCGTAATGAGCCAGGTATTGAAGGCGAGCGGCTACAACCCGAATCTCCCGGTGCAACCGCCCTCCGTGGAGAGTGGAATCCGGTTCCTAATGGCGGGGGTGCCCGTTATCGCGCTCGTCCTTGCGTACCTGGTCCTCAGGATGTACCCGCTACACGGCGAGACCCTGGCCAGGATTAAGCGCGAACTTGCCGCGAGAGGCAGGGCCGGTGTCGAGAGTCAAGAAATGACGTGAGCTTAAGGTGTCGGTGCGAGGGTGCAGCCGCCGCCAACCGCCGTGTCGCGGGCGCTGCGGGGGCTAAGTGAAGGTTTGTTAGTTCCTCCCACTTTGCCAGCATCTGGGGGGTTGCTGGTGATTGCACGAGGGGTGTCAAAATCCGGCCACCTGCCCGACGGGCCGGATTTTGGCGAAGCGCGCCCCGCTTGGGGCGCCGTCCCCGAGTGCAACACCAGCAACCCCTCCCAAAAGTCGGGACCACTTCTGCACTCTCACCTAGGGGCGGCCATGAGCCTGCGTTTAGCCTGTCGCTGTCGCGCACCCGCCCGGCAGCAGCGACAGACGAGTTCTCAGAACACTTTCTTCGAGTCCATCCACTCGTGCACCAGGTTCAGCGTCTCCCCGAACCTCTGGAAGTGCACGATCTCGCGCTCCCTGAGAAAACGCAGGGCATCCGTGACGTCCGGGTCGTCCGAAAGCCGGATGAGGTATTCGTAGGTCGATCTTGCCTTCTGCTCGGCGGCCATGTCCTCGTGCAGGTCGGTGACGGGGTCTCCCTTGGATTGAATGTAGCTGGCCACCCATGGTGCGCCTGCGGCGTTGACGAAGTACAGCGCCTTGTCGTGGTCGGCATAGTAGTCGTCGAGGCCCGCGGCCTTGATCTCCTCCACCGTTGCGTTCTTGATGAGGTTGTAGACGAGGGCCGCCACGATCTCCATGTGCGCTAGCTCTTCGGTGCCGATGTCCGTCAGTACCGCCTTGGCCTGCGGTGTTGGCATGGTATACCGTTGGGTGAGATAGCGCAGGGACGCTGCCAGTTCGCCATCAGGCCCGCCGTACTGGGTGATGATCTCCTTGGCCAGCCTAGGGTTGGTATACGATACCCTGATGGGATACTCGAGCTTTTTCTCATATATCCACATGCTCGTCACTCCCTCCTGTTACCTGTTAAAGGTGATCTCCCACGGCCACGGATCCTCCACCCAGCGCCAGGTCTCCTGGCTCATGCTCTGCCCGTAGTTCAGGATAGGCCCGTAGCGTGACTCGTACGCCGTTTTCGCCCTCATTAGCTCCTGTGCCACCGCGTTGTAGTCGGCGAGGGCGCGCGGCTCATCCGGGTGGGTGTCCAGAAACAAGTTGAGTTCTATGGCCGCAAACTCCAGCTCCATGATCCGCAGGAGTTCTCGACGTCTCTGGTCCATGTGCCATCCCTCCGTCTCTGGGTTCCTGGGACCAGCCCCGGTAGTCCTCATCATGGCCGCATCCCCGGCTCATACGGCCGGTACAGCTCCGGAAAGATCGTCCCCTTCATCAGGCCCTCTGCGGGGCTCCAGATGCGCGAGTACATCTGCGGCACGATGTACGCTCGGGCAAGCTCGCCGAAATAGCCCGTAGTCTCCCCCTCCTGAGGGCTGGTGTTGTTTGGGGTGTTCGGCTTCGTATCTGCCATTCGCTATTCCTCCTCGCGTCTGGTCGTCTCATTCGCGGTGCCGTGCCGGACGGAATGCGGCAGCATGGTGCCGCGGGGTGTAGCTCGGCACGGCCGGTGGCCCCGGAACGCCTCATGCCTCCGCTCCATCCCTCGCGTCTAGGTGAACCGGCGGGGCTGAGGGCAAGTACACAGTGTGCCGAGCGACCAGGCTTTGCCCGCGCTGTGGCGCAAGGCGGCGCCGGTCGCCGCTTCCGACCACGGCATGGCTCCTGTGACATTCTATGCCCACAGGACAGGAACGGTGCGAAAACCACGCCGAGCGACCGGGTCGCCGCAAAACAAGCCCGAGCGGCAACCACATCCGGTGGACCACGCTGCGGCAAAGCTCACAACAAGGGCGACAACAAGGGCGGCCGAACATGCGCTCGACCGGAAGGCCACGGCGGGCTCGCGGCAGCGGTCGTCGCTGGGTGGTCCCTGAGAACCGAGGATCCCTCGCGCGGGTGGTCCCTGGAGGACCAACCCCGCGGGAAATCTGGTTACCAGAGACCCACCCTCCTAGAAGCGTGCTCCGAAACTCGCGCGCGACTCTAGCGACTGCAGGCTCAGCCCGCAAATCCGCAGCTAGGCGGCGTACCGATTGTCCCATGGGCGCGGCACGGGCGGTTTTGGAGCAGACTACTAGCGGTTCAACTGGCAAGACGCCGAACTTGGTCCCCTGGTGACCAGGACCCACGCAAAGATGGTCCCCAGGGACCCAGGTTCGTCCGCCGTCTGGTCCCCAGGGGACCACCTCCACGGGTGGCCGTGGACGGGTGGTCTTCAAAGGACCAGGATCTGCGTACACCTGGTCCCTGAGGGACCAACCCCGTGCGGAATCTGGTTACCAGAGACCCACCCTCCTGACACCCGCTCCACGAGGATGCCGGATCTGGTCCTCTGGTGACCAGGTTACGCGCGAAGACGGTCCCCTGGGGACCAACTTCGCCCGTCACCTGGTCCCCACGTAACCACCTTGCGAGATGTCCCGAAACCCCTGGTCCCCAAGGGACCAGGATTTGCGTGCGGATGGTCCCCAGGGGATCAACCTCGCGGGCAACCTGGTCCCTGGTGCACCACCCCCGGCGGCGGCCGACGCGTCCCGGTCACGAGAGGACCAGAACGCGCGCCAAGCTGGTCCCGAGAGGACTATCTTCAGGCGGGATCTGGTCCCTGGTGCTCCACCTTGCCCGGTTGTAGCGACGGAGCGCGGCAGGGGTGGTTTCCGGAGGACCAGATTCCGAGCGAGCCTGATCCCCACGGGACCAGGTTTAGCCCCGACCTCGCCCTCGGGCGATCACCCGTATCCGGGCTGCCGGCTGACTGGATCGCTGGCTAGCTGCCGGATGACTGGCTGGCCGGGTAGCTCGCTTCCTGGCTAGCTAGCTGGCAGGCTGGCTGGCTGGCTGGCTGGGTAGCTGGCTGCCTGGCCAAGTGAGGGTGCGTTAGTTCTCGCCCCTCTTCCAGTAGTTGCCAGGTTGCCGGTGTTGCACTCGGGGATGGCGCCCCAAGCGGGGCGCGCTTCGCCAAAAATCCGGCCCGTCTAGCCAGTGGCCGGATTTTGACGCCCCTCGTGTAATCACCGGCAACCCCTCCCAAAAGTCGGGAGCATTTCTGCACCCTCACTTAGAGTCTTGGGCGTGTTCCGCTCACTCCCTTCGGCTACGTTTTTGATATGAGGCAACGAATCCATTTCGAGTACTTCTTTGATGAGGCAAGTCGTCTGGTTGACACTACCAAGTGCCCTCGTTATAATGGAACTGCCTGATGGCGAAGCGTATCGTACATTGACAGGCGCCTCATGTAGCCCAATCTGAAGTACAGTCCTGCAGCCATAGTTCCCTGCATACTTGAACGACTTACCAGAGTGAGCTCTTGACAACCGCCCCGTTGACGCGTTCGTGAGGAGAGCTAATCCCATGTACATCGCCGATTTGTGGAGCCGTCGCCCGCAGGAGCACGCAGATAGAGTCCGCGTTGGTGCGCAACTTGCTGACCTACGGAGTGTGAGGTGTGTTCTGAGTGGCCCATGTCGTGGAGCTTGACGGGGTATCAATCGAGTACGAATCGTGGCACTACCGTGGCCTTAGGAGAATAGTTGAAAGGCGCCTCGCGCTTCAGGATATCACCCTCGAGTTCTGGCCCGGCGAGATCGTCGGCGTAGTCGGTCCCAACGGATCGGGCAAATCCACGCTTCTTCGGACCATGTGTGGGATACACATTCCTGTGCAAGGTGAAGTGAAGGTTTTCGGGTCGAAGCCCAATGTGTTCGATCCAGCGTTCAAGCGCACGATAGGATATGGGAGTTCCCGTCGGACGGCTCTTCTTTCGAATCTTCCTCTGATAGACTCCTTTACGCTTCATCGCGAACTGTACTCGGTTGAGAGCGCCGAGTTCTCAAGTCGACTGGACTTCCTCACACGCCACCTGGACCTTGCGCACCTGATGTCTCGACCGCCTCGGGAGTTCTCCCAGGGGCAGCGTGCCCGGGCTGAGCTTGGCCTTCTATTGCTTCACGCGCCTAGGCTCCTCTTCCTCGATGAGCTCACCGAGGCACTGGACCTCGAGTACCTGCCGCGCTTCTTGGACCTCCTACAAGAGATGCGCGCCCACGGCGCGACGGTCTTTCTCATCAGCCATCGAAAAGACGACCTCGAGTGCGCTGACCGGCTTATCCGCATCGAAGCAGGGAGGGTCGTCAGCGATGAGCGGCGGTGAAGGCGCATCATCGAGGGCCTGGAGAGGACCGCTTCAGCAAGCATCACCCGGTGCGAGCTCGTGGTTACGCGTGGCCGGTTTGTACGCGAAGGAGGCCGTTGTACCTCTGTCAGACCTGGCGGTCTTCGTTCTGAGCGCCGGGGCTGTCGTACTCGCGCAGTTCGCCTTCTTGAGCGGCATCGACCCCTCGGGCGCAGCGGTGCGCTACCTCGTGGTCGCCAGGCTTGCTTTCGCATTCTCCGGCGGTCAGCAGATAGATAGATGCCTAATTGAGAGCTACATGAGTGGGTCACTCCTGGTATGGGCTCTTGCGCCGCCCGATCCTCTCGCGACCTTGCTTGCGAGGGGTCTGGCCGGAATCGCGCGCTCTGTTGCCATCGTAGCGCCTGTGGTGCTTACCTCCGCACTTCTGTATCGGGTGTCGATAGACGTATCCTGGCCCCGCGCGGTCTTGTTCCTGATATCTTTAGTACTCGCGTCAATTGCTGCAACGGGCCTCTCCCTGATTACGGCGTATATTGGCACCACCCTGAAGCAGGATGAAGCTGCAGTGCAGCTGAAGAGCTTCCTCGCCCAACTCGCATCGGGGGCGGTTATCCCTCTCTACCTGTTTCCAGCCTGGGCTCGACGCCTGCTCGCGTACCTGCCCTTCCCGCACCTTGCGGATACGCCTGTGGTCGTGGCCCTCGAAGGAGGCTCAGGACGCATTGCCATCCAGTTCGCATGGGGAGTCGTCCTTTTCTCGGTAGGACTGCTCCTTTGGAGAAGGCGCCTCAGGCGCCTGGATGTGTATGGCGGATAGCCTGCGGGCAGCGTATGCCCTCTTGCGGATGCGATTTCGCTCACACAGACTGTCGCCGGCGGCTTTCTGGATATGGCTCTCTTCCGTGGGCCTCTACCAGGCGCTGGGCCTAGCGTTCGTGCTCGTGACAACAACAAGGCTTAGGGCCGGGTCGGAATGGCTCGCCACGCTGACCTACGGCATATTCCAGGGTGCTACGGCGCTCGCGTACGCGGCGGGAGCGTGGACCGTGTTCTTCGCCTCCAGGTACGTCAGGGGTGGCGAGATTGACCGCGTCCTGCTGTTGCCGCCAGGGCCGCATGTCGTGCTTCCATTTGTTCACTTCGAGTTCGGGGAGGTGCCAAGTACAGTATCGGGGTTTGCCATAGCAGTCTTGGGACTGTACCTGGGGGGACTCCTTTCAACGGTCACCATGATCCTCGTGGCAGTGGGGATCGTCCTCGGCAGCATGGTGACTTACAGTCTATTTGTTCTCGCCGCCACCGCTCCGCTTCTCAGTAAGCAGTTTTCAGCCAGCATCAACGCGGCGATGGACCTCATCTTGTTCGGGCAGTACCCGATTCGGCTCTACCCGTCGGCGATGCGCACGATCTTTACATGGGTCGTCCCGGTCGCCCTGATCGCAAACGCGCCTGCCCGCCTTGTAGAGCACGGAGCGGGGTTACTTCCTCTGCTAGCCGGCGCGTCATCGATCGCCTTCCTCGGGGCACATGGGCTCTTCCTGGCAGCACTTAGGCGCTTTCTGTCCCACTGGTAGCACGGTGCCTCGCCTCAGTGCAGGAAGGGCGGGATCGACATTAGTCGAGTACCAATCGAAATCCAGGAGTTGACACGAGAGGGAAGGTGTGATACTATGTGAATGCGAACATCCGTTCGGGAGGTGCAACAAATGGGTGCTCCAGCACTACGCGCGCCGGCGGAGATGAAGAAGTTCCGCCGGGAACCTGCTCTCCGGACGGTAAGGGTGCTCATTCGCATGTCCGGAGGAAGTGCTTTCCTGCCAGCGAGGGCGCACATGGTCATCACCAGCGGTAGCGGCGCACCGTTTGCTGAGGTAGCTCTCAACTGGGAGAACGCCACAGACGACGAGGCCGGGCTCATGGCTATTCTAGAGGCGCTGAAGATAGCCAGGAGGTATCGCGCCCAGCGTGTCGTAGTTTACATAGACAACGAGGTCGCAGCTTCCGTGGCCGGTGGGGGTGAAAAGGCCCCTCCTGCCCTTGTCGGGCTGGCCCTGCAGATAAGGGCTCTCGCCCACACTTACAAAGCTTTTGAGGTGCGCTACGGGATGTCGCTGGTGGCTCCCACGCTCCCAGCTTTCAGCGAGCGCGCAGCACCGCGCGGCGATGAGAACTATGCTTGTGACCTGATAAGTAATATGGGAGACGAGGCACAGGAATGGACTTCGTAGACGACGGAAAGTGTTTCGCATGCGGCCGAAAGAACCCGATCGGCTTGAAACTGGAGTTTCGTATGGACGGTGAGGGCCGGGCCGTCGCGACGTTCGTCCCGAGAGAGGAGTTCCAGGGGTTTTCCGGAGTGCTCCATGGCGGGATCGTGTGTGCCCTATTGGACGAGGCCATGGCATGGGCGCTCATCCTCCGTGGAAAGATTGCGGTCACCGTGACGATGGCAGTGAGGTTCAGGAAGCCTGTCCGCATCGGGGCCCAGGTCACGGTAGCGGGCGAGATCGTGAGAAGCGGCTCGAAGCGTTATGCGCTAAGGTCTGAGGTAAGAGACAGCACAGGAGAGGTCGCGGCCGAAGCGGAGGGCACGTTCCTCGTCGTATCGGAGATAGAACAGAACCCGGGAGCACCGGGTCCGGCACTATAGCTTCGTGTCACCCGTCTGCCCCATGCGCGCCGCTCGGCGAGGCAGGCGCGTCTGGGGTCTCGTCGGGCTCCGGTGGTTTGGCGCGGCCGAGCCTCCCGAAAATCGCCTTGTGGCGGTCGCGCATCTCCTGGTCTCTGGCGACGGGCGGCCACAGGTCTCCGATGGCGTCTGAGTGGATCGCTTTGAAGAGGTTGTCGTACACGATGGGGTTTTCCCGGGTGAGGGCTCGGATGAGTTCCTTTACCTTCGCCCGGTGGCTTGCCCCTTGCATCGGGCAGGGGCTTGGAACCGGCTCATAGCCGATCCGGCGAGCTGCCCCCGCTACCTCCGACTCCTTGAAGTATACAAGCGGCCGGATGACAGTTATGCCGGTCCGGTCAAGAAATGTTACAGGGCGAAAGGTGTGGATCTGCCCCGAGTACAGGATGCTCATGAGGAACGTCTCGATGACGTCGTCACGATGGTGAGCGAGCGCAACTTTGTTGAACCCGTTCTCTCTGGCAAGACCGTTGAGGGCGCCCCGGCGCAGGTGGGAGCAGATGGCGCACGGGTTTTCTTTCTGATGAGCGTCGAAGGCGACGCGCGCGATGTTCGTCTCCTTCACGAGGTACGGCACGCCCAGCCTCCTCGCGAACCTGGCCAGGCGCTCCGACGCTGCGCTGTCTTGGTCGGAGTCAAAGCCCATGCCAATGTGGCCGGCTGCAACAGCGAAGTCGATGGGCGAGTATGCGCGGATGGCAGCCAGCGCGTAGAGCAGAAACGCGCTGTCCTTTCCGCCCGAAAAGCCCACCAGGATTCGGTCGCCCTCGGATATCATCTGAAACTCGATGATGGCGCGCCAGATGCGGCGGGCTTGAGAGCGCGAGAGCGTCCCGCGCTCCAACCCTGGGTGGGCGGACGGGCGGGCTTTGCCGCACAGGTCATCTTTCATGCGTCTGTACCCCCCTGCTCATCTCACCCGGGGTCCTGAGGTTCTGAGGTACCGGCTCTGAATCTCCTTCACTTGGGGCGGTTCCGGCAAGAAGGCCCGGATAGGGTCGGCAATCGCCGCCGGATGCACTCTCTTCACACCGACCTCTGCTCAGAGATCCCAGTCCCCGGCCTTTGACACCTAAGTGAGGGTGCATTAGTCCTCGCCCCTCTTCCAGTAGTTGCCGGGTTGCCGGTGTTGCGCTCGGGGACGGCGCCCCAAGCGGGGCGCGCTTCGCCAAAATCCGGCCCGTCCGGCTAGGCAGCCGGATTTTGACACCCCTCGTGCAATCACCGGCAACCCCTCCCAAAAGTCGGGAGCGTTTTTGCATGAGACTGTTGAACTTGCTCAGCAGCTGGTAGTCTGGCCGAGCGCGGCGGCGGTTTTACGCGATTCAACAGGGCTGCTTTGCCATAATGTGGGAAACATCAACAGTCTCTTGCACCCCCACTTAGCAAGTCCTGCTATGATCAAAGTGGCGTTGCTAGAGTGGCTCGAACCTCGCGGTAAAGTGCCTCAGCACCGGGGCCTCATACACCAGCTTCATGCCGTGTATCCTGTCCTTGCGCTTCGCAATGGCGGCCAGAGCGCGGGCGACCACGTCCATGTGCCTGTCCGTGTATACGCGCCTCGGGATGGCGAGTCTCACGAGCTCAAGCTTGGGAAAGATCTGTTCGCCAGTCTCCTCGTCAGTACGACCGAAAGCAGCGGCCCCAAGTTCCACCGCGCGCACGCCCGCTTCCAGGTAGAGTTCGCAAATCACGGCCTGGGCCGGGAAGACGCTTTGCGGCAGGTGCGGCAGGAACCTCTTCACGTCCACGTACACCCCATGCCCGCCGGTCGGCTCGATGATGGGGATGCCCTCCTCGATGAGGCGGCCGCCCAGGTACGCCACCTGGCCGATGCGGTCCTCGAGGTACGTCTCGTCGATCACCTCGCGAAGGCCTCTCGCCATGGCTTCCAGGTCGCGACCTGCGAGCCCGCCATACGTAAGAAAACCCTCGTAGACGATGCCCCACTGCCCGGCCTTGCGATAGAGGTCCTCGTCGTTCGTGGCGAAGAGGCCGCCTATGTTCACGAGGGCGTCCTTCTTCGCGCTCATGGTGCAGCCGTCCGCGTAGGAGAACATTTCCCGGGAAATCTCCGCGATAGTCTTGTGGGCGTATCCTTCCTCGCGCTCCTTGATGAAGTACGCATTCTCGGCGAACCGGGCGGCATCGAAGAACACCCTGATCCCGTGCTCTCTCGCTATCCTGCTCACCTCGCGGATGTTGGCCATCGAAACTGGCTGGCCGCCGTTGCTGTTGCACGTGATCGTGATGTTGATGAACGGTATGCGCTCCCTGCCGTAGCGGCGTATCTCGCCCAGGAGGCGCTCTGTATCTATGTTTCCCTTGAACGGGTGGCGCGTTGCGGTTTCGTATCCTTCCCTTATCACCAGGTTTACCGGCTCGCCGCCTTTCAGGCGGATGTGGCCCTCGGTGGTGTCGAAGTGCATGTTGCCGAGCACGCGGTCGCCCGGCTTCACAAGCACCGTGGTGAGGATGTTCTCGGCGCCCCGGCCCTGGTGTGTTGGAAGCACGTACTTGAACCCGAACAGCTCGCGCACGGTTTCCTGGAGGTGGAAGAAGTTCCTGCTACCGGCGTACGCTTCGTCACCCATCATGAGGCCTGCCCACTGGTTGTCGCTCATGGCAGAGGTGCCGCTGTCGGTGAGGAGGTCGATGTACACCTCATGCGATGGGATGTTGAAGACGTTGTACCCAGCCTCGCGGAGCACCTCCTCCCGCCTTGCGCGAGATATCAGCCTGATGGGTTCCACCACCTTGATGCGGTACGGCTCGGCGTACTCGGATCTCGCTCGCACATGAACTCCTCCTCTTCGCGGCCCTCTTTGGGTTGCCGTGGTGCCGGCGGCAGCCGCCCGGAACCCGCAGCAGCTACAGCCGTGGACCTATCGCCTCAGGATTCTTCTACTCACGTCCGGTGTTTCCTGCCAAATGGCTCGGTTGTGGAGCGGCGCGGGGGTTCGCGTTCGCAAGTGGTTCGGTCCCACGGATGGGTATGGTATAATGTTGGCAGGACGACCAGATGCGGCTTCGTAAGCTCCGTGAGTCGGCGTCACTCCGCGGAAGCCTGCGGGGCGCCGGTGTCGCACCTCACGGGGAGGGGGCCGGTGCTTCAAGCGGGGCGCCTCCTCCAAGCGAGGCGCCTCCATAGGATCCGGTTCGCGGGCGCGCGGCGAAGCCCCTGAAGAAGAATGCCAGCACAAACCCGCGAACATGCGGCTCGCGGGTGAGTGGCAAGATCTGTAGCCCCGTCGTGCAGCCACCGGCAACCTCTCGCAAAGTGGCAGTGATTCGCAAGCTTGTGCTGAGCGTGATAGATCCCCGAAAGGCAAGGATTCGCATGAAGAGCGATAAGGCTGATCTGACAGCTTATTATGCCGGCCGATACCCGCTGACCTTCGCGCGCACAACGGAGGCCGAGGAGGTTGTCGCGGCGCGATACAAAGAAGCGATGGACGTTGCGAGGCGCGCTGCGGCCCTCCTGAAAAGCTCTTTTGGAGCCCGCAAAGTAGTGGTCTTTGGGTCCCTGGCCTCCCGTTCCCGGTTCAACCGTTGGTCGGACATCGACCTGGCGGCCTGGGGTATCCCCGAGAGACGGTTCTACGCCGCCGTGGGCGCCGTGACGGCACTTTCAAGCCGATTCAAAATCGATCTTGTAGACCCGGCGGACTGCAGACAGTCCTTGAGGGAAGCGATCGAGAGGGAAGGTGTGGAGCTATGAACAAGGGCTATCTCGTCCTCGCAAGCAGGATCCGGGAAGAACTGAGCGAGATCGAGAAGGCAGCCGATCGCGCCCTCCGCGCCTGGGATGCCGCCAAATTGAAAGGCGATGATGCTTACCTCGATAGCGTCGCTCTGAACCTCCATGGCTTCTATACTGGCCTGGAAAGGATCTTCGAACTCATTGCCACGGAAGTCGACCAGAGCAAGCCTCAAGGTGAGAACTGGCACCAGGAACTGCTGCGCCAGATGGCCACCGATGTCGCGCTGGTGCGGCCGCCCGTAATCTCGAGGGATCTCCGCGACACTCTCGATGTCTATAGAGGCTTCCGCCACGTCGTCCGCAACGTCTATACGTTCCGACTCTCTCCCGTCAGGATGGCGCCTCTCATTGAGGCGCTTCGCCAGGTTTTCGGGAATGTCAGAATGGAGATGGACGAGTTCCTCTCTTTCCTCGAGAGAAGGGGTAGCCAGGAATGAGCCGCGTGGCATGTGTGCAGTTTGCGGCAAGGCGCCGCGAGTCGCTTGACGACTTCGAAGCGCGCGTGGGCGAGCTTGTGGCCCGTGCCGCAGGGCTTGGCGCGGACATGGTGGTGTTCCCCGCCTACACGGGCCTGGCCTATCTGGCTGCGGCCCACCCGGGCGCCAACCTCTTTCTAGGTCCCGGCTTCGGCGCGGCTGTGGCAAAGGTGTTTGCCTCGCCGCAAGACAGTAGCCCGCAGACCGACTTCCTGCGGCTCTTCTCCAGCCTCGCCGCGCAGCACCACATGTACATCGCGCCGGGCACCATCCCGGTGCCGACCGCAGGCGGCGTGCGGAATGTGGCTCACCTTCTATCCCCTGGAGGCGACGTCATCGGCACTCAGGCCCAAACCCACCTCTCGCGCGACGAGCGCGCGAGCGGGTTTGTGAGGTCCGACGATCTCGAGGTGTTTCGCACGTCCCTCGGCGCGGTGGGGTTCGCCATCTGCGAGGACGCGTGGTACCCCGAGGTCATGCGCATCCTCGCCCTCCGGGGAGCACAGATCGTGCTCGCGCCTATTGCTGTCCCTGCGCCTTACAGTGAGTGGCACCAGGTGCGCGGCATGTGGCAGAACGTCCAGCAGAACCAGGTCTTCGGGGTGGAGGCGTGTCTCGTCGGACTGGCGGGTGGCGTCGAGTTCGAGGGCAGGTCCACCATCTACGCGACGTGCGAGATGACCGAGGGGGACACCGGCGTGCTCGCGCGCGTGGCCCGCACCACCGTCGAGGACGTCATCGTCGCGGACCTCTCGTTCCCGTCGATCAGGAGCACCATCGAACGCTTCCCGGTCTTTCGCCATCTCAACCCGGGCCTTTACAGCACGTGGTTTCCACATCTCTACCGGGACTATGCGGCAGCCCACACCCCCACCGCCGGCGCCGGCGCCGGCGCCGGCCGGCCGTCCACCGGCGAGTCGGCGGGACGGGCGGCTTCCTCTGCAGCCTCAGGCCGTGGCCCTGACCACAGCCGTGGCGACGCACAGAAACCGGTACAGAAGGCACCACAGCGGATAGCTAACGTGTTGCGTGGCCTCGCGTTCAAGGCGCTCCTGCGATGGGCGTCTCGCCCCGCGGTGGTCCGAAAGCACCTTGCCAGGCAGCGCATCACGCCGAGCAGCGCATGTGCCTCGTTCAGCTCTGGTCCGGGTCCCGGCCCTGCTCCCGGTCCCGGTTCCGGTGTCCGCCCCGGTGGCAGTGCCGATCCTGTTTCCGGCGCCCGCACCCCCAGGGTTCGCGTGGCCGCGGTGCAGATGCGGCTGGACCTCATCAAGGACGCCAGGACGTACGCAGAGAAGATATACACCCTCACAAAGGCGGCGGTGGACCAGGGCGCCCAGCTGGTGGTGTTCCCGGAGGACTCGGGGACGCCGCTCGTCGGCCTCGTCCCGGGGATAGAGAAGCTGGCCGCCAAGGGGATAGACGCCGCTGTAGCCGACATGGCTGGCACCGACGTGAAAGTCGCCGAAGTGTTCCGCATCATCTCGCCCGCTGTGAAGCGAATCTACGAGACAACTTTCTCAACGCTCGCCAGGGCGTTCCGCGTCTACATCATCACAGGCAGCGCGTTTCTCGAGGACGACGACGGCAGGATGCGCGCCATCGGCTACTTCTACGGCCCCGACGGGGAGGTCATCGCAAAGCAGCGCAAGCTGCACCTCGTGCCCATGGAGGCCGCGTGGGGATTCGAGCCTGGCTCGGACCTCGAGGTCCTCGACACCCCGCTCGGGCGCATCGCGTTCCCCATATGCATGGACGCCACCTACTTCGAGACCTTCCGCATCGCGCGCCTCCGGGGCACGGACATCGTGGTCATCCCGTCCGCCAACAACGAGGAGTACCTCTTCTGGCGTACGATGCGGGGCATTTGGCCGAGAGTACAGGAGAGCCAGGTGCTCGGGGTCTCGGCCGCGGCCGTCGGCAACCTCCTGGGGATACCTTTCACCGGGCGAAGCGGACTTGTGGCCCCCCTGGAGATGACGCCCTCCGGCGACGGCTGGCTCGTGCGAGCGGCCTCCTTCGACGAGGAAGAGGTCGTGGTCGGGGACCTGGACCTCGACGCCCTGTACCGCTTCAGGGATGAAAACCCGCCGGATTTCAACGTCGAGCTATATGAAAAGTACCTGCCCGGCCTTTACAACAGGTCAACGAGATAGCCCGGGCAGCGCGAGGGGCAAAGGACGTCTGGATTCCGTGCTACTGAAGCTGGAAACGATAACCCGGAGGTGCTGGGTCCCATCGTCAGGTGACCAGATCATCGACACGGAGGAGTGGAACTGGATGGATCCCACGGGGTTTCCCCGAGTTACTCCGGAGCTTCTGTCCGAGGCTACCAGGCGAATCCGGTCTGTGACAAACGCGAAGCTCATAGTGCTGTTTGGCTCACGGGCTCGAGGAGACTTCCGCCCTGATAGCGACCTCGATATACTGGTGGTTGCAGAGTCCAGTCTGCCAAGGTGGAGGCGGGCTGCCCCGATTCGGCGGGCTCTCGCCGGTCTATTCCCCGCGAAAGACATCGTCGTATACACACCCGCCGAGGTCGAGGAGTGGCAAAGCGTACCAAATGCCTTTATTACAACGATCCTGAGGGAGGGACGGGTCCTCTATCATGAAGGACAGAAAGGATCTCGCCCGTGGATGGATCCGCAAGGCTGAAAGCGACCTTGCGGACGCGAGGCGTACAGTGGCAAGTGAGGGTCCATACGACACAGCATGTTTCCATTGCCAGCAGGCTGCAGAGAAATACCTGAAGGCGTTCCTTGCCTATCACGAACGGCCCATACCGCGTACGCATGACCTCGAGGAATTGGCCCGATTGTGCTCTGCCATCGATAAGACGCTCGTGTGGGAGAACCTTGATCTCGAGCAGCTCACGGATTACGCCGTTGCAGCCCGGTATGACGACGAATTCTGGCCTGAGCAGGACGTAGCTGCGGACGCCGTCCGGCAGGTAGAAAGGCTCAGAGAAGCAATCCTGGAGCGCCTCCGCCTGTAGGCAGTCTTAAGGCGTGGATGTCGCCCTGCTTCACATACAGGAATGCTCGCTCTAGAACAGCGACGGAAGGCCTTTCTGCACGTTCGGCGCGATTCCGAGATGGCGGAACGCAAGCTCGGTGGCGCGTCGGCCGCTCGCCGTGCGCACCACAAACCCGATCTTGAGCAGGAAAGGCTCCACCATGTCCACGAGGGTATCCTGCTCCTCGTTGAGCGTCGCGGCAAGGGCTTCTATCCCGACCGGGCCGCCGCCGTAGTACTCGATGATGGCCCTGAGGTACTTCCTGTCGAGGTTGTCGAGGCCCACATCGTCGATGCCCTCCATGGCGAGGGAAGCGGCCACCACATCCTTCGTAATGACGCCATCCGCCTTGACCTGAGCGTAATCGCGCACCCTCTTGAGCAGCCTGTTCGCCACCCTGGGCGTGCCGCGCGAGCGCCTCGCGATCTCGGCCCCGGCCTCGTCCTCCACAGTGACCCTGAGGATGGACGCCGATCTCTTCACTATTTCAGCAAGCTCCTCCGGCGGGTAGAAGTCCAGGTGGTGGAATATGCCGAACCGCTCCCGGAGCGGCGCCGAGAGAAGCCCGGCCCGCGTGGTGGCCCCCACAAGCGTGAAATGCTTGAGCGGTACCTTGATGGTCTTCGCGAAAGCGCCCTTGTCCACCACGAAGTCGATCTGGAAGTCCTCCATGGCGGAGTAGATGAACTCCTCGACCACCTTCGGCAGCCTGTGGATCTCGTCGATGAAGAGCACGTCGCCGTCCTCAAGGTTTGTGAGAATTCCCATGAGGTCGCCGGGCCGCTCTATGGCAGGCCCTGACGTGGAGATTATGTTCGACTTCATCTCGTTCGCGATGATGTGCGCGAGCGTGGTCTTGCCAAGGCCGGGAGGGCCGTAAAGGAGGACGTGGTCGAGGGCCTCCTTGCGCTTTCTGGCGGCCTCCACGGCTATCGCGAGGTTCGCGACCACCTGCTTTTGCCCGGTGAACTCGGCAAGCACCGACGGGCGAAGGCTTCGCTGGTAGCTCTCTTCCTCCCTCTGCTCCTCTGCGCTTACAAGCCTCACTCGGGTCATCGTCTCGCCCCCATGCATCCGTGCGCCCACGTGGCAGTACGCAGGCTATTGGCAACCAAGCTCGAACTGAACCTTCCCATGGCTAAGGCCGCGGTGTCTTGGGAAGAAACACCCCGGCCCTTCCCGGGCTCTTGCCGCTCCTCGCAGTCACGCTAACCGCCGCGCTCGACCGCGCGCTGTGTGGATCTGTATATCTCTTGTATGATGGCCTCGGCGCTCCGGATGTCGGCGCGTTTGGCCATCGCCTGGCGGATCATCTCCTCGGCCTCCTGCCGCCTGTAACCGAGCTGTAGCAGCACCTCGAGCGCCTCCGCGGCCACTTCGTCCACAGGCTCCGCCGCGACCGGGACTTCCGCCCTCGCCTCTACTTCCCCTTCGACTTCGACGCCCAGGGCGAACCGGGTCACCTTCCCTTTGAGCTCGGCGACGATCTTGGCGGCTTTCTGCTTGCCGATCCCGGGGAGAGAGCTCAGGGTCACGATGTCGGCGTTCTCGATGGCCCGCGCGATGCGAGGTGTCGGGATGGCAAGGGCCTTCAGCGCGGCTCGGGGCCCGATGCCCCCTACCGTGATAAAGTGCTCGAAGAACTCCTTGTCCACCTCAGTCAGGAACCCCACAAGCACCGGGACGGTGTTGCCGACTCCCCCAGGCGCGCCCTGGATGTAGAATATCGTCTCGAGCCTGACCTCCTGCTCCCGCCGGGCTGCGAGCGCCCGGGCCGTTGAAGGGGACACGAGCACATCATAGGACAGGCCGCCGACCTGTATGGTTACGCGGTCCTCCTGGACACGCACGAGTTTGCCGGTGATCGCAGAGATCAAGTGAACGCCTCCAACATTTCCACCTATTCCAGCCCCGGCACGGCGTGCGTCAGGAAGTTGTGGTGGCACAGGGCGAGAGCCAGCGCGTCGGCCACGTGGTCCGGCTCAGGGACCTCATCAAGCCCCAGCCGCATCTGGACCATCCTCTGGATCTGCTCCTTACTCGCGGTGCCCCTGCCGGTGAGCGCCTTCTTCACCCGCGCAGGCGGGTATGACACGACCTCGAGCCCCCTGCTGCTTGCGGCGAGCAGGATTACGCCGCGTGCATGACCCATCAGCACGGCCGTCCTGGGGTGCCGGTAGCTCGTGTAAAGGTCCTCGACGATGACGGCGGCCGGAAGGTGCTCCGACAGGAGCGACAGCACGCCCTCAAAGATCTCCCTCAGCCGCACCTCGACGGGCGCAGACGCCGTCGTTCGGACCAGCCCGGCCTCAACCAGGCGGACACGGACGCCGGACACGTCGACAATGCCGTAGCCTGTATCAACAAGGCCCGGGTCGATGCCGATGATTCTCAGGCCCGTCACGCTCGCCCCCTGCGCAGGAGGGCCGGCATCGCTCGGCATGGCAAGCGCCTCCCGTCCACCTGATTATACCATCCGTCGCCTTGCATGGGCAACTGGTGTTCGGGCAAATGCCTGCAGGACGTCCGTCACGGGAGCATCAGCGGCGGCTTTATGGGACACGCGGCCTGTGGCCGGATCACAACCTCTCCACCAGAAGCCTCTGTGTCTGCCTCCCTGGTCTCACAGTTCCAACGCGGGGCGGGCTTCCCGTGTCAGTCCGTCCGCAACCGACGAGCAGAATCCGGCACTCCCCCGGGATCCCGTCATCCCACGGAACGCAGCGTCCCGTTGCCTCATAGGCCCCGCAGTCAGCACGAGCTCTCCGCAGGTGCCGTGCCGGTTCGGCACGCCCTTCCACTCACCCGGTCAGTTGTATTCTATCACAGCTCAGCCATCTGAAGGGAGGAGGACACCGAGAAAACACGCGGGGTTAACCCGCCCTGCGCCAAGTGAGGATTCGTGAGACCGTGCGCTTGCCCCAGCCGCGGCCTGTTTAACCGTCCACAGCGGCCGTTTCCCGGGGCTCTGCCGCACAGCAATGCCATAAAGAGGAAAGAAGCAACAGTCTCATTCGTCAGTTTCTCCCAGTTTCCCACCATCTAGCAGGTTGCCGGTGTTGCTCTCGGGTACGGCGCCCCAGCCGGGGTGCCCAGACACAATCCGTTACGTCGGACGACCGGCCGGACGTCGGCATCCCTCGTGCAACCACCGGCAACCCCTCCCCGAGGTCGGGAGCATTTCCGCGCTCTCGCTTAGACCCCGGAGGCCCTGCCCATCACTACCCTGACTGAATGCTCGCTCCCTGCACCGCGGAGGTGCGCAGCGTCGACGGGAATGAATCCCACAAGCTCTTGTGGCGCGTGATATCCTGGCACGACCGCCCCATGGTCGGCAGGTACGGGCTCGAGTTCCCGCCCGTCCAGCTCGAGGCGGACTACTCCGCGGCTGACTCGGTCAGGGTTCTCGACACGGATGTGGTACGTGTGGCCTCTGAAGACCCGCTTCACGGAGAACCCCGGCCACTCGGGAGGAATGCACGGGTCTATGGTCAGCCCGTCGTACTCGGGCCGCACGCCGAGGATCCACTGAGAGACCGCCACTAACATCCATGACGCCGTGCCCGTGAGCCACGAGTTCTTGGCCTCTCCGAAGCGCGGGCAGTCGGGGCCTGCTATCATCTGGGCGTAAACGTAGGGCTCTGCCCTGTGGACCTCCGATATCCGCTCGCGGGTGGTGGGAAGCAGTCGGGAGTAGTAAGAGTAGGCTCTGTCGGCCCTTCCCAGCATGCACTCGGCTATTATGGCCCACGTGTTTGGGTGACAGAAGATCCCCGCGTTCTCCTTGACTCCCGGAGGATAGCAGGTGCACGCCCCGATAGCCTCGGAGTAACGGGTGAAGGCGGGTTGCTGTAGCACGATCCCGTGCGGCGTGGCGAGTTGCGCCCACACAGCGTCCATGCAAGCTAGACCCCTCTCCCTCGGCGCAACCCCGCTCATGACCGCCCAGGGCTGGGTCTCCAGGAAAATCCGCCCTTCTTCGTTACGGGAGGAGCCCACAGGTGTACCCCTGTCGTCGAAGGCCCTGATGTACCACTCGCCATCCCAGGCGTGAGCGTTTATGGCTGCCGCCATATCGCGCGCAGCCTTCGCGTACGCCTCGGCTTCCTCGTCGTTGCCCCTGAGCTTCGCGATCCGGGCCATCTCCAAGGCCGCGCGCACAAAGAGCTCGCCGATGAGCACTGATTCGGCTACCCGGCCGTCGTGCTGAGTCGTCCAGTTCAGGTTCAGACAATCGTTCCAGTCCGCCTCGCCGATGAGTGGTAGCCCGTGAGGTCCGAGGTTCGCCAGCGTGTATGACATGCACCGACGAAGGTGTTCCTCCAGGGTGGCCGGCCGCGGATCATCCGCGAACGCAGCCTTCATGGACAGGGCCTCGAAGTCGCCTGTTTCCTTCAGGTACTGGGCTGTGGCGATAACGAGCCACATGGGGTCGTCGTTGAACCCGCTGCCGATGTCGTTGTTCCCCTGCTTCGTGAGGGGCGAGTATTGGTGGTACGTGTTGCCTGCGGCAAACTGGATGGAGGCGAGCTCGCGAAGGCGTCTCTTCACAGACGATGGAACCTGGTGGAGGGCACCGAGAACGTCCTGGCTCCCATCGCGGAACCCGATTCCCCTGCTGATGCCGGACTCATAGTAGGATGCCGACCGCGCGAGATTGAACGTGGTTATACACTGGTACTGGTTCCACACGTTGACCACCGGCGCCATGCCGGCGTCAGGTGTCTCGGCCTGAAAGCCCGCGAGAAGCGAGGTCCAGTAACGGGAAAGCTCCTCGCGCGCAGCCTCGGCGACATCGGGGTCGAGATAGCGGGATATGATCTCGCGAGCGCCTGCTTTGTTAACGCGGCCGTCCGCGGTGAACTTCTCTTCCGGCCTGTTCCACGCAAGCCCGAGGATAAACACCAACCGCCTCTGCTCGCCGGGACAAAGGGACAGGCGCAGGCAATGCGATCCGATCGGGGCCCAGCCGTACGCGATGGAGCCTGCCGGCCATCCCTCCACGACCGCCCGCGGAGCCGAGAGTGAGCCGTAGGGACCAAGGAACGCCTCCCGGTCCGTGTCAAACCCGACGACCTCGCCGCTCGTTGCGAAGAACGCGAAGTGGTCCCTTCTCTCGCGGTACTCGGTAGTGTGGTATATGACTTTCCCGTCGACCTCCACCTCACCGATGTTGAGGTTCCTCTGGAAGTTCGTCTGGTCGTCCAGCGCATCCCACAGGCAGAATTCCACAAACGAAAAAAGGGTGATATCCTCCTGGTGTGCGTTGCGGTTCTCGAGAACGACCTGCCAGACCTCGAGAGGCTCGTTCACCGGGACGAAGTAGGTGATACTGACGGCGACCCCTCGGCGCGACGATCTTATGGAGGTGTACCCAAGACCATGCCGGCACTCATAAGAGTCGAGCGGCTTTCGCACGGGCTGCCAGGTGGGGGACCAGAAGTCCCCGTCCGCATGGCGAATGAACAGGTACCTCCCGCCCTCGTCGGTAGGAATGTTGTTGTAGCGGTAACGCAGAACACGCCTGAGCCTTGCGTCTGAGTAGAAGCTGTAGCCTCCCCCTGTGTTCGAGACGATGGCAAAGTAGTCTCGTGTGCCAAGATAGTTTATCCATGGGGACGGCGTGTCTGGGCGCTCTATAACGTACTCGCGCCTTTCGTCGTCAAAGTGCCCGTACTTCATCCCTGCTGGCCCCTCCTTATACATTTGCCCGTTTATTTGTGGCGGGGACACCCTGAAGGGTATCCCCGCCGCCATCCGCACCAGCTTTCAATGCGCTGAGATCTGAGATTACTTCTCCCGTTTCAGGGCCTCGTCAACCTTTTTCGCCGCAGCGTCCAGGTAGATCTTGACGTCATCCGCCCTGTACTTGCCGACGATGTAGTCGCTGAGGATTTTCTTGAACTCCGAGACTATGGCATTCTCGATGTCACCCCAGACTGCCAGGGGCGGATAAGCCGTCGCGTAGCTCAGAGTGGTCTTGAAGGTTTTCCAGACTCCACTCGAGTAGTAGGGATCCTCGAACGCAGCGAGCGTCGCGGGAAGCATGTGCGAGAGATTCTGGGTGTAGTCAACCAGCTTCTCCTTTCTCAGAAGGAACTTGATCCATGCCTTGGCCGCGTCCTTGTTCTTGCTGGCCTTAAACACCACGAGGTTGCTCCCGCCGGAGAACGACGCCCGGCCGTGCGATCCCTTCGGGGGTTCCACCACCCCGTAGTTCAGGCTGGGGTTTTCCTGCTCGATGTTGGCTATGTTCCAGGGGCCCATGAAGCACATGGCCACGTTGCCGTTTATGAAGGCCGCGTCAGCCTGGGGCTGGTTGTACTCGGCGCAGGCCTTGTCCGCAAGCCCGGTTTCGACGAGGCTCACATACCACTTCATCGCCTGCACCCCGGCCTCGCTGTTGAAGACGGCCTTCTTGTTCGCAACGTCGACGAGATCACCGCCGTTCGCCCAGAGGACGATCGCCCAGTTATGGATGAGGTCCCATGCGTTCGTGCCGGCCATGGCGAACGCTTTGCCCTGACCTAGCGCTTTCGTTATTGCTTTTCCGACTGTTATGACCTCGTCATAGGTCTGGGGCGGGTTCACCTTCGCTGCAGCAAACATATCCTTGTTGTAGAACAGGCACCTGGTTTCGGCAAACCAAGGCACCCCGTAATGCTGCCCCTTGTACATCGTGGACTCCAGGTTAGCCTTCATAAATGCGGACGCGCCGCCGAATTCTGCGATGTCGATCTTCTCAAGCCCGCCTGTCGCAGCGAACTGCGGGTTCCACGTCGTCCCTACCTGCGAAACGTCCGCACCTTCGCCGGTGGCAATCGCAGCCGCGATACGCGACCACGCATCGCCCCACCCTACGATCTCCCACTTGACTTCAACGCCGGTCTCGGCCTTGAACTCCTGCGCCACCTTGTTGAGCCACGCGGTGTGCGTCTCATCAGGAGCGTTGGGCATCACCCAGAAGGTTATCTGCTTGGGTGCGGCTGATGCCGTCACCACGCTCACCGTGGCAAGGAGAACGACGCAGACAAGAATCCCTCTTCTCAACGTCATCTCGATTCGCCTCCCTTAGCGATGAGTCGTAGTTAACCTGGGACCCGAATAGCCCACCGACCCGTCAACCCGCTCTATCGACTCAAGCTCCACCCAGGCCAGGCCTACCAGACTCTCCTTACCGAGACGCGGCTCCCCGCATGGTGCCCGGCCCCAGCCTCACCCCCCATCCTTGCGCACCAATACTTCACTTCCGCTGTTCCCGCTGTCAGCCTTTGACTGACCCTGACACGAGCCCCTCCACAATGTGCCTCTGTATGAGCGTGAACAGCACGAGGACTGGTATGGTCACGATGATGCACGCGGCCATCATTCCCGCCCAGCGAGCCTCCTGATTGGTTATGTACTCGAGGATGCCCACGGCTACCGTCTTCGTCTCGCGCCCCGTGAGGAGCGAGGCAAAGAGGATCTCGTTCCAGCTCATGATGAACGCGTATATACCCACGGCCGCTATCCCCGGCTTTGCTACCGGGATGATCACCCGAAAGAGGGCGCCCACAGGGGTGCATCCATCTATCTGAGCCTGCTCGTCTATCTCCCTCGGTATGGTCGCAAAGAAGCTCCGGAGCATCAGGATGCTGAAAGGGAGAGCAAACGAAGCATAAGTCAGGATGAGCCCTGCGTAGGTGTTCTTTAGCTGAATCCCCGTCCACTTGTTGATGTAGACGAAAAGGATGAAATACGGGATGAGGAAAAGTATCCCGGGGAACATCTGGGTCACGAGCAGCGACAGCACGTACGGACCCTTTCCCTTGAACTCGAAGCGGGCGAGGGAGTAACCGGCGAGGATGCTGAGCGCAAGGCAGAGCAGCATCGTCCCGATGGAAACGATAATGCTGTTCATGAAGTAGTCCAGGATCCTGACGGTGCGGTTAACGTTCCGATAGTTGTCGAGGGTGAACGTGCGAGGAATCCAGCGGGGTGCAAGGTCTGGATCGGTTATGTCGGCGGACTGTATCTCCAGGCTCGTCTTGAATGATCCCGACAGCATCCATACATATGGAATGAGCACCACGACGAGCACTACAAGCACCGCCGCGTACAGCGCCACCCGCTCGGCGACCCGAACCGCCCTCACCCGGGGCGATTTCGAGCTCTGATAAGCCGTCCTCCGGCGAACCATTGCTGCATCAGTCCTCCACTGATCTGCCCGGCTTCAGAGTCTTCAGATAGATGACGGCAACCACGGTCATCATCAACACCAGGACTACGGACATGGACGCCCCCAGGCCGTACCTGAGGTTGTCGAAAGCTTGCCTGACGACGAACGTCGAGGGGACCTCAGCGTAGACTCCGGGATCGTCCCCGAGCATCACCTTGAACTGGTTATAGGCGTTGAAGTTCCAGAGGATGTTCAAGAGAATTAGTGTCTTCGTAACGGGCAGGATGTGCGGCCAGGTAACGAAGCGGAATCTCTGCCACCAGTTTGCGCCGTCGATGGAGGCACACTCCAGGAGTTCGCGAGGGACCGACTGCAGGCCCGCCAGGAGCAGCAGACATGCAAACGGCCAGCCCTTCCATATGCTTGCCACCATGACGGCGAACATGGTCTTTGTTCCGACGAGCCATACCAGCGGCTCCTTGATGAGGCCGAGAGACATCAGGAAGCTGTTCACGATGCCGACCCTCGCCTGAAATATGAACCGCCAGACGCTGTAGGCAACGGAGTCGGGCATGATGTAGGGCAGGAGCACGAGCCCGCGGACCAGGGTCCTGCCGTAGAACCGCTGGTTGAGAAGTAAGGCGACCCCGAGTCCAATCGCGTAGCCGAGCGAGATAGTGACCACGCCGTAATAGGCAACGTTGGCGATGGACCTCATGAACAGGACACCATCGGGGTCGGCGAGGTCGAGGGCTTCCAAGTAATTGCCGAGTCCGATGAACGGTGCCCCACGCCAGTTAGCGATCGTATAGATGTCAAGGTCCCGGAAACTTATGAATACGCCCCACATGATGGGGATAACGTGGACCAGGAGCGTGCCGAGAAGAGCAGGGGCGATCAGCAGGTAAGGGAGCGGCCTTCTCCGCCTGAGGACCCTCGCTACCCTGCGCCCTGCGGCACCTGCGACCGAACGAACCGGCGCTTCCATCTTCATACCCCCCTGCCCGCCCCGACACGAGCGCGGCGTGTGGTGTCCATCGATGTCATTCGGCCGGCTAAAATGCCCTGATTCAGGCAGGAACCAGCATCGTTGGCTTGAGTATGATCCCCGGTATATCGCGGTGCTCGGAGATCACCGACACTAGCATGTCGGCGGCAAGGCGCCCTTGGTCGTAGAGTGGCGCCTGTATGCCGCCCAGCGACGGCTCTATTGCCCTCGTGGAGGGAAGGCAATCGCCGGTCAATAGCAGAAAGCCGTTCTGGGTGCCCGACGCTGCGACGAGGCCCCTCTCACGGAGGGCGCGAAGGGCGCCCAGCGCCATCGGGTCACTGCTGCAGATAATGGCGGAGACCTCGCTATCCTGATCGAGCAGGCGACACGCCGCCCAGTAGCCCCCGGCCACGGTATAGTCCCCCTCGCGGAGAAGATGCTCGTCATACGGGACGCCCGCCTGCTCCAACGCAGCCTTATAGCCTTCCGCAATGCTTCGCTTGTTGGGGGAAAGGAAGTTCCTCGGTTCCTTGATGAGTCCGATGCGGGTGTGCCCGAGGGACAGGGCGTACCGGGTCGCCGCCATACCACCGGCGACGGCGTCGATCTCCACGAAGTTGTGTGTCTGCTCAGGGTAGCAGTACCCGAGCGACACGAAGTGGAAGCCCTTTTCTGAGAGCTCCTTCACTATGCTGTCCGCCCCGGCCATCCCATACAGTATGGCGCCGTCGACGTTGCGTCGCTTGGTCAGCCGCACGACTTCTCTGAGGGCGTCGTCCCTGTTCGTGGGCACTGACAGCACCATGTCATAGCCGCGCTCGTTGAGGAGATCGAGGGCGCCCTTGATCTGCTCGATCATGCCCGGGTCGTGGAACACGAAATCAGAGCCGAACGGAACAACAAACCCAATGGCACCCGTCCGCTTCTGCCTGAGGCTCCGCGCAGCGGAATTTGGATGGAAGTCTAGGGCTGTCATCGCAGCCAGGACCCGCGAACGGGTTTCCTCCTTGACCAGGTGACTCCTGTTGAGCACGCGTGAAACCGTCTTCACAGAGACGTTTGCCTTTTTGGCCACATCATATATCGTTGCCATGCTGTGACGCTCCTGCTGCCAGGATACAGCCCAGGGAGAGGCGCGATGTCTATCGATGTCATTACATTAATTCAACGTGCGTGGCGAAATTCCTTCCTTCATCGCAAGCATTTTTCCCGATCTCGTTTCCCGATCTCAATGGGCATTGTCTGATGGGCATTGTCTATTGATGTCAATGCGTCGTTTTGACGGTGGTGTTGCTCTTTGCCCACCACGTTCGAGATGGTACTCAATGTCCCGCCCTTTTGCCCGCTGCGCAGGCTATGGTCGAGCGAAGACCTTCGTCGCTCTCCGGAAATTGTCGCTCGCCACAAAAGATTGTCTGGGAAGTGCTGCCTTGCAACATGGGTGACAGTGCTCGCTCGGGTCCATGTACAATAAAAAAGCCTTCCGGCAGCGACCTACTCTCCCGCACCGTTGCCAGTGCAGTACCATCGGCGCTGGAGGGCTTAACTTCTGTGTTCGGAATGGGAACAGGTGTTTCCCCTCCGCTATTGCCACCGGAAGAGCTTATAAACTTTTTCGGGTGCACCTTGAAAGCTGCACAGTTCGGGTGGGCC
>JAAYXB010000039.1 GCA_012516125.1 Bacillota bacterium | reverse complement strand
GGGGTGTCAAAATCCGGCTGCCTAGCCGGACGGGCCGGATTTTGGCGAAGCGCGCCCCGCTTGGGGCGCCGTCCCCGAGTGCAACACCGGCAACCCGGCAACTACTGGAAGAGGGGCGAGGACTAATGCACCCTCACTTAGCGCCGCGGACGAGCTGAGCCCGGCGCCTGCCGGCACATCCCCCATAACCACCATATCCATACCCGGGAGCGGAGCGCCAGCCTCCGGCAAGATCCTGCAGCAGACGCTTGGCCGCAAGGCTGTCTCTGATTGCTTTTTCGAGTTCCTCGAGGCGCGCAGGCCCTGCAAATGGAGCAGCGCCGTCTATGTACAGGTTCTCCTCGCCAAACCGAAGGGCATCTGCACGCGTATGGATTACGTGTTCAGCGGCGACGACCATGTCAGATTGGGCCTTCTGTGAAGCCCTCAGGCCAAGCTCCACGAAAGTGGTCAGCGCGTGACCGCACAAAGAGAGTGCTCTTCGTGAATTCGCCGCTTTTCCGCCACCTCCTCTATCGCAACCGAAGCAGATTCGGTAACCTCGGAGCGATCGTTCTGCGGGTCGGAGCGTGGAGACCGCCGTCGGTGCTCGGCTATCTCGATGCGGGATAAAGCCCGAGGGCGCGGCGGGCGATGCGGGCGAAGACGGGCGCGGCGGCCCTGCCGCCTGACATGCCTTCCTCGACGAAGACGACGATGACGAGCCGGGGGTCGGATAGCGGAGCGAAGCCTGCGAACCAGGCGTGGGAGACGGGGGATCCGCCCTCGCTTACCTTCCCAGTCTCGGCGGACCCGGTCTTGCCGCACGATCCGCCCTCCGCCACCCATGCCGCGGTCCCCGTACCCCACCTTGTGACGGCCTCGAGCATGAATGTGAGCTGTCGGCAGGTGTCTTCCGAAAGGATCCGCACCGGCTCGGCCGGTTTGATGCTGCGGGCAAGCGCGGGGTCGTCCGACATGTCGTTCGGCATGATCTCCATCACGAGCCTCGGCCGCCGCAGGAACCCACCGTTTGCCACAGCCGACATCACCGTGGCGACCTGCAGCGGAGTCACGGTAAGCCGCCCCTGGCCTATGGCCAGGTTGCCAATGTCCTGGGGCGACATTGACCGGGCATCCGGAATCACGCCCGCCTGCTCTCCGGGAAGCGCAACCCCCGTCGTCGCGCCAAGCCCCAGCCGCTCCGCGAGACCCACCAGTCGCTCGGCACCTGTCTGAAGGCCCACGTCGATAAAAGCAGTGTTGCAGGAGTATGCCATGGCGTCGATGAAAGTGATGTCGCCGTGCCCGCCCTCCTCGTGCGTGTAGCACCTGAACCGCGCGGCCCCGACGTCCACGTATCCTGGGTCGTGAAACGTGTCGTGCAGTGAAGCCGTCCCGCTCTCGATGGCGGCCGCGGCCACCACGACCTTGAACACGGAGCCAGGGGGATACGCCATGATCGCCCTGTTGACGAGGGGTGACGCCGGGTCTCGGGCGGCCGTCGCGATGTTATCGGGCCAAAAGGCGGGCCGGCTCGCCATGGCGAGCACGTCGCCCGATCTCGGGTCCATCACGACCACCGCTCCGCGCTCGACCGCGTCGTCCATAACGTCCTCCACCAAAGCCTGGATGTCCCGGTCGATGGTCAGCCTCACACTGGCAGCAGCCGGCTCGCCAGGCAGCCACCGCACACCCAGGCCGCGCATCGGAGTTCCCCTCGCGTCTGCGAAGACGGTCACCTCGCCCGGGCCTCCCCCCCTGAGGTAGCGGTCGAGAAGCCTCTCGACGCCCGATATTCCCCGCGTGCCCGAAGGGTCAAGGTACCCGATGACATGCGCCCCGATAGCATCCGGGTGGTAGCGCACAGGCTGCTCCACGACCACCACTCCGGGGTCGCGGAGGGCCTCGCCCAGGGTCTCAGTGTCGATTCCGTCGGCAAGCGACGGCATCGCCCCGGCCGCGACGTAAAGTGGCGCCGGGGAGCCCAGGCGAGACAGGACATCTTCCCACGACCCGCCTGTCAGCCTCGCCACCATGCGCGCGACGGCCTCGCGGGCCTTCACGAACTCCGGAAACACCACAATGGCGCGCCTTCGGAACTCGCCGGCCAGCATGCGCATGTTGCGGTCATAGATTGCCCCCCGCACCGGGACCGCGGTGAGCGATACAGCGCGCTGGTCGCGGCACCGCTCGGCCAGGTCGTCGCCGATCACGAGCTGGACGTGCGCCATCCTGGCGGCCAGGACGAAAAAGGTTACAAGGAAGATGCATGCAAGGCCGCGGACGCGGTGCGCGCTTTCCTCCGCCAACGCCGGATCCCCTCCCGTCGTCTCTCGCCGCACTGGGGCAGAAAAGAAGAACCTGCCCCACGGATGTAGCGTTCCCCGTCGCCGCCCTGCTATGTCGTCCGGCGCGAAACCCGTGAATCGCAATGCCGCCCGGCCTCGCGGGCCCGGCGGGCCGGCGGGCTTCACAGGTAGGGCGACTCCTGCCCCTGGTGACCCTTGACCGCGCTGTTCCCGGGGGACCCGTGACGCACGGAACAAATAGGGCGGCAGTGATGATGCTTGTCACGGATCAGGCACAAATGCATGACGTGGGGAACTCTTCATGAAGAACGCGTGACGGAGGGAACGAATCGGCCGGGAACGGTGACGCACGTCACCGGTCGCCAAAATCCGGTTCGTCGGCCAAGTAGCCGGATTTTGGCTCCCCTCGTTCAACCACCGACAACCCGCCAGGTGGTGGCAAACTGGGGGATCTAACGAACTCCCACTTTGTCCTGGCGGCGCAGCAGGGCGAGGGCCCGCTGATGCTCGCGGAAGGTGCGGCTGAAGATGTGACCACCATGTTCATCGGCGGCGAAATAGAGATAGTCTACCTCGGCCGGGTGGAGCGCCGCGCGGATCGACGAAAGCCCCGGCGACGCGATGGGGCCAGGCGGCAGGCCCGGCACGAGATAGGTGTTGTAGGGCGACTCTACTTTAAGGTCGTCGTAAGAGAGGCGCTCCTTCCAGGTCCCGAGGGCATACTGGACAGTCGCGCACGACTGAAGCGGCATGCGCCTTTTCAGCCTGTTATAGAACACCGCGGCCACAACGGGCCTGTCCTCGGGAATGCGGGCCTCCTTCTCAACCATGGAGGCGATGGTCACGACTCCGTGCAGGCCCAGGGCCTTCGCGGCCTCAGCCACGTCGTCCCTGGCGAATTCGGGGAGCACCACTTCGGCAAAGCGCCTCACCATCGCGGCGATGATGGTCTCCTCGGAAAGGCCGGACTCGATCTCGTACGTGTCAGGGAAAAGGTAGCCCTCCAGGTTTCCTGAGAACTCCCTGCCCCCCGCCTCGACGCGGAAGCCGTGCACTTCGCCCTTAGCAAGAGACAGGAACCTCTCTCGGGAGGCAAGCCCTTTCCCATCCAGCAAGCTCGCGATCTCGGCGAGGTTATACCCCTCCGGCACGGTGAATCTCACGCGCTCCACCCGGCCTTCCGCCAGGGCGCGGAGGATGCCGAAGGTCCCCATGCGCGAGCTCAGCCGGTAGGTCCCTGCTTTCAGCCGGTCCTGGACGCCCGCAAGCCGCGCTGCGGCCTCAAACGCCACCTGCGACCGAACGAGCCCCTGTCTCGCCAGAACCTTGCCGATCCCAGACGACGTGAGCCCGCGCTCGATGCGCACAGGGACTGCCTCCCCGGAGCCGAAAGGAAGGACAAGGAAAAGGGCCCACACAAGGCAAAGCAGGACGAGGGCAGACACGAAAGCCGCTATCCGCCTCGCCCTGACTCTAGACCTCATCCTGGTGGCAACGTCGGTACCGACACTGGCTTGTGCCACGTCCACAGCGGCCACGTCCATAGCGGCGGTCGCGTCCGTGCCCGTCCCCGCGGTTTGGGCACCTGCGTCGGCCCCGGTGCCCCTCTTTGCCCTTGCCCTCGCATTCCAGCCAAAGGGGGCGAAAACGCCCCCTGTCCTGCCCTGTCTTCCCTGGACCCCGCCTCTCACACCATCACGTTCCTGATACTAGTCTTTGTCTTCGTCCTCGTCATCCTCGGAGTCGAATGGGTCGTCCTCATCTTCGTCGAGATCGAGGTCTTCCTCGTCCTCGTCCTCGTCCTCGTCCTCTTCCTCTTCCTCGTCCTCGTCCTCGTCCTCGTCGCAGACCTCATCGAGGTCCGCGCAAATCGCGCTGGTTACCTTCTCATACTCGTCGTCGTCCAGGTCAACCAGGACCTCCTCGCCGTCCTCGTCGGTCTCGACCCGGAAGATGCACGCCTCAACCTCCTCGTCGTCCTCCGCCTCGCTGTCCGCATCCTCCGGCACCAGGATAACGTAGGTGTTGCCGTCAAGCTCCATAACATCTTCCACGGAAAAGGTCTCTTCCTCGCCGTCCTCGTACACAAGGGTCACAACGTCGTCAATCTCTGGCACTTGGGCCACCTCTCTTTCACATCCGAGTGTATCCATCTTGGGTCGCCGGGTCAATGCCCGCGTCGCTCGTTGTCAGCCGCTATGCTCCCCACGGAGAGACCCTTTCATGCGCCCCCGGTCGGCGGCGCATCGGCCTCGCCCTCCGGCGCTTCTCTCCCCGGCGTATCGCCCTCTGACCCTCCGGGGTCCGGCACTCCATCGCCTGGCTCGCTGCTTCCACCGGCCCCGCGGCGGCTGTCGAGGTAACTCTGGAGGATTATGGCGGCCGCAACCGAATCCACAAGGCCCTTGCGCCGGCGTCGGGAGACATCAGCCTCGATGAGCGCTCGCTGCGCCGACACCGTGGAAAGTCGCTCGTCCCAGAGGACCACTGCCACACCTGCCTGCCCCTCGAGGGCTTCCGCGAGCTGCCTTGCCCGCGCGGCGCTTTCGCCGAGCGAGCCGTCCATGTTCTTCGGCAGGCCTACGACTACCTGGCCAACCGCATTATCGCGTATAAGCGATATCAGCCTCGCCAGGTCATCCCTCCGCGACGTCCTCCGGACCACCCCGGCCGGTTGCGCGAAGGCCGCCGTTGGGTCGGAGAGCGCCACGCCGATGGTCTTCGTGCCCACATCAAGACCCATGATCCTCAAGCGAGCTAAACCACCTTCATGCAAAACTCCGGGCACGCCGCCTGGCAATAGCCGCACAGCACGCACCGGGCCGTGTCTACGGCCGCGCGGCCCGTTTCTGGCGCAATCCTGAGCGCCCCGTGCGTGCACCTCGCAACGCACGTCCCGCAGCCGGTGCACCATGGCTCGATGATGAGCGCCTTGTTCTGCCGCGTCCGCTCGCGGAGGGCGTCGTCGGGGCGCCGACCCTCGAAAACCGCGAGGTCCATGCGAAGCTCATCTAGGGTCTTGATGCCCACGGCGATCGAATCCACGCATGGCTGGGCGAGCACCCACCCAAGCGAGCCCTCCACGTCGTCCAGCAGCGCGCCACCGCCCAGCGCTTTCATGGAGTAGACGCCCTTGCCGGCATCGTGTGCCTCCCGTACCGCCTCCAGCATATCCGACGCCGTCCCGTCGGCTATCCCGATGCCCGACCGGTTGAGGAGGGGATGAATCACGTCTATTTCGGGCATCGCAGCGGCCGCCCTGACGCACGCGACGTGGTGAGTGGATACACCAATCGCCCGCACTTTCCCCGCCTCGCGTGCGCGAGCCAGGTACCGCAGCGCCTCCTGGTGTCCTTTCAGCGTGAGCGCCGACTCCTGCTCGTGCAGCAGAAAGATGTCGATGTAATCTATGCCCATGGACTGAAGCGCCCGCTCGACCGTCTGCCGCATCCCCTCATACGTGTAGTCATAGGACTTGGAGGCGATCACCACTGAATCCCGGTCCCGGCTGTGCATGCCGCCCCTCCCGGAGATCGCCTCGCGGATATACTCGTATGTGCCGTAAAGCTCGGCTGTGTCGATGAAGTTCACTCCGGCGTCCATGGCGGTCCGTATAAGCGATGCCCCCTCCTTAATGGACAGCTTCGCCTGGAGTGGCCCCATCGTCAGGGTTCCGAAGCATATCCTTGACACAACGAGTCCCGTCTTGCCGAGCGCCCTGCGCTCGAGGCTGCATACCGCTGTCCCTGCCATGCCCTTTACGTCACCTGGCGCAAGCTTAGGAATCACTGCCACTTCTCGGCGGGTTGCCGCTGTTGCACTCCGCGGACGGCCCCCCAAGCGGAGCGCCTCGACGGAATTCGGCACGCAAGCAAGTGACCGAATTCCGACGCCCTGTCGTGCAAGCACCGGCAGCCCTGTACCTCTTGCAGAATCGCTGCAAGACTCTGCCCCCACACGGGATGCTCCGCCTTACCGCCCTCTGTGCACCCGCGCTCAGCTGCGGTTCCCCTCCGGGCGCCCCACGACTACACGGATCCACCGGGGGAACCGGGGCAGGCGGCGCTCATCGCCCTCATCGGGGTATATCGAAAACCCGCTCACCCCGGGCCGTGCAGCGAGCAGAGCCTTCGCCTCCTGCACGCTCTTGCCGGCAAGCTCACGCGCGAGCTCGTCCGGCTCCACGCACGCTGCGACCCGGGCGCTGGCAACCATCTCAACAGCCGCGGTCTCAGCGTCCATCCTCCTTGCCCTCCATATCTCGACCTCGACCTCAGGCGAGACCACCCGGGCAGCGTCCGCCCCGAGTTCCAGCAAGAACCGCCCCCTCGCGGCCTTCAGCAGATCCGCCTCTTTCACTGCAAGCACGCTTGCGCTCGCCTGGCACGACGCACGCAGTTCCGCCGACGGAGTAAGAGGAGCCTGGCTGAAAACAGGCTCCTCCTGTTGCACGGCAATGGTCTCTCCGAGCACGCGAAGGTTCGCCGGTGACTTCTCAGCAAGCCGCCGCGCGGCCACCCTCGCCGCCTCGGCTGCGAGCCGCTTCCTGGCAGTCACGAGATCGACCGGAGAGACCGCAGGCGTTATTTTGTCCTCGCCGCCCGTCAGTGGTTCAGGGTTCACGGCCTTGAGGCCACCACGAGCCGCGCCCACCACAACCGTGATGCGGCCCGCGGCAACGTTCCCGTTCGTCCCGGGTTCCTCAGCCTCCACGTCTACCTTCGCCGTCCCCGGGTCTGCGTCGACTGCTACGTTCGTGAAGTGCTTCACAGTGGACGCGGGAACCACAACACCTGTCAGGGTGCGAAACCTCACGCCCCCCGCCGTGGCAACCACCGTGCCCTTGGGCACGCTGACAGGTTCCGACCCTTCGTTGATGAAAACCACAGCCCCCCGCGCCCTGGTGGCCCCGGAGCGCACCGACCCCGACACTGGCACCGTGACAGACACGGTGAAAGCGTCTTCCATCGCGCGCGCCGGCACCAGGCCGCCTTCCACGTCAACCCCTGCGGCCGCCGTGGACGCCTCTATCACAACCTTGTGGCGCGCCCCCGACACCGCGGGCGAGACCACGACCGTGGCCCGAGGCCAAAGCGCATAAAGCGTTGCAAAGATCAAAAGGGCGGGCGGGCCCATCATCGCGGCAAGCCCGCGCCCGGGCCTCGCGCCGAAGCCGCCCCGCACCGAACCCGCCGAACCAGTTCGTCTTACCGTCTGCACACCAAAGCGCCCGGCGCCCTTCACTGTCTCTGTCCTGAAAGCTCGCGCCGACCACAGCACGCTTATCTTCCCTCGAGGTAATACCTGACAAGCTCCTCGATGATCTCATCCCGTTCGAGCTTGCGGACGAGGTTGCGGGCACCCCTGTGGCTCGTTATGTACGTGGGGTCCCCGGACATGAGGTACCCGACGATCTGATTTGTCGGGTTGTACCCCTTCTCCTTCAAGGCCTGGTAAACCTCGAGGAGCAGTGCCCTGACGCTGACCACATCCTCAGGAACAACCCGAAACGTCTGAGTCTCATCAAAGGGACCCTTCATTGCGGCGTCACGCTCCCCCTGGCATAGCTCCCCACCATCAGCTCATCGGCATTGGCGCACCAGCGTTAGCTTCGCCCAGTGTCTCTTCCATCCTTCGGCTTTCTCCTCCGGCGCACACCCCAAAAGAGCCTCCCGCTCAGTGCAACAGCACACTCTCTATCCTGGCCCTCGCCTTCCCGAGCGCCTCCTTTAGCTTCGTCACGTCCTTGCCACCCGCCTGGGCCATGTCGGGACGTCCCCCGCCGCCTCCGCCCGCAACTTCAGCCGCAACTTTGACGACGTCCCCGGCGCGCAGGCCCCTGTCTATGAGGTCCTTCGTAACCGTCGCCACAAAGAGCGCCTTCCCGTCGCAGCGGGACCCGAGCACCACCGCGCCTGATGTGAGCCGCGCCCGCACCGTGTCAGCCAGCTCCCGCAGCGCTGCCGCGTCGAGGCCCTCCGTCTCAGCCACCACGATCTTGGCGCCGTCGATCTCGGCGGCCCCACCGAACAGCGCGTCCACCTGGGACCACGCCATCTTCGCTTTCAGCGACTCTATCTCCTTTTCGCGTGCACGAAGCTCCTGAGCGAGCCTTGCCACTTTCTGAGGGAGTTCATCAGGACGGCTTCGGACCATTTCCGCCGCGCTCTCGAGTAACCCCTGCTGAGACCTCAAAAGCTCAAGCGTCATCTTCCCCGTAACAGCCTCCACCCGTCGAACCCCCGCGGCCACTGCCCCTTCGGACACTATCTTCATAAGCCCGATCTCGCCGGTGCGGCCCACGTGCGTGCCGCCGCACAGCTCGTGGCTGCAATCGGCTATCTTCACCACGCGCACCCGCTCGCCGTACTTCTCGCCGAAGAGCGCCATAGCACCCGTGGCCCTGGCCTCCTCGAGTGACATCTCCACAGGCTCGACCGGCACGTCCGCGAGTACCCAGCCCAGGACCATGTCCTCGACCCTGCGGATCTCGTCATCTGTCACCGCCGAGTGGTGAGAGAAGTCGAACCTGAGCCTGTCGTCGGCAACGAGAGACCCCGACTGGAACACATGGTCTCCGAGCACGTTCCGGAGCGCGGCGTGCAAGAGGTGCGTCGCCGTGTGGTTCCGCGCGATCGCGAGGCGCCGCTCCCTGTCCACCGCGGCCTTCACCACGTCGCCCACCGCGATGCCGCCGTCCTCGATGGTGGCATTGTGCATGATGATAGCCTCAGAGGCCCGCACCGTGGTCGTGACCGCGGCCTTTCCCGCCGGCCCCGTGATAGTGCCCGAATCGCCCACCTGCCCGCCGGCCTCGCCGTAGAAGGGCGTTCTGTCGAGCACGATCTCGACGTTCTGGCCGGTGTCCGCGCGGCTCACAGGCTCGCCGTCAACGAAGAGACCAAGGACTTTCGCGTCCGCAGAGGTCGTCTCGTACCCCACGAACCGTGTAGAAAGTCCCGCGAGCGCCTGCGCCTTTGCCGTCGAGAGGTCGCCCATGTAACCCAGGTCGTGCCGCGCCGCCCGCGCCCGCTCGCGCTGCTCCTTCATGGCAGCGGCAAATCCCGCCTCGTCCACGGTCATACCGCTCTCCTCTGCTATCTCGCGCGTGAGCTCCGTGGGGAACCCATATGTGTCGTAAAGCCTGAACGCGTCCTCCCCGGGGATCTCAGTCTTGCCAGCCCTGCGAAGGTCCGCGATGAGGTCCTGAAGTATGTTCGTGCCCTGGTCGAGTCTGCCGAGAAACCGCTCCTCCTCGGTGGACAGGGTCTTTCGTATGTGGTCGCGCCTTTCCACAAGCTCTGGGTATACGTCGCCCATCACCGAGGTTATGACGTCCGCCACGTCAGCGAGGAACGGACGCGTGATGCCGAGGAGCCTCCCGTGGCGCACGGCGCGTCTTATGAGCCTTCGCAGCACGTAGCCCCTGCCCTCGTTGGCTGGCAGCACCCCGTCGGCCACGAGGAAGGTCACGGCCCGCGCGTGGTCCGTGATGATCCTGACCGACACGTCGCGCTCGCGTCCGGCCTCCCCCTCCCGCTCCTCTTTCTTGCCGTAGGTGACGCCACCCAGTTCGGCGACCGCGCGCGTGATGGGTCCCACGGCGTCGGTGTCGAACACGGTGGGCACGCCCTGCATGACGGCGGCCACACGGTCAAGCCCCATACCGGTGTCGATGCCTTTCCGCTCGAGGGGGATATAGTTGCCCGCCTCATCGTGGTGGAATTGTATGAATACGAGGTTCCATATCTCCATGAACCTGTCGCAATCGCAGCCAAGCTCGCACTCGGGCCTCCCGCACCCGAACCTCTCGCCGCGGTCGACGTGGATCTCGGAGCACGGGCCGCAGGGACCGACGCCGATCTCCCAGAAGTTGTCTTTTTTGCCGAACCGCTTTATGCGCTCGGCAGGTACCCCCACATCCTTGTTCCAGATCTCGAAGGCCTCGTCATCGTCGAGGTATATGGTCACCCACAGCCTGTCCTCCGGCAGGCCCAAGTGCTCCGTGACGAACTCCCAGGCCCAGGGGATCGCCTCTTTCTTGAAGTAGTCGCCGAACGAGAAGTTGCCCAGCATCTCGAAGAAGGTGAGGTGCCGGGCGGTCTTGCCGACGTTATCGATATCAAGGGTCCGCACACATTTCTGACACGTGGTTACGCGCAGCGACTCTGGCTTCGCGGTGCCGAGGAAGTAAGGCTTGAACGGCACCATTCCAGCCCCCGTGAGAAGGAGCGTCGGGTCATTCCTGGGTATGAGCGAGGCGCTGGGCAGGGGCTTGTGCCCTTTCCCAACGAAGAACTCCCTGAACATGTCGCGTATCTCGCTGGTGGTGAAAGCCCGTATGCCTGGTTCAGCCTGCACAGCCCACGTCCTCCCAGATCCAAGTTACCTTTATCATAGCGAATCGCACTGGGGGTGTCAACGCGAACCCCGCCAGCGCGGACACTGTCGGCGCGGCCAGCGCGAACACCGCCGGCACGGGACCGAGAAAACCGGGGCTATGCTGCAACCTGGACGATTCCTCCGCCCATCCCGGTTGGGCGCCCCCGGTTGCCGGGTCCGGCCAAGCCGAGAGTCTCTTTTGATGTTGTCAAGGGCTTCACAGAGAGTGCGCCCCTGAGAGACAGATCCGGCTACGTTTTTGGCCCGACATCGATGGGCCGCCTTCGAACACTACCCGTCACGGTACAAGCCTCTCGTGCAGGTACCTGAGGACAACCTTGACGATGGCTGCCATCGGCACGGCCAGGAGAATGCCGACGACGCCGAAGAGGTGGCCGCCGGCAAGGATCGCGAAGATCACCGCGACAGGGTGCAGGCCCACCTGTTCCCCGAGGATGTTCGGACCTACGACAGCGCTCTCAAACTGGTTCACGAGCACAAAGAGGATGATAACATAAACCACGAGCACCGGCGATTTCAGGAAGGCGAAGATGACTGCGGGGATGGCCCCTATGACGGGACCGAAGTAGGGTATGATGTTGAAAAGGCCCGCGACAATCCCGATCACGAGCGCGAAGTCTATGCCGATGATGGACAGGCCCACGAAAATGAGCCCTCCCACCACTGCCGACACGAGAAGTTGCCCCCTGATGAACGACCCCAGAGCGTGGTCCATTTCGATGAGAAGGCCCACCACCTCGCTGCGCCACCGGGAAGGTATCCACGATAGAAGCCACATCTTGATCTTGGGGAAATCCATGGTGAAGTAGAATGCCAGCACCGGCACGAGAATGAGCATGGTCATCTTGGGGAGAAGCCCGGGGACGGCGCTCACCATGCGGCGGACGAAGTCCGCAAGCGCGGCCTCCGTCCTTCGGATGCCATCGTCCACGGCACCTTTCAGGGGTTCGGGTATGTTGAACCTGTTGAACCTCGCGTAGAACGCGACGATCCTCATCTGGATCTGCTGGGCCTGCTCCGGGATGACCTCGGCGAGCATTTCGAGCTGGGAAAAGAACCTGGGGAACAGATATACCCCCACAAGCGCAATGAAGAGCGTGAAGCCGACGTACACGACGAGCGTGCCGACACCTCTAGGCGCCCCTCGCTTTTCCAGGTAGGTGACAAGGGGGTTCATGAGATACGAAAGGCCCAGAGCAAGCAGGAACGGTGTGAGTACGGCTCTCACCCGGAACAGGAACAGCGCGGCCGCCAGAATGAGCGGAATGTGCAGAAGCCAGGGAAGGAGCCGAAGCACCCTTTCGCGCCCGCAAGGCGTGGCATTCCCGTCCGCGTTGTTCTCAGGCATGCGCGAGGCTCATCCCTTTACTTGCCGTCCGCTCCGCCCGCTCGCCTGCAGGGACGGCGGCACACCGGGGCGCCCTCCGGCGCCCCGGCACCTCCTAGTCGGCCCTGCCGAGCCGGAGGCGCCTCCCGGCGGCGCGGGTTCTCTCGCCTGCGTTGATGATGCTCCTGCCGACCTGTGTAACCATGCGCCCCGCGGCCTTCGTCACCATGGCGCGGGCCGAACGGGCCGCGCGCATCTCGTCGGAAGCGGTCCCCATTAGCGTCCGGGCGCGCGCCCCGCGTGACCTGAAGTAGAAGTAGGCTCCGATTGCGGCGCCTGCTGCGCTTCCGGCTATGATGGATCTCCAGAACCTGTTCATGCCAAATGCCTCCCTTTCAGGAGGTTAGTATACCCACGGGACACAAGAAAAATGGCCCCGAGCATTGGGGTCCGCCATGGTACAGCCCGGGTCGGGGGGACCGGCCAACCGCCCGCGCCCCCGCCTGCGCCCGCGCGCTTATACTCGGGACGTGCCGCACAGCCGCCTCGAGATGATCCCACCGCCCACAACGACGTCCCCGTCATAGAACACCACCGACTGCCCGGGCGTCACGGCCCTCTGCGGGCTTGCGAAGCGCACCTCGACCTCGTTCGGGTCAGGGTCGCCTGGGACGCCCTGGTCGCCCGGCTGTGCCGCCACGGGTGCCACGGTCGCGCCCACAGCGGGCGTATAGTACCGGATTTTGGCCTCCACGCTGATCGGTTCCTGGAGCCGGTCGAAGGGTATCCAGTTGAGGTCCGTGGCGACGAGACCTTCTGCCATAACGTCGCCGGCACGGCCGACTATCACGGCGTTCCTCCCGGGATCGAGATCGACCACATAGAATGGCTCCGTCGAGGCGATCCCGAGGCCCTTGCGCTGGCCTATCGTGTAAAACGCGATCCCCTCGTGCTCGCCGAGGACATTCCCCTCAAGGTCGAAGATGGGCCCCGGTTTTCGGGCTTCCGGGAGATACTCACGCAGGAACTTCCTATAGTCGTCGTCGCGTATGAAGCATATCTCCTGGCTTTCGCGCTTCTCCGCGACGGGAAGCCCGAGAGACGCAGCTATCCTGCGGGTCTCGTCCTTTGTGAAGTCGCCTACCGGAAAGAGCGTGTGGGCAAGTTCGTCCTGGGTCATCGAGTACAGGACGTACGTCTGGTCTTTTCGTGGATCCCTTGCTTTGAGAAGCAGATGCCGCCCGGTGTCGGGGTCGCGGCAGATCCTCGCATAATGCCCTGTCGCGATGAACGCGGCCCCTATCTCCCTCGCTTTGCGCATGAGGTGCCCGAACTTGATCCGCTGGTTGCACCTTATGCAGGGATTTGGCGTACGGCCGCACGCGTACTCGCGCGCGAAGTAGGATATGACCTCCTCTTCGAACTTCTCCTGGAAGTTGAGGACGTAGTACGGGATACCAAGCATGGCCGCAACGCGACGCGCGTCCTCCACCGCACCAAGGGAGCAGCACCCGCCCTCGCGGTCGCCGAAGGGGAGGGACCTTGGCCATATCTGCATGGTCGCGCCGATGACATCGAAGCCCCTCTCCTTGAGCACGGCCGCGGCGACGGAGCTATCCACCCCGCCGCTCATGGCGACGAGCACGCGCCTCTGCCCGGACCCCGCCTCGTGACCTGCGCCGCTCATCAACCTTCGCCCGCTGCTCGCTTCTTATCGTTCTCGGAGGCCGGGGCGCGCTTCTTCGCAAGGTAGTCCTCGATGGCCTTGTGGAGCGCGTCCGCCGCCAGGTTAGAACAGTGCATCTTGTTGGCGGGAAGACCGTCGAGAGCCTCCGCCACGGCTTTATTGGATATCTCCATGGCCTCCTCCAGAGTCTTACCCTTCACAAGCTCCGTCACCATGCTGCTGGTGGCGATGGCCGCCCCGCAGCCGAAGGTCTTGAACTTCGCGTCGACTATCCTGTCACCTTCAACCTTTATCGACAGCTTCATGACGTCGCCGCAGATGGGGTTGCCCACCATCCCGACGCCGTCAGGGTCCTCTACCTCTCCCACGTTCCTGGGGTTCGTGAAATGGTCCATGACTTTCTGCGAGTACATGTGCGTCATCCCCTCTCCTCTCCACTTCGCAACTCCCCAAGATTAGCCGCCTTCGCTCTCCCCGCGACGCAGCGCAGCTACCTTCGCTCCGCGACAGGCTGCGGCGCCTCCTCACACTTGCCGCAGGAATCGCCGCCGAAGCTCGCCTCCGCACCGAACGGCGACATGGCGCGCAGCTTCTCGACTATCCCGGGCAGATGCTCGAGGACGTAGTCGACGTCCTCCTCTGTGTTGTAGCGGCCCAGTGTGAGCCTGAGCGAACCGTGAGCCACCTCGTGCGGGATACCCATGGCAAGAAGCACATGAGACGGCTCAAGGGACCCCGAGGTGCACGCAGACCCGCTCGACCCACACACGCCCAGCATGTCGAGGTTCAGGAGGAGCGACTCCCCCTCTATGAACTCGAAGCAGAAGCTGGCATTGCCGGGCAGCCGCTGCGTCGGGTGACCGTTCAGCCTCACATGCCCGATGCGGTCCATAACGCCTCTAATGAGGCGGTCGCGCAGTCGGGAGACCCGTTCCATTTCATGCTCCATCTCGGCCACTGCAAGCTCGAGCGCCTTCGCAAGCCCGATTATGCCTGCCACGTTCTCGGTGCCAGCCCTCCTGTTGCGCTCCTGGCCGCCGCCGTCGATGTACCGCTCCATCCGCACGCCCCGCCTCACGTAGAGCACCCCAACGCCCTTCGGCCCATAGAACTTGTGCGCCGAAAGGGATAGCAGGTCTACGCCCAGGCGGTTCACGTCAACAGGTATGTGCCCGGTGGTCTGGACGGCATCGGTGTGGAAGTACACGCCGTGCTTCCTCGCGATCTTCGCGATCTCCTCAATAGGCTCGATGGTGCCCACCTCGTTGTTAGCGTGCATTATCGAGATAAGGATGGTCTTATCGGTTATCGCGGCCTCCACGTCGGCCGGATCAACCATGCCGTAGGAGTCCACCGGGAGGTACGTAGCCCGGAAGCCGCGGTTCTCCAGGCGCTTCACGCTGTCGAGGACCGCGTGGTGCTCTATTGCCGACGTTATGATGTGGTCGCCCCTGTCGCGGTTCGCGAACGCGACCCCCTTTATCGCGGTGTTATCGGCCTCGGTGCCGCTGCCTGTGAATATGATCTCCCGCGCGTCCGCCCCGAGGGTCGCCGCGACCTTCTCGCGTGCCTCGTCCAGGGCTGCCCTGGCCTCCCGAGCTATGCCGTATATGCTGGACGGGTTGCCGTATTTCTCGCCCAGGTACGGCAGCATGGCCTCGACCACTTCCTGGCGGGGCCTGGTGGTGGCTGCGTTATCCAAGTATACTGTTTTCACGTCAGATCATCTCCCGCTCATGAGGGTACTAAGGTCCGAGATCGGTTACGCTCTCCCTGAGCTGCCGGTGTTGTCGCCAGACCTCGCAAGCCTGCAACGGGGCTCACTCACTCCCAGCTGTGCCGACAACCCTTGATAATCCCTACCTGCCTTGAGTGGCGTGGGGCTTTCGCTATCCCATAGTGTTGCCACCCTGCCCTATGTTTACCGGCGGTTTAGGGTGTCCTGCGCGCCGTTCCAGCCCTCTCTCCGAGACCTCGTGTGCAGTCGGGCCCGGCCCTGCACGACCCGCACGAGTCGCTCATGAGAGCCGCGGTCTCATCGCATAAATCCTTCAGGCTGATGGAGTCGAGCACCCTGTTGATGCAGTCCTTGAGCTTCTTCCATACGAGCCGCATCGTGCACTCGTCCGCCCGCTCGCACGCCTCCACCGGGTCGCCTTCGGCAACGCACTCCGCGGGGTCGATGGGCCCCTCCAGCACCCTGACTATGTCGCCGATGGTGATGTCCGCCGGAGACCTCGTAAGCTCGTAGCCACCCTGGGCTCCCCTTGAACTCGTCACGAGGCCCGCGCGCCGGAGGCCCGCCATGAGCTGCTCGAGGTAGTGCTCCGATACCATCTGCCGCTCAGCCGTGGCCTTGAGCGGGACGGGACCCTCGCCGTAATGAAGGGCTAGATCGTACATGGCTCGCACCCCGTACTTCCCTCGAGTGGACAGCCTCACGAACCTCACCTGCCTTTGTCCGGGTCGCGCCCGGGAAGAAGAATTCCGACTAAACTTGTTGGGATTCCAGCAACACTATAGCACGGCCAACAGGCCCTGTCAACGCCGCGGCCTTAGCGATCGCCGACGAGTCGCGCGACCGCCCGCCTGCCACGTCTGCCGCAACTGCCTCATATCCTGCACCTGTGCAGCCACTCTAGCGGATAGGGCGCTCGCGTGCGCCGCGCCATTTTGCAAGGCGCTCTGCGATCTGCTTCTCGTAGCCGTTTGACGATGGCTCGTAATACACCCTGCCAGCCAAAACATCAGGCAGGTACTGTTGTCGCACGAAGTGCCCCGGGAAATCGTGGGGGTACTTGTAGCCAGCACCGTGGCCGAGCCGGGCAGCGCCCTTATATGACGCATCCCGCAGGTGCACTGGCACCTCGCCCGACCGCTCTTTCTCCACGTCCTCCATGGCCTTCCCGATGGCGACGTAGGCGGAGTTGCTCTTGGGGGCCGTAGCCACGTAAATGGCCGCCTGCGCAAGCGGCAGCTTAGCCTCGGGCCAGCCCACGAACTTCACGGCCCACGCCGCAGCGCATGCCACGAGAAGGGCGTGAGGGTCGGCGCACCCCACGTCCTCAGCCGCCTGGATCACTATTCGCCTCGCGATGAACTCAGGGTCCTCTCCTGCCGCGACCATCCTGGCAAGCCAGTAAACTGCGGCGTCGGGATCCGATCCCCTCATGCTCTTAATGAACGCCGATATCGTGTCATAGTGCGCGTCGCCGTCCCGGTCGTAAACGAGCGCGCGGCGCTGGATGGAGTCCTCCGCGACCTCCAGTGTGATGTGGCGGACTCCTCGTTCGTCTGGGGGCGTGGTGAGCACAGCAAGCTCGATGGCGTTGAGCGCGGACCTGGCATCACCGTTCGCCATCCTGACGATGTGGTTGAAGGCGTCATCGTCCACCTCCACAGAAAACTCCCCGAGACCCCGTTCACGATCCTCGAGGGCGCGGCGGAGGATGATGGCTATGTCCCTCTCACTGAGCGGCTCCAGGCGGAACACCCGCGACCGCGACACAAGAGGCGCGTTGACCTCGAAGAAGGGATTCTCCGTGGTGGCCCCGATGAAGATGACGGTCCCGTTCTCCACGGCAGGGAGAAGGGCGTCCTGCTGCGAGCGGTTGAACCTGTGCACCTCGTCGATGAAAAGGATGGTCCTCTTCCCGTGCATGCCGAGCCTTTCCTCGGCCTCGGCGACCACCCGTCTTATGTCGGCCACACCTGCAGTGACCGCGTTGACCTGCTCGAAGTGGGACTTCGTCATGCCAGCGATGACCCTCGCAAGCGTGGTCTTGCCGGTCCCTGGTGGCCCGTAGAGGATTATGGACGTGAGACGGTCGGCCTCGATGGCCCGTCGTAGCAACCTGCCAGGACCCACGATATGCTCCTGCCCGACGAACTCGTCGAGGGTCCTCGGGCGCATCCGCGCGGCAAGCGGCGCATCGCGTTTCAACGTCTCCTCCGCCTTGTGACTGAACATGTCCATATCCACGTCTCGGTCCACCTCCATGGGCCTGTGGATTGCCGCTCCGAAGATGGGGCCGACGCGCTGCGGGGCGAGCGTGTGTTCCCCATTTCCATTGTTACACATTTGTGCCGATCCTGCAATCTGCCGCCGGGGCTTGAGGACGAACTCGAATGCATGATTACCTCTTTGAGCCCGTAGCGTTTGAAAGTAGCAAGGAACCAACCAGTCCTCGCGCCAGACCGGTAAACTCCTTGCGACCTGGCCACGCCTGCACACGATAAACCACGCGCTTCGGGGACGCACGCCGATGACGACGTCGTGTGCTACCGCGCAAAAACAAAACGCAAAAACGAAAAAGAAGACCCCACCGTGCCGTCTTACCGGTAACATCTCATATCCCTGCGCCCTGCAGGTGGGTGCCCTCCCAGATGTTTTGCGTGTCCGCACCACCGCGGCATACGCGCCGCACCCGGAGCCCGGGCTCCCTTTCATATGGTGTTGGAACAGAAGTTACCAGCACCACATCGCACACGGTAGGGTCTTCGGCTCTTCACTTATGTGCCACAGCAATAATACCACAGGGCCGAAGAGATTTCAAGATTCCCGCGCGTTGCTTGCAGGGTCTATTCTCTCCCCGTTCACCACTTCTATGTGAAGCTCCTCGAGCTGCTCCCGGGAAATGGGCCCTGGTGCGCCTGTCATCGGACATATGGCGCGCTGCGTCTTGGGGAATGCGATGACATCGCGGATGGTCTTGCGCCCCGCAAGGAGCATCACCACCCTGTCGAACCCCAGCGCGATGCCGCCGTGCGGCGGGGCGCCGTACTCGAACGCCTCCAGCAGGAACCCGAACTTTTCCTGCACCTCCTCCGGTCCAAGACCCAGCGCCCGGAATATCCTCTCCTGCACGTCGCGCCGGTGCGCTCTGATGCTCCCGCTTCCGAGTTCCACCCCATTCATGACGAGGTCGTACATGTTGGCGCGAACCGCAAGAGGATTTGTCTCCAGGAAGTAGAGGTCCTCATCCAGAGGAGCAGTGAACGGGTGGTGCACTGCCACGATCCTTCCCTCTTCCTCGCTGAACTCAAGGAGCGGGAAATCAACAACCCACACAAACGCCATCTTATTCCCGGGGATGAGGCCCAACCTCGAGCCCAGGTGCAAGCGCAGCCTGCCCAGGACGTTTTGCACCACGGGGCTGGGGCCGGCCGAGATCAGAATGAGGTCGCCATCATCCGCGCCGGTCAGCCGGACGATCTCCCGAAGCTCCTCTTCTGAAAGGAACTTGCGGACGGCCGAGCGGAAGTCGAGCCCGCCTTCCTCGCCCCTCGACACGGCAATTGACACAAGCCCCTGCGCCCCGAACTCCTTCGCCATGTCCTCGAGCTCCGCGACCTCGCGACGCGAAAACCCTCCGCATCCGGGCGCCACTATGGCGGCCACCTTGCCGCCCCCCGCCACGGCCTCGCGGAACACCCTGAATCCCGACCCCTCGACCGCCTTTCCAATGTCGCATAGTTCCATCCCGAACCTTGTGTCGGGCTTGTCCGACCCGTACCTCTCCATGGCCTCGGCGTAGGACAGCCTCGGGAAGGGCGTGGCCACGGGCACCCCCAGGGTTTCCTCGATAGATGCGGCCATCATGTCCTCCGTGAGAGCCAGCACATCGTCGCGGTTCACGAAGGACATCTCGATGTCTATCTGCGTGAACTCCGGCTGGCGGTCGGCCCGGAGGTCTTCGTCCCGAAAGCACCGTGCGATCTGGAAGTAGCGGTCAAAGCCAGCTACCATGAGGAGCTGCTTGAAAAGCTGCGGCGACTGTGGCAGGGCGTAGAACTTCCCGGGATTGAGCCGGCTCGGCACCACGTAGTCCCGCGCCCCCTCGGGCGTGCTCTTGATGAACATCGGAGTCTCGACCTCAATGAACCCTCGGGAGTCGAGGAACCTCCGCACAGCCATGGTAAGCCTGTGCCTGAAGATGAGATTGCGCTGCATGTCAGGCCTGCGAAGGTCGAGATACCGGTATCGAAGCCGCAGAAGCTCGTCGGCGTCGAGATCCTCGGTGATATAGAATGGGGGCGTCTTCGACTTCGAAAGGACCTCGATGGCGTCGGCCACAACATCGACGGTCCCCGTGGGGATAGAGGGGTTCTCGGTTCCAGGCGGGCGCCTCTCGACCGTGCCCGAGACCAGGACCACGTCTTCACTCCCCAGCCTCTCCGCCCTGTCGTGGGCCTCCGGCGCGATCCTGGGGTTGAACACGACCTGCACGATCCCAGAGCGGTCCCGGAGGTCAATGAACACGAGGCCTCCGAGGTCCCTGCGCCTCGCAACCCAACCGGCCAGTGTGACCTTTGACCCAACGACACCCTCTGAAAGCTCCCCTGCCATGTGCGTCCTTTTCTGCATAAGCCTCACTTCTCCATGCGCCCAAATCAAGTCGCTAATCGTCTGGAATTCAACGGCTGACAGCTGGCAACCGACGGCCTGCAACCGACAGGAAATGGCTCCTAAGTAATGGTGCATTGGTCGTCGCCCGTCTTCCAGCAGCTGCCGGGTTGCCGGTGTTGCACTCTCTCTTTGAGTCACCGGCAACCCCTCCCAAAAGTCGGGAGCATTTTGTGCACCTCCACTAAGCGATGCCCGGTGGCTGACAATCAATGCCTAACGGCTACTCGCGATAAACCTCGCCCGGCGCCGCCCCCGCGACCGGGCGCGCCGGGCTCGTCACGAGGCGTTTCGCTTGCATCATGAACAGAGCAGAAGTGGTGAAGGCGGGCTCCCGTTTCCCGTCCGTCACGTGGCCGTGCCCGGCCCGTCACCTGAAAGAACCTGCACCAGCCCTTCGAGAGCGACCTGGGATTGCTCGCCCGTGGACATGTCTTTCACCGTCGCCGCCCGAGTCTTCAGCTCCTCTTCCCCGAGGATGACGACCTTCAGCGCTCCGCACCTGTTCGCGTGCTTCATCTGGGCCTTGAGGCTCCGCTCCATGTAGTCGAGGTCACAGGGCACGCCGCGCTCCCGAAGGGCCTTCACCAGCCGGAATCCCTCGACCCTGGCCGGGGCACCCATCGTCGCGACGAAAACCCGGATGCCGGTCCCCGCCTCCGCCCCGGGAGAGTCGCCCCTGGTGGCCTTGAGCACCATAACGGCCCTCTCGATGCCCGCCGCGAACCCCACCCCCGGCGTGTGCTCGCCGCCGAGGTCCTCGGCGAGGCCGTCGTATCTGCCTCCCCCGCCCAGCACGTCCTGGGCGCCCAGCTCGGCATGGACCACCTCGAACACAGTCTTGGTATAATAATCAAGTCCACGCACGATCCGGGGGTCGATCTCGTACGCAAGCCCGAGGGCCTCGAGATACGTCGTCACGCCTTCGAAATGGCTCCTGCATTCGTCGCACAGGAACTCGAATATCGTGGGGACGTTCCCGGAGATTTCCCGGCACGCTTCGTTCTTGCAGTCAAGGACGCGGAGCGGGTTGCGCTCCAGCCTTCGACGGCAATCAGAGCAAAGCTCCTCCACCCGTCCCGCCACCGCTTTTACGAGAGCCTCCTTGTAGCGAGGACGGCAGCGCGGGCATCCGATGGTGTTGAGATGCACCACAAAGCCCGAAAGGCCAAGATGTCTGTATACGTCCACAAGTATGGACACGACCTCGGCATCGAGGGCCGGGTCGGGCGATCCGATGGCCTCCACGCCGAACTGTGTGTGCTGTCTGAACCTTCCTGACTGCGGCCGCTCGTAGCGGAACATGGGGCCGATGTAATACACCTTCACCGGTTGGGGGCGGGACTTCAGATTGTGCTCCAGGTATGCCCGCATGCATGGAGCTGTGCCCTCCGGGCGCAACGTTATGCTCCGCCCGGCCTTATCCAGAAACGTATACATCTCTTTTTCGACGATGTCCGTGACCGCGCCCACCCCGCGCTCGAACAGCTCCGTGTGCTCGAAGATGGGCGTGCGGATCTCGCCGTATCCCGCGTTGCGGCATACCTGGCGCACGACCCCCTCGACGCGGATCCACAAGTCTGACTCGTCGGGAAGGACGTCAGCAGTGCCCCTCGGCGCTTTCAACTCGGCCATCGGCCGGCCTCCTCCATCTCTTTCTCAGGGCGGGCTCAAAACGCCCACCGTTTCTCCAGCACTTGCCACTACCAAATTGCCTCAAGACATTGCCTCGAGGCGCCCCTGTCGGGGGCACCGTCCGCGGAGCGCACCACTAAGTGGGGGTGCGTTAGTCCTTGCCCCGTTTCCAGTAGTTGTCGGGTTGCCGGTGTTGCACTCGGGGACGGCGCCCCAAGCGGGGCGCCTTGACAAAATCCGGCCCGTCCGGCCAGTGGCCGGATTTTGACACCCCTCGTGCAATCACCGGCAACCCCTCCCAAAAGCCGGAAGCATTTCTGCACCCCCACTTAGCGCAACACCGGCGCCCTCTCACTTACTTCTTGGCCTCGGCCTGACCGCTCCCGGCAGCATTCTTTTCAGCAGGTGCGTTGCTGCCCTGGCTGCCCTGGGAACCGGTACCAGCCCCCACGGGAGCGTTCGTTGCCTTGTTCCTGCGCTCCAGGAGGTCCCGGATCTCGGCGACCTTCGCCTGCTCCGCCCTGGCGTCGTCATCCAGGCCCATGCTCTTAAAGAGCGATTGGAGACGAATGTGCAGGAGGATGTCGAGCCCGCCATGCTCGGAGGCTGTCTTGAACTCCTGCCTTGCTTTGTCACGAGCGCCCGCATCGCGGTACACGGTGCCCAGGAGGAGCCTGATGTACGGTTCCTCTGGGTACAGGTCCCTCGCCTTTTCGAGAGCCTGCGTGGCCCCGGCAACGTCCTTCTTGCCGAGGTGTGCCTGAGCGAGCCCCACGTACAGATAAGCGTTGTCAGGTTCCTTCTTGATGGCCTCCCCATACTCGGCGATGGCTTCGTCGTACGCTTTCTCCTGGAGCTTTTTCACGGCCCGGATCTCGGGGTCGTATATCTCTATCTTAGCCTCCTTTCTGAGGCCGTCAAGCCACGTAACGAGGGCTTCCTGCTCCGCCGCGGCCCTCAGCCGGCTTTCTATCCCGGCTCGCTTGTCCTCGAAATCCTTTCCTTCCGCAGGCTTGCCCGTTTCCTCAGCGTATGCCTGCTTGATTGCATCCTCCGACACAGAGGCCTTCGATTTCACGAGCGCGAAGAGTGTCTGCACAGCGAGACTGTCCCGGATTTGCCTCTTGACGTCATCTACCGTCAGGTCATTCTCTTTGAGGGCGTTGCGGAACGCCTCCTCGCTGGGGAAAGCGTCCTTCTGCCTCTTGAATTCGTCCTCAACTTGCTTTGCCGGGACCTGGATCTTCTCCTTCTTCACGGCCTCGCTGATGAGGACGGTATTTATGATCTGGTCGACCACCGACGCCCGAATGGGCCCCCTCGTCTCCGGAAGGACTCTGCCTGTGTTCTCGTATTCCGCCAGAAGGGCGTCCTTGAACTTGCGGTCCACGAGCTCCCAGCCGATCCTCTTGCCGTTGACGCTCGCGATGATTCCAAGCTCACCTGCGGACGGGCGCCTCATGAAGACGGTTCCGGTATATGCAAGCCCTCCGACAAAAGTCACCGATATGACTATAATGACCGCTTTCGTCAGCCTCGAGCTCTTCTTCCCCCGAAAGCCCCGGAACAAAAGCATCTCCCCCAATCCTTCGCAGTACGCTGTGATTCTACCTGACCTCCGCTGCCGCTGTCAATCACGTCCCGACCCTGCGCCCAGGGCCTGCAGGGCCTCACCATCTCTCCCTGCCGATCGTTGTGGAAGGACCGTGTCCCGGGTACACGACGGTCTCGTCGGGGAGGGAGAAGAGCTTCTCCTCGATAGATTTCACAAGGGAGTCATACGATCCCCCCGGAAAGTCCGTGCGCCCGATCCCTCCGTCAGCGAACAGCGTATCGCCGGAGAATACGACTCCATCGCCCACCAGCGAGATGCTCCCTGGAGTGTGCCCAGGCGTGTGGACCACACGGAGCCTCACGGATCCGGCCACAACTTCGTCGCCCTCGGCGAGAAGCCTGTCGGCCCGGGGGCTTTCGATCCCCCGTGCCCCCGGCACGGCAAGGATCGAGAGGTTCATCGACGGATCGACGAGCGCCCGCGCGTCCTGGGTGTGTATGGCGATGGCAGCGCCGGTGGCCGCTTTCACGGCGCCGTTTGCGGCGATGTGATCCATGTGGCCGTGGGTGTTCACGATCACTTCGCATTCAAAGTTGTCCGCCCGGAGCGCCGCCACGATCCTCTCCGGCTCAGCGCCGGGGTCGATCACAAGCGCCTTGCGGGATTTCTCGCATCCCACGATGTAGCAGTTGGTATCTAGCGCGCCCACACGCACCGTCCTGATGATCACAGCGCTCTTGTGGCCTCCCTTGCCCCCCGAACCTCGCGACGGTCCGCCGCGCGGGCATCAGAATTGCTTCTTGCTATCCAGCAGGATGGTCACAGGGCCGTCGTTCTCCACGAACACCGCCATGACTGCCTGGAACCTGCCTGTCTCAACAGTAAGGCCTGTCCTGCGCAATTCCTCCACGAACGCGCTGTACAGCTCAAGGCCCTTCTCCGGCGGTGCGGCCTCTGTGAAGCTGGGGCGCCGTCCTCTTCGACAGTCGCCGTACAGCGTGAACTGCGAGACCGCAAGGACCGGCAGGCCCAGGTCCAGGCACGAGAGGTTCATCTTCCCCGCCTCGTCGTCGAGGACGCGGAGATTTGCCACCTTCTCAGCGAGGTATCGCGCGTCGTCCCTGGAGTCATCCGTGCCCACACCAAGAAAGACGACAAGCCCCGGGCCTATCCGCCCCACAGTCTCGCCGTCCACGATAACCCGCGCTGATTTAGCCCGTTGTACCACCGCTCTCATGTTCCCGCCTACACCGACTGTAGCTGTTGCACGCTCGCGTGGTGGGCCCTGTGCACGTCGGTAACTCCGTGGACGCGCCTCACCCTGTTCATGATGGAATTCAGGTGATCTATGCCTGTGATCTCGACCACCATGTTCACGACGGCCATGTGGTCTTTCGTCGTCCTCGCGTTCACCGCGCTGATGTTGGCGCGAAGCTCGGTGATGGCCGACATGATGTTGGAAAGGAGCGCCACTCTGTCGTGGGCCTCGATCTCAAGCTCGACAGGATAAGAGTTGTCCTCGCCGAACTCCCACTCCACCTCGATGTTTCGCTCGGGGGAACTCCGGAGCCACGCGATGTTCGGGCAGTCGCGCCTGTGCACCGAGATGCCCTTCCCCCTCGTGATGTAGCCGATGATCTCGTCCCCTGGCACGGGGTTGCAGCACCTGGCCATTCTCACGAGGACGTTGTCGACGCCCTTCACCTTGACCCCCTGTCCCGACGCACGCTTTCTCCTCGGAACGAGCTGGGTCGGCTCCTTCTCCTCTTTCTCGAGGGCAAGTCTCTCGGGAGCAAGCCGCGCCACCACCATGGCGGGCGACACCTTGCCGTCGCCAACGGAAGCGAGCAGGTCCTCCGGGTCGGTGAATCCCAGGCGCTTCGCGGCGATCAGGAGCTTATCCTCCTTGAGGTTATCGTGGACCTCGAGGCCCTGGCGGCGAAGCTCCTTCTCGATGAGGTCCCGCCCGCGCGGCACCGCTTCCTCGCGGCGCACCTCCCTCACCCACTGCCGGATCTTGTTGCGAGCCTTCGAGGTCTTGACGAAGGCAAGCCAGTCGAGGCTGGGGGCTCCTGGCCCCTTCGAGGTGATTATCTCCACGATGTCGCCGTTGGTGAGCTGATAGTCCAGGGGCACCATCCTGCCGTTGACCCTGGCTCCGGTGCAGCGGTGGCCGATGTCGGTGTGGACGCTGTAGGCGAAATCCACCGGGGTGGACCCCGCGGGGAGGTTCTTCACGTCGCCCTTCGGAGTGAACACGAAGACCTCGTCTTTAAAGAGGTCGATCTTCAGGGTTTCCATGAAGTCGTGGACGTCCTTCATGTCCCGCTGCCACTCGAGGAGTTGACGCAGCCACGAGAGCTTCTCCTCGAACTCGCTGACGGTGCGGGTGCCTTCTTTGTACCTCCAGTGGGCTGCGATACCGTACTCGGCGGTACGGTGCATGTCCCAGGTGCGGATCTGTATCTCGAGAGGTTCCCCGGCAGGCCCGATGACCGTCGTGTGCAACGACTGATACATGTTGGACTTCGGCATTGCGATGTAGTCTTTGAACCGGCCGGGCATCGGCTTCCACAGCGAGTGGACTATCCCGAGGACTGCGTAGCAGTCTCTCACGCTGTTCACTATGACCCTGATTGCGATGAGATCGTATATCTCCTCGAAGGCCTTGCCCTTCAGCCGCATCTTCTCATAGATGCTGTAGAAGTGCTTCGCACGCCCCTGTAGCTCGCAAGGGATATGGGCTTCGTCAAGGGTTTTCTTGAGCACGGCCCTGGCCTGCTCGATGAGGCCCTCCCGTTCCTTTCGCTTTCTCGCGACCTTCTCGACGAGCTTGTAATACTCGCCGGGCTCAAGGTACCTCAGGGCCAGGTCTTCAAGCTCCCACTTCACCCTCCACATGCCGAGGCGGTGGGCAAGCGGCGCGTATATCTCCAGCGTCTCCCGGGCTATCCTCGCCTGTCTGTCCCAGGGGAGATGCCCCAGGGTGCGCATGTTGTGCAGCCTGTCGGCTAGCTTGATGAGGACTACCCTGATGTCCTGGGCCATCGCCAGGAACATCTTTCGCAGGTTCTCTGCCTGCTGTTCCTCTCGGGACATGAAGGGCAGCCTGCCCAGCTTCGTAACGCCGTCAACGAGCAGGCTCACCTCGCGCCCGAACTCGGCCCTGATCTGGTCGAGGGTAACGGGCGTGTCCTCGATCACGTCGTGGAGCAGGCCCGCGGCGATCGTTGTGACGTCCATCTCGAGCTCGGCGAGGATCGCCGCAACCCCGAGGGGATGAAAAATGAAAGAGTCCCCCGAGTCGCGCCGCTGCCCGGCGTGGGCCTGCGCGGCGAACTCGTAAGCCTTCCTCACCCCGTCGAGGTCGGCCTCAGGAGCATATCGCTTTATTCTTTCCAGGACCTCGTCTATGCCTTGCTCCATCTCAACCACCTGCAACCGGTAGCATTTCCGCCGCAAGACCCGGCGGGGCCCCGAGCCGCTGCAATATCTGACGGACGCCTACCGGCTGCTCTTCTTATACCACCAATTATACAACAAGCGTCAGCTTCTTACAGCCTCCCGCAACTCTTTTACGTTGAGTTGCACCTGCCTTGCACCGTTCCACTGGTTGACCTCAATGGTGTATACGACGTCAACTTCCCTCGCGCCCCTCGTGAAAAGCACGGGTGCCATGTCGCCGAGGCCGAACCCGATCGCATCGAGCACCACTCCGTCTTGAGCCAGTTTCATCTTGAGGTGCTTTGCCTCAGCCCCGACCCCGCGATACTCGACGAGCCTCACACCCCTTGATAGGAAGGTCGGAACGGGGTTCCCCACGCCGAACGGGGCGAGCATGCCGACACCCTCGGCGGCTGCAATATCGATCTCGCCAAATCGCACCTCGAGATCGCACACGACCTTTCGCGCGAGGTCCTCCGGGGCGAGGACGCTTCGGCCCACCTGGTTCATGCGTTCACGAAGGGCGTCCACGGCGTCCCGTGATATGGAAAGCCCCGCGGCGTGGCGGTGCCCCCCGAACTCCTTCAGAAGGTCCGCGCACTGGACAAGACCGCCGTACAGGTCGAACGCGTCTATACTCCTTCCCGACCCGCGCCCTTCGTCGCCGTCCATGCTTATCAGTATGACCGGACGCCAGAACCGCTCGACGAGGCGCGAGGCGACTATGCCTATCACTCCGGCGTGCCAGCCGTCGCCCGCCAGCACCAGGACGGTGTCCTCTGCCTCTCCGTCTGCCGTTGTCTTCACCATCGAAGCGGCTTCCTCCAGTATGGCTTGCTCCAGGGACTGCCTTTCCTGGTTCGCCCTGTCGAGCAGGGAGGCGATGTGGGCCGCCTTTTCCGGGGACGACGCGGTGAGAAGGTCCACACAAAGCGACGCGTCCCCAAGCCTCCCGGCGGCGTTGAGACGTGGGCCCAGGAAGAAGCCCACGGCGCCGACTCCTATCTCGCGGCCGGCAAGCCCCGATACCCCGATGAGGGCCCGAAGACCCACATTCGACGTGGCATTCAGCCTGACAAGGCCGTGCTTCGCGAAGATCCTGTTCTCACCGGTGAGCGGCGCCACATCAGCGATGGTGCCGAGGGCGACAAGCTCGAGCAGCTCGTCGGAGGGCGCAGGCGCGTCCAGGGTGCCGGCACGGGCGCGCAGGAGCGCCGAGGCCAGCTTGTAGGCCACCCCCACTCCAGCGAGGTCGGCGAACGCATAGTTGGAGTCCTTCCGCTTCGGGTTCACCAGCGCATGTGCCCTCGGGAGGACCTCTGCAGGCTCGTGGTGGTCGGTCACGATGACGTCTATCCCGCGCCTGCGCGCAAGCTCGACCTCCTCCACTGCGGTAACTCCACAGTCCACGGTGATGAGAAGCGAGATGCCGGAAGACGCCGCCTTTTCGATGGCATCCAGGTTAAGCCCGTAGCCTTCGTCGAGGCGCCCGGGGATGTAGTAGTCCACATCGGCACCGAATGCCTTCAGCACGTTTAGCAGGACGCACGTGGACGTGATGCCGTCCACGTCGTAGTCACCGTATATCCTTATCCTCTCGCCATCCCGTACCGCCCGGAGCACCCGGACCACGGCCTTCTCCATGTCGGGTAGGAGGAACGGGTCGAGAAGGTCCTCCAGGTCGGCCCTGAGGAAGTCCCGGGCTGCCGCAGGGTGGTCGAGACCCCGAAGCAACATCACCCTCGCCACAAGCGGGGCAACCTGGAGTTCCTTTGCAAGAATGCGGCTTCTCTCCTCCGCGTCGGGAGAAAGGCCCGTCACGGTCCACACGCAACCCGCCAATGCTCTCTTCCTCCACATTGTCTCGTCGCCGTCGGCTCTCCCGCACCGGCGGTCGGAAGCTGCTACCATGTCCTGGGGCGTCCTTCCGCGCTCGCGTTGGACGCACCTATAGCATTATAAACAAAACGGGCACCTCCTGGCTAGCCCAGGGAAGTGCCTGCGGCGCGTTCACATGAACCTCTCCCAGTGAACCTCCCCCAGAGCAACGCCCGGGTCTTGCGGCGGCCGGGTCTCGGTCAGGCATTGAGGCTGGTCAACCGTGAGCCATCAAGCCTCGGACCTGGGTCCGGGGTGGTTGACGCCGTCGCCCGCCCCGGCCTCGGCTTCAGCCTTGGCTTCATCCTGGGCTCTCGGGAGGATCTCCATGGCCTGTGTAGCCTCCAGCTCCACCTCGAGGGCCTCGACGCGCTGCCTTGCGGCCTCGAGCTCACGCGCCTTTGCGCGCGCCTCGCTCTCCAGCCTCGCGACCTCGTCCTCGAGGCTTGCGGCCTTCTCTCTCGTGACTTCAAGCTCATGGGCGAGTCTCTCGGCCTTCCCCCGAAAGGACCTCAGGCTGAGCCTCAGGCCTATTTCCCTCACAGCGCCGAGTAAGCCCACCACCATCGCGCCCGCGGCGGCGGAGCCGAGGATCACGAGGGCCAGGGAGACGTCGACGAGGCGCCACTTGAGGAACGTGACGGTGACAGGCGTGGAGTTCTGGATGGCGAACACAGCGACGAGCAGCGCAAAAGCGAGGCCAAGGACGGTTACGACCTGCAACAGGCTCATCTCCCGTTGCGAAGCGGGCCGCCGACCCGGAAGTTGGGGCCGAATGGCGTGCGGTCCGGACCAGGCGCGCTGCCGCTCCGAGAATATTCTTTTATTCGGCACGTGACGGCGAAAATCCTCCCCTCGCGCTCTCTTTCCTGCCACACCTCACAAGGCTTATGAGGACGTCCTTATCGAACTCATCAACCACGTACAGCTTGCCCCAGGCTATGTCCACCAGCTTCTTGAGGAAGTCCCTGTTGGGCTGGAGGCCAACGCACATGAACGGCACCTTCTCCTCGGCTATGCGTTTCGCTGCGGTGAGGGCATCCCGGGCGGGATCTGCAGTCCAGCGGTTCATCGTGGGGATACCGTCGGTGATGAGGACGAGCAGCACGTCCTTGAGCTTCTTCGAGCGGATGAAATCCAGCGCTTCCGTGATGCCGGCGGCAAGGGGTGTGAGCCCCGCCGGCTCGATGCGCCGAACCCCTTCCTCTATGACCTTCCTGCTCCTTGTGGACGCTATCTGGACCCGCACATCGCGCTCCTGAAACGTGAGGACGGTGACCCTCACCTGGCAGGCGGTGGCGAGGTGACGGATGAGGTACTTGGCGGCGCGGATGCGCCGCCCGACCATGCTCGCGCTGGCGTCGATGAGAAGGCAGACCTCGGGCGGCCTGGCAGGGCGTTTCCGATACAACCTGATATCCCCGCGCCTGAGGCGTGGCGCGGCCGCGGCCGTTGTCGTGGCCGCTTTCATGGCCGTGGTCGTGGTCGTGGCCGTGGCCGTGGCCGTGGCCGGAGTCAGGCCGCCTCTCTCAAGGCAGGCCCTGGAGAGCGCCGCGAGCACGGTCTCGGGCACGGCGATCTCGTCACACCACTCCCCTTCCTTCGGGGGCCTGACGTTCTTCGAAACCCTCGGCCGCTCGTGGTTGGCCTTCGGCCCGAACCGCCCCTCCTCGTAGCGAGGGATTTGTGGAACGATGGGCATTCTCCTTATGAGGCGCCTTATGCCCGCCTCAACCTCCGACGCGCACGTGGCAAGGATATTGCGGACCTCCCTTCCTTTGAGGGTGAGCGTGAGCTGCCCCCGCTCACGGGTCAAGAGATCGAAGCTGGACAGGCGTTCGATGACCTCGTCGAGATCGCCTGCATCGGACCGGATGTCGGGCGGGATGGCGCCCAAGGTCGGCAGCAGGTCGAGAAGGCGGGCCATGTTCGCCCTTCCCCCGAACTCCTCGGCCATGGACGAAACCGCCTCTATCTGCGCCTCCCTTGGCAGCCGCTCCCAGTCGTGCCCATGGCCCGCAACTCCCGACTCGTTGAGGTAGGAGTCAAACATGCTGGAGTAAGGCGAGAGGTCGGCCCTGCCCGCGGCCTCCTGGTGCGTGAGCCTCTCCACCTTCCGGATCTCCACGCCCTGCCTCGCTATCTCCTCTTCAAGAGCCAGCACCAAGTAGAAGAGCACGAGAAGGCAGTTGTCGGGAAGCATCGCGGCGATGTGCACGTGGTTGCAGTGGGCCTTGCGCAGCGAGAGCTTCCTGCCGTAGTTGAGGGTGCCGCCCACCCTCCCACCGCCTGTGCCCGTCTGGATGTCCATGAGGTTGAGAAGCTCGCCGGGCTGCGGCAAGAAGAGGCCTCGCGCCCGGTCGAGGAGGAGGTCCTGGTAGAACCTGTACACGGCGCGCTTCACAGCGTCGGCCGCCCTCCGGTGGTCCACTTCAGCAACCTCGTGGAACACGTCTATGTGGAGGATCTCATCCCTCCGGCGCCTCGAATAGAAACATGCCCCGGCGTCCTGGTTCACGAGGACCTTGATCTCGCCGGGGCTTGCAGGGTGAATCACGTGGACCCGCTTGCTCACGACCGTGGTCTCACCGATTCGGAGGCCCCTACCCATCCGGAATTCGCTCTGCATCACCCGGACGAGTCGGGGGGCGTCATAGCGGAGGACTGCAAGACAATCGAAGGTGCTCATCGGAACCTCAGGTCCTCCTCGGTGAACACCACCTCACCGCCGGCAAGCTGGGCAAGAGGCCTTGCCCTGGCCGGAGGCGCTGAGAGCGGCACGTCGGTCGGGTCGGATATGCCAGCACCGCCGCTCCCGTAGCCCGTCCCCTGGCCAGTTCCGCGGTCTGCCGCACCGGCGCCCGCTGACCCCGCTGCGGAGGCCGAGGCCCGGGGAGGCACTGCGCCCGTGCCGCCGCCGCGGCCATCGCCTGCCGACCCGCCCCTTCTGGCGTCCGGCCTCGCGAAGCCCATGCCCCTCATGAGCCTGTCCCAGAGGCTGTCGGGCCGGGAGACAGGCTCACCAGCCCCGGCCCCGAGATCCCTGTCCCTGTGACGGGCTTCCTCGGGGGTTTGCTTCGGCGCGCCCTCAGTGGTGTCGTCCCTGGGCGGGTCAGGCTCACGGCGCCGCCCGCACCTGGATTCGTACTCGTCGAGGAACTTCCCGATGTTTATGAGAGTGGACGCATCCACCCTATGGCGAAGGGCGAAGGGAAGCACAGTCCTTATGTCGTCAAGGGACGCATGCGCCCTCGAGTCGAGCGCGGCGCGCGCGCGGGCGCCGAGGGAGATAGCCTCCACGGCTCGCAGGCTCTCCATGCCGAAGCTCACGTACACCTCGGCGAGGAGCGATGCGAGGTCGTCGGGCAAGGTCACGCTGGGAAGTGCCGCGGCTCGCCCCAGCATCCTGTTACGAAGCGCGTCGAGGGCCGAGGCGCAGCAGGCCTCGGCGCGCTTGGGGGCGGACGCAAGTGTCCGGAGCGACCGGGCCTCGTCATCGAGGAGAATGCGCTTTACGGTGGACTGGTCCTGCGGCCTTGCCATGCTGACGGTGAAGTCGAACCTGTCGGAAAGCTGGCGCCTTATATCCTCGAGCGCACCGGGTTCCTCGTCTGGGTTGCTTGCCGCCCATATGGCACATGTAATGGGGATCTCGAACGCGGGCAGGCCCGTCTCCTCCACCTGTAGCCGGCCGGGCTTCGTGCCCATCACGTCGAGAAGCACATCGGTGAGCTCAGGCGAGGTATCGGCGAGCCTGTTGATCTCGTCCACGAACACCACGCCCCTGTGCGCTCGCGGGAGCACGCCGGGCAGGAGCGCGGCCTCGGGCCGTGAAGGATCGGCAATCCGGGCAAGGTCGATGCTTCCCACCACGGTGCCGATTTTCGCGGCATGCGATACCTCCAGGAACGGCACGGGCACCTCCTCGGTGCCCAGGGATTCGATGGCTTCCGGAGAGAGTTCCCGGTGCGCCGGGCAATGAGGGTTCCTTGGGTCACAGTTGTACAGGCAGCCCTTGATCCTCCGGATACGAGGAAGCACGTCCCTCATGGCGCGTATGATCGTGGTCTTGCCTGTGCCGCGAAGCCCCTCCACGTGAACGTGGAGGGGTCGGCCCGCGAGGAGTGATACGACTGAAGCCTCCAGCGCCTCCACAAGTGGACGGTTGCCATCATGAATGACAAGATCCAGGTATCCCTTCAAAACGGGCACCTCCCGCCGTTCCTCCACGTTCTACAGGTATTATGGCCGTGCCAAAATGTGCGCATACTGCGGCGAAGGTGCCCCTGTTTCCCAGAGGTTCCATGCGCTTACCGGTTAGCCAGACAGAAGGAAACCTGCGCCGGCATCCCTCTTTCCAACTCCTGATGACTTAAGGTTTTCCGCTTTGAGCCGTCTTCGGGTCGATGCCGAGCTTCTTGAGCCTGTACTGCAGGGTCTGGCGCGGTATGCCGAGGGCCCGCGCGGCCCTGGAGATGTTGCCGCCTGCGTCCGCCAGGGCATTCTTTACGAGCAAACTCTCGATATCTGCCACTGCCAGACGGAAGTTCCCCTGGAACTCGACTGGAACACGAGGAGCGGTGCCGCCGGCGCGCAGGTTCGCGGCAGCAAGCCTGCTCTCTCTGTGCGTGGCAAGGTTTCTCAGATTGTCAGGAAGGTGCTCGAGCATGATGATGTCGCCGTCAAGAAGGTGCATAGCGCCCTCTACGGCGTGCTCAAGCTCGCGCACGTTGCCGGGCCAGTCGTAAACAGAAAACAGGTGCGCAACTTCGTCCGAGACTCCTTTCACGTTCATCATGAGTTGCGCGTTGAACCTGGCGATGAAGTGCGCCGTGAGGAGCGGGATGTCTTCGCGCCGCTCACGGAGGGGCGGTATGCCGAGGGAAATGACGTTCAGACGATAGTACAGATCTTCGCGCAGCATGCCCTGGGCGACTGCATCGAGCGGGGGCCGCGACATAGCGGCCATCACGCGGACGTCTACCCTGCGCACCTTTGTATCCCCGACCCGCCGGACGCACTTCTCCGAGAGCACCCTGAGGAGTTTCGCCTGGAGGCTTGCGGGCATGGAGTCGATTTCGTCCAGGAAAATGCTGCCTCCATCGGCAAGCTCGAACAGCCCCGGCCTGTCCTGGGCGCCCGTGAAGCTGCCTTTCGTCGTTCCAAACAGAATGCCCTCAAGGAGCCCTTCTGGAAACGCGGCGCAGTTCTGGGCTACGAACGGGCCACGCGCCCGTGGGCTTGCGTTGTGGATAGCCTGCACGAACAGCTCCTTGCCCGTGCCCGTCTCACCGTGCACGAGCACCGAGGACGAGCTCGCGGCGGCCCGCGCCGCCTTACGCTTGAGTTCGAGAATGCATTCGCTTTCCCCAACTATGTCGCGAAAGGTGTAGCGCGCACCCTCGGACTCGGTTTCGCGCCTTCCCTCGCGGCGGCCGAAAAGCTCCACCTGAAGGTCAACTATGCGGTGGGCCATCTCCCGCATGAGCGTGATGTTGCGGGAGACCTCCACAGCTCCGACCAGCTTCCCGTCAACCTTCACAGGAAGCGTGGAGTTGAGGGTGGTTATTTCGTCCCCCTTGTAGGTAGTAAACGTTTGCTCTCTGTTGCATATAGGCTGCCCTGTGCGCAAGACCTGCAGCAGGGTGCTCGTCTCGCGCGATAGTGACGGGAAGACGTCGAGGATGTGCTTGCCGACGACTTCCTCCTCTTTGAGGTTGTCGAGCTGCGCAGCCACCTTGTTATAGAGAACGGTCACCCCGTTCCTGTCCACTACATGAATGCCTTCGTCGATGGAGTCAAGGATCACGCGCAGGTTCTCCAGGAGTTCTCTTGAGTTGCCCTCGTCCTCGACCCGGTTGGGAACCCTGTCAGTGTTCACGACACCACTTCCCGCCATTCGCGGGGCGTCGCTTGGCAAGCACCGGCACCCCCGCCTAGACTTACAACCGCCTGTAGACCCTCAAGACCCACACCCCTGGCGCCTATATTTGGGCACTATGTGTGTAGTTCTCTCTATATGGCCCATTTCCTTCAAATAATCGAGTGAATAATCGTGCAATGCAAAAGACACATGTCTGTGACCGCGTGCAGGAAGCTCTTCACCAAGTTCCCTGTGTCAGCCGAAAGCCTAGCGGGGATCATAATTCGTGAAACGACATCTTGTTATGCGTATGGAGGTGTGAGACCGGCAAGCACGCCGCCCACCCGCGAGGCCGGGCGGGCCTGCCGCAACGCGCCTATGCCTATTTTCAAGAGGATTATCTCAGGCGCACTTGCCTGGGCCATGTCGCTTGCGCTTTGAACCGGAGGGCCCCTCACGGCGCACTGCAACCCTACCCAGGTGGGTGCGGTTACCATGGAGAGCCGTGCGGCATGCTCCGTCGCAGACGGTGAGTCCAACACCAGCACACACGTGCCCGGACCGGATACTGTCAGCTCGCCGCATCTTGACAGCTGCACGAAGGCTTGGGCATGTAACCACCCTCCCAGCAACCGTCCTGCTCAGGATAGCGACCCCGGGCACGGGAACGACAGGATCGTCCCGATAACCGTTACCGGGAAAATCCGCGTCACTGCAACGGCGTACGACAACTGCCCGATATGCACGGGCAAGACGAAGGATCACCCCGCTTTCGGCATCACGAGCTCAGGGATTCCCGCGACACCTGAGCGTACGATCGCTGTTGATCCCCAGGTCATCCCCATAGGCACCTGGGTGTACATTGAGGGTCTCGGGGTGTACAGGGCGGAGGACACCGGGAGTGCTATAAGAGGCAACCGTATCGACATATTCATGACGACCCACGAGGAGGCGCTCAACTTCGGCATCCAGGAGCTTGACGTCTTCCTTGTGGAGCAGACGTTCTGAATGGCGTCGCGAGTTGTTCACAGGCCGCCTTAAACGCAGCGGTATTGTTCGAGGTGCCTTACCTAGAATCTTCCTTCAGAACCGGACATCCTCAACGAAAAATCCGATTAGCCGTGAAGGAACACGCTGCATCGTAGCGAATAACTGCACAATTAGTCCGGGGTAGCGCAATGCCCGGAGGTTCAGGCGGCGCGCACCCGGGAGTGCCGCGAAGGCATTCGGCAGAAAACTTTGAAAACCGGCACACAAGGAGGGAAGTGTGGCAGGTATACTTCTTCTGAAACAAACGGGTGACGCGCTTGCGTCGCCACAGCAAAGGACGCGACAGTGGACGACAACACAAGAAGTGAGGAGATGAGGACCATGGTAGCACGACGGTATCACTATGCGGCACAGGTTGCGGCGTTTCTACTGATACTGCTTTCCTTCACACTCATGGGTGCGGGCACGCTCGCGGCCGGAAAGCCCGCTCTTCCCAAAGACGTTAAGGCCGACGACCGCGATTTCGAGGCCATCGCAAAGGTAGTTGAGCTCGGCGTACTCGCCCCCGCAAAGGACGGCTCGTTCCGGCCGGACGAAACCATAAGCCGCGCGGACTTCGCGGTGGCCCTCGCAAAGGCGCGAAAGATCGAACCCACGAAGCCCAACTCACCCACTTTCGTGGACCTTCCCGCGACGAGCCCCGCTTACCCCTACGTGGAGGCACTCGTAAAGCGCGGGATCATTCCCGTGGCTTCCGGCAAGAAGTTCGCGCCTGCCGACCCGATAAAGCGCGCGGACCTCGCCGTGTGGGCCATCAACGCTCTCGGGCTTTCGAAGGAAGCCGCAAAGATCAAGGAACCAGTTCTCCTCGCGAACGACGAGGACAAAGTTCCCGCGTACGCTATAGGAGCGATGACCCTGGCCTACAGGTCCAACCATCAGCTCCTGGGGTACAGGTATGGGCGGCTTTCTGCTCCTCTCGCCGGCGCGACCAGGCGTGAGGCCGCCAAAGCGCTCTACATGATGATGTACCCGCCGAAGCGCGGTGGAACTATCGTTACGGCGTTCACGGCAGAGCCTGCGGGCTTCAACACCCTCGTGACATCCTCAGGAGCCACGTGGACCATCGACAACATCATCGGTGACGGCAACACCATCACCGACGAAAACGGCTTCTATTTCCCGCGCATGATAAAGCGCCTGCCCTCCCTCGAGAACGGTCTCATCAAAGTGAAGCCCGATGGCAAGATGGAGGTCACCTTCGAGCTACGCAAGGGCATGAAGTGGCACGACGGCGTCGAAGTCACAGCGGAAGACCCTCTCTTCCAGCTTAAGGTTATGCAAGACGCGGATGTGCCCATCGCCTCGAACTACTTCGAGAAGATGGTCACCAGGGCCGAGTTGCTCGACAAGTATACCTTCAAAATATACCTCGACAAGGTCCAGAGCAACGCGCGCCTCGGATCGTCGGTGTACTCATACTACTATGGCTGGTTCCAGCTCCCGAAGCACGTGTTCGAGCCCCTCTACCAGAAGGCAAAGAAGACCGGCGATTGGAACAGGTTCGTCCAGGAGGTCAACAACAACCCCATAATGGCCGGCCCGTACAAGTTCAAGGAGTACAAGCAGGGTGAGTACATACTCCTTGAAGCGTTCGACGATTACTACATGGGCAGGCCAAACATAGACAAGATCATGATAAAGATCATCCCCGACTCCAGCGTCATCAACGCCGCCGTGCTGCGCGGCGACATAGACTTCGGCAGGTACACGCTGGAGCTTCGCGACGCCCTCAAGCTCGCGAAGGAGCACGGCGACAAATTCAACGTGACCTTCACACCCACTGTCGCATATGACTCCATAGCTCTCAACTTCTGGGATCCGAAGGATCTCTCGAAACCTCACCCGGCGTTCTCAGACGTGAGGGTGCGCCAGGCGATCCTCTACGCCATCAACCGGACCGCGATAAACGCGGTGGTGTACTCCGGCGAGGCACAGGTAGCACACGCCTGGATCACGCCGCTTCACGCCATGCGCGACGCCCTTGCCGACCCAAGGGTCCACAAGTACCCCTACGACCCTGCGAAAGCCAGAGCCCTCCTCGCTGAGGCCGGCTGGAAGCCCGGGCCTGACGGGATACTCCAGAAGGACGGGATAAAGTTCAAGTTCACTCTCCTCGGGGTGGCAGGATCCAAGGAAGTCGAGATGTCGGAGCAGCTCGTACAAAAGATGCTGAAGGACGTCGGCATCGCCGTGGACATCGACAACAAGCCCGCGCGTGTCGTCATCGGTGAGCTTGCCCCGCACCGTCAGTTCGACATGTGCTGGGTGGGCTGGGGCTACGGTGTGTCCGACGAGGCCGCGGACTACTGGAGCTCGTCCGGCATACCGTCCGAGGCGAACTCCTGGAGCGGCACGAACCAGTGCGGCTGGTCTAACCCTGAGAACGACAGGCTGGTGGCTGAGGCAGCGGCGACGCTGGACCCCGCGAAAAAGAAAGATCTCTTCGCAAGACACCTGGCTCTCTGGACAAAGGAGCTTCCACACATTCCGCTCCTCTCGCCCCCAGCCAACCACTTCGCGAAGAAGAGCATAAAGAACTTTAGCTCCGGCTACGATAACGGCCTCGGCTGGGCGATCTATAACTGGTATCTCCAGGAATGACCCCGAAAAGGCCTGTTTCAGCAGGGTACCCGTTACGCTGGGCATTCAAGATGCGATGAAATCGCAAGTCGCGGTGAGGGTCCCGCCAGGGACCCTCACCTCTCGCGTGCAGCATGGAGGTGCATCGTCTTGACATGGCATGAGCTGTTCGAGGACGTCTTAGAAAGCGTGCCGGAATATGAACGGTTCTTCACCGTTGATGAGCTCGACGCGCGTGCAGGCGACCTTGCCCGCCGCCACCCCGAAACCGTGACACTTGTGGACCTCGGCTCCTCCCGCTCGGGAAGGCCCATCCGCGCCCTCAGGATAGGGTCCGGCAGGAAGGTGGCCCTCATGTTCGGCTGCCCGCACCCGAACGAGCCGATAGGCGCCATGATGCTCGATTACTTCTCGGAGAGGCTTGCGGCCGACCAGGACTTGCAGCGGGAGCTCGACTACACCTGGTACATCGTGAAGTGCATAGACCCCGACGGCACGCGGCTCAACGAGGGATGGTTCGCGGGTCCCTTCAACATCGAAACCTACGTACGCAACTTCTACAGGCCCCCGGGATTCCAGCAGGTTGAGTGGACGTTCCCGATAGACTACAAGACCCTCCATTTCTCGCGGCCGCTGCCCGAGACCAGGTGCCTCATGAACGTCATCGATAGCGGGAAGCCAGCGTTCCTGTACTCCCTGCACAACGCTGGCTTCGGCGGAGCCTACTGGTACGTCACCCATGCCGTGCCGTACCTCCACAGCGAGCTTCACAGGGTCGCCAGACGACACGGGATCCCGCTCTCCCTCGGAGAGCCAGAGGTTCCCTACTGCACGAAGTTCGACGAGGCCATCTACGGCCTTTTCGGCGTCAAGGACACGTACGACTATTACGAGAAGCATGCGGGCAAGGATCCCGCCTCCCTCATATCGGGCGGCGCAGGAAGCGACGAGTATGCGCATGCGGTGGCGGGCACTTTCGCTCTCGTGTGCGAGCTGCCCTATTACTATGACCCGAGGATCGAGGACACCTCCCCGACCAACCGGAGCCGCCGGGACACCGTGCTCGAAAGCCTTGATGCAAGCGAAAAGGCATGGGGCTACATCCGTGAGACTTATGCAAAGGTGCGCCCCCTGCTCCAGGATGCGGCGTCGCCCTTCGCCATCGCCATCGAGGACAATCTCAAACATATCCCCGCCGCCCTTGAGGCCGAGCGTAAGTGGGCCACGACATCGGAGGACCTCCTTCGCCCCGCCACCGGCGCCGAGGCCTTCGACAGCCTCGTAGTGCGCAAGTTCTATAACCAGCTCTCGGTGGGGATGCTCTGGCGGCTGTGCCGCGAGGAGCTTGCCCGCTCGTCCGACCCCGAGAGGTCGCGCGCCCTCAGTGAGATCGAGCGCGAGCTCGATGAGAACCTGTCGCGCGAGTGCAGCGCCCTCGAGGCTGAGCTCAACTATCGCGTCGTCCCCATCCGCAACCTTGTTCGTGTGCAGCTTGCAAGTGGGCTTCTCTTCGCCAGGCATATCCTGGGAGGGGACGCCGTCTGAATGTGGACTCGGGAGTTCGCTGCGGTTTTCCGGCAGGTTAGGATTTGCCGGCGCCTGCACAAGGAGGCATCGGAATGTGGCTACTCGCCTGAGGACAAGATCGTGGCTTGTCGAGATCGTGGCTTGCCAAGGCGCCCCGCTTCAAGCGCCGTCCGCGTCGCAAGCCTCTGCAAAAACCGTAGCAGCCCCGCAGGTCACAGTCTAGTAGAGAGGAGGACTGGGCCGCCTGCCCGGCGATCCTCGCCGGGCAGGCGGCCGGTTAGCAGTGGCAGCTTACATAGTAAGGAGGGTCGCAGGCGCGATCCCTCTCCTCTTACTGATATCGGCCATAGTGTTCAGCCTCATCGCCCTGGCGCCCGGGGACCCGCTCCTCACCATGCGCATGGAGAACCCCCGCGCCGTCTCACCTGAGGCCATCGCCAGGCTCAGGGCGTACTATCACCTGGACGATCCTCTTCCTGTGAGATACCTTTACTGGCTGAAGAGCGTCCTCCAGGGCGACTGGGGTTACTCCAGCACATATAAGGTGCCGGTGAAGGACCTCGTGGTATCGAGGATGCCGAACACGCTTCTCCTCACCGTAAGTGCGTGGCTCCTCGGCCTTCTCGTCGCTCTTCCCATCGGGATCATCTCGGCGGCCCGCAAGTACAGTATCTTCGACTATGCTGTTACCTTCGCGGCGTTCCTGGCCCTCTCGATGCCCCCGGTCTGGTTCGGTTTCCTGACGATCATGCTCTTCGCGGTGCAGCTCAAGTGGCTACCCATCGGGGGCGTGGCAGAGCTCACCCACGGGACCGCCGGCGCGCTCCTCGTGGACAGGATAAGGCACCTCATCCTTCCCATGACGGTGCTCGGCCTGGTGCAGGTGGCGTACTGGGTCAGGTACGTGCGGACCAGCCTTCTCGAGGTGCTTGGAATGGACTACATCCGCACGGCGAAGGCTAAGGGTCTGGGCGAGCAGGGTGTGCTCCTCAAGCACGCCCTGCGCAACGCCCTCATACCGGTGCTCACGATAGCGGCACTGGACATCCCCTATTTCTTTGGAGGGGCTGTGGTCGTAGAGACGATCTTTTCCTGGCCGGGCATGGGACGCCTCATGTACCAGGCCGTGATCGGGAGCGACTACAACCTTGCGCTCTGCTGCCTCATGCTCCTGGCAGTGCTCACGATTGCCTCGAACCTCGTAGCCGACGTCCTCTATGCCGTGGTGGACCCGCGGGTGAGCTACTCATGAGCTACTGGGCAGGCGTGTGGAAGAGACTCCGGCATCACAAGCTGGCGGTGGCGGGCTTCGCCGTGTTCGTCGCGCTCGTGCTCGCATCAGCCTTTGTGCCGCTTATAAGCCCCTACGGTATTGAGGACATGGACCTTGAGAGCCTCTTCGCCCCGCCGTCGAGGGCGCACCCTTTCGGCACGGACGAGCTCGGGCACGACGTGTTCGTTCGGATCATGTACGGCGGCCGCATCTCGCTCTTCGTGGGAATCGCCGCGGCCACGTCGTCGGCCCTGCTCGGCACTGCGATAGGCCTCGTGTCGGGTTTCGCCGGGGGGTGGGTCGATAGCCTCCTCATGAGGTTCACCGACATGATGCTCTCGGTGCCCACCATCCCCGTGCTGCTCATCGGGGCCATGTTCCTGGGGAGCGGGCTCACGAACATCATAGTGATCCTCACCATATTCGGCTGGATGTCCACGGCACGCCTCGTGAGAGGGGTTACCCTCTCCCTCCGGGAGCAGCCGTTCGTGGAGGCGGCCCGGGCGGCCGGCGCAGGCACGCTGCGGATACTTGTGCGTCACATGCTACCGAACCTCATACCCATCGTAATCGTCGCGGCCACGCTCGGGGTCAGCTCCGCCATCCTCGCCGAGTCGGCCTTGAGCTACCTCGGGCTCGGGATACAGCCCCCCACTCCTTCGTGGGGAAACATGCTCCAGCGAGCCATGGACTACATCCTGGGCGCCGGAGGCGACTGGGGCCAGCCGTGGTGGCTCACGGTGTTCCCCGGCCTGTTCATACTGCTCGCGGTGCTCAGCGTGAACTTCATGGGAGATGGCCTTCGCGACGCCATCGACCCCAGGCTGGTTCTGGGATCGCAGGCCGGGTCGGGAGCCTCCGCTGCCGACGAGCGCGGCGGCAGCACGATCCCGCAGGCAGCGGACGCCGCCGGGAAGGCAGACTGACCCCAGCGACCTCTCGCCTGGGCGGTCTTCGCGAGTCCGCGCCGCTCTGAGCTCGCACCCTTTGTGCAACGAGAACGCCCCGGCTCGCTATACGCGAAGCCGGGGCGCTCTGCGCGACGCACCAAGCCCCGGGTTTGGTTTACTTACCACTGCCGCCGCGGCCGTTGCCGCCCGGCCCGCCCTGGCCCGGGCCACCGGGGTTGCCTGCTCCACTGCCGCTACCTCCGGAGCTCTTGCCTTTCCCCGGGTCTTCCGGCTTGCCCTTTTCTTTGTCGGCCTTCTTCTCAGACCTGACCTGTTCTCTTATCTGTTCCTTGAGCGCATTCCTGAACTCGACGCGGTTTCGTATGGCCACGCCCTTCTCGACCATGCCGTCCTTGCCGACTCCGACAGCCTCGGCGATGCGAAGCCAGCTCTGCTGCTTTGCGCGAAGCTCCAGGACCAGCCTGACTCTTGATGCATCGCCCGCACCGGCAGCAATGCTCACAGCGCAGAGGATGTCCTGCGCGTCCAGGCCCATGGCACCCAGCGCCTGGACATCGTCCTCCTCCAGGCCGAAGCGGTCCCGCACCATGTCCATGGCCGCGGCATCATCAAGCTGCTTGCGGCCGTGTTGTGCCCTCACTTTCGCGCCGCCCTTGCCGATGATCTCCCGTACATACTGGCCGAACGCCGTGGTCGGGACGCCAAGCCCCTTCGCGATCTCGCCCCATCCCGCGCCCTCGCTTGCAAGCGCTATCACGTCGTCCAGGGTCTTGCCGGAGTTCACCGCGATGCTGCACGCTATCACTATCTCCCCCCAGCCGTAGCCTGCGTCTCTCAGTGCCTGGATCGCGTCGGCCGTGAGGGCAAGCTCGGGGAACCCCTCGATGATGTTTGCGATGAACGCGCTGGATGCAACGCACTCATCATCGGGGTTCGCGTTGTCTATGGCGTACGCCGTCCCGCCCAGCATGAAAGCAGCCACCACAAGCACCACAACCGTCCTCTTGAGAAGCGTCATCATGATCCCTCCTTTTGGTTACTGCAGGTCTTCTTCTGCTTTACATGTTAAACGTTGGGGCGGCCCGGCGATGTGACCCTTGTCACACTTTCGGAGGATGTTGTCGTCAGGCGAGCGTCTCGACCTCCTTCAGCACCTCTCGTGCAAGCCGCGACTGCTCCTCCGCGGACCTCGCCTGGCCAGTGATTCCGTCCACCAGAGCCTCGCTCGCACCTATAGCCTCCTGAGCGCTCTCGGCGAGCTCCTGCATCTCGCCGGCGAGCTCCCCGGCCTGTCGCGCCACATGCCGGGCCGATTCCAGGATCTCCGCCATAGCATCCTGAACCAGCCTGGCCTCGCTTGCGCCCTTGCCCGCCGCGTCCTCCACCTCGTCCATGAGGCTGAGGATCTCGTCGAAGGACGCCTGTATCGCCCGAAACACCTCTTCCACCCGTGAGGACTGGCGGGAAAGCCCCCGCACGCGCTCGACCGAGGCGCCCAACGACTTCACCACGTCGAGGGTGGATGCCTTTATCCCCTCCATCAGCTTCTTGACCTCTTCCACCGCGCTTGCGCTCATCTCGGCGAGGCTCCCGATCTCCTGGGCAACCCTGCCGAAGTCGCGACCCGCGTCGCCGGACCGCGCCGACGCTATACGGGCATCCAGGGCGATGAGCCCTACCTGGTCCGCGATGTTCGTGATCCCCTGCAGCACTGCGTCAATACGGTCCATCTGTTCCTGGAGCGCGTCCACGTGGCAGCTCGCCTCCGTCGCAGTTCTCACGTTGCAGTCCACCATGAGGATGGTCTCGCGTATCACCGCGCTCGCCAGGGTGACTCTGCGGCCGAGCGACGAGACGGTGGACTTCGTCTTCTCGGCGGCCCTCGCCGTCACCTGTGTGCGGTCGGCGAGCATCCGGGCGGCATCTGCGCCGACCTCCATCCGGGCAGCTATCGTTTGCGATGCTTCGCTGCAGACCTTGCTCGTCTCCACGACGCCGTGGAAGGCCCGGAGAACCGCCTCGAGCGCCGCCTGGGTCGTGCCCGCCGATGCCCTCATGCCCGCGGACAGGCGCGCGGACCGCTCGCTTTCGCCATGCGCGGCCTCAGCGGCCCTGCGGATGCCGCGCGACACGTCGACGAGGGTCTTTGTGATGACCCCTGAGACAAGGAGGCCGAATATGAAGGCGAAGGCAAAGGCAAGCGCCACTCCCGCCTTGAGCAGCATGGACAGCCGCTCCGTCCGCGCCATCCGGGGACCTATCTGCTCCCATATCCGAAGCTGCATGTGCTCCGAGCGGCTGATGAGCCATTCGCCCTTCCCGGACAGCGCCCGCAGGAGCATATACATCCTCTCCGGGTCCTTTTCAGCCTGCATGCTCACGAGCACGCTCGTGTACTCCCCTGCCGCATCGGCGATATCATCGAGCATCGGCAGGATGGCGCGGACGTTTCGGCTGGGGTGCCGCCGGAGAAGCTCCTCGAGGCTGCCCAGCAGCATCTTCACCTCGTTGAGCTGGTCCTCGGGCCGCGCCACCTTGCCGCCGCCGGCGATGGTCAGGTACACGTTCCCTGTGGTCTGGTATATCTTCTTCGAGATCTCGCCGCTGAGCTGGATGGCCGGGACGTCGCACGTGTTGATCTGGTGAAGGGCCGCCGTGAGATGGGATATGGCATAGAAGGTGAGAAGGCTCAGGACGAACGTGGACCAAACGATCGCGGCAAAGCCGAGACGCACCCGCTCCGTCACACGCATGCCAGGTTTTCCTCGACCGGCACTCACCCGACACCCTCCGTAGTCCAGCCTGGCCACCTCCAGCGGCGCGAACCGAACCGCCCCGCGCTCTAGGGCAGGCGGTGTATCCTCTCCACCGCCGCGTCCAGCGCCTCTTGTGGCGACATCGTTCCCTCGAGCGCGGCGTGGATGAACCTCTGCATGATCGCGGAAATCTCCTGGTATCTAGCGAGCTTGGGGCGGTGGTGCAGCCACCGCATCTGCTCCAGCTTGATATCGAGTGACGGGTCTTTCGCCCGGGCATCAGGGCTCATCTGAAGGGAGGTCCACACCGGCACCTCCTCCAGGAACCTGCCCTGGACCGCAGGGCTTGTCATGAACTCGACGTACCTCCACGCCTCCTGCTTATGGGAAGAGTTGGCCATCACGGCAAGCCCCTGGAACCCGCTGACGGATGACGAGACCCGGCCGGACTTATCGCGCACCGCCCGCGCCACCGGCAGCAGTGCCATCCTGGCCTTGCCGGCGATGTGCGAAACAGCGGGGTCGTTCATAAGGCCGCACAGAAACGTCCAGTTGGGCACGAACGCCGCCCTGCCGGCGATGAAGACATCCTTCGCCACAAGCTCGTCCGCGGTGAGAGCAAGCGGGTTCACAAGGCCCTCCCGCACCCACCGCACCATCGCTTCGAGGGCGAGCACCCCCGGTCCCCGATTGAAGACCGGCTCGCCGCGCAAGTCAAAGATATCGCCGCCGTACGCCCCGACGAGCCATACGTATTCGCAGACGAGACCCTCCTTCTGGTTCCACGAGGCGATCATGGGATACTCGATTATTCCCTTGCGCTTTAGTTCCCGCATCTGGGCTTCCATCTCTTCGACGGTCCCCGGCGGCGCGCCGAAACCGGCACGCCCCAGCATGTCCGCGTTGTAAAAGAGAAAATGGAGGTTCGCCAGGAAGGGCATGGCCCAGATTCGGCCACGGTGCTCGAAGGCGTTGAGGATGGTGGGAGAGATGTCCTGCCTCGCCTTAGCGGCAAGGCCCTGGTCAAGCGGGACCACGTAGCCTTTCTCCGCGAACTCCGCGACCCAGATGAGATCCACCAGCACCACGTCGTACGTGGCCACAGGCGATGTGGCGGATGTGACGATCTTCTGATACTCCTCGTCGTAGCGAACGAAGTTGACCGCGACATCGATACCGGTCTCCTTCGTGAACTCCCGCGTCATCTCCTCGAAGTGCTCGGGCTGGTAGCCTGCCTGGGCCATGTAGATCACGTTCAGCCTCACCTGAGAACCGGCCGCAACACGTAAGGACCACACGCCGACGGAGGCAACAAGGAGGATGGCCGCGAGGACGAGACCGGCGGCGCGCATCGGAACCCTCGCGCGGGCCCAGCGATTCTTCACAGAACTTTCTGTCCGGGTCACCGGCAACCCCGCCCAAAATCGAGAGAATCCCCGCACCCTCACTTAGAGATGCCCTCAAGCGTACGCCCTGATGCTCGGCGACTCGAACACCTTCGTCAGCACCAGGCTCGCCGCACCGATGACGCACGCGTCGTGCCCGAGCGCCGAGAGAACCACGTCGAGATCCTTGCCCAGAACAGGCCAGGCGCGGCGTCTCGCGGTCTCCCTGGCGCTTGTGAAGAACAGGCTGCTGCGGAGGGCAAGCTGCCCCCCAAGGACGATAAGCTCAGGGTTGAAGCAGTTGACGAGGTTGGCGAGGCCGATGCCGACGTACCGGCCGCTCTCCTCGACTATCGCCCGGGCGTGTGGGTCCCCCATTGCCGCGGCCTCAAGCACGGTGTCCATAGTGATGGCCTCGATGTCCCCGCCCACGAGGTCTCTGCACAGCGTCTCGGCGCCCCGCTTGATGTCGCTTATCATCTTTCGGGCGATGGCGGTACCCGATGCCATGACATCAAGGCACCCGAAATTGCCGCACTTGCACTGCGGGCCGTCAATGTCCACGGTCATGTGGCCGATCTCGCCAGCCCCATCGTTGCGCCCCCGATAGAGCCTGTCGTCGATGACTATCCCGCCCCCGAGGCCGTAGTCGGCCATGACGTAGAGGAAGCTGGAGTGCCCCTTTGCCGCGCCAAACCACTTCTCACCCCAGGCAGCAGCGTTTGCGTCGTTATCCACAAGCACTTCGTGATCGAGCTCGTCCTCCAGAGCCGCCCTGAGGGAGAACCCGCCCCATCCAGGCATGTGCGGCGACGCCTGGATGGCTCCTGTGGATGTGTCGACCGGCCCCGGGTAAACCACGCCGATGCCGAGGACCTTCTCGGGCGGCACCCGGCCCGACTCGATGATCTCGCGAATGGCGGAGGCGATAGCGGGGAGGCTCTTGCGCGGACCCTCCTGCCACGAGAGAGGCCGCTCGGCCCTGGCGAGCACCCGGGCATCCAGGTCTGTGAGGCACACCCGTACCCGCCCCACCTCTATGGATGCGCCGCACGCCACATAGACCCCGCGGTTCAGCTCGAGCATTACCGGCTGCCTGCCGCCGGTAGAGTCGCCGAGCCCTACTTCGCGAACGAATCCCTCGGCGATGAGCTCGTTCACGATGGATGAGACCGTGGCCGGGTAAAGCTGGCTCATCCTGGCGGCGTCGGCGCGCGAGATGGGCCCGTGCTGTCTGACGATATTCAGCACGATATTGCGATTGATGGTTTTTACGAGCTTCTGGTTGCCTTTTGGAACCGTCCAGGCCCGAAGGCGAGAGATCCCTGCCAACGCCCTTGCGCTCCTTTCCTCCGGCGGCTTTTCCTCCGCGGGCCACGGTGAGCCGAAACCTCGTCCACCGCCCGTGTTGGAGACCTGACGGTGATAATACATTCTTCGTACAGGAGCAAAAGTCCTTCAGAAAACCCGCACAGGATGCGATGCGGCAGGCCTGAAGGGTCACAAGCCCTACCCCAAACACAGGTACGACCCCTAAATGAGAGTGCAGGAATGCTTCCGGCTTTTGGGGTTGCCGGTGACTCAAAGAGAGAGAGTGTGCAACACCGGCGACCCCCAGATGCTGACAAAGTGTGAGGAACTAACGAGGGTCATCCCTTCACGCTCCCTGATGTCAGTCCCTGTACGATGAACCTCTGGAAGAGAAGGGCCAGGACCACGGGCGGAATCGCAGCCATGATCCCTGCTGCGGATATCTGATCATAGGCGGTTATGTACTGGCTCCCCAGCTCTGCGATGAAAAGGGGCAACGTGATAGCGTTGTTGGACCTGGTGAAAATGAGGGCCAGGAGGAACTCGTCCCAGGCCAGCAGGAAGGAGAGTATGCCGGTGGCCACCAGGCCCGGCGCGCAAAGCGGCAGCACGACGTGACGGAGCGCCTGCAGCCTCGTGCATCCGTCGATGCGGGCGGCCTCCTCCAGCTCCATCGGGATTGTGAGGAAAAAGCCCCGCATAATCCAGATGACGAACCCCAGGATAAAGGTGGTGTAGAGAATGACAAGGTTGAGCTTTGTATCGAAGAGGTGGAACGAAGACCCAATGCCCATGAACCCGTAGTCGATGTACGATACGATCACGAAAAACGGTATCACAAGAGCGATGGTCGGAAGCATCCTTATGGACATGAGGGACAGCACGAGGGCCTTCTTCCCCCTCACGGGCAGCCGCGCCAGGGCATACGCTGCGAGCGTGCCGGCCACGAGGCATATCGCGGTCACGGAGCTTGCCACGATCATGCTGTTTCGGATGGCGTACACGAACCGCTCGCCGACCTCGCTCGAAAGGTTGAACATGACCTTGAAGTTCGCGAAGGTCGGGTGGCGAGGAAGCCAGTGGGTCGCCCGGTCGGATATGAGCTCGTTGTAAGGCGTGATACTTGAGATAGCGAGCCACGCAACGGGCGCCAGCGTCCAGACCACAATGGACGCTACCGCGAGGTAAAGCGCCGCGCGCCGCAGCCAGAGCAGCATTTTGCCTTTCCTTCGCGGGAAGTTCACATCGATCCCCCCGGGTTTCGTCTATCCAGGCCCGCCCGACCGCATCGTGGCACAGACGGTCTCGGCTCTAGTAACCTTCCTCCGTGTAAAAGAGGCGAATGTATATGAGAGCGAGCCCGAGTATGAACAGGGCCACCAGGAACGACAGCGCCGCACCGCTGCCGAAATGCAGGAACTTCATGCCTACTTCATAGGTGAGCACGCCCAGCACTCTGATGGAATACTGCATTATGATGTAAATGATGTCAAACACACGGAAAAGCTCCATGGTGCGCAGCACCAGGATGACGAGGAGCACCGGCTTGAGCAGCGGCAGCGTTATGTGAGTGAGCTTCCGCCAGAAGCCCGCACCGTCCACCGTGGCCGCTTCATACAAACTGTCGGGAATCGTTTGCAGGCCTGCCAACACGAGAAGCACCACGAGCGGCGTCACCTTCCACGTATCGGCGAGAATAATCATGTTGAGCGCTCGCGTGACGCCCATCCACTTCAAGAAAGGCCCCAGTATCGGAACGCCCTCAAACGGCACGTCAAACCCCAGCCAGACCCGGTCGTAGGTCGGCGGGAACACGTGAAGCACCTTCATGAGCCCGTTCAGCGCGCCGAACTTGGAACCCGCGAATATCCACTCCCACATTCGCGCGTTCACCACGGTGGGAACGGCCCATGGGAGCAAAATGATCGCGCGCACGAACGACCTGCCTGCGAACTTCTCGTTCAGCACCAGCGCCATGGCGATCCCAAGCACAAGCTCGATGACGAGAGAGACCACGGTAAAGTAGATCGTCACGCGCACCGCCGGCCAGAAGAGGTCCGAACGGACGAAGTAGTGCACGTAATTGGCAAGCCCGACGAACCTCATGTTTATCCCGCCCACCGTCGGCTCTGCCTCCTGAAAGCTGAGGTAGAGCGCGAAGAGGAGGGGACCGATGACCACGGCGACTATCAGGGCGGTGCTAGGGGCAAGCAGCCCCCATGCCAGCCTTCTTCCGTCGGAATCACGTCTTCGTAAAGACATCTCGCGTTACCCCCGTGGAACCCCTTCCCAACTCGCGCGAGGTGAAGGTTCGTCAGTTCCTCCCCGTTTGCCACCATCTGGTGGGTTGCCGGTGACTCAAAGAGAGACTGAGGGCCGCGCCATCTGCTGCCGCGGCCCTCGCGCACGGCCGCTAAGTGAGGGTGCGTTGGTCCTTGCCCAATTCCCAGTAGTTGCCGGGTTGCCGGTGTTGCGCTCGGGGACGGCGCCCCAAGCGGGGCGCGCTTCGCCAAAATCCGGCCGGTCAGGCCAGTGGCCGGATTTTGACACCCCTCGTGCAATCACCGGCAACCCCTCCCAAAAGTCGGAAGCATTTTTGCACCCCCACTTAGAAGCGCCTACTTCTTCGCCAGCACGGCCTTGATCTCCTCGGCTGCCTTATCCAGCGCCGCCTTCGGCTCCATCTTCATCTGGAGCGCCAGGTGGATGTACCTCTGCAGGATGGAGGACACCTCGGGATACGGCGGCACCTTCGGCCTGTGGTGCACGGCAGCGATCTGTTCGCTCTTAACCGCCATCGTCTCGTCCATCATGTTAGCGTACGCGCTCTTCTGGACCGAAGTCCACACAGGCATCTCCTGCAGATAGGACCTCTGCACCAGCGGGCTCGTTATAAACTTCACGTACTTCCAGGCCAGATCCTTCTTACGGGAGTTGGCCATGATAGCAGCACCCTGGAAGCCACTGACAGACGCCGTCTTCTTCTTGTCAGCCACGGTACTGGATACCGGGATGAGCCCCATCTCGCCTGCGCCGACGACCTTCGACACCGCCGGGTCGTTCATCAGGGCGTACTGGAACGTCCAGTTCGTGGTAAAGGCAGCGTTGCCCGAGATGAAGTCGTCCTTCGCCGCGGTCTCGTCGTTGGTCAGGCACTTCGGGTTGGCGAGACCCTCCTTGAGAAGGCTCACCATGAACTCAAGCGCCTTGACGCCGGGGCCCTCGTTGAAGATAGGCTTGCCGCTGGCATCGAACGTGTCGCCGCCAAACGCCCCGGTGAGCCACACGTACTCGCAGACAAGGCCCTCTTTCTGGTTCCATGAGTCGGTCCAGGGGTACTTGACGATGTTCTTGGCCTTCATGGCCTTCATCTGCTCGACCATTTCTTCAAGGGTCTTCGGCGGGCCGCCGAAGCCTGCCTTCTTGATCATGTCGGCGTTATAGAAGAACAACTGGAAGTTGGCGAGGAACGGCATGGCCCACGTCTTGCCGTCAAACACGAAGGCGTCCATAATGGCCGGGGCTATGTCCTTCCGCATCTCAGGTGTGATCTTGTCATCGAGGGGCACAACCATCTTCTTCGAAGCGAATTCCGCAGTCCAGATGAGGTCGAGGAGTATGACGTCGTACGTGGCCACGGGTGCCACGGCAGAGGCGACGATCTTCTCGTGCTGCTCGTCGTACTTCACGAAGGTGATGTTGACCTTGGTGTCCGTCAGGAACTCGAAGAGGTCGGCCATGTCACGGATGTCATCGGGCTGGTACCCCGCCTGAGCCATGTAGATGACGTTGAGTGTCTCCTTTGCGGACACTCCAAGGCCGCAGGCGGCGACGAGCACAACCATGCACAGAGCGATCAGGATGGCTTTACGCACCTTGAGAACCTCCTTCTGGATTCGCATGGAGACTTCCGCACTGGAACTTTTCCAACGATGCCCCATGACCGGTTGTCAGGCTCTCCAGGACCTTTCCCGGTAGCTTTCCTGACCGACTAAGGTCCGGGACAGCCGCGCGCTTGCCGAGCGCCATTCCGGCAGCCGCTCACCCCCCTCTCCTGTTTCCCGGCACCCCTCCGCGCCTCGCAGCGGCACCGCCCCGGCCCGTTCGACCACATGCCCAGGAGCTCAGATGCTGCCGGCCCACGCACACGCGACTTGCGCCTTCCTTTCTTGTGTGGCTGAATGAACCTGGCAGCAGAACTCCCTCCGCACCTCCGCATAGCCACGGAGCCAGGATATCCGCAGGCCCAGAGACGCGGAAAGGGGCGTGCTCAAGGCTCGCCGCGGGCGCACACACGCTCGCACGCCGGCAACCGGCGCGATGCCCGTCTGGACGGACGACTGGGCAACCCTGTACACAGGGCAAGGTGCGAGGCAGACGCTTCGCCGCCGTCATCCGATCCGCCCGAGCTTTCTAGCATGTATGAACGAACTTAAGGAAGTGATTCGACGCGCTGCTGGAATCTCCTGCTGGAAACGGAAAACAGGCCCCCACTTTTTTCGTGGGGCCCATACCGAAGGTGATGAAAGCCGTGCTGTTCTCTCGCCGTGATTCAGAAATACTTTGTACCGAGCGCGGCGCTAAGTGAGGGTTCGTTAGTTGGTCCGACCTTGCCAACATCTGGGGGTTGCCGGTGACTCAAAGAGAGAGTGCAACACCGGCAACCCCTCCCAAAGGTCGGGGGCATTCCTGCACTCTCACTTAGTGGCAGGCTCAAGGGCGAAGTCGATGAGCATGTCAACAAGGTCAGGGAATTCAATGCCCGCCGCCCTGGCGGCATCTGGAAGAAGGCTCGTCTCGGTCATTCCGGGGATGGTGTTCACCTCGAGGATGTACGGCACGCCGCCCGGCCCGACGATGAAGTCCGCGCGGGACATGCCCCGGCAGCCGAGGGCCTTGTGGGCCCTCACGGCGGCGTCCTGCGCCGCCTTATACGTGTCCTGCGCCACGCGAGCGGGGATGATGTGCTCGCTCATACCCTTTGTGTACTTAGCCTTATAGTCATAGAGGCCGGTGGCGGACACGATCTCGATCACCGGAAGGGCCCACGGCTCACGGTTGCCAAGGACGCCCACGGTGATTTCGGTTCCCTCGACGTACTCCTCCACCAGTGCCTCCGGATCGTACTCGAAGGCGCGGGCGAGGGCGTCCCAAAGGCTGCCCGGCTCCCTTACGAGGGTAAGCCCGATCGTGGACCCCTCCCTGTTGGGCTTCACGATGGCCGGAAACCCCAGGGCTTCTTCAACCGTCTGGACAAGTTTGCCCTCGTCGATCCGGTCAAGACCATCTCTTATCACGGTAATGCTGCGAGGGCAGGTAAGCCCTTCCAGCCGGAAGAGTTTCTTGGACATGATCTTGTCCATGGCGAGCGCGCTGGCGAGGACCCCAGACCCGACGTAAGGGATGCCCAGTATCTCGAGAAGTCCCTGCAGGCAGCCGTCCTCACCGTACCTGCCGTGAAGCGCGATGAAGACCACATCAGGCTTTTCTCTCTGGAGGGCCGGGACGAGCCCGTCATCGAGGTCGAGGGCGATCACCTCGTGGCCCTTGCGCCTCAGCGCAACGCCCACCTGCTCTCCGGTGCGCAACGATATCTCTCTCTCGGCGGATTTCCCGCCCTGTACCAGGGCAACTCTTCTCTTCATGGTCGTGACCGGGCGCGCCCTGGCCGCCCGCCGCGCGCGAGCGCGGGCGCGCTTCCTCTCCTTTCCATGCGCCTTTCTATGCGGGGCTGCAACCGGAACGTTCACAGGCCGTATATCAGCGGTGCCATCACCCTCACCGCAATGAACGATAGCAAGGCCACATACAGGACGGCAGTTGCGGCCACGACGCCAACCGCGACCGACATGACCTCGCGCGGCAGCGCCTGGGATCTGTGGGCGTAGATTACCCAGGCCATCTCGAGGATGATGACGAGGGAGAGAATGGCCGCACACCTCAGCATCCAGGCAAGACCCACGGTCATACCCCCGGTCGGGAAGCGACTCTTCTATATAGTATGCCGCCCGCCGGGAGAATGCGAAGAGGTCACGCCGATGCCCCACTTCTTTAACTCGTCGATGAGGTCGTACCTCGTAAGGTCGAGGTGGATCGGGGTGATTGAGACGAGGTTGTTTCGTATCGCCACTGCGTCAGTGTCCTCATCTTCGTCGCAATCCACCACGTCCCCTGCCATCCAGTAATACGTCCGCCCCCTGGGGTCTACTCTGCGGTCGAATACGTCCTTCCACTTTCGCGCCCCGAGTCTGGTGATGGCGACACCGGCTATATCCTCCTCGTCAACTGAAGGCACGTTGATATTGAGGAGTGTGTCGGGGGGAAGGCCTTTCTCCAGCACCTTCGAGACCATCCTCGCCCCGAACTTCGCCGAAAACTCGTAGTTGCAGTTCTCGAAGGCCGCTATCGAGAGCGCCATCGAAGGCAGCCCACAGATCGCTCCCTCCACCGCCGCCGAAACCGTGCCCGAATAGAGCACATCAGTGCCCAGGTTGGGGCCTCGGTTGATCCCCGACACGACCACATCGGGCCTCCTTTCGAGCAACGCCTCGACTGCCAGCTTCACGCAGTCCGACGGCGTCCCGTCCACGGCCCAGGCCTCGGCATTCACCCCGGGAATGGTAACCTTCTCGACCCTCAAAGGGCGGAGCACCGTGATGGCGTGCCCCGTGGCGCTCCTTTCCCTGTCGGGAGCGACCACCACAACCTCTCCGAGTGTGGCAAGCTCGGCAGCGAGAACGCGAATGCCGTCTGCCAGGATCCCGTCGTCGTTTGTCACGAGTATCCTCACTGCCATGCCATCACTCCTCATATCCGACCCGGTATACCCCCTCGACCGCGGCTATCTCATCAAGGAGCCTGTCCTTGCGCACCGAGAACGGCACCTCGAGCGCAAGGTGAAGGGATGCCTCATGCCCGGCCTCCAGGGTCTCCATCTCCACATCCTTGATGCTCACGCCGTACTTGCCGAGCACTGTGGCGATGGCGCCGAGCTGGCCCGGCCGATCCTGCATCTGGACGAAGAGGGTGTCTCGCTTCGTGTAGATGAACCTGCGCTCGAAACGGTCCAGGGCGATGAGCACGACCACCACGATGCCGCAAGTCATGGCGCCTGCGAGATAGAAGCCGGTGCCGACGGCAAGCCCGATGCCGGCCACCACCCACAGGCTCGCCGCGGTGGTGAGGCCCTTGATGGTCGCACCTTCTCTGAGGATCGTTCCCGCACCGAGGAATCCTATGCCGCTCACAACCTGAGCCGCGATCCGCCCGGGGTCGTACTGTATCACCCGGGTGAAGCCGACGAACGCATACTGGGAGATCATCATGACGAGCGCGGAGCCGACGCACACAAGGATATGTGTCCTGAACCCTGCGGGGCGCTTGTGGCTCTCCCGTTCCAACCCGATAAGTCCACCGAACACCACCGCCAGGACAAGGCGCAGCACCATTTCGGTTTGAGGAATCATATCACCACCTCCTGACGCGGCCGGTCGCCGACCTCCGGCAACATTCTCCGGACCTACCGCCACAGCGTGCGGCCACCTGCACGCTGGTTGAACTGAATTATAGCACACCATCCCCTTCTCGGAAAGAGAACGAGAGGCGGCGGTGCGTCCCGGGCCCAGGATCACGGCCGGAACCCACGCGCCGCCACGCGGACCTGCGACTTGCTATTCGCACATGATGGCCCCCGCCGGGGGTTTCTAGCCACTCGCCCTCTGGACGCCCTGGTCGCGTTCGTTCAGCACACGCATGGCCACCGCATGGACAACGCTCCTCAAGTGCTCAAGCGCCTCGAGGACGGGCCTCACAGCGTCCTCACCGCACAGTTCCTTCAGCGCCTGGAGCGCGTAGAAGCGAAGATCCTCGTTCTCCATGCACACCCGCACCAGAGGCTCCACCGCCCTCCGGTCGCCCAGCGCCCGCAGCGCCTGAATGGCGCCGTACCTTACGTCGGTAGACTCGTCAGCGAGAGCGGCGATAAGGCACTCGAGAGCCCTAATATCCCCCACCTTGCGCAGGGCCTCGACGGCCTCGTACCTCACCTGCGGATCGGCGTCGCCGAGCAGGGCCGCAAGACGAGGCACCGCCTTTTTGTGCTTGAGTTCCCCGAGAAGCTTTGCCGCCCTCCGGCGGACGTTCCTGTCGGGGCTGTCGAGAGCCGTCATAACCGCCCGCGCCACCTTGTCCTTGGGGAACTTCATTATCGCATGGGTAATGCTATAGGCAACGTAAGGGTTCTCCTCCTTAAGGGCCCTCACGAGGGGCGCAAGCGCTCGCTCATCTCCGATCGTCCCCAGAGCCTCCGCTGCCCAGCTTCGAACGGAGTCGTCCAGGTCCTCGAGAGCATATATCAGGACATCAACCGCACGCGCCTCCGGCAGCTTGCTGAGACCGTACGCGGCGCCGCGTCGGGCGAACACGTCGCCCTCCCGAAGCGCGGTGATGAGGACATCGACGATCTGACCCCGGACGGCCGCAACCTCGGCCCTGGTCTGCTCGCGCCCCTCGCCGTCGAGCTTGTCCAAGTCTTCTTCGAGGCGAGTCAGCTGATGGATGAGGACGTCGATCCTATCGGTTTTCTCGAGCACCGGGATCACCTCCGTACCCCACCGGAGGGTCCGGCCCAGACTGGCTCGCCACACCCGCCAGGGGGCCGGCACAGGAGAAATTAAGCCTCTCTCGCTCGTTCAACACCGCACCGCGACCACCGGGCCGGCGCCCTTCCTTAAAGCATATTGCGACTGCGCGGTACCTGAAAGGAGCATGAATGGGGAGCGCGTTAATCTTTCGACGCCCCGCGGGCGATTCCTCCCGCCATCACAAAACTCAGAGGGCCTTCATCCCGCAGTGTGGGCACGTATCCGCGTCGAGCGGCATCGTGTCGTGGCACCTCAGGCACTCCTTCTTGACGGGCTTCGCGCAGTGTGGGCAGAAAGCCAGATTGTAAATGTACCTGCGTTTGCAGTGCGGGCATACCAGAAGTGCTCCACGCGGCCTGAGAAGCAGGTATGCGCCAAAGACTATCGGGATGCCGACATATCCCACCATCAGCGCGCTTATCACGATGCCCGCCGCCCAGAGCAGGGGATTGGCGTCCCGCCCGCGCGCGTCCCGGAAGGTCCACCACGCTGCGACGCCAGCCACCGCAAGGGTAGTAATCGTGACAGGCCAGTTCACACCGGGTTTCATGTCTCGTTGCGCCGGCCTCGCGGTGGCCCTTCCGCCGCCGAAGAAGCCGGCCTCCCCTCCCCCCTGGTCTCAGATGCGCAAGTCCTTCGCAAACATGGACGAGGTCTCCGCCTGTGGGTCACGGGTCATGAGGTCGGTCACCGCCTGCATCGGGTCCAGTCCAGAGAAAAGGATCTCATGCAACTTCTCCGCCACTGGCATGTCCACTCCTACGCGGCGCGCCAGCGCCACTGCAGCCCTCGTGGTGGGAACACCCTCTACCACCATCCGCGTGGAGGTCAGCACCTCCTCCACCTTCCGGCCTCGCCCTATCTCCATCCCCGCCCGGCGGTTGCGCGAGTGCATGCTCATGCACGTCACAACAAGGTCCCCCATCCCGGACAGCCCTGCAAACGTAAGCGGGTTCGCTCCCAGCGCAATCCCCAGGCGCGCGATCTCCGCAAGACCCCGGGTCATGAGGGCAGCCCGGGTGTTGTCGCCGAACCCAAGCCCATCGGCTATGCCGGTGGCGAGGGCGATCACGTTCTTCAGGGCGCCCCCAAGCTCCACGCCGATAACGTCGTGGCTTGTGTAGACACGCATGGTCGGGCACATGAGGGTCTCCTGTGCCAGCTTCGCCACCCTCTCGTCAACCGATGCGGCCACGATGGCGGTGGGCACCTCCCGCGCGACCTCTTCGGCATGGCTCGGGCCGGAAATCACCCCGACGTTGTCGTGAAGCTCGGGGGGAAGCTCCTCCGTGATCACCTGGGACAGGCGCAGGAGCGACCCCTCCTCGATCCCCTTGCCCCCGTGGATGATGACATGGTCCCTCGTGAGGTGCGGCCTGGCAGCACGAATGACCTCCCGCATGTGCTGAGATGGAACGGGAACGAAAAGAAGCGTGTTGCTGCGGACCACCTCTCCCACGTCGGTCGTGGCGATGACGCCCTCGGGGATCGCAACCCCCGGCAGGAACGTCTCGTTCGTGCGTAAGTTTGAGATCTCGCGCGCCACCTCTTCTTCGCGCGCCCAGAGATCGACGCGGTATCCTTTGCGCGCGAGGAGCATCGAGAGGGCCGTGCCCCATCCTCCCGCGCCTATGATGCCTGCGCGCTTCACCGAAGTTACGCTCCCCCCATCTCCGTCGCCGCTAGTCCGCGGGCTCTCCAAGTTTCCGCTCCCGACCCACCACAAGCCGTCTGATGTTGGAGCCGTGCTTCACCAATGCGATCGCCCCAACGGCGGCCGCGAGCAATATGTACTCTCCGGGCATCCCTAGGGCGTACGCCACCAGCGGCGCGAGCGCCGAGATCACGACCGACCCGAGGGAGACGTAGCGTGTGAGCGCCACGAGCACCACCCATATGGGGGCGAGGACCAGCGCAACCAGAGGCATGCTGGCAAGTACTATGCCACTGCCGACTCCCATGCCCTTGCCTCCCCCAAAGCAAAGGAAAACGGACCACGCTCCCCCGACGGCCGCGGCGATGCCGCACGCCGCAGCGCCAACCGTGCCGGCGGCCCCCTGGCCCAGATAAACGCTGAGCGCCCCCTTCCCCACATCGCCTGCGAGGACGACGAGGGCAGGCCCCGGACCTAGGACGCGCAGCACGTTTGTGGCCCCGATGTTTCCGCTCCCGCGCCGCCTCACGTCCACGCCCTTCCAGACTTTCCCGACCAGATACCCGAAGGGGACGGAGCCAAGACAGTAGCTCAGGACCACCAGCAGAACGAGCCTTCCCCAACCCATGGCCTCTCCTCCGATCCTTTACTATCCTCTCCGGCGGAAGCTAAGCCTCACCGGGGTCCCCTCGAAGTCGAAGGCTTCGCGCAGCCTGTTCTCGAGGTAGCGCCTGTACGAGAAATGAACCAGGCCCGGATCGTTCACAAAGAGCGAGAATGCAGGCGGCCTCACCCCCACCTGTGTCCCATAGAAGATCTTGAGTTGACGCCCCCTGTCGTGCGGCGGTTCGACCCTCATCTGGGCCTCCTCCAACACCTCGTTGAGCACCGATGTCGTCACCCGGCGGGCGTGGTTGTCCGCGACCTTCTCGACCGTTTCCATCAGTCTCAAGACTTCTGCACCAGTGAGAGCGGACACGAACACCCTCGGTGCATACGAAAGGAAAACCAGGTCCACGTCGATGATCTTCTCCAGTCTGGCCTTTGCACCTTCCTCTTTCTCGACAAGATCCCATTTGTTCAGTACTATGACGGAGGCGCGCCCAGCCTCGTCGGCGTATCCCGCTATCCTCACGTCCTGGGCGGCGAGCCCCTCCGATGCGTCGAGCACCACGAGCACCACGTCGCACCTCTCGACGGCCCTCACCGCCCGGAGCGTACTGTAGCGCTCGATTGGGCTTTTCACCCTCGCCTTCCTGCGCATACCGGCCGTGTCGATGACGACAAACCTCCGGCCCCGCCACGTGAACGGCGTGTCAAGCGCATCCCTGGTCGTCCCAGGCTCGGGGCTCACAATGGACCTCTCCTCTCCCAGGATCGCGTTGACCAGCGACGACTTGCCCACATTGGGCCTCCCGACGACGGCGATCCTCACGGCCCGCTCGGTCTCAAGGTCCTCTTCATCCCCCGCAGGCGCAGGCAGATGCACGATGATCGCATCCAGGAGGTCTCCTATGCCGGTGCCGTGGATCGACGATACGGGGACGGGATCTCCGAGCCCAAGAGCGTAAAACTCCACGTAGTCACTCCGCCGGGCGCCCTCGGCCTTGCTCGCCACCAAGACCACGGGACGGGCCGATCGCCTCAGCATGTCAGCTATGTCCCGGTCCTGCGGAATGAGCCCAGCTTTCGTGTCCACGACGAACAGGATGAGGTCTGCCTCGTCGATGGCGAGCTTAGCCTGGGCCGTCGTCATCTCCCGGATGAGGTCGCGGCTCTCGCCCGTCTCTATGCCGCCCGTGTCCACCAGGACGAACTTCCGCCCGCGCCACTCCACGTTGCCGTATATGCGGTCGCGCGTGACGCCGGGCGTTTCCTCAACGATCGCATGCTGCGTCCCGACCATCCTGTTGAAAAGCGCGGATTTTCCCACATTCGGCCTGCCGACGATGGCAACTACCGGGGCTCCCACACGCAGCCACCTCTCTTCAACGCACACGCCGCGAGGGAAGCGGGGGTGGGCTCGGCCACATCCACCGGCGCGCCGCAAAGTCGCTCAAGCTCGCCCACGGTCATATCGTCGAGGAACCTGGGCTCGTCCACCTTCAGCGACACACTGGGGATTATCACAGCGTCGCACCCTCCCCGGCCGACCGGGGCGAGATAGGTTCTCGCGATATCCCGCCCGGTCAGGAGGCCGGCAACGCTCACGCGCGGCCCGAAGAACCTGTTCTTGACGAGAAGCGCCCGGCACGAAAGCCCCCTCACGCGCGAAAGCACTCTGCAGGCCTCATCTATCACCGGGTACGCAGCCTCTCCTGTGATGGCGACAAGCCTTGCGGAAGCTTTCACTTCACGCGGCAGCTTTCCGCTTTCCTTTATCTCCTCGAGCTGGTCGATGAAGTCCCGCAAGAGGCCAACACCGTTTTCGATCTGCGGAAAACCCTCGTACGCCTCACGGCTCGGGACGACCTTTCCGGCCCGGAGGTACAGCTCGTCGGAGGCGAACACGAACCTTGACGAAAACCTCTCGAGGAACTCTTCCTGCCACCTCTCCACGTCTCCTACCACCCGTGCGGCATCCTCCCGGCTGACCGGGGCGATCGGGGGGAGCCCCCGCCTGTGTCTCGTCAGGCCGACCGGAACCACCGCGCACGACCTGACCCCGGGGAAAAGCGACGAAAGGTCACGGACGGTCCTTTCAAGCTCGACACCGTCGTTCAGCCCTGGGCAGAGCACGACCTGTGTGTGGACGACGATCCCGGCCCCGACAAGCCTTGCAATGCCGTCCATCACGCCGCATGGACCCTTCCTGCCAAGAAGTTGCCCACGTGTTACGGGGTTCGTCGAGTGTACTGATACGTAGAGGGGAGACAGCCTCATGGACGCCACGCGGTCGTAGTCTTCCTCCGTGAGGTTCGTGAGGGTAATGTAGCTTCCCGTCATGAACGAGAGCCTGAAGTCGTCGTCTCTGACGCGGAGGGTCCTTCGCACTCCGCGCGGGAGCTGGTCCACGAAGCAGAAGACGCATCGGTTCCGGCACCGCCGCACGCCGTCGAAGATGGCATCGCCGAACTCGAGGCCGCAAGGCTCGTCGTAGTCCTTCGTCACTTCCACGACGAGCACATCCCCATCCGGCCTCTCGATCACAAGGGAAAGCTCCTCTTCAGCGCAGAGAAATCGGTATTCGAGCACGTCTCGCACCGGCCTGCCGTTCACACTTATGAGCCTGTCCCCCGGCATGATGCCGGCCTCATCCGCGATGCTTCCTGGCTTCACCTGGGTGATGACGGCACCGCGCGCCGAACGCCCTGACATGTTCCTCGTGAACACTCCCACCCCGGCCCACTCTCCAAGTGAGGCCTCATTAATTCCTACCTGTCTTTCTCTCTTTGAGTCACCGGCAACCCCTCCCAAGAGTCGGGAGCATTTCTGCACCCTCACTTAGAAGGGCGATGTATTCTACAAGAAGAGCTACAAGAAGAGGAGGGACATATGCCCTCCTCGCATGCCGTCCTCGTGAAGATGAGCGCAACCTACTCCGCTACTCCGGCTCAGTAAATGATGTCGTAGAGAGCATCCTGGAGAGCCTTGTCATTGATCTTGATCTGCGCTGCATCCTTGAGTTCACTTATCACGGTCGACGCGGGCTTGGCTTTCTCGCGCTTGAGCCGCTTCACGACCTCGCTGCGGACCTCTTCGAGAGGCGGGATCCGCTCAGGCTTCCTGTCATCCACTCTTATGATGTGATACCCGAACGAGGACTTCACAGGGCCGCTGGTTTCGCCTATCTTCAGGGCAAACGCGGCCTTCTCGAAAGCTGGATCCATGGCTCCTCTCTCGAAGTAGCCAAGGTCTCCGCCCTTATCCTTCGAGCCGGGGTCCTCCGACTTCGCCTTGGCGAGCTCCGCGAAGTCCGCACCGCCGGCCAGTTCTTTCTCTATTTCCTTTGCCGTCTTTTCATCTTTGACTAAAATATGGCGTGCCCTTACCTGCTCGGGCTCCTTGAACTCGTCTTTGTGCTCTTCGTAGTACTTCTTCACTTCGTCGTCGTTGATCGTTACGTCTTTCGACGCGATCGCCTCGAGCAACAGGTTGGTCCGGATCTGGTCGCGGAGATCGTCGAGGGTCATCCCGTACTGGGAAAGCGCCTGCTCCAGGCCGGCGTCGGAGCCAAACTGCGCCTTGAGCTCATCAACCTCGGCGGCCACGTCTTCGTCGGTCACCTGGATGTTGTACCTGGCAGCACCCTGCTTCATAAGCTCCTCGCGGATCATCTTGGCCAGGAGCTGCCTGCCGGACTGCTTTTCCAGTGCGGAGTGAAACTCCTTCCAGGTGATGGACGTGGAGTTCACCTTGGCGACAGCCCTGAGATCAGAGTACGTCCATACAGCACCGATGGCTACGAGGCCAAGAACCACTATGGCTATGACTGCGGTAAGCGACCTCTTGCTCTTCACCCCTGGTTTCTCTCCTTTCGGTTGGGCCCGCTGCGGGCATCAAAGGACGGGATCAGTGTACCACACCCCATTTTGAGTGTCAACTGCGACCGGCCGCTCCGCTGCTGCGACCGGCCGCTCCCGACCGCTGTGACTGCCCGCTGTGCGACCGCGCAAGGCCGGGTTCACCCGGCCGCGCCGCCGTCAAGACGCCGCTTGACTTCCCGCACCAGTTGCACGAATTTCGGGTAGGAGTGTCTCATCCCCCACACGGTGAGCGGCCGCCCCACCCCGATGAGGCCCACCGCTCTCGAGAGGAAGCCGCCGATCTTGGTCACGAGGCCGACCTCCGGCAGGGTATCCACCAACACGTACTCATCCCGCGATACCCCGCAAATCCGGAAGATGCTTTCCACGGCCCGCTTTACCACACCCTTGGCGGTGCCCATGCCGATGATATACACTTCCCTCCCGGCTTCGTCGGTGCCCATAAAGAAGCAGGTGCCGATCTGGTCCGGGTTCGTCTTATCGTAGTGCGGCAGCCCCAGGATCTCGCGAGGCTCGGGTATCCTATCAGAAGGCAGCCACCCGAGGTGAATGGCTGCCGCTACAACCGATGAGTGTGAGCTTCCGTAACAGTGGTAGATCACCTTCATCCGGGGGCACCCTCCGTCCATCAGCCCGGCCGTGGTGGAACGCCGCGCTCCACGCTCCTAAGTGAGGGTGCGTTAGTTCTCGCCCCTCTTCCAGTAGTTGCCGGGTTGCCGGTGTTGCACTCGGGGACGGCGCCCCAAGCGGGGCGCGCTTCGCCAAAATCCGGCCCGTCTGGCCAGTGGCCGGATTTTGACACCCCTCGTGCAATCACCGGCAACCCCTCCCAAAAGTCGGCAGCATTTCTGCACCCTCACTTAGCCCACTTTCCGCATTAGGAGCGCGGCCAAATTGAGAAATGACCTGCTAAAAGGCCAGTTGCCGGGGTCCTCCAACTGTTTTGCGGCATGCAACCATTGCGCCCTTTAGCTGGGAAGACGTTTCTACTGCGGAAAACGAGCTTAGTGCTTAACCACGATGAATGTGCCGCCACCAAGGTCGTGCGCCACGCCATCCAGGATCTTGGCCAGGTAGACAGCCGTCCTGTGCAGATCCTCATCATCATCGGCGAAGAATATCGGGGCCCCGCCTCCGGCCCTGTCGCGCCTTGTTGTGACGATCGCTGCGATTACATGTTCCAGCGTTACATCCATGCTTCCAGCCCAGCCTTTGTGCGTTCTGATGTCTTCCTGTGTCTCAGGGCCGATGTGCAACGACCGAATCAGTCCGCGGCGATGCGGCCCGCCCGCGTGGCTAGAGGCTTGCGGACTGATGTCTCGATGACAGGCACCCTCCTCACGACCTCCAGGAGCGCCTCGACATCTCTCTCAATGGGCACTATGACCAAGCCCGCCCTGCCGGTGGTGATATCGAGGCGCATAAGCGGCGTGAAGTCACGCTCGCTCACGTCAACTCTCGCACCCATTATGCTCGCCACGTCATGCACTATGGCCTGTCTCTGGCCAACGTTCGCCAGGGTCGCCCGGGCATTATCGTCCTTCGGCTCCACCACCACCCCAATCCCTTGCGTCTCGATGATGGACCGCGCTTCCGCGAGGCCGATGTTCGCCAGCACGATCCCGTCCACCGAAAGGAACGGCCCGTCAAACCGGATGCGCCCTTTCCGCACGACGGCGATGTCCCCGACGACCCTGCGCCCGAGGACGCCGCTGATGACAGCGGCGGTGAAAAGCCCGCACGCAATGCCCGCGACGACGGCCATTCCCTGAGGGAGGGGAAGCGCGTACGACACGAGGCTGGTTGCGAGAGCTGCGGCCATGGCAAGGTAGTTCCTGGCTTCGAACACTCGGGCTATGCCCTCGATGTACGCCGTGCCCCTGCGCACGAGCTCCGTGTCCTCCAGCTTCTCGAGGCTCCTCCGCTCCATGTCTCGCACCTCGCGGAACTGCTGGCCCGCGAGGGCCAGGATGCTCGCTGCCATGAAGTTGCGAGTAACTACCGCGGGGACAGCGAGTGCTCCGAGGCTCGCGGCTATGAACCCCAGGCTCAGATGAACCACGTATGCGTGAGGATAGCTCGGATACTGCCTGTAATCGGACCGCAGCATGATGAGGCGGGCAAAGGTGCCGACCGCGACAGCCGCGGCGATTCGCAGGAAATGTCCCTCAGCCACCGAAGGTCACTACTTTCTCCTGCGGCGCAGGCCCAGGAGATTGAGGAGCCCGCGCGCCCCGATCCCGGCAAGCCTCGATCGGATCTTCCGCCAGTTGTCCGAGTTCGCGGCGAGGTACGCTCCCCCTGCGACGACGATGAGGCCGACTATCCAGGCCACCGCACGCCCCACACCGCCCCTCACCACTCCGACCCCGGGCGCTGCGGCGCCCAGCACCGGCCCGATGGACGATGCGAAGAGATCCACAGCGCGCTCGGCCTCGTCGAGCCGGTTGGTGTGCGCGCCGACCTCCATCAGCACCGAGCGGCCGAGCATGTCCTGGTTATAGTCGCCCTGAGCCCACAAGATGCCCTTGATGAGGCCCGGCGCCCGGCGGTCGGCGGCGGCCTTGAGCTGCTCTGCGAACAGGATGTTCTGGCCCCTGGTCTGGTTCTGCTGGCCCACCACCAGGGTGATCCTGGTGACGTCCTCGCCTGCCACCGTCGCCCTGTATGCCTGGGGCGGCACCGCGTCCCTGTGAATGTCGAACGCAGCTATGGGATTCTGCCTCATGAGCTGGGCCATGGTTCGCCTGGACCTCGCATACGCCCCGCCGTCGTGGGGATTGTGGTTGGCTGTGGACCTCACCACGTGGAACCCTTGCTTCTTGAGGGCGTTCTCGAAGGCGGCCGCGACCCTGTACACGTCGCCCCAGTCCTTGGTCGGAGTCCCGCTCGTGGGCTCGTACGACTCGTCGCTGTGCGTGTTATACAGCACAATCGTTCTGCCGCTGCCCGCCGCACCCTGTCCCAGGAATACGCTCCGCAGCGCCGAGACGGCGGTCGAGAACGCGCGCCCCAGCGCGCCGCGCCCTCCGCCTTGGGGCTCTTCCTCAGGCGCCATGACGCCCAGCAACACGGCATGCGCCCTGTCGCCTTCTACGTAGGTGATCTCGTAGGCGTGGTTGTCTTCGGCGATAAAGATGTCGCCGGGGGCGACCATAATGGCGGTCATGAAGATCTCGCGCCTGTCCTCGTCGAGCACCGTGTAATACCCCTCGCTGCGCTCCTCGTGGGCGAAGGCCGGGAGCGAAAAGATAGCGGCGGCCATCGCCGTCACGCCCACCAGCGTCGCAAGGGCCAGTGCCGCAACCTGATGCCGACGCCCGGCTCCCACGCCCGACAGGCGCATGTCAGACCTGGTCATTCTCATCCCTCCCGGCGCTGCCCTCGTGCATGGGCGCTCCCTCCCGCCGACCCATGCCTGTGTCGCGACCTTTCCCCGCCACAGGCGAGTCCACTCTCACCTCGCGCTCGACATTGGAGACCGGGCCGCCCTGTATCCGCTCCATGGCCTCGCCGAATACCTCGGCAAGGCCCACCGCGACCACCGCCGCTATCACCACTGCGTCGAACACCCCAGCCCCGCCCAGGTGCACCGTGGCCGGCATCTGCCTGACCGTTACCTCCACGAGATGGACCGCATCAAGGAGCACCACACCCAGCACGGCCCCGGCAAACGCCGCCCGCCTGGACCTTCCCGCGAGATAAGCGACGACTCCCGCCACAAGGCCGAAGGCGTACAGGGGATCGAGGATGGTGCGGCCCTCCTCGAAGGTAAAGAGCCTTGTGAGAGCGAAGAGGGCAATCCCCGTTATGATGGCCGCGAGGACCCCGCGCCCTGTCTCGAGGCGAGTGTCCGCGCGTGCCAGCACGTATATGGCGAGAACGATGGGTACCACAGCTCCCCCGAGGTTGACGCTCACGGACTGGATGCCACGGTAGATCGGCACATCAACGAAGCTCCCGACGAGCATTAGACCAAGCGCCACAAGAGCCTGCCTGTCAGTGAGGTGCATCCTGTCCAACACCCGGTGGGTGACCCCGAGGAAAACTAGAATGCTCACACCGAGCAGGATGACAAGCCCTACAGTCATGCTCTGTTGTCGCCTCCCTTCCCGGTGGGGAACCTTCTCGCGTGCGCGAAAGACGATTCTGCCACACTCTGGAAGGTAGGGTACCCTGAAACGCCCGAGCTTATGCGCAACAGGAAGGCCGGCGGCTCCACCCAGCCGCCGGCCCTACGCGCAATCACGGGCCACCTCGCCCAAAGCCCGAGATGTGTCTACTCCTCCCTAAGTGGGGGTGCAAAAATGCTCCCGACTTTTGGGAGGGGTTGCCGGTGATTGCACGAGGGGCGTCAAAATCCGGCCACTGGCCGGACAGGCCGGATTTTGTCAAGGCGCCCCGCTTGGGGCGCCGTCCCCGAGTGCAACACCGGCAACCCGGCAACTACTGGAAGAGGGGCGAGAACTAACGCACCCTCACTTAGAGTTCTTCAGGATATCCCCGAACACGTCTCCGAGGGTGGGCCCGGCTTCGTCCTCCTTGTCGGCGTATTTCTTGAATGCCTGTTTGTCGCCTTCGGCCTGAGCTTCTTTCAGGCTCAGCCCGATGCGGTGGTCCCGAGGTCTCACACTGATGACCTTCACGGACACCTCGTCTCCGGGCTTCACGACTTCATCCGGGCGCGACACTCTTCTATCTGCGAGTTGAGATATGTGGATGAGCCCCTCGATCCCAGGCTCGAGTTCCACGAAGGCGCCGAAGTCGGCCAGCTTCGTGACCTTACCCGTGGCGATGCTGCCGACAGGGTAACGGGACGTTACATCCTCCCAGGGATCCGGCAGGGTTTGCTTGAGCCCGAGGGAAATCCTCTCCCGCTCTCTGTCCACCGAGAGCACCTTCACCCTGATGTGGTCGCCTTCCTTCACCACCTCGCGGGGATCGGTAGTCCTCGTCCAGGCCATGTCAGACACGTGCAGCAGGCCCTCGACACCTTCGCCGATGTCCACGAACGCGCCGAAGTTCACAACGCGTTTGACGACGCCGTCGACGACCTCACCCTCCTGGAGCGACTCAAGCACCCTGGCCTTCGCCTCGGCCGCCTCCTGTTCCTGAACGAGACGTGCCGAGAGCACCACGTTCCTCTTGGCGCGATCAGCCTCGAGGACCTTCATCCGCAGGGTCTGGCCGACAAGCGGTGAGAGGTCGGCCATCGGACGGCGGCTCGCATGGGAGGCCGGGACAAAGCCCCGCAGACCCACGTCTACCACCACACCGCCCTTGACGACATCAGTAACCTCGCCCTCGATGACCTCGCCGGTATCGAGCGCCCTCTGGACCGCCGCCCAGGCGCGCTCCGTGTCAGCCTTTCTCTTGGAAAGGCGCGGCCTGCCTTCCTTATCCTCGAGCCTCTCCACGAGGACCTCTATCTCCTGCCCCTCTCGCACAACGTCGAGGCATGACTGCACCGGCTTTCTGGAGATCTCGGACCTTGGCACGACGCCTTCGGACTTAAGACCGATATTGACAAGGACCTCGTCAGGATGCACGGCAACGACCGTGCCCTTGACGATATCCCCCTCGGATATCTCCTCTCCAGCGCGCATCTCCTCGGCTTCCGTCTGGGCCATTGCATAAGGCGCGCCAGGCACCACCTCACCCTGCGCTCCGGCATCACCGCCCGCCTCAGCTGACTCGGACGTCTCCGGCCCCAGCTCGGGTTCCGACCCCGGCTTCGCCTGCGCAGAATTCGGCGGCCCATCCGGTTCTTCGCGTGCCCCATCCTCCGGGCGCGCATCCCCAGGGGCAGCGGTCGCATTGCAAGGAGCGGCCTCCGCCCCGTTCTCGCCTCTCGGCGCTATCTCGCCCTCGCCGCAGCACTCGTGCTCCCGGTCGTAGGGTTCCCCGTCGCCGCGAGTTGCCAGCGGGCTTTTCTCGTCCCCTTGTGCGACCATTGGTTCCTCCCTTTCGTCCATCCTGTCTTCGCCCAGCACGCTCATCCTCTCCATGACCTCCTCGATAACCCAATTCGGCGTCGATGCCCCCGCCGCAATCCCCACCGACCTTACGCCAGAAAGATCCAGAGAATCCAGATCGGATGCGGTTTCGACCCGGTACACCTTCGCTCCTTCGGCCTCACAGATCTCGGCGAGCCTCCGCGTGTTCGCGCTGGCCTGCCCGCCCACCACGATCATGGCATCTACTGACCGTGCGAGCTCGCGCGCGGCCCGTTGCCTCTCTCCCGTTGCATTGCATATTGTATTGTAGGCCACAAGTTCCTTCGCCCGCAAAGCTAGGGCGGCAAGCACCTGGCGAAACGCTTCAACCGTCTGGGTGGTCTGGCAAACGACACCGACCCTGGGCCTCACGAGGCCAGAGAGGACGTCCTCGGCCGACCTCACAACCCGAGCATCGCCTCCGGCACATCCGACAAGCCCGACGACCTCGGAATGCCCCTCGTCTCCAACGATGAACACCTGATAACCCCTACGCTTCAGATCTGCGACCAGCCTCTGAGTGCGCCGGACGTTGGGACAGGTGGCATGGACCACGTCCAGTCCACGTCTTTTCGCCTCTTCCAGCACATCAGGCGGCAGCCCGTGAGACGGCACTACGAGGATTCCCTCTTTGATCTCACCGAGTCCCGCGACGGGCGTAACGCCCTTCTCCCTCAGCCTTTCCACAACTTGCGGGTTATGCACCAGGGGCCCAAGCGTGAACGCCGGCCCCCTGGAGCCCGCTTCCTCCGCGATCCCTACAGCGCGACGGACCCCGTAGCAGAACCCGGTCCGCTCGCTCAAAGTGACATGAAACCGATTGTTCCGTTCCACTTATTATCTCCCAACACCGAACGAAGATTATCTCGTCGCCTGCGCGCCGCCTGCAATGAGCTCAGCTATATGCTGCATCATGACGCTCTTCAGGTCGACCGCCGTTCTCCCTGCTTCTTGCGCCGGCCCTTGCGAGAAGCGCGACGCGTATATCGGCTTCCCCACTCTTACTAAGATACTCCCGGGCCTCGGAAGCACGGCACCCTTTCGCAGGATCCTGTCTGTGCCAACGATGCCTACGGGCACGATCGGCGCGCCGGTCTTCTCGGCAAGGACCACCGCCCCCGAATACGGCGCCTGGAGGCGGCCGGTGAGGCTGCGAGTGCCCTCGGGGAATATCCCAAGGACCTGCCCTTTCAAAAGGACCTCGAGCGCCTTGTGGAACGCTTCTCTGTCAGCTTGCCCGCGTCTCACCGGGAACGCCCCCAGACTCGTGAGAACCCGGGCGAACAGCCGATTCGAGAACAGTTCATGCTTCGCCATGAACCTGACCGGCCTTCGGATCGCGCACCCAAGGACTATCGGGTCAAGCATGCTCAGGTGGTTTGCTACCAGGATCACAGGCCCTTCTGAAGGGACATTGCTCTCACCCTCAACCTGTATCTTGAAAGCGATCTTGAGAACCACCCGCAAGATCGCCCGCGCTATCACGTAGAACAAGCTCGTTCCCCCTCGGCGCGCGACGACACAGGCGCAGGTGCGCGATCGCCCGTCGCGCAAGCAACAAGCCGGGCAACCTCGGCAATGGTTTCCTCCGGGGTCTTGCCGGTTGTGTCGATGACGATCGCATCCGGAGCAGGCCGTAGCGGCGCGACCTCTCGCTCGCTGTCGATCCGGTCCCGGTGGGCCACCCCGGCGGCCACTGCCCCATGGCAGGCCTCGCATCCCCTCTCTCGAGCCTGGGCAAGGCGCCTCCGGACCCTTTCCTCGAGCGTGGCGACAAGGAATACCTTCAGGTCGGCATCGGGTGCCACGACCGTGCCAATGTCGCGCCCATCCATCACGACCCCACCCTCGCGCGAAAGCAACCTCTGCTGGTCAAGAAGCGCGAGCCTCACCCCGGGGACTCGGGCCACCTCTGACACGCACGCATCAACTTCGGGCGAGGCAAGGCTGTCGGTGACGTCCTCGCCGTCAAGGAACGTGCGCGAATCGCCGTGCGCATCCTGGCGTATGGCGATGTCGATGGATCTGGCGAGCGCCGTGAGAGACTCCTCTGATGTGAGGTCCACCCCGAGGCGCAAAGCCTTCAGCGCCACCGCCCGGTAAAAGTGGCCCGTGCTGACATAGCGCAGCCCAAATATGCTTGCGATGGCCTTAGCCACAGTGCTCTTGCCGGCGCCGGCCGGACCGTCGATAGCGATCACGGGACGCCTCGTTCTAACTTTTTCCTTATTCGACATCTATACCGCGATTCCTCTTCTTCCACACGGAATTGCCGGGTAAATCATTGAAGGCTACCGACTACCCGCAGCGCTCTCCCCTCGAGACGATCAACCCTGCTGAGGCGCTCCTTTCCCCGCTCTGTGAGGAGAGCCGCCTGCCCGAAGATAGCAAGGGTCAGGAGCACCAGAAACGCCACGCAAAAGGCCCACTCGAGGCGGACGAGAAAACGACTCGGCTCGGAGGACCCGGCGCTATCGGGCATCGCATGCCACCGCCTCTCCTCTGGCAGCGGAAAGGCCGGCCAGATAACCCGTGGAGAACGCAGCCTGCAGGTTGAACCCACCCGTCGTGCCATCCACGTCAATGACCTCCCCGGCGAAATACAGCCCGGACACCAGCCTTGACCCCATCGTGCGCGGGTCGATCTCCTCCACGCTCACCCCACCCGCGGTGACCATCCCTTCTTCCACCGGTCGTGTTCCCCTGACCGTCAGAACGAGGCCCTTGATGACCCCTCCCAGCGCAAGTCTCTCTTCGCGCGTAACCTGCGAAACTGGCCTCGCCTCGGGTATGCCTGCCTCGCGGACCACGAGGGATATGAGTCTCGCCGGCACAAGCTCGAGCAGCGCATTGGGAACCCGACGGCGAAAGTACCGGTCAAAGGCCCCCCGCAGCTCTCTGTCGAGCTCTGCCTGGGAAAGCCCCGGCTTGAGATCCACGACGAGCCTCACGGGACCCTCCCCGCGCCCGAGGGCAAGCGCGAGCTCGCGCGAAAGAGCCAAGACCACGGGCCCGGACACTCCGAAGTGCGTGAAGAGCATCTCCCCGAACCTGGTCTCCACCTTGTGCCCCGCGACGAAGGACGTTACCGCCACGCCGCGCAGGGCGAGGCCTGCAAGGCCCGGAACCCACGGCTCCTCGGTTTCGAGCGGCACCAGGGACGCTCTCGGCTCCACTATGGTGTGGCCAAGCTCGGCTGCCATCCGGTGACCGCTACCGGTGGACCCCGTCATAGGATACGTTATCCCGCCGGTCGCGATTATCGCCGCATCGCATGATATGAGCCCGGGGCTCATCGGCACCCTACCCGCGATGACCCCGCATACCCTGCCGTCCCTTACGAGGATGCGCTCGGCCTTCCATAGGCACTTCATCTCCACGCCCTTCTTGCGGGCGCAGGTCATGAGAGCGGTCAGCACGTCCCTTCCGATCCCAGAGAACGGAAACACCCTTCCGTCATCCTCGGCTCTGCTCTCCACACCCAGGCTGGCGAGAAAACCCCTCAGCCTTGCGGAATCGAATGCAGCGAAAGCAGAGTACAGGAACCTGCCGTTCCCCGGCATTCCGGCCACGAGGCCCTCGACATCGGTGTCGTGAGTGAAATTGCACCTGCCTCCCCCGGTCAGGAGGAGCTTGCGCCCGACCTCGGGGTTGCGCTCGAGCAGGATGACCCTCGCCCCATTCGCAGCCGCCGTGATAGCGGCCATGAGGCCGGCGGGCCCGCCTCCTATCGCGATCACGCGTCGTCCTCGGCCAGACTTGTTGCTCAACTCTCAGCCGACCTCGCAGCTCACGTGGAATGACCGGTCGCACCCAGGCCCCAGTGGCACATGCGACACTATTCTGCACAGCTCGTCAATATCCTGCCTCCCCTGGGCCACCCATGTCTCCATTCCCCGGCGGCACCTGCCGCGAGGCCTTCCCTGCAGCGCCTTTCGCTGCAAGCTCCCGCACCCAGCGGACCTCCCGGGGGGTTAGGTGCCTCCACGACCCGGGCCTGAGGTCGCCCAAGACGAGCCTGCCCAGGCGAGTCCTCTTCAGGTGCAGGACCGGGTGGCCCACCGCCGCGAGCATGTCCCGGACCTCGCGCTTCCTTCCCTCATGGATTTCGATCTCCAGCACAGCAGAGCTGGCGTCGTTCCTCACCACCCTGACTCTTGCCGGCGCCGTCACGACGTCGCCCAGCCTTACTCCCCGCCTGAGTGCCTCAAGCTCCCGCTCGCCCGGCACCCCCTCTACCCTCGCGACGTACGTTTTCGGCACCTCAAACCTGGGGTGAGTTAGCGCGTACGCTGCGTCGCCGTCGTTTGTGAGAAGGAGAAGGCCCTCGGTATCAAAGTCAAGCCTTCCCACGGGAAAGAGCCTGTGGCCTGAGGGTGGCACGAGGTCCAGCACGGTCGGGCGACCCTGCGGGTCGCGAGCCGTGCAAAGGTATCCTGCGGGTTTGTTGAGGAGCAAATATACTTTAGTGTCGTCGATGGCAATGGGTTTCCCGTCGACCTTAACCTCAACGCGCGCCGGGTCCACCCTCGCCCCCGGCTCGCGGATGACCACGCCGTCGACCTGCACCCGGCCCTCGCGGATGATATCGGCGCTATGCCTTCTCGAAGCCACACCTGCTTCCGCAAGCACCTTCTGCAGCCTTTCCACGATAGAACCACCAGCCGGGACTACCTCATCTTCTTGAGCCTGTCGAGGCTCTCCACCGAACCGAGGATCACGAGAACGTCACCTTCATGCACCCTGTCATCAGCGCCAGGCGAGACCTTCACCTGGTTGCCGCTGCGGATGGCGACCACGTTGGTGCCGTAGTGAGCCCGGAGGTTCAGCTCCCTCAGGGTCTTGTCGGCGAATTCCTCCGTCGCCACGATCTCGGCCACGCCGTAATCAGGGGACAGCTCGATGTACTCGAGGATGTTGGACGAGCCGAGGCTGTTGGCCAGCCTGACGCCCATGTCTCGCTCCGGGTAGACTACCCTGTCCACGCCCAGTTTCTCGAGAAGCTTGCCGTGAAGCTCGTCGGTGGCCTTGGCGACCACGTGTGCGACCCCGATCTCCTTCAGTATCATACACGTGAGAATGCTCGACCTGATGTCCTGGCCGACGGTGACTACAGCCACGTCGACGTTGCGGATGCCGAGTGCCCGGAGCGCCTCTTCGTCTGTGGCATCGGCCTGCACCGCGTGGGTTACCTCGTCGGCAAGATGCTGGACCTTGTCGGGGTCTATGTCGATGGCTAGGACCTCGTGCCCCATTTTGGCGAGAGTCCGAGCCACGCTGGTGCCAAACTTCCCCAGCCCGATCACGGCAAACTGGCGCATGGTTATCATCTCCATCCCGACTGTACAGTAATCGGCGGACGGCGAAGCGCACAAAACAGCGGGGCGCCCCCGCCCTCCAGCCAAAAGGGCCTCTTCTAACAGGAAGATTTTACAGCACAACCGGGAAGAATGCAACCTGGGGAAGGATGTGGGCTCACTGGGCCCCGCCCTGAACGTTAGGCCTCTGGGCCTGGGCTTGGGCCTCTGAGGTGGCAGGGCTCTGGCGCTTTCTGCCGGACATCTGGCCGAGGATGGAAGGCACCACGTCGATGAGCCTGTCTATGATGGCCCCTCCGTCCACGGGCAGCGCGCGGATCTGCCCCTGTCCCACCACAAGGAACGCCACGGGCTGCACGGTGATCCCCGCTCCTGCCCCGCCGCCGAAGGGAAGACCTGCTGCGCCGTTTGCCGCGCCTCCCTGGCCCTGCCCGGGGGACTCACCACCTGCCGCTTGGAACTCACTACCACCCGCAGCGAACCCAAACGTCACACGGGACACCGGGAGGATGACGGTCCCATCAGGGGTCTCCACGGGGTCTCCCAGGATGGTGTTGACGTCCACCATCTCCTTGATGCTGTCCATGGTCGTCTTCATGAGCGCCTCTATCGGGTGGTCGGGCATGACACGCGTCGCCTCCTGCGTCTGATTTGGATGCCCCGCAGGATAATATAACCTGGGGTCAAAGCCACTATGCAGTCCACGGACGCGTCGAGGCCTGCGCGGTCGTAGCGCGGGGTGATCCTGATCTCGGGTCTTCCCAGAGGAAACCGGAGCGGCACGGGAAATGCGGCAAGCCCCGTGTTAATGAGGGCATATGCCAGACCGACCCCGATGGCGCTCGTAGCAGCTTCGCCTGACCCAAGCTCCACACGGATCCAAAGCCTGTGCACGTCGAGGCCTGTCGACCTCAGGGCGGCGTAAAAGAAGCGGCCGATGCGCCGTCGCACGTCGTGGCGGCGTCGCGCCGCCCGCGGTCCCGGTCCCTGGCCGCCGCCGGCCCGCCTGGACCGGGACGCTCGGCCGGCCCGACCCCGGTCTCCCTGTTGCGCGTTCCCATCACCCGAATCTCCAAGAGACCGCAAGAGAGCCTGGGCCCGGGATATCCATCTCGCCACGACGGACGTCCCGTCCTCCGCCTCCCACTCCCCTGCCCTCTCCCCTTCTCTCCCCTCCTTAGGGCGGGGCACATTGCGGTAGACTGGGACCCATATCAGCCCCGACAGGACGCCTACCCATACGCGAATGATGCTATGTCCGCGCGTCCTCGCAAAACGCACGGACACCTTCAGGGGAAGCATGACCAGGACAAGAAGCAGCGCTACGACGCCGAGGATGCAGGCTATGACAATGACAGCCCAACGCAACTTGGTCGCCTCCGCCCTCGCCTCCGTAGGCACGCTGCGCACCCGAAGCCCGGGCACCCCGAGGGTGCCTCATCATAGTATTATCCCCGAGCAGGCCGTGCAACACCCCCGCGGCGGGAGGACGACCGGGGCGCAGAGCGAAGGCCGAAGCCAGGCAGGGTAGCTGCGTCTCCTTCGATAGGTGGGAGATCGTCGAGGGATGCCAGGCCGAACCAGCGAAGGAACTCGGGGGTCGTTCCGTAGAGAACGGGCCGGCCGGGCGCCTTCTTGCGGCCCACCGGCCGCACCAGCCCCCGCTCGATGAGGGTGCTGAGCACACCGTCAACCCTCACTCCACGGATAGTCTCCAGCTCAGCCCTGGTGATGGGCTGCTTGTAAGCTATCATGGCCACCGTTTCCAGCGCAGGCCTGGAAAGGGCCTGCCGGGTCCCCACGTTCAGCCTGGCTATGTAGTCAGCATGCGCAGGCCTGGTCGCCATCTGATATCCGCCCGCGACGAAAACGATCTGCACACCCCGTCCTTCCTCGTCGTACTCGCGCCGGAGGTCGTCCACGATGGCGTCCACTGTCCGTGGATCGATGCCAAGGATCTCTCCCATCTCCCGCGCGGTGATAGGGCGGGGTGATGCAAAAACCATCGCTTCGATGGCGGCTCTGGCCTCTCTATACCCCATGGTCGGATCCCCCGACCGCAGGCAGTATCAGGATCTCCCCGAAGTGGGCATCCTGGCGCACCACTGCTTTCGCAAGCCTTATAAGCTCCAGCAGTGCGAGGAATACGGCTATCACCTCGGAACGGGTGATGACAGGGCCATCGAAAAGCTCCCGGAACACAAGCTTGCCCCTCTGGCGGAGCCGTATGAGGATGGCATCCATCTTCTCTTCTATAGACAGGTCGTCCGTTGGAAGAGCGGTGAACTCATCCTCCGGGATGCCCTCCAGCACCCTCCGAAGGGCCTGGATGAGGTCGGACAGGCTGACTCCCTCAGGAGGGCGCACGCTCCGCAGCCCGGACGGGAAGGAGTTCCTCAGGTAGACCAGGCGCCAGGCCTCATCGCGTCTGGCAAGCTCCTCCACGGCCTCCTTGAAGATGCGATACTCCATGAGATGGGCTATGAGGGCACTATTGGCGTCGTCCTCGCCATCATCGTCTCCGCCCTCGCCCTCGCCTTCGGCCACGCCCTCACCTTCGCCGGACGCACCCGGGGCTTCGTCGGCCTCGCGCTCCGGCGGCAGAAGAGCCTTCGCCTTGGCGGCTACAAGGGCGCTAGCGGCTGCGAGCAGCCCGCCCACCTCGTCGAGCCCGGGCTCCCCTGAGCGTTCCAGTTCATCAAAACAAGCGCGAATCACCTCGTAAACCGACACGGACCGGGCATCGGCATCTCCCCTCTCGATCGCCCGCGCAAGGTCCTCGAGCGTGCCGGAAAAGCCTGAAACGTTCACCGGGATCGTGGTCAAATCCGCATCGCCTTCCTGACTTCCTCAAGGGTTGCTTCGGCCAAGACCCGCGCCCGCCTCGCCCCGTCGGCGAGGATGTCATCAACCAGGCCCGGCTCCTTCTCCAGGGCTCTCCTGCGCTGTCGGATGGGCTCGAGGAATTCGTTGACCGCATCTGCAAGCCGCCTCTTACAGTCGACGCACCCGATACCCGCGTTCACACACTCCCTCGTTATATCGTCGAGCATGGTGCGGGAGAAGACCTTGTGGAGCGCATGGACGGAGCACACCTCGGGATGGCCGGGGTCGGTGCGGCGAATCCTGGCCGGGTCGGTGACCATGTTCCCTATGGCACTGCGGACCTCGTCGGCGCTGGCAGACATCTCGATGACGTTGTTATAGCTCTTGCTCATTTTCCGCCCGTCGGTGCCCGGGAGGAGGACGACCTCGTTCAGTTTAGGCTGCGGCTCTGGGAACACGGGACCATAGAGGAAGTTGAACCGCCTGGCTATTTCCCTGGTAAGCTCGAGATGGGGCAACTGATCCTCGCCGACCGGCACGGCGTCGGCCTTGTACACCAGGATATCGGCGGCCATGAGCACAGGGTAGCCGAGGAACCCGTGGGTCATGATCTCGCGCCCCTCGAGCTCGCGAAGCTGCTCCTTGTACGTGGGGCAACGCTCGAGCCAGGAAAGCGGCGTGATCATGGAGAACAACAGGCAAAGCTCGGCATGCTGCTTCACATCGGACTGCCGTATGATGATGCTCTTCTTCGGGTCTATCCCGGCCGCGAGGTAATCCATCACAAGCTCCCTGGTGTTCGCCCGAATCTCCCTCGTGTCCTCGTAGGCCGTGGTCAAGGCGTGCCAGTCTACGACCCCGTAGACGCAGTCGTAGTCATCCTGCAGTCTGACCCAGTTTATCAGCGCACCGAAAAGGTTGCCCAGGTGCAACTTCCCGGTTGGTCGCATGCCGCTGAATATCCTTGGTTTCGTCATACACGCATCCCCCTCCATGGCCCCTCCCAGGCCGCCCTCACCCGGCCTCGAGCCTGACTACAGTGATCTCCGAGCTCACACCTGGAACGGCGCCGGGCTCTCATAGCAGCCTTTGTCCGAGCACCAGCAGCGCCAGGAGATTAATGATCGGCGCCATTATGATTCTCGTTGCGCCGCTGAATACCAGGAGCAAAAGAATAAACGACCCGTAGGATTCCAGCTGGTGGTAGACGTAAAGGTTCCTGCCCCGCAGTACCCCGAGCAGCAGTCTCGACCCGTCCAGCGGTGGGATGGGTATCAGGTTGAAGGCTGCAAGCCCCAGGTTTATGATGATCCCGGATACGACGAGACGACCCAGCACATAAGGCATCGGAACTCCCAGTCTCAACGGTACCGCCAGCAGGAAAGCAAGGGCCACATTGGCGAGGGGCCCGGCCGCTCCCACCATCATCATCCCCCGCCTCCAATCCTTGAAATAGGCAGGGTTTATCGGCACAGGCTTGGCCCATCCGAATCTCTGCGTAAGGATCAGGGTGAGAGTCCCAAACACATCGAGATGGGCTAGGGGATTCAGCGTGAGCCTTCCCTGCCATCTAGCCGTCGGGTCACCGAGGGCGTTCGCCACCGCAGCATGGGCGTATTCGTGCACGGTCAGGGACAGGAGTATAATGGGCAGCGTTACCAGGATGGAAGCGAGGTCCAGCATCTATTCCCCTCCGCACGTCTCATAGTCGGGCTATACTCCGGCCGGGCGCCCGTTTCCTGCCGCCTGGCACCCGCAGCCCTCCGCTTTTCTCATGCGCATCGCTCGCATCGCTCACGCGGTACCAGCGGTGCCGACGCACGATGAGGCGTCGTCCGCGAATTCGAACCTGGCCGGGATACGGTCGCGGGCCGCCACGTCCTGGTAGGTTTCCCTCGCAACCACCACATCTGCCATGCCGGCCTTTACGAAGATCACCGCAGGCCTGGGGTACCTGTTGTAATTGCTCGACATGGAGTAGTTATATGCACCCGTGCTCAGCACGGCCAGAAGGTCGCCTGGCCGAAGGCGCGGAAGGAGGATGTCCCATATAAGCATGTCTCCTGACTCGCAGTGCCGACCCGCAATTGACACCTTTTCCTCGGGGGGCGAAAGTACCCTCGTTGCCACCACCGCCTCGTAGGACGCCTGGTAGAGCGCTACCCTGGGGTTGTCGGCAAGCCCGCCATCCACGGCCACATACTTGCGCACACAAGGGATCTCCTTGATAGCGCCGACGGTGTAAAGCGTCGTGCCGGCCTCGCCAACGATGTAGCGCCCCGGCTCCACCATAAGACGGGGCATCTCGAGCCCGTGCGCAAGGCACTTCTCCCGGATAATCTTCGAGATCAACGAGGCGTACTTCCCGAGCGGAACCCTCTCCTCGCCCGACTTGTATCTCACCCCGAGTCCTCCCCCGAGGTTTACCTCTCGGACTGTATAGCCTGTTTCTTTCTTGACTTCGGATGCGAAATCCATGACCACCGCAGCCGCCATCCCGAAAGGCTCCACCGCAAGTATCTGCGAGCCGATGTGACAGTGCAGGCCTTCGAGGACGAGAAACTCGCTTGCAAGCACCCTCCTCGCCGCCGCCATGGCCTGCCCGTTCGCGATCCCGAGGCCGAACTTGGAGTCAAGCTGTCCCGTGCGGATATAATCGTGAGTGTGCGCCTCGATGCCCGGGGTGAGTCGAATCTGCACGTGCACCCTCCTTCGGAACCTGCGTGCCACATCCTCCAGGATGTCCAGCTCGTGCATGTTATCCACGACAAACCTCAGGACCCCCGCGCGGACGCCCATCTCCACCTCATCAACGGACTTGTTGCTCCCGTGAAAGAGAATGCGCCCGGGAGGAAACCCCGCCTGAAGCGCGGTGTACAGCTCGCCGCCGGACGCCACGTCAAGGCCCAGGCCCTCCTGGTGGACAAGCCTGCACATGGCGAGCGTCGAGAAAGCCTTGCTTGCGTATGCGACGAACGTACCCGGATACGCGCGGGAGAGCACTCCCGCCATCTCGCGGCACCTCGCCCGGATCTCGTCTTCGTCCATGACATAAAGCGGGGTGCCGAACTCCCTCGCCAGGCGGTCGCAGGTGCAGCCGCCGATCTCAAGCCTTCCGTCGCCGGTGATCCTCATCGTCCCACGAAGGTCCACTCGCTCTCCGCTCCCATTCACATCCAAGTTGAGCCGACGGGCCATGGTTTTCTTCATAATAGCACGCAGGCTGGGACGGGTCAAGAAAACGCCGGGCACGCCGGTGCTAATGCACGGATCCTGCGAAAGGGTCGGGAAGCGTGCTCCGCCCATGATGCAAGTTTATTCCCGGCATGCGCATCGTGTGCCGGTACAGGGCCGGTCCTAGCCCTGTCCTCAGAAGGAGTCCCAGCGTCCGCACCGGGAACCCCACCTTGCGATGACCTCATGCCCCATCTTTATGTTCACCACCTCGCACAGGTTGGGGCACCCCTTGCACTCGAAGCTGGTGGCAGAGTAGTCCATGTCGAGGGCCTGGAAGCCACGGAAGTGCGAGGGCGCACCCCGGCGTTCCATTTCCTCCGCAGCAAGGAGGGCCGCCCCGATGGCACCCATGACGTTGTAGTGTTCGGGTACGGCCACGGGAGTGCCGAGGGCCTTCTCGAACGCCGCCCTCATCCCGGCATTCGCCGCAACCCCGCCCTGGAAGACGACCGGCGGCCGGATGTCCTTGCCCTTGCCCACGTTGTTGAGGTAGTTCCGGACCAGTGCTTCGCACAGACCTGCCACGATGTCCTCGATCCTGTGGCCCATTTGCTGCTTGTGGATCATGTCGGACTCCGCGAACACGGCGCACCTGCCTGCGATCCGCACGGGCGTCGTGGACATGAGCGCAAGCTCCCCGAACCTTTCGATGGGCACACCGAGCCTCGCGGCCTGCTGGTCGAGGAAGGAGCCTGTGCCCGCGGCACACACCGTGTTCATGGCGAAGTCAAGCACAGCGCCGTCCCGCAGGATTATTATCTTTGAATCCTGTCCGCCGATCTCGATGACCGTCCGCACGTCGGGAACGACGCGCGCCGAGGCGACAGCATGGGCGGTGATCTCGTTCTTCACGCAGTCCGCACCGAGGATCACCGCTGCGAGCCTTCTCCCGCTTCCGGTGGTCCCGACCCCTGCTATCTCCATCCCCGAGGCCGCCGAAGCGAGCATCCTCATCCCCTCCTGGATGACCGCGATAGGCTCCCCCCTGGTCCGGAGGTAGAGCTTTTCCAGGACTTCGCCCTGCTCGTTCAGGAGTACCAGGTTCGTGCTGACCGATCCCACGTCCACCCCAAGGTATGCTTTCTGTGCCATGAGCGCGCTCACCCCCTCGCTCCCTTCGCCGCTCGCCGTCGGCACGATCTCTCGACAAGATCCACGAACGCCTCCAGGCGCGTGAGCACCCCGGCATCCGAGGAATGTTCGTCGAACACGAGCGTCATCACGGGAATGCCTAAGTCACGCGAGACAGCTGGAAGCACATCCTGGGCAACGATCTCCGGCATACACGTGAACGGGGCAAGCTGAATGACCCCGTCGAACTTCTGCCTGGCGTATTCCACAGTGTGCCCTACCGTCTCGACGCCGTGTCCTCCGACGAAGTGACACAGGTACGGCTTCGCGAGGTCGTAGGGTCTCCTGCCTTTCCGAAGGCGAAACAGGTCCTTGAAAAGGTGCTCCCTGACCCAGTCGCCTATGTATATCGACCTCTCCACGAGGACCCCCATCTCCCCGAGCCGGCGCTCGACATCGAAATTGACAAACGGCTCGAGCACCACGTACACCTCTCCGACGATGCCTATCCTTGGTGGATCCGGGGCGTCACCTTCCGGTGCGCGCACACTGAGGAGCATCTCCCGGCCATCCTCAAGCGCCCGCTTCACTTGGACAATACTCGATGCTTCGTCCACCAGCTTCAGCGCCGACGCCAGCGCGGCGGTCGCTGCGCCCCGCCGGCCCTCGAACGGGCGCACGCGCTGCACCACCTTCTCCAGCTCGTCCACAGCCGTCATTTTGGCCCAGGCAAGCCTCGCCGCCCTCACGTACTTGCCCACCGGGTTCCGCCCCACCAGGCGCCCGAGCTGCCGCAGCACGTGGCGCAGCCTCCCCTGCGGGGGCTCGATGATGATCATCTCGAACTCGTAGCCGAGAGCTTTGAGAATCTCCCTCTGTACCTCGCCGTACAGGCCGAACCGGCACGGCCCCACGCCCCCCGCCATCGCGATGGTGTCGGCTCCCAGCTCCATGGCCTCTATGTAATTGCCGATGTTCACCTTGAGGGGCAGGCACGCGAACTCGGGCGAGTGGCGCGAACCTATAGAAAGAGTGCGCTTGCTCGGCATGGGCGGCACCACCACCTCCGCCCCGAGGTCCTCGAGAAGCGCCTTCACGGTTATGTAAAGGTTGCCCATGTGAGCGAAGGTGATCTTCATAGGATCACAGCTTTCTCCTGCGCGTCACAACGTCAACGAACGCCTCCAGTCTGGTGAGGATCCCGGCCTCGCCTGTGTGCTCGTCGACGGTGATGGTCGCGAACGGCACATCCCTGCATCTCGCGGACTCGCGCTCCAGCACTTCTCCGATGAGTGACTCCGGCCCGCACGCGAACGCCCTCATGTGCAGGCAGCCGTGGACGGTCCCCGACCTCAGGAAGTAAAACCCCGCTCCAAGGAGCCTGCGGCCGAGAGTCCAGAACACTCTCTTTGGAAACCTCGCCGCCTCCCGCTCGGTTATGGCCGCTGGAAGCATGTCCGACGTCACGACGCTCGCCCCCATCTCCTGGAGCCTGCGTATTACGTCCATGCTCACGAATGGGTCGTAGATGACATAAGGATGTCCCACAAGCCCGATCACCACGCGCCCCGACCCGCGGACAGCTTCTGACGCGCCAGGCAACGATGATGCAGCGGCCACGGCCCTGTGGGCGGGCTTATCACACGGGGGCGCGAGGTCCATGATCGCCATCGCCTCGTCCGGAGTCATGCCGCTTTCGATGTATCTGGTGTACCTTGCAAGAGCAGCCCTCGCCTTGTTGTGCGCAGTGAAGATCCGGAGCATGCTCCCTGTGAACATCCTGCCCGTCGAGTACACGGCGTGGATGTACTCCCTGGTGGTCCGGCTCAGGTTGATGCACGAGTCGATGATCCTGGGGATGCCGTGGCAGTTGCACCGGATCATGTCAGGCAGGCCCATGAATTTCGGGCAAATGAAGGCTCGCCTCTCCACCGACACGAGCCTGGGGACAAATACGTAGTCGCACTTCCCGGCGAGGGCAAGCACGTGTCCGTGGAAGACCTTGATGGGAAGGCACGCCTCGTCCACCGTGACCTTTATGCCGGCATCCAGCACAGCCCTTGTGGTCTCACCGGAGGTCACGACGGTCCCCCCCAGGGACTCGAAGAATACCTTCCACATGGGGTAATAGTGGTAGTAAAGAAGGGCACGGGGGATCCCCACAACCTCTCCCACGGCGATACACCACCTGCCTTCGTCAAGGTTCTCTCATTTGACAGATCCCCGGGTTTTCCTCTCCGGGGAGCCGGGCTACATTCCCTGTTGCTCGAGGATCTCACGGATCGCCCTCGTCGTGATAAGAGCCCCCTTCTCCACCGCATCCTCGCTATCCATCTTGCCAAGATCGCCTATCCCGACGATCTTCGGGATCTTGAGGTGGGAGAGGGCACCGACGGTGTCGCCTTCGAGCCGCTCGTGCCCGGTCGGTTCGGGAACGCCGGACTTCCCCACCGGCTTCCCGGTGACTTCTCCTTCTTTCGTTACGGACTCATCCACCGCTACGGATTCGTCGCCCTTGGTGTTGGACGCCACGGCAACTGCGCCCACGATCTCGATTCCCGCGTCGCGCGCGAGGTCCTCGAGAGCCTTCTCACCAGGGCCTTTCCCCTTCTTTCCGTGGTCGTCAAACATGACTATCACGGGCTCTACCGGAGCCTGTCTTACCATGGCCGCAAGCTCGGCGCCGCCCGCGTGGGTCGGAGTCCCGGCGGACCTCTCGATATAGTGCAGGCCGAGGTTCCGGGCGGCCTGTCTCACCGCGGCCTTCGCCCTGCCGTCCCCGTCTGTCACCACGATAACCTTCTTTTTCGCCAAGCCGCTATCACATCCTCACGCTTTCGGATTGGCGATGAGCGCGACCAGCGTTCCGAAGAACACGGCGACTGCTATGCCCATTCCCGTGTACTCGAACACGCCGGTGAAAAGCCCGAGAATTCCCATCCTTTTCGCCTCAGCCAGCGCGCCCCTGGCGATGGACGCCCCGAAACCCGAAACCGGCGTGAGGGCGCCGGCTCCAGCGAACTTGAGGAGCGGTTGGTACAGGTCAAGCCCCCCTGCGATCGCCCCGGCGACCGTCAGGATAACAAGCATGTGGCCGGGAGTGAGGTTGGTGAAATCCAGGATAAGCTGGCCTATGGCGCATATGGCGCCTCCCACGAGAAACGCATACAGGTACGTCACAGCCTCGCCTCCGTTCTCAGGCCTCACGTCTCACGTCTCACGTCGTACCTATACCACCTCACGCCTCGATCACCACAGCGTGCGCGATGCAGGGGATGGACTCGCCCTGCTGGCAGCTGAGCGGGCTCATGAGCGCCCCTGTGGCGATGAGCAGCACGTTCCTATACGTGCCCCTTTCCATCTCTCTCAGCACGTGCCCGAACGTCACGACGGCAGAGCACGCGCACCCACTGCCTCCGGCCCCCACGCGCTGGGACTTCGTGTCGAACAGCATGAGGCCGCAGTCCCTGTAGTTGTCGCCCAGCTCAACGCCGTTGTCCTTCACAAGCTCCTTCAGCATCTCGCTACCGAACGATGCGAGATCCCCCGTGAGTATGAGGTCGTAGTCCCCGGGGCCGCGGCCGGTGTCGCCAAAGTGCGTGAGGAGCGTGTCCGCTGCGGCGGGAGCCATCGCGCCGCCCATGTCGTTCACGTCTTTCGATCCGAGGTCTACCACCTTGCCGGTGGTGGCCCATGTTACCTTCGGCCCGGTGCCCGAGGACGCCAGCACCGCCGCCCCCGCACCCGTAACGGTATACTGCGATGTGGTCTTGCGCTGGATGTTCAGCTCTATCGGGTAGCGGTACTGGCGCTCAGCCGTCTGGTAATGGCTCGAGCAGGCGATCAGCACATAATCGGCGAACCCGCCGTCGATGACCATCCCTGCAAGCGCAAGGCTCATGGCGCACGTGGAGCACGCACCATAGAGCCCGAAGTATGGGATGGAAAGCTGTCTTGCGGAATAGCCCGCCGAGATTATCTGGTTGAGCAGGTCGCCCGCCATGTAGTAGTCTACCATGCTCTTGTCAATCTTGGCGCGTTCGATGGCGATCTTCGCGGCTTGCTCCAGGATCTTCGTCTCGCTTCTCTCTGGAGTCCTCTCGCCGTACGCGTGATCCGGCAGGACCACGTCGAAATCCGAGGCCAGCGGCCCCTTGCCTTCCATTGGCCCCACGACCGTCCCGGTGCCCACGATGATGGGAGGGTTCGTGAATTTGATGGTGCTTCTGCCGAACTTCTTTGCCGCCACGGTTCACTGGTCTCCCCTGTCACGGCGAGGTTATGAACTTAATGAACGCAACGACGATCCCGGCAAGGCTGGCGTACACGATTACCGGGCCAGCGATGATGAACATCTTCGCGCCCATGCCAAGCACCCATCCTTCGCGCTTGAAGTCCATGGCCGCGGCAACTATCGTGTTGGCAAACCCGGTGATAGGCACGGCCGCCCCGGCGCCGGCGAACTCGCCAAGTTCATCGTAGATGCCGAGCCCTGTCGCGATCACGCCCACGAGGATCATGACTGCGAGCGTGGGCGCTGACGCCGCGTCAAGGTCGAGGCCCCGCGACATGAAGAATCTGAGCACCAGCTGTCCGAGGACGGCTATGGCGCCGCCGACCACGAAGGCCACCAGCACGTTGCGCAGGTAGCGCGGCCTGGGCCTCTTCTTCTGGAGAAGTTCCTTGTACGCGAGCTGCCGCCTTTTCTCCTCCTGAGAGGCTTGAGTCATATGGGGCAGGTTCGACACTTGCTTCTTGGCCTTCTGCGATGTCATCGTGCATCCCTCCCCCGCCGGGCCTGCCACTACGTCCCGTCTACCGCGAACGCGACGTGCACGTCCGCCTTGTACTTGGTGACCTTCCCGTTATCCACAGAAGCGGTCATGTTCATCACTTCGACGCCGGTGATATTCCTGATGGTCTGTGATGCAGCCCGGACGGCCTGGTTTACCGCGTCCTCCCAGCTTGTGGGGGACTCGCCCATGAGCTCGACTACTTTGACCACTGCCATAGTCGTCCACCCCCTTTCTCCCAACTAATTATGCTCACAGCCCTGGGCTTTAATTCCCGGGTCAGGGGCTCTCGCCACGGACGGGCGCCTCAAAACGGGAAGCCCCACACCGCGCGGTGCAGGGCGTTCCGCTGTTCGCTTTCCCTGATACCTCTTGTCTCGATCAATATGCGAATACGCCATCGCGCGTTGTGCGCCGTCCCGCGTTCATACAGCTTGCAAGACGCGCCTCACTGATGAGATTGACGGCCACACGCACGAGGAGGCGCCGCCAATTCGGCCAACCTGCGCGTCACATTTCCTGCATGTCGGAGTCAGCATCTGCGTAGCACCGCCCATCGAGTGCGGAACGGGAAACCCCGGAGGGGCGCAGAACGTGCAACTCCGGGGTGTGGCATGCCGCCGAACAGAACGTCGCCTTAGACCAGCTCCTGCCTGAGCCGGCGGAGCGCTCTCTGCTCGATCTTGGAGACCTGCGGCTGCGATATGCCGAGGCGTCGGGCGACGTCTACTTGCTTCATCTCGTCGAAGAATCGCAACTTCAGGACGGCGCGCTCCGAGGGGCTCAGCCGCATCATGGCCTGCTGGAGGGCGATGGACTCAACCCTCTCGTCGGCGAAGGACCCCTCTGCTGCAAGCTGCTCCTCAAGCGGGCTCGGGCTGTCACCGGAGGCGGGCTCCGAGAGCGATGCGACGGGTTGAAACGCCTCCTGGGTCTCCACGACCTCCTCGCGGGATAGACCCGTCTCCAACGACACCTCCTCTACCGTCGGATCGCGACCGAGAGCGACTCGAAGTTGCGCCCGCGCCGTCTCAACCCTCGCTGCCCGCTCCCGCAGCGTCCTCCCCACCTTCACCGCCCCCGTGTCGCGAAGGTGTCGCCTGATCTCCCCCATAATGACGGGAACGGCGTACGTGGAGAACCGCGTGCCGAGGGATGCGTCGAACCTGTCTGCAGCGTGCAGAAGGCCCAGACACCCAACCTGGAACAGGTCCTCGGGGTCGCTCGTCCTTTCCAGGAAGCGGCTGACTATGCTCATCACGAGCCGCAAGTTCCTCGAGACAAGCTCCTCGCGGGCTTCAACGTCTCCGGCGCGGATGCGCGCGGCAAGCTCGCGAACCTCCTCGTCGGAGAGAAGAGGCGTGTCGGGGAACCGCATGCGCTCAAGACCGTCGTTCATGCTCCTCGCTCCCTGCCATGCGCGGAGCCTTCTTCATGATGACTCGCACTCCGGCCCCAGGCCTGGACGAGACGTCGAGGTCGTCGGACAGAGCTTCCATGATGGTGAAACCCATCCCCATGCGGTCGGGGGACGTCGTGAAGGCTGGCTGGCGAGCCTGCTCAACGTCGGCGATGCCGCGGCCCGTATCCTCGACAGTGATGGTGAGGACGTTTCCTTCGATGACAGCGTGAACGCGCACGAGCCCACCAGGGCTGTCGTACCCATGGAGCACGACGTTGGAGACGGCTTCGGAAACTATGAGCTTGATATCGTCGATCTCCTCCATGGTGAACGAGTCGATCTGCGATGCGAAGCAGGCCACCGCGACCCTGGCAAACTCCACGTTCTGAGCGATGGCCGGAAACTCAAGGGTCACATGGTTGGTCGCGCTCATCCCGCTACACCCCCGATGCCCGCGCCCATGCCTCATCTTCGGTCTCATAGACCGGGATGATGCTCGTAAGGCCCGAGAGATCGAAGACCTTACGCACCTGTGGCGACGGCGCAATGGCGAAAAGCCCGCCGCCGTGCGCGCGAAGCCTCCTATACCTGCCGAGGATGGCGCCCAGGCCCGAACTATCGATGAATGTAACGTCGCGCAGCACAAGGAATATCCTGGTAATGTCGGGCTTTGCGTCGAGCTCTTCCTCAAGCTTCGCGCGGAACTCGGGGGCGGTGCCAAGATCGAGCTCTCCTGAGAGGCGCACCACCAGAACGTTGCCGATGGCCCTGGTCTCGGTCCTCATGCGAAGCCCTCCTGCTATATCATGCCATTTGGGCATTCCTGACCTTCTCTATTCTACGGCCCTACCGTGAGTCCTTCCGGCGGCAGCAAAAATGCCCCGTCGCCGGGGCATCCGGAAGCACCTTGCACTCGCCGACACTTGCCGGCACCCGGCCCAGTCCCCTAAGTGGGGTCCAGACGTGCTTCCGACTCTTGGGAGGGGTTGCCGGTGACTCAAACAGAGAGTGCAGCACCGGCAACCTGGCAGCTACTGGAACACAGACAGGGATTACCGCACCCACACTTAGTCCTTGCCGACCCGGAAAAGGGTTCGCAAGAGGTTGCGGGTGGCGCGGAGCACTACTCTGAACACGTTGCCCCGCTTCACCTCCTCGGCCGCCACCAGATCGACGCGGGCGATCTCCGTTCCGTCCTCCAGCCGTGCGATGAGGTCCCCAACCTTCTGCCCCTTCTGCACCGGGGCGCTAACCCTGTCGGGAAGGGTCATCTCGCTCTTCACCTTGGCTTCCTCGCCACGAGGTACCACCGCCACGAGAGGGTCCTTCGCGACGACGTCAACCTTCTCCACGATGCCCCGGGCCACGTCGACCTGCGCCACCACCTGCCCCTGCGATGCGATCTCCACGCCAGCGTAGTGCCTGAAGCCGAAATCGAGGAGAGCCGAGGCCTCCCTGAAGCGGAGCTGCGAGTCGGCAACGTTCAACACGACGGATATGAGCCTGAGGCCTCCCCTCTTCGCCGTAGCGGCGAGGCAGTAGCCAGCTTCCTCCGTGAAGCCCGTCTTGAGCCCGTCCGCTCCTTCGTAGAACTTGACAAGCCTGTTGGTATTGACGAGGATATTCTTGCCGCCCCGCACGTAATCAATCCAGGTGGTGAACCACTCGTGCACCTTCGGGTAGCGGAGGAGGGCGCGGGACATGATGGCGATGTCCCGGGCAGTGGTGTAATGGTCCCGGTGAGGAAGCCCGTGGCAGTTGGTAAAACGGGTGCCCGTCATCCCGAGCTCCCGGGCGCGCTGGTTCATCATGTCCACGAAGGCTTCTTCACTACCGGCAATGTGCTCCGCCACAGCGACGCTGGCATCGTTCGCTGAGACGATGGCGATGGCTTTCATGAGATCGGCAAGGGACATCTCCTCGCCCACCTCAAGCCAGATCTGCGACCCCCCCATCTCCATGGCGTGCTCGCTCGTGACTACCATATCGTCCAGGCTGGCCTTCCCCTGCTCTATCGCCTCCATCGCGAGGAGCATCGTCATGATCTTCGTGATGCTGGCGGGAGCCATCCTCTTGTCAGGCTCCTTTTCGAACAGGACCCTGCCCGAGGTGGCTTCCATGAGGATCGCCGACCCGGCTGTAATCGGTATGCTTGGGGCCGGGCCCGGCTGTTTCTCCTGCGCCGCCACACTGGCCGGGGCCCCGCCGCTCCACACACAGGCTCCAGCAACCAGAACGATAGCAAGGGTGACGCCTGCCGCTATCCTCCATGCACGCATCTTTCATCCCCTCCCGCACCCCCAGGGACCATCGCAAGCCCTTCAATCAGGTACATATTCGGGCGGATGCAGGTATATACCCGCATCCGCCCACAGAGGACAAGCTAGGCGCCACTTTACGCAGCTGGTACTCGGGTTCGTGACATAACATCGTGCATGGTGCAGGGTAAGCGATAAGCGACACACATCACGCGCCAACAGGCTGGCGGGCTCATGAGGGCTCCTGGTGCAACAGGCTCTCAGGCGCATACCACGCTCTGAAACAACCTGCACGAACTTCAGAAACGCAGCACTAACTAAGGGTGCGTTAGTTCTCGCCCCTCTTCCAGTAGTTGCCGGGCTGCCGGTGTTGCACTCGGGGACGGCGCCCCAAGCGGGGCCCTTGACAAAATCCGGCCCGTCTGGCCAGTGGCCGGATTTTGACACCCCTCGTGCAATCACCGGCAACCTCTCCCAAAACTCGGGAACATCTCTGCACCCTCATACCGTGCCGTTCGAGGCCAGAGCGACGCGCTGCCCCTGGTAATCCGCCACGTATAACCTTACACTAACTTGCGAGGCGCGTTACCAGGCGCCGATGACCTGCTTAATAAGGCGTGGCGGAGACGAAGCCGATTGGGAAAGCGTATACGCAGAAGCCACGAGGCGTGAGGCTTCATCGATGCTTGCCGGGTTGTTCGTGTGCAGCGTGGCCAGGGGCTCACCCACCGCCACCCGGTCGCCGATCTTCTTCGCCACGACGAGCCCGGCGGCCGGGTCTACCGGCTCGTCCTTGACCCGGCGCCCCGCGCCCAGTATCATAGCCGCGACCCCGACCTGCTCCGCGTTGACGGCCGTCACGTAGCCTGCGCCAGGACTCGGCACGGGGGCGGTGTGGCTTGCGTGCGGGAGGATCTCGGGACGCTCGGCGACGCTTGCATCCCCGCCCTGCGCCGCCACAAACTCGGCAAACTTCGCGAGGGCCGCCCCCTTCCCGAGCAGGCCGATGAGGGTCTCCCTGGCTTGGTCCGCATCCGGGGCCGCTCCTCCAAGCACCAGCATCAGCGATCCCAAACTGAGGCACAGCTCGACAAGGTCCGGCGGGCCCGACCCGCGCAGCGTGTCGATGGCCTCACTGACCTCCAGCGCGTTGCCCACCGCGCGCCCGAGCGGCTGGTTCATATCGCTCACCACGGCCGCCGCCCTGCGCCCGGCGCCTTCCACTATTTCCACCATGAGCCGCGCGAGGGCCAGCGCATCCTCTTCGGACTTCATAAACGCCCCGCTGCCCACCTTGACGTCGAACACGATGGCATCTGCGCCGCACGCAAGCTTCTTACTGCACACGCTGCTTGCGATGAGGGGCATGCTGTCAACGGTGGCGGTGACATCGCGCAGGGCGTACAGCTTCTTGTCGGCCGGCGCCACTGCCGCGGTTTGCCCGACCACGGCTATTCCGATGGAGTTCACGTTCCTCACGAAGACGTCCTTTGGCAGATCCACGCGGAACCCCGGGATCGACTCGAGCTTGTCCAGGGTGCCGCCAGTGTGACCGAGGCCGCGACCTGACATCTTCGCCACCGGCACCCCGGCCGCCGCCACAAGCGGCGCCAGCACAAGGGTGGTCTTGTCCCCGACCCCGCCCGTGCTGTGCTTATCCACCTTGATGCCGCGGATCGCGGAGAGATCCACGACATCCCCCGACCTCGCCATGGCGATGGTGAGGTCACGCGTCTCACGCGCGCTCATCCCCTGGAAGAACACCGCCATGCACCATGCCGCCATCTGGTAGTCGGGGATGTCCCCGCGTGTGAACCCGTCCACGAAAAAGGTTATCTCGTCTCGGGAGAGCTCCTCGCCGCGTCTCTTCTTGAGGATGACGTCGTAAGGCCTCATTTCGCGCCCTTCCTCCCTGTCTCCGCGCCAGCGGCCGCGGTCATGTTGGTCGCGCTCATGTCAGCGGTCCCCGCCGCGGCTGGTATCGCGGTCCCGGAGGCACTCGCGGTCGGGGTCGGGGCCGGGGCCGGGGCCGGAGCACTTCTGCGTGCGCCCGCCCGCCTTGCCCTCGGGTGAGCAGCATCATATATCTCTTTCAGTTT
>JAAYXB010000038.1 GCA_012516125.1 Bacillota bacterium | reverse complement strand
CCCTATTTTCGTCTCATAAGCGCTTCACACTTCCGATACGCGTCAATACCGCTGCCACACCCCTATAGTCAACCCCTGCACCCCTTCCCAGCAGCCGGTCTTACTCCGTTTTCCCAGCCACTTTCAATCCCTCAGGCCCAAATGGCTGCTTGTCAGGGTTTAGGAGAAGTGATACACTGTGTCCGGGAAATCCGTCGGGGGGTGCGATTCAGTTGAAGTGGGAGTACGGGCGCAGACGAAGAGGGAGAGGGCATCGATTGTTCGTCCTTTTCCTCGTTCTTCTCCTGGCTGCTCTTGCTATCGCAGGTTATGCGCTTGTGAGGTTCGGCGTCCTCCCCTGGCCGCTCAAGGCCGCCGCCACTTTGCCCGGCGAGGGTAGCGGCAGGTTTGGGGGGAGCGGCGCCGCCGAGCCTGAGGAGCATGTGGAAAGCCAGTTCCTGATGGACACGTATGTCACCGTCCGGGCGTTCGGCGAGGGGGCTAAAGACGCCGTTTCAGCGGCGTTCGAGGAGATGCGCCGCATTGAGGGTCTTACGAGCAGGTTCGTTCCAACAAGCGACGTTTCCCGGGTGAATCAGGCCGCCGGCCTGGATCCCGTCCAGGTAAGCGATGAGACCTTCATGCTCCTCGAAAAGGCCCAGGAGTGCTCGGAGCTTTCCGGCGGGGCCTTCGATGTCACGATCGGGCCGGTGGTCGACGCATGGGGTTTTGGCACTGAGAGTCCCCACGTGCCGGACCCTGACACGCTTGCGAAGGCCGTGGCCCTCGTGAACTTCCGCGCGGTGGAGCTCGACCCTGGGCAGAAAACAGTCAGGCTCGCCACTCCGGGTATGTCCATTGATCTCGGCGGCATCGCCAAGGGTTACGCGGCAGACCGGGCTGCTGCGGTGTTGCGGGAGCACGGAGTGAGGCACGCCCTCATTGACGCGGGTGGCAATATCGTCGCGGTGGGCACCCGTCCTGACGGGAGCCCGTGGCACATCGGGATAAGAGACCCAAGGGGCTCGGGCCCAACCGACACCATAGGCCCGGTCGTCGAGATAAGCGATGCAGCGGTCGTGACATCCGGCGATTACGAGAGGTTCTTCATCGAAGGCGGGCAGCGCTACCACCACATTTTCGATCCTAAGACGGGCAGACCCGCGGACCGCGCGGAGAGCGCCACGATCATCGCACCAAACTCCGTCGATGCCGACATACTTTCCACCGCGGTATTCGTTCTCGGTCCAGTTGAAGGACCGAAGATCCTGGAAGGGCTCAACGGCGTCTCGGCGATGGTGGTCGGTGCCGATGGGCACCTGACGTTCTCGCCCGCATTCCCGGTGCACTGATGTCGCTCGGGTGATCCTTGAACTCGGACCAGGTCAGCCAGGGGTGGGAATGCCACATTGAGGTTCGTTCTTGCATCCGCGTCGCCTGCGCGGGCTGAACTCTTGCGGCAAATCGGGCTTCGTTTCGATGTTGTGCCGAGCGGGATCGCTGAAGACATGGTCGATGGCAATGATCCCGGGGAAAGCGTCGCGGCCCTTGCCCTGGCCAAGGCGCGCCACGTGGCGGAGAGCGAGCGTGACGCGGTGGTCATTGCGGCCGATACTGTCATCGTGCTCGACGGCGAGGTTCTTGGCAAGCCGGCCGACGCCGATGATGCCCGTAACATGCTTCGCCGAATGTCCGGGCGATGGCACCAGGTGGCAAGCGGGCTTGCGGTCGTGGATGCACGGTCTGGACGCGAAGCTGCGTGTCACGAGATCACTCAGGTGCGCATGGCAAGCCTCTCTCCGGCAGCCGTTGATGGGTACGTTGCGACGGGCGAACCGCTTGGCAAGGCGGGTTCGTACGCCATACAGGGTCGGGGCGCGCTGCTTGTGGAGAGGATCTCGGGATGCTACTTCAATGTGGTGGGCCTTCCCATCGCCCGGCTCGTGGACCTCGCCCGCGCCGTCGGCGTAGACCTCATGCGCGAAGCCTTCGGGGGGTATGGGGTATGCGAGAGCAACCAGGGCAGCGAGGATCGTCCTTCACGATGAAGCAAATGCCGGCACAAGAGCGACCCAGGGAGCGCCTTCTGCGGGCGGGTCCCGAGGCGCTTTCCTCCGCGGAACTCGTGTCTATCATCCTTGGCACGGGCGTCCGCGGCCAGACAGCCCTCTCGCTTGCAAGCGCGGTCGTGCGGTCTTTCGGCGGTTTGCGCGGAATAGCGGCAGCGTCCACTCGCGACCTGGCTAGCCATAAGGGGATCGGGCTGGCCAAGGCCGTGCAGCTCAAGGCCGCCATGGAGCTGGGCAGGAGGGTGGTGACCCTTGAACCGGAAGAGCTCGCCCAGGTAAGCGGGCCACGCGATGTGGCGAGCCTTCTCATGGGCGAGATGCGCTACCTTGACAGAGAGCATTTCAGGGTGGTGCTGCTCAATGCGAAGCACCGGGTCATAGACGTTGTGACGGTATCCGTGGGGTGCCTCGACAGCTCGCTCGTTCACCCGAGGGAGGTGTTCAAGGAGTGCCTCAAGAGAAACTCCGCCTGCGTCATTCTGGTGCACAATCACCCGAGCGGCGATCCGACGCCAAGCAGCGACGACATTGCTATAACGCGCAGGCTTGCAAGCTCCGGCCTCATCCTGGGGATAGAGGTGCTTGACCACGTAATCGTGGGAGACAACAGGTACTCAAGTCTGAAGGAACTCGGCCTCATGACGCCGGCTCCCGCGACTTGCTCGGCGGCGCTGTCCTGGCACGAGCCTGGGCCGGACCCAGCTGCCTGTGCTGCCGGAAGGGAGAATACGAGCTGTGATTCTTGACCCCATCCTCGCCTCTTTTTCCAAAGATCTCGCCATCGATCTCGGGACCGCCAACTCCCTGGTTTACGTGAAGGGCAAGGGAGTCGTCATCCAGGAGCCGTCCGTGGTGGCGATCCGCAAAGACACGGGCGCCATTCTCGAGGTCGGGTCCGCCGCCAATCGCATGGTGGGCAGGACCCCCGGGAACATAGTGGTCGTGCGTCCGCTCAAAGACGGTGTCATAGCGGACTTCGACGTGACCGAGATGATGCTCCGCCATTTCATCGTCCGGGCGCACAGGGGGCGTGCGGTCGTTCGTCCGAGGGTTATCATAGGAGTGCCGTCCGGCGTGACCGAAGTTGAGAGGCGGGCCGTGATCGATGCGGCGCTCCAGGCAGGCGCTCGCGAGGCGTACCTCATCGAGGAACCCCTTGCGGCCGCCATCGGCGCCGGTCTTCCCGTCTTTGAGCCTTCGGGCAACATGGTGGTGGATATCGGCGGAGGCACCACGGAGATAGCCGTGATATCCCTTGGGGGAATCGTGACCTCGAGGTCCATTCGCATCGCAGGGGATGAGATGGACGAGGCCATAGTGCAACATGTCAAGAAGGTTTACAACCTTGTAATCGGGACCAGGACAGCCGAGGAGGTCAAGAAGCAAATCGGGTCGGCATGCCCACGGGACCCAGAGGCTACCATGGAAGTAAAGGGCAGGGATATGGTATCTGGCCTGCCGAAGACCGTGCGTATCTCCGCGGGCGAGGTCGAGGAGGCGCTCCGGGAACCCGTCGGGGCCATCGTCGAAGCTGTGAAGATGACTCTTGAGAAAACGCCGCCCGAGCTTTCCGCGGACATCATCGACAAGGGGATCGTTGCTTCAGGTGGAGGCTCGCTTCTGGAGGGCATCGAACAGGTGCTTGCGGATGCCACAGGCATGCCGGTCCACCGGGCTGACGAGCCTCTCACATGCGTCGTGAGGGGCGCGGGCAAGGCCCTTGAGGAGATGGATCACTACCGGCGAATGCTTACGAGCTCATCGCGGATCGGACAGAGACGCTGACTATGGATGGCAGGGGTGACGCGCCTGTGCAGCAGGCTCCCAACGACAAGCGCTATGGGCTCTTGATGGCTGTAATACTGCTGCTGCTTGTGGCGTTCCTTTTCGTGACCTCCGGTGAAAGGGAGACGCTGTCGCCGCCGGAGAGCGCCGTCCGTGAGGTGCTCGCGCCTTTGGAAAGAGTTTTCTTCCGCGTGGCGAGCGAGATAAGCGGGGCCGTGCACACCGTCGCGAACCTGCGGCACCTTGTTCGCGAGAATGACCGACTGTACCTTGAGATATCGCGCCTCATGGCCGAGAACGCCCGGCTCGAGGAGTACAGGCTTGAGAACACACGCCTCCGGAAGCTGCTGGATTTCCAGGCCACGCTCGACTACCCGACGTGCGCGGCGCAGATCGTGGCGAGGGACCCGGGCAACTGGCTTGGGACCGTCACCATCAACAAAGGGACGCGCCATGGAGTCAGGAAGAACATGGCTTGCGCGACCATGGAGGGACTCGTGGGCAGGGTGCTGTCAACGACCCCGCGCACCGCGACCGTGCTGCTCATCCTCGATCCCAGGAGCGCCGTGGGGGGCATGGTGCAGCGCACGAGGACCCTCGTCCTGGTGGAGGGGGATCCCACAAGACCGGGCTTCTGCCTCGTGAAGTCCCTCACCCCGGAGTGTGATGTGCAGGTAGGGGACAGGGTGCTTTCGTCAGGGCTGGGGGGCGTCTATCCAAAGGGCCTGGTGATTGGGGAGATTGTGGAGGTAATTCCCGGGAAGTACGGCGTCGGGAGAGCGGCGTACCTCAGGCCGGCCGTCGACTTCGCCCGGCTTGAAGAAGTCCTGGTTATCATTCGCGGGCCCGATCCTGCGGGGGTCCCGGCGGAGGCTCATGCCCAGACACCGGGTGAGTCTCTGCAGGAGGCGGCACAGCAATGAGACGTCTTCTCCTGCTCTGCGCCGGCACGCTCCTCGTAGTGCTGGAGACGACCGTGGTCCCATACGTGGCGATCCAGGGAACGAAGCCGGATCTGGTGTTGATCCTGGTGGTGCTCGTGGGCTTGCTTTCCGGGTGGAAAGACGCGGCATTCGTCGGCCTTTTCACGGGGTTCATCGAGGATGCGTGGTCGGGGCAGTTCGTGGGGCTTTTCATGCTTACCCGCACGGTCGTCGGTATAGGGGCGGGCTTCTCGTACGCGAGGGTGTTCCAGGACAGCGTCATCGTGCCTATCGCCTTGGTCTTCCTCGGTGGGGTCGTCGGGGGAGTGTTGCACAGCTTCCTGCTGTCGTCGTTCGGGGTACCTCTGCCACTTTCGATGGCAAGCCTTCGGATGGTTCTGGGGCAGGCGCTGTACTCAGCGGTGCTTGCACCAATCCTGCTCAAGGGGGTCACCCGGCTAGACCTGTACGTGAGGCGGGCGTCCGAGCGCCGTCAGGCCCTCTAAGTGGCGGTGCGTCAATTCTTGTCCCTTTTCCGGTAGTTGCTGGGTTGCTGGTGACTCAAAGAGAGAGTGCAACACCGGCAACCCCTCCCAACAGTCGGGAGCGTTTTTGCACCCTCACTTAGGCTCGGAGACTTGCGCAAGAGCGGCGGGAAGCGACCAGGGGGGAGATCATGCCCGAATCCCCAGCGCAGAACAGGCTGAAACAGCTCAGTTTCGTGGTCCTCGCGGTGCTCGTGGTTCTTGCCTCGCGTCTCTGGCACCTTCAGATCATGCGGGGCGACGTGTACGAGGCGTTATCGCAGGGTAACAGGGTCCGCGTGATCCCGGTCCCGGCGCCAAGAGGAAAGATACTTGACCGCCATGGAGTGCCCCTCGCGACCAGCCGCATGGCGTTCTCCGTGTCCATCGTGCCCCAGGACGTGCCTGACATGGAGGCAACGGTCGTGCGCCTCGCTCCCATCCTCGGCATGTCCCCGGAGAGCATCAGGGAAAAGCTCGCCGCCCCGAGGCGGCCTTTCGATCCTGTCAGGCTCAAGACAGATGTGGACCCCGCCGTGGTGACCGCCATAGGCGAGCGGCGGACCGATCTCCCGGGGGTGGTCATCGAAGAGGTCCCGGTGCGTAGCTACGTCTACGGTGACTTCGCAAGCCATCTCATCGGTTTCATAAGAGAGATCGATTCATCCGAGCTGAAGTTGTACAGAGACAAGGGCTACCGGCCTGGTGACCTCATAGGCAAGGTGGGAGTCGAGAGGGCCTTCGAGGAGTACCTTCGCGGTGTCGATGGCGGGGAGCAGGTTGAAGTCAACAGCCTCTCCCAGCCCATCAAGGTGCTGGGAAGCCTTGCGCCCATCCCCGGAAACGACGTGGTGCTCACCATCGACCAGAAGGTCCAGGCCGCAGCCGAGCGCGCCCTCTCGGAGCAGTTGCAGGAGCTTTCCAAATCGCCGAAGACCAGGGGTGCAAAGGCCGGGGCGGTCATCGCCATGGACCCGAGAACCGGCGAGATACTGGCCATGACCAGCAAGCCCTCGTACGATCCCAACATGTTTGTCGGCGAGGTGTCCCGCGAAGAGCTCAACTTTCTTTCATCAACGCCGAGCCCGCAGCCGAACCGGGTGACGAGCCACACCTATCCTCCCGGGTCGGCGTTCAAAGTCATAACCGCGCTTGCCGCCCTCGAACGTCATAAGGTCACGATGGACGACAGGTTCGTATGCACCGGCCGCGACCCCCAGTCGGGGAAGGCGTGCTGGACTGCCGAGCGCGGCAAGGGCCATGGCAAACAGGACCTGGTGACAGGGATCGCAAACTCGTGCAACATCGTGTTCTACGAACTGGGGCGGCGCGTCGGTATCGACGACCTCGCAATGTACGCGAGGATGTTCGGGCTCGGGCGACCCACCGGCATTCAGCTCTTTCCAGGTGACGCATCAGGCCTTGTGCCTGACCGCGCCTGGAAACGGCTGAACTTCAAGGGTTACGATCAGATATGGTACCCAACGGAAACGCTCGATGTTGCCATCGGACAGGGGGCCCTCTTAGTCACGCCGATCCAGATCGCGAACGCGTACGCGACCATCGCCGCCGGCGGGATCACGCATGTGCCGATGGTCGCCCGGGCAGTCCTCGCGCCCGACGGAAAGGTCATCCGCGAATTCGCGCCGAAAGTGGCAGGGAGCGTCAATGTGTCCCGGGGGTCCTTTGAGATCCTCAAGCAAGGACTTGCGAAGGTCGTCTCGGAAGGGACCGCCGCCGGGGCTTTCAAGGGGTTCCCGGTGCCGGCGGCAGGCAAGACGGGCACCGCGCAGAACCCCAGGGGCGACAGCCATGGGTGGTTCGCAGGGTTCGCGCCTGTAGACCGGCCGGAGATAGTCGTCGTCGTCCTGGTGGAACACGGGACCAGCGGGTCGCTCGCCGCCGCGCCTGTCGCGAGAAAGGTGATGGAGGCGTATTTCGGGCTCGACCAGAAACAGCCTGAGGCGCCAGGCTCCGGGACTGCTCCCGGGCCGGCCGGGGACTCCCGGGAGCAGGTCGTGCGTCCCGCCGACGAGACGGGCGGGACGATGCCGACACCTGCAACAACCCCGGAGACGAAAGCCCCGGGTGAGGTGCGTGGTGAGGTGCCCGACGGGTCGGGCGTCTCGCACCAGGGGCCCGGAGCCACCCATTCGCCCGGGGTTGGGCGGTCATCGGCTCCGTGATGCGGCTTCCGGATGAACATGCTGCCGGGTTGCGTCCGCCGCATGTTTTCCGTGGCGACGGGCAGGAATTGCGTTTCCCTCTGGTGAAAGTATTGTAGCACTAAGTGGGGGCGCAGGAATGCTCCCGACTTTTGGGAGGGGTTGCCGGTGACTCAAAGAGAGAGTGCAACACCGCCAACCCGGCAACTACTGGAAGAGGGGCGAGAACTAACGCACCCTTACTTAGCCGTACCACCCGAATGGGGCTTTCGAGGAGGCGTGCGCGGCTGCCCATGAAGACAGAGGATGTCATATTCAAGGGAACGAAACGGGGCCTGTGCATCATCCTGCCCCACGATGAAGACTTCACAAGGCTCAAGGGGAAGCTGACGGATAAACTGGAGAAGACTTCGGGTTTCTTCGCCGGAGCGACCCGCGCCGTGCTGGATATCGGCGAGCTTGCCCTCTCCGAAGAGGATGTGCGTGAGCTGGTGAGCATAGTCGAGTCGTTTGGCATATCGGTCTCGCGGGTGTCCGGCGGGATCGGCCTGGCAACGGTGGCGGAGCCGCCGGCGGCGCGCTCTGCGCCGCCCCTGCCAGCCAGGTCGGTGCCGCCTCACCAGCACCCGCATGAACAGGAGCGGTCCTGCGGTCACGGTCGCGCAGGTGAGGCGGGGATTTCAGCCGGCGCGCGCGGCGAGACCCTCCTCGTCCGGAGGACCCTCCGGTCTGGTCAGCGCGCCGCCTTCGCCGGGAACGTCGTGGTGCTTGGCGACGTGAACCCCGGCGCTGAGGTCGTGGCCGGGGGGGATATCGTGGTTGTGGGTGCCTTGCGTGGGGTCGCCCACGCCGGGACGCCCGACAACAGGAGTGCCATAGTGGTTGCGCTGAGGTTCATGCCCACCCAGCTCCGGATCGCTGATGCCATCGCAAGGCCTCCGGACGGCGAGAGCAAGGCCCCGCGCACCCCGGAGATGGCGCGAATCAAGGACGACCAGATAGTGATCGAGACCTACTCTGCGAGAAAGGCCGAGCTGGAGGAGGAGCCTGCATGGAAGGAAGGGTTATAGTGGTCACCTCGGGCAAAGGAGGCGTGGGCAAGACCACCGCAGTTGCAAACATCGGGTGCGGCCTCGCCTCTCGGGGTAAGAAGGTGGCCCTGGTCGACGCGGACATCGGACTACGCAATCTCGACATCGTGCTCGGTCTGGAGAACAGGATCGTGTATGACATCGTCCACGTGATCGAGGGCAAATGCCGGCTACGGCAGGCCCTCATAAGGGATAAGCGGTTGCAGACGCTATTCCTGATGCCTGCTGCCCAGTCCAGAGACAAGGAAGCCGTGCAGCCGGAGCAGATGAAACAGCTCACCAGGACCCTCGCTCACGAGTTCGACTATGTCGTCATAGACTGTCCTGCCGGCATAGAAAGAGGGTTCAAGAACGCCATCGCCGGCGCGGATGAGGCTGTTATCGTGACCACGCCGGAGGTGTCTGCGGTGCGAGATGCCGACCGCATCGTCGGCCTGCTCGAGACGCAGGGTGTGAGCGGGCCCAGGCTTGTAATCAACAGGCTCAGGCCCGAAATGGTGAAGCGCGGCGACATGCTCAACGTCGACGACGTGATAGACATCCTCGCCATTGACCTCCTGGGGGTCGTTCCCGATGACGAGTCCGTGATCACGTCCACCAATAAGGGCGAGCCTGTGGTGCTCGACGGGGCGTCCAGGGCCGGGGAGGCGTTCAGGCGCATAGCCGCGAGGATCGATGGGGAGGATGTCCCGTTCATGTCCATGGAGGCCGGGGGCTTCTGGTCCAGGCTCAAGCGGTTTATTGGTATGGGAATGTAACGCTGGGGGGAGGGGACGCGCCGTGTTCGACTTCTTGTCACGAATCCTGGGCGGCAAGTCGAGGCCAGGGGGGCCAGGGAGCAAGAGCCTCGCGAAGGAGCGGCTCAAGCTCGCGCTGGCGTGCGACCGCGTCGATGTCTCCCCGCAGATGTTCGAGGGTCTTCGCGTAGACCTCGCGAGGGCTGTCTCCAAGTACGTTGAGATCGACGAGGCAGGCATGAAGCTCAGGTTCGATTCGTCCGACAGGAGGCTTGCGCTTGTGGCGAGCGTGCCCGTGATCGGAATGAGACGGGGGAGCGAGGCGGCCCGCCGCAGCAAGGACAGAAGGTGAGGGCACGTCGGTGCTCCTTGACAGGCGTCTTCTACGAAACCTCGACTACTCGCTGGTCTTCGCGGTGCTAGCCCTCTGCCTCGTTGGGTTCATGATCGTGTTCAGCGCGACGCGCGGCGGTATCGGTCCCGGGTCTCCGCAGGACCCGCTATACTTCGTCAAGAGGCAGGTCGCCGCCTTTATCCTCGGGACGCTGGCCTGCGCTGCCATCCTCACCACGGACTACAGGCTCGCGGAGAGGGCCCACCAGGTGCTGTACGTCGGCAATGTGGGCATGCTCGCGCTTGTGCTTGTAATGGGGCACAGGATCTCGGGGGCGCAGAGCTGGTTTAGGCTCGGACCCGTCGCGCTGCAGCCGTCGGAGCTCGCGAAGGTAGCACTGATCCTGACCCTGGCCCATCATCTCTCTGAGGCTCAGGACATAACCACTCATCGCGGGCTTGCGCTGGCGTTCCTGCACGCGGCTGTCCCTGCAGGGCTCGTGCTGCTTCAGAACGACCTGGGAACAGCCCTCGTGTTCTGTGGGATAACGTTTGCCATGCTTTACGTGGCGGGGGCGCGGGGGAAGGATCTCCTTGCTGTGGTTGGTGCCGGGGCACTCGCGTCGCCCGTCGTATTCTTCTTTCTCCTGAAGGACTACCAGCGAGCACGGCTTCTGGCCTTCCTGAACCCGTACGCCGACCCTACGGGTACCGGGTATAACGTCATCCAGTCCACCATCGCCATCGGATCCGGCAGGTTCTTTGGCAAGGGTCTGTTCCATGGCACGCAGGCGCAACTCAACTTCCTTCCGGCCCACCATACCGACTTCATTTTCTCGGTCATCGGAGAGGAGCTCGGTTTCATCGGAGCCGTGGCTGTGCTGACTCTGTACGGCCTGGTCCTGTGGCGCTGCCTGCATGCCGCGGCCTGCGCGAAGGACGCCTTCGGGCGGCTGGTCGCAACGGGCGTTGCCGCAATGTTGCTCTTTCACGTGCTGGTCAACGTGGGCATGACCATGAGCCTCATGCCCGTTACCGGCATCCCTCTGCCGTTCCTGAGCTACGGCGGTAGTTCGCTCATGGCCAACCTCATCGCCATCGGGTTCGTCCTCGACGTGTACATGAGGCGGCAGAAGATCCTCTTCTGATCACCACCATTTCCCACCTTTGGCTGTCGAGTGAAGGTTCGTTAGCTCCTCCCAGTTTGCCAACATGTCAGGAGCATTCCTGGACTCTCACGTGGCGGCCGGTTTCCCCCAGGACGGTGCCGGGCTGGCTGCTGGTCCCTGTGCATAGCGGGCGGCGGGCCACAATATACTCTTAACGTGGCGGGATGGGGCTTTTCCATGAGAGGAGGAGCGCGATGCCGGCCAGGCTAGCCCGCGACACCGCAATTTCGCTCCTGATCTTCGCTGTGGTCCTGGCGATTACCAGGAGCAACCTGGCGGTCGCGACAGCAGTAAGGCCCTACCTGGAGGCGGTTGTGAACCGCAGCACCAGCCTTGCGGAGATCGGCAGGACGGTACGGGATGCGGCCCTGGACCTTCTTACCTGGAACCCATGGTCGCAAAAGCCCGTCGGCGCAGGGAGAACGGTGGGAGATGACGAGCGAAGCGGATCACGTTGCGAAGAGCCTCCGGGCGGAGGCCCCGACGACGCTCTTGAGGCCCCTGGTATCTCCGAGCCTGCTGGGCTGTCCCTTGTGCGCCTCCCTGAGGACGGCGGTGCGAAAGACTCCGCCATCGCAGAAGATAAGAGTGTCACCCTGAACGCAGCGGATCCGGTGGCGAACCGGGGGCCTGGCGGAGCCCGGGCCCTGCCCCCGCCCGGGACCCTGGTCGGCTCCCAGGCCCAGGGGGAGGCCGAGGTCGGCGCCGGGGCCACACTTTCGCACCAGGGCGCCGCCGACGGCTCGGCCGGCGGGGGCCAGCAGGAGCTTGCCACACGCACGGCACCAGCCAGCCTCAGGCCCACGCCTTCTACCCGTGACCGCGCGAAGCTGATAGCCCCGGCAAGCGGGCAGGTGACCTACGGGTTCGGTTACAGGATCCACCCGATCTACAGGAGGCGTCTCTTCCACGAGGGTATAGACATCGCCGCGCCCGCCGGCACCCCGATACGAGCGGCGGCCGCAGGCAAGGTCCTCCGCGCCGGTCCCTGCGGGACTTACGGCAAGATTGTGGAGCTGGACCACGGCGGTGGGGTCACCACGCTCTACGCCCACTGCTCGAGGGTCCTAGTCAAGCCAGGAGACGCCGTGCGCGCCGGGCAAAAGATCGCAGAGGTGGGCAGCACCGGCCTTTCCACCGGTCCGCACCTCCATTTCGAGGTCTCGGTGGACGGGAAACCCAGGGACCCTTTCGCCTACCTCGAAGGGGGCAGGCGTGACAGGTTGTGAGGATCGCTCGCGTCTACGGGATGGAGTTCCGGGTGAGCCCGTTCTTCCTCCTCCTGCTCTTTGCCTATGCCTCGGTTGGCCTGCTTCGCGAGACCCTTCTCGTGTTCTGGATCGTGCTCTTGCACGAGCTTGCCCACGTTGCCGTGGCGGCATGCTTTGGCATCCGCGCCGAGCGTGTCGAGCTGCTGCCCTTCGGTGGTGTCGCGTCATTTTCCGAACCCCTCGTAGTCAGTCCGGCTAGAGAGGCTGTTATCGCCATCTCCGGCCCCATCCATAACTTCGCCTTCGCGTTCCTCGCCGCCGCTCTGGAACGCAGCGGCCATGTCGCGAGCGGCCTTGCCCGATTCCTGGTGGAGACGAACATAGCCATCGGCCTGTTCAACCTTCTTCCCGGCCTCCCCCTCGACGGAGGCCGCCTGCTCCGGGCCGCCCTGGTCCCCCGCATGGGGCCGGTAAGGGCCTCCGGGGTGGCCGGTGCCATCGGGCGCCTGGTCGGCCTGGGCGTGCTTGTGATGGGAGGAGCCCTCGCCTATCTTGGGCGGTGCAACGTGCTGGTCCCTGTCCTTGGGGGCTTCCTCGTGTTTGCGGCGTCGCGGGAGGCCCGCATGGTATCTTGGGCCAGGGTGAGGGACACTCTTAGAAAGAAGCGCGAGTTCCTTATGGCAGGCACGATGGTCGTGCATCTCCTGGCGGCTCACGAGACAGCGCTGCTTGGGGATGTGGCGCGACGGTTCGTCCCCGGGAAGCTCAACGTGGTGGTGGTGTTCGACAAGGAACTTGCGATCCGGGGGCTGGCGACCGAGGTTGACGTCCTGAGGGCCATGACGCGGCACGGCCCGGACGCCTCTGTGAGAACCCTGGCATCGTGAGAACCGTCACCTGGATGTTTCCGTAGCGCAGGCGGGTGGAATCTGATAGAATGTGGTCGGACGGCCGACGTCCAGGGTGGTTTCGGGCACCGGCATGTGTGAATACTATGGCTGATGTAATAGTGCATACCCGGTGGGACGGTGCATGCAGATAGATTCGCGGCTGCTCGACGAGATCCTCGAAGTGGTGGAGAGGCCCGCCCGCTACGTGAACGGCGAGTGGAACGCCGTGCATAAGCGCCTGGATGAGGTGGATGTCAGGGTTCTTCTGGCTTTTCCCGATACATACGAGGTGGGGATGTCCCACCTTGGCCTGAAGATCCTGTACTACATACTCAACCAGCGCGACGACGTCGCATGCGAGCGTACCTTCATGCCATGGGTGGACATGCACGCCGCAATGAGAGATAAAGGCATCCCGCTGTACTCCCTTGAGTCGCGCCTGCCCGCCCGCGAGTTTGACATCCTCGGCTTCAGCCTCCAGTATGAGCTGTCGTACACGAACGTCCTTGCGATGCTGGATCTCGCGGGGATCCCCGCCCGCTCTGAGGCGAGGGGAGCGGACCACCCGCTGGTCATTGCGGGAGGGCCGTGCGCTTACAATCCAGAGCCGGTGGCGCCGTTCTTCGACGCCATTCTTCTTGGCGAGGGAGAGGAGGCCGTGGGCGAGATCGTCGATGAATACAAGCGGGCAAGGCGCGAGAGCCTTTCCAGGCGGGAAATGCTCGAGGTCCTGGCACGCGTTCCCGGCGTGTACGTGCCATCCCTCTACGACGTTGAGTATCGCGAGGATGGGAAGATCGCCAGGATCTTCCCGACAAGCCCGGCCGCGGCCTACCCGGTGCAGAAGAGAGTGGTCAGGGACCTTGGCGCCGTGCCGTTTCCCGATAACTTCGTGGTGCCGTTCGCCGAGATCATCCACGACCGGATCATGCTCGAGGTTTTCCGCGGATGCACTCACGGTTGCAGGTTCTGCCAGGCAGGCATGGTTTACCGGCCGGTGAGGGAGAGGGATCTTGACGACCTGTGCGAGCTTGCAAGGCGTCTTGTGACGAGCACAGGCTATGAGGAGATATCCCTGATGTCGCTATCCAGCGCGGATTACTCACGCATCAGGGAACTCGTCTCGAATCTCCTCCAGCGCTATTCCGGGTCGGGCGTGGCGGTCTCCCTTCCGTCGCTTCGAGTGGATTCGTTTTCCGTGGATCTCGCAAAGGAGGTGGAGAAAGGCAGGAAGACCGGGCTGACCTTTGCCCCGGAGGCGGGGACGCAAAGGCTCAGGGATGTTATCAATAAAGGTGTGACCCGGAATGATCTGCTGGAGGCGGTCAGGGCGGCCTTCGCCGCCGGGTGGCAGGCGGTCAAGCTGTATTTCATGATCGGGCTGCCCACCGAGACTGAGGACGACCTTGCCGGCATCGTGAACCTTGCGAGGGAGGTCCTGGCCTGCGGCAGAGAAGAGCTCAAGCGTGGCCACACGACGCGGTCACCTCAGGTCACGGTGAGCGTTTCATCCTTCGTGCCCAAAGCCCATACACCGTTTCAGTGGCACCCCCAGGCACCCATGGAGGAACTCGTCGCGAAGCAGGACTACCTCAAGCGCCGCCTGCGTGGGAAAGGCCTGAAGCTCGCGTGGCATGACGTCAAGGCCAGCTTCCTTGAGGCCGTGTTCTCAAGGGGGGATAGACGCCTCGCGGCGGCGCTCGAGGAGGCGGCTGCTCTTGGATGCAGGTTTGACGCGTGGCACGAGGAGCTTCGTTTCGACAAATGGCAGGAGGCCTTCGCCAGGTCGGGCGTGGACCCGAAGTTTTACGCCAACACACACTGGAGCTACGATGACGTGCTGCCCTGGGACCATCTCAGCGCGGGGGTGTCGAGAGACTATCTCGTGGCTGAGTCCAGGCGGGCGGCGGAGGGTGTTCCGACTCCCGACTGCCGGCTTGGAAAATGCGTAAAGTGCGGGGTCTGTCCGCAACTTAAGGTGGCGCCGCGCATCCTTGCAAGGCCTGTTGAGGGGGTGTCGTAGTGGAGCGGAACGCGCTTTCCTCCCCAGGCAAGCCGCAGGCCACTTGCAGGCTCAGGCTGACAAAGACAGGGCCTGCACGGTTTATGTCGCATCTCGATTTCATCCGCGCGGCCGAAAGAGCGGTGAGGCGGGCTGACCTTCCCGTAGCGCTGACGGAGGGCTTCCACCCGCACCCGCGCATGTCCTTTTCCCCGGCGCTGCCGGTCGGCGTGGAGAGCGAGTGTGAGCTCATTGATGTGGACCTTCGCGAAAGCCCCGGCGCCGACGAGGTGGCGAGAAGGCTCGGGCGGGCGTTGCCGCCGGGGATGCGCCTTGTGTCGTGCATGGTGTTGCCCCGGGGTGGACCGTCTCTGAGTTCGATGATCCGGGCCGCGTCCTACCAGGTGGACTTCGGACGCGACAATGTCGCTGCACGGCCGGATGTCATCGAAGCCGCCATAGAGGGGCTTCTTCGGGCCAACGCAATCCCTGTTTCCCGCACGACGCCCAAGGGCACGAGGGAGTTCGACCTGAGGCCCCTGATTTATGATCTGCGGCTCCTACGGGGGGACGGAGCCGCCTCGGTGCACATGTTGGTCGCTGCGGGGCCGCGGGGACATGTGCGGCCCGACGATGTGGCGCGAGAGATCGCGCGTCGGGCGGGCCTCGGGCCGGGGGCGCGTCCTGCGAGAATCGTGCGAAAGGAGTTTTACGTGGAGAGGGAGGGGAGATTCCGCCCTCTTCTCTAACCGACGACCCGGCCGGCGGGGCTAGGACCTGGGCTCGGCCGGGCTTTCCCCACAGGGGAGTTATTTCGAGGAGTGAAAGTGAATGTCCAAAGAAATAGTGGTGAACGTGCGCCCGGGCGAAACACGGGCTGCTGTGATAGAGAACGGACACCTGGTGGAGATCCAGATCGAGCGACAGGCCCACCAGAGGTATGTCGGGAACATTTACAAGGGCCGCGTGGAAAACGTGCTTCCGGGCATGCAGGCGGCCTTTGTTGACGTGGGGCTCGAACGTAACGCCTTCCTCTATGTGGAAGACGCGCTGAAGGCGAGGGAGGGCCAGTTCGATGATCTGGACGTGGAGGATGTGAAGGCTCTCTCTATAAAGGACATCCTGAAGGAAGGACAGCAGATAATCGTTCAGATCACGAAGGAGCCCATCGGGACAAAGGGGGCGCGGGTGGTAACCCAGATCACGCTCCCCGGGCGAAATGTCGTGCTCATGCCCACAGTGGACTATGTCGGAGTGAGCAGGCGGATCTCCAACGACGAGGAGCGCGCGCGGCTGAAGAAAATCGCGATGAGGGCCAAGCCCCGGGGCTGCGGGGTCATCGTCCGCACCGCTGCGGAAGGGAAGGACGAGAAAGAAATAACGCAGGAGATCGGGTTCCTGGTGAAGCTGTGGCGGCGCATCAAGATGAAGGCCCGTCGCACTCCGGCGCCTGCTCTCTTGCATCGCGACTACGATCTCATCTACCGAATAATGAGGGACCTCTTCTCGGAGGACGTGGACCAGTTCATTGTGGACGACGCCCACGAGTTCGAGAAAGCCAGGGACCTTTTGAACATCATGTCTCCGCAGCTGAAGGGGAAGCTCAAGTACTACGCGGGAGAGGAGCCCATATTCGACCACTACGGCATCGAGGAGGAGATCGAGAAGGCGCTGCGGCGCAGGGTGTGGCTTTCGTGCGGCGGGTACCTGGTGTTCGACCACACCGAGGCCCTCACAAGCATTGACGTCAACACGGGCAGGTTCATCGGCACCACCAACTTGCAGGATACCGTCCTCAAGACGAACCTTGAGGCTGCAAGCGAGATCGCCCATCAGCTGAGGCTGCGGAACATCGGGGGTATCATCATAATCGACTTCATCGACATGGACTCCGAGGAAGCCCGACAGCAGGTCATAAAGAGGCTTGATGAGGAACTCCGGAAAGACAAGACGCGCGCCACGGTGCTGGGCTTCACCCACCTTGGCCTCCTCGAGATGACGCGGAAGAAGACCCGCCCCGGCCTGGAGGAGGTGCTTTCGCGACCGTGCCCGTACTGTGACGGGCGCGGGAGGGTGCTATCGGAAGAGACCCTGGCCCTCCGGGCGGAGAAGGAGATAAGGCGCATGGCAGCGAGGCAGGCCGAGGAGGCGATGCTTGTGTCGCTGCACCCCAGCGTCGCGGCGCTTCTCATAGGGCAGGGAGGGGGCAACCTCTCCAGGATCGAGCAGGAGACCGGCAAGGTGATCTATGTCAAGGGTAACCCGGCACTTCACATCGAGGACATGGACGTGGTCGCCACGGGAACGCGGGAAGAGGTCGAGAAGCGCGCGCTCCCTGTAAGTGTGGGGGACGTCCTCGAGGTCGAAGTCCAGGAACCACACGCCTCGAATCCCAGCAACGGAATAGCGCGCATCGACGGATACATTGTGGATATCGACGGCGGCGGAAAGCTTGTGGGCAAAAGGGTCAAGGTTGAAATAGCCAAGGTGTTTCGAACTTACGCGCGGGGGAAGCCTCGAGACATCGCAGGCGGCGGTCCGGGTCCCGGCCTTGACGAGACGGGATTGCAGGCAGGAACGGGCAACCTGGGTTTTTGATATAGGCTGCTAGCATAAGGGAATTGGGGGCTAACTGGGCGTTTCTGCTGGCAGCAGATGACAGGACAAAAGTCGCACAATTACTTCTTTGGCTCTTGATTGGCAGGCGTGTTGGCGCTGTTCGGGCTG
>JAAYXB010000037.1 GCA_012516125.1 Bacillota bacterium | reverse complement strand
CCCCCATGCGCGTCGTAACAGTAGTCTTCTACAGACCCTGTTACGATTCCTGCCAAAATAACAGCCCCAGATAAAAATATTTCTGGGGCCACACGAATATGGCACTACTTGCCACTCTCACGCACTTTCAACCGCTCTGTCTTGGGGCGCGGCGACTGCGCGAGCGCGCGACTGCGGAGTGCGCGGGTGCCTGTGGCGATTGTGCCGCCTAACGCTGGGCTGTGGAAGTGTCACCACTTTCGGCAGCGGGTGCGGACAGCAGGCCGTCCTGCCGCGCGGTCTCAGCAGCCGAGCACCGCGAGGACGTCCCATGGAATGGATGAATATGCAAATAGTGCGAATGTGCCCTGCGTATTGACAGGAAGCAGATCCGACCCTATAATACCCTAAACAAAGCGTTGCTTTGTCCCTGTGTGGTGCTTTGCCTGTCCGTCTTCAGGATCCGAAGGCATCTCTAAGTTTACAAGAGCTTTACTAGACGCCAGGACCTTCAGACGCCAGGCTACGTGACCAGCCGCCAGGGTGCGTAACGACCCCACGTAACGGCTCCGTGGTCAAGTGCGCACGCCGTCAGCGGCGTCAGCGCCCGCGGGCCTGTGCCGTGAAGGCCTGGGGTCTCCGGGGGCGGGTCACGCTCACGGGCCGCGAGTTACGCTCACGGGTCAAATGTCGGAAACTGAATACACATGAGCATGCCTCATCTCTTCAGAGGTGAGGTAGAGGCGCGACGGTTCAAGAGTACGCTTCCTGAGAAGTGCATCGATGAGGGAAGCGGAAAGGGGACGTCGCCGAAGTCGGCGCCGGCAACAGGCGCCCGGCTGGGGTTGCATCGAAGAGGTGCAAGACTGTCACGGAGGTGAGCCTGAGGCCTTCGTGGAGAGCTATCTCACTTCGGGACAGGTGAGGCTTTTCGTTTCGTTTCGGGCGCGGCGGGGGCGCCACCAGGCCCTGGTGGCCCTGGTGGCCGTGGTAGCCCTTGACCGCGCAGTTCCTCCCGGAAGACCCGTGATGTGCGGAACGGGTGAGGCGGAAAGAGTGACGCACAGCACCCTTTGACCTGCGTCACCTATCAGCTCAGCCGACTCAATAGTCGAGCGACGGCAAGACCAGGAGATCCATACGTAACAGGGTAGTACCAGCCCAAAAAGCAGGAGCTGCCCGGCGGACAAACCACCGCGGATGGTGAGAGATGGTAGGAGGCGAGAAAGGAGGGGCCGGAGCGGAGCAGGCCGCGGCCGCCGCCGCAGCAGAGGGAGCCAAGCCTGGGATAAGGGATGAAAGGAAGCTTTAGACAAGCGAATCTTTACACAGAGCAGAGAGAAGAGAGAAAGGAGGTATGGTGCCCAGGGGAGGGCGCCGGACAGGCATGAGGGACCTCGATACGATCAACAACCCCCGTGGCGATACGAAGATCATCGATAGTTGCGGGCTTTTCGGAATGATGAGCCTTGAAGGGAGGACGTTCTCCGGCGCTGATGCGATTCGTGCCATGGCGAACATGCACGACCGCGGAAACGGCCTTGGAGGAGGGTTTGCGGCCTACGGGATCTATCCGGACTTCGCGGACCATTACGCTCTTCACGTGATGTTTGATTCGAAGACCGGCAGGGATGCGACTGAAGCTTACATAGACGAGACCTGCGAGGTCGCGTGTGACGAGGACATACCCACAAAGCCTACCGCCGGAATCGGGCCTGCCCCGGTTCTGAGGAGGTATTTCATTGTCCCAAGAAGAGGGCAATGTGCCCTAAGAGGTGGGCAGGGCGACGGCCGCCAGGCCTCACGAAATGCCCCGTCCTCCACCTCCACCTCCACCTCAGCTTCGGCCCCCCCTTCCGCCGTGGCCTCCGCTTCCGCTACCTCGGCGGCCTACCGCGCTGATATTGCCGACTTTCGCGGCGCCACGGCCTCCGCGCCTACCAGTGGGGACATTACTACTGATGATTCTGGGGCCCGCCGTGCTGGTGCCGCCGCCGGGTCCGCCAAGTCCACCGGCGACGCTGCCGACGCGGCCGGGGCTGCCGACGTCGCCGGCGTCGTCGGTGTCGCCGGTGTTGCCGACGCTACCGAGGACGCCGACGAGCGCATAATCCGGCTGGTGATGACCATAAACATGAAGGTGCCAGACGCCTTTGTCTTGTCGTGCGGGAAAAACATGGGCGTCTTCAAGGGAGTCGGATATCCGGAGGACATCGGGCGCTTTTTCAGACTCGATGAATACGAGGGTTACCTCTGGACCGCCCACGGCAGGTTTCCCACGAACACACAGGGCTGGTGGGGCGGGGCGCATCCGTTTTCGATTCTTGACTGGACGGTGGTCCATAACGGCGAGATCTCATCCTACGGCACCAACCGTGCATTCCTGGAAACCCAGGGATATTGCTGCTCCCTGCACACTGACACCGAGGTCATCGCGTACGCCGTTGACCTCCTCGCAAGGCGGCATAGGCTTCCAGTGTGGGCGATGGCGAAAGTCTTCGCCCCGCCCTTCTGGTCCTCGATCGACCGGATGGACGAGGCCAGGAGGCGGCTTTTCACCGCCCTCCGTACAACCTATCCCGACCTCCTCATGAACGGTCCCTTCACCGTTATCATCGCCAACCGCCACATGATGGTGGGGCTGCGCGACAGGGCGGAGCTGCGCCCACTCGTGGCGGCGACCTCCGGGGACATGCTTTACCTTTCGTCGGAAGAAGCGCCCATAAGGCTTATCAACCCCCACCTGGACCGCGTCTGGGTGCCGACGGGCGGCGAGCCGGTTCTCGGCAGGGTCGGCGCGGAGGATGTCCTGGCCTGGACCGGGACCGGTCAAGCGACGCAGCCGGAGCGCAGGACAACGGCGGCACGGGTCGCCCAACCACCAGGCCGTGACCGGCGGCAACTGCGCGAATTGAGGGTCGGCGCCGGTTGACGTGCCCGGTCGCGGGTGGCATCACCTCTCGCGGCGGGCGGCTCCCGCGGGGAGTGTGGCCGACCTACACACATTCTGAAGAGGGCACGGCCGGGGTACGCACCTCTTGCGGAAGGCATGGCCGGACTGCCCGTGTTCCTGCGCGTGCACCCAACAGAAACGAGAACGAGGAGATCCCGGATGAAGAGCTACATCCCACCGCAGTTTACAGTCGAGAGAGACGACCGCCGGTGCAACATGTGCCGGATATGCGTCGAAGAATGCAGCTTCGGCGTGCATTACTACGATGAGAAGCGCAAGACCATGAGAGCGCGAGAGGAGCGCTGCGTCGGATGCCACCGATGCTCGACGTTCTGCCCTACAAGGGCGCTCACCATTCGAACACACCCTGCCGAGTTCCGTCCCAACGCCAACTGGAGGCCGGAGTTCATCCTGGACATCAAGAAGCAGGCGGAGACCGGAGGCATCGTGCTCACGGGCATGGGGTGCGACAAGCCCTACCGCATCTACTGGGACCACCTGGTCCTCAACGCGAGCCAGGTGACGAACCCGTCCATCGACCCGCTGAGAGAACCGATGGAGCTGCGGACATACCTCGGGGCGAGGCCGAGCCGGTTCGAGCTGACGGAGGGCAACTGGCCTGTAGGGTGCGGCGAGATGGATGGGACGCACACGCTACATGGGACGGACGGGGTTCACAGGATTGGGGCGGACGATGCGCGTGAGACGAGCGGGTTCGACGTTTCTCCGGACGGGGCTTCGCCCGCTCCCCCGCCGGTGAGAGTGGAGGTCCCCATTCTCCTTGCGGCGATGTCGTTCGGCGCCGTGAGCTTCCAGGTCCACAGGGCGCTGATGCAGGCCGCTCAGGAGGTCGGCACGCTCTGTAACACCGGCGAGGGTGGTTGGCCCGCCGAGCTGCGCGGGTTCGGCAGGCATGTCATCGTGCAATGCGCATCCGGACGCTTTGGGGTGGACGCCGACTACCTCAATGAGGCAGCAATCGTGGAGATCAAGATAGGACAGGGCGCAAAGCCGGGTATCGGCGGGCATCTCCCCGGCGAGAAAGTCACGGAGGCGGTCGCAAAGACACGCATGATCCCGCCCGGCACTGACGCCCTCTCTCCCGCCCCACAGCACGACATCTACTCCATCGAGGATCTGGCGACGCTCATTTACGCGCTCAAGGAGGCCACAAACTACGAAAAGCCGGTGGCCGTCAAGATCGCCGCGGTCCACAACGCAGCTGCCATAGCGTCCGGCATCGTGCGCGCGGGGGCCGACATCGTGGTTCTCGACGGGTTCCGGGGCGGCACAGGCGCGGCGCCCAAAATCATCCGCGACAACGTGGGCATCCCTATCGAGCTTGCGCTGGCGTCAGCGGACGCGAGGCTGCGGGCTGAGGGCATCCGCCACAAGGCGTCCATCATCGCGAGCGGCGGCTTCAGAAACAGCGCTGATGTCCTCAAGGCCATAGCGCTCGGAGCGGACGCCGTGTACATCGGAACCGCCTCCCTCATCGCCATGGGCTGCACGTTGTGCCAGCAGTGCTACACGGGGAAGTGCGCCTGGGGCATCGCGGCGTCCGACCCGAAGCTGGCGGAGCGCCTGGACCCAGAGGTGGCCGCAAGGCGGGTCGTCAACCTCATCAACGGGTGGAGCCTGGAGATGAAGGAGATGCTCGGAGGCATGGGGATAAACGCCATAGAGAGCCTGCGCGGAAACAGGCTCCACCTCCGAGGCATAGGCCTCGAGGACTGGGAGCTTGAGGTTTTGGGCGTAAGGGGGGCTGGTACATGAGCCTGCGGACGAGCTGGATCGACCGAACCGACCGGATCGACCGGACCAACTCAGCTGACCGAACTGACCGAACTGACCGGACTGACTGGACCGGACGGACCGGCTGGACAGGACGGACGGACTGCAGCGGCCGCACCGCGGGCGCCGGGGACAGCCACGCCGAAGGAGGGCGGCAAGGGGGGCGCGGTGCGGAGAGAGCGAGGAGGGCGTTCATGAACGAGTCGGGCACGCTTACCGTAGACGCTCAGGGGCTTTCCTCTCGTGAGCTCAATTACCTTCTCAGGGCGTGCGCTTTGGACAGGGTGTGCGGCGAGATATCTGTCAAGAACGTTGCTGGCCAGCGCTACATCGGGACGAACCTGAGGCGCAGTCTGAATCTGGAGATCTACGGCACGCCTGGTAGCGACCTCGGGGCTTTTATGGACGGCCCGAGGATCACGGTTTTCGGCAATGCCCAGGACTGCGTCGGCAACACGATGACGAGCGGCGAGATCGTGGTGCACGGCCGGGCGGGGGATGTTGTGGCCATGTCCATGCGCGGCGGGGCGATCTTCGTCAGGGACGACGTCGGCTCGAGGTGCGCCATCCACATGAAGGAATACGGGGACAGGAAGCCGCTCGTGGTCATTGGCGGGACAGCTCATGACTTCCTGGGCGAGTATATGGCCGGGGGCACCGTGATCATGCTGGGCCTTGGTCTCGCCCCAGGCGAGGGTCACCGCGCCTGCTTCATCGGCACGGGCATGCACGGCGGGCGGATCTTTGTCCGAGGAAGCATCGAAGCCCACCAGCTTGGTCGGGAAGTCGAGGTTGTCGACCCCGATAGCCGCGATCAGGAGACGATCATGTGCGCAGTCGAGAGGTTCTGCACACTCTTCGGCACGGACTTTGCCGAGATCGCGAACTCGAGGTTCTTGAAGCTCCACCCCAGATCCCACAGGCCCTACGGCCGGTTCTATGCGGCAAGAGACTCCGGGGGCTGATGAGAACATCGAAGAGGTCAACACTCATGTACCTCGGCCGGCTTTGCTCTCCGAAATCCCGCAAAGTGGGCCAATTGGGCCCAGATTCCGGGCGAGTGTGGTCCGTTGCCGACCAGCACAGTGCCAGACCTTGCCTCGGGTCTGCAGGCGTGTTTGAGACGGACGCCCGACTGCGTTCTGCGTAGCAGGACTATGGCGCTGCACGTTGAACTAAATTAGCAGACATGGCCGGGCGCAAGCGAGCATGGCGGCTTGCGTACCAGCATTCAAGCAGAAAGGATGTAGCGACGACAGACATGGCGAGAAGTATTGAGGCAGCAAGAGCAGGTGTCTCCCAATCGCGCAGGGTATGCGAGATCCCGCCGTTCATAGTGATGGACGTGCTCGAAAGGGCGAAGGAGCTCGAGCGGGCGGGGAGGAGCATTATCCATCTGGAGGTAGGCGAGCCGGACTTCCGGACCCCAGAGCCCATAAGAGAGGCGTGCCGCAGGGCGCTTGCGGCGGGCGAGACCGGCTACACGCCGAGCCTCGGGATCCCAGAGCTTCGCGAGGCCATAGCCAGGTATTACTCGGAGAAATACGGCATCGATGTGCCCGCGCGGCGGGTGATCGTGACCCCGGGTAGCTCTCCCGCGCTTCTTCTGGTCTTCGAGGCGCTCCTCGATCCCGGGGACGAGGTCATCATCTCCGACCCTTGCTATTCGTGCTACCCGAACTACATCCGGGCGGCCGAAGGAGTCCCGGTCCGCGTAAAGGTGCCAGCGGAGAACGGGTTCCGGTTCGTCCCCGACGAGGTCAGGTCCCACATCACCCCGAAGACGAAGGCCATTCTCATCAACTCGCCCGCGAATCCCACCGGGAACATCCTGAGCGCTGCTGACCTTCGTGCCCTTGCGGACATCGGGCTCCCCATCGTGTCGGACGAGATCTACCACGGCCTCGTTTATGAGGGACGCGCCCACTCGATCCTCGAGTTCACGGACAACGCTTTCGTCATCAACGGCTTCTCGAAGACCTGGGCCATGACGGGGTGGCGGCTGGGGTACGCAATTCTTCCTGATGAGTTCGTGCGACCCGTCCAGAAGCTGCAGCAGAACCTGCTCATCTGTGCCGGGTCTTTCACACAGCGGGCGGCGGTCGCCGCGTTCTCCGACGAGTGCAAGCCGTACGTGGACGAAATGGTCCGCACCTACGACGAGCGCCGCCGTTATATCGTCCCGAGGCTCAGGGAGATCGGCCTCTCGGTGGCGGTCGAGCCCACCGGCGCCTTCTACGTGCTCGCCGACGCCAGAAGGTACTCAACGGACTCCTACAGCCTTGCGTTCAGGATCCTGGAAGAGTGCGGCGTGGCCACCGCACCTGGCATAGACTTCGGCCCGAACGCCGAGGGCTACCTGCGCTTTTCCTACGCCAACTCCCTTGAGAACATCGAAGAGGGGCTCCGGAGGCTCGAGCGATTCTTCTCTCTTCCCGGTTGACGCTGCCCCTTGCAAAACGGGTCGTTTGCGAGTTCGTCTTCTGTCAGAGTCCTGCCGACCTTACGCTCCAGGTAAGAGGACACCGCCTAGCGGACGATGTCGGCCATGCTTCTGCCTTCCGATACGGCGAGATGCCGCAGCGCCTCATGTTCTTCTTCCGTGAAACGCACATTCGTAAGTTTGTACTTAACCATTGACCGTCACCCCGGTATCATACTACCACACTACCGCGGTGCTGCCATGCGGATTCATGTGAAGGGGATTCATGCGATCAAATCAGGTGCGGCAGCAGATGCCGAAATCAATAGGCGTAATGCCGACGCGGTTGTGGTACCTACCATGTTGGGCGAGCAGTGCAAGAATTAACATTACATTCCGGAACTTGACAATCGTTCCTGCGTTACCAGGATAGACGAGGAATGTTGTTGGCAGGCACTGCCTCCGGTTCATAAGTGTTTCCTGGGCGGCATATCTTGTTGTGTGGACATGCGAGGGGGAGGGGGACGGCCTCGTGAGACGGTCAACGCTCGGAACCAGGGCACGTGCGTCGGCGACCGTGTCGGGGGTCACAGTTGTGCCCGCATATAGACTGGGACCTGCGCCGTGGACCACGCCTAGGCTCGGGAACGCCGTCTGGGCGGCGCACAGGTCAGGACCTCCGCCGTGGTTTGCGTCCGCCCAGGCATGCCTGATTGTCGTTTTCGTCCTTGCAGCAGTGATCCTCCTCCTGCTCCCGGGGGCCGCCTCTGCCGTGACGCCCGGTCCGGCCGCTGAAGGGGAAGCTGGTCCGGAGGCAAGCGAGTCCGCGAACGATGACATCCTGGGTGGCGTTCTGAAGGACCTCTGTCCCGCCTGCATGGCCACGATCAAGAGAGCCGTACAGGAAGGGAGGTTGGATGAGGCACTGGCCTCGCTCTACAAACTCCTCCTCCGAGTCGTGCCAGACCTCGTTCCCGACAGGTTCAGGTGCCTCGATCACAGGATGGAACTTGTTGCCACTATCGCTGAGATCCACGAGAACATGGACCGTCTTCTGTCGAGGGAAGTCAAGGTCAAAGCCCAGTACATGGGATGGAGCGGCGATGTCGGGGCAGAGGCCGGAGCCCCTGTTACCCGCAGCGACTGGCTGCTCAAGGACGAGACCGGGTGGATATACGTGACCGGCGGCGCGGTCCCCGGGCTCAGCCCCTGGCGCAAGGGCGACCAGGGGAAAGAGGTAGAGGTGGTGGGGATGGTTGAGGCAAAGCAGGATGGCCGTCCGTGTCTCAGGTTCAAAGATGGTAGGGCGCTCGGCAAGAAGGGGCCGGTGGGCGCGGGTCCGCCGGTTGCGTAGCGGTATCAGGGCCCGGGGCCGGCGCACTTGCGGCGGCTGCGGCAGCCGCAGCGGTGTGCCCGTGGTGGCGGGGGCAGCCATGGCCGTGTACCTGTGGCCGTTAGGGCCGGGTGCCCGTACAGGTGCATAACTGCCGGATGCCCAAGCTCGAGGCTGAAGGATACCCACGCGTTCGACGGCGCGGGGGCTCCCGGGTGAGCGTAGCACGCTCAAAGCCACTATTGTGGCTTCGAATCTGGTTACCTGTAGGCAACCTGTAGGCACCTGATGGGTGAAATCGGGGAGCTCAGGGTATTGTCAGGATATGAAGGAGGCTTACGCCGATGTTCAGAAGGTCAGGCATCGTCCTCCGCCTCGCAGTGGCGCTCGCGCTTCTCGCGGGGGCGCTCGCGCTCACGGGCTGCTTCGGAGGCGGGGGAGGCATATCGATTTACGGGAGCATAGACGGGTATGTGTATTACCATGCCGACGCGAGGGGCACGGGGGACAGCGAGGCCGCGAAGCCGGAAATGATCGTCACGCGGTCTTCGAAGGCGCCGTCAGGTTACCTGCCACTACAGGGCGCAAGGGTGGTCGCTGTGCAGGCCGGCAAGATAACGTACTCTAACAGCCGAGGATATTTCATCTTGACGTCGCTCAGCCCAGGTGTGTATGACGTTTCGATAACGCACGAAAGGTTCATTAACGGGCTGACGTACCCCGGTGTGCAGGTAGTGGCTGGCTGGACGACTCACCTCGGGGATGCCAAGTTGGGATCGTTCTTCTATCTCATCATCGGGATAAACGACTACCCTGGCGGCCCAGATGACCCCAACTATCACGATTTGCAGTACGCTGTGGCCGACGCGCAGTTGCTGGAGGACACGCTCTGGGGTGCCAATGGGTACGCCGGAGAGGTGGTACGGCTCACCGATGCGAACGCGAAGAAGGCCGACATCTTCTCTGCGATACGGGAGATAGGGGCGAAGATGAGCCCGAACGGCCAGGATTACTTCGTCATGACCTTCTCCGGGCATGGAGGCTCCTGGGCAGACCCATATCCGGAGCCGCCGGGCGACGATCCACAAGAGTTCCTTGTAGCCTCCGATGACGAGGTCATCACGGACGACGAGTTGACGACGTGGATCCAGGACTACATCCCCACGAATTTCTGTCTCTTCGTGTTCGACAGCTGCCACAGCGGAGGCATGGTCAAGGGCGGCCCTCTCCCAGCCTCGGCGCCGGCATGGATGAAGAACTTCCGGCCTGGCCTCTCGGGCCTCGCGCGCGACCTGAACAAGTACGGGTACGTCGTGCTCATGGCATCGGATGACGATGAAGTGTCATATGAGGATCCGAACCTTGACGGCGGTCATGGCGTGTTTACGTATTACTTATGCGAAGGCATAACCACTGGAGGCGCAGATACTAATCCTCCTGACACTTTCATCAGCGCCCAGGAGGTGTTTGACTACGTGCAGCCTAGGGTGGTGGACCATACGCGGGGATATCCGCATGGGGTCCAGAACCCGCAGTTGTACGCCGATCCACCCGAGCGGGCAGACATCCCTATCTACCGGACACCGTAGACCCCAGGTCCTACTCCACGATAAGTAGCGGGCCCGCCGGCGGCCATCCCGATGTGGGATGGCCGCCGCTCCGCGTGTGCCCGGCATGGGAGCTGTCTCTAGGGTATAACTCCTTAACGGCAAAGATGACAGGAACCGTTAGCTGAACGCAAGGAACGGCACGTCTTTGAGCCTGAAAGTGATACGCCCCTGGAGCGCGTCGTCGATGGCTGTATTGGCCTCGGCCCGGGTTGCAAGGTCCTTCAGGACCACGCGGGCATCCTCAGAGACGACCGGGAGGGATTGGTTCTGTCGAGGGTGATCTGTTTCAGGCGTGGACTAGATGCAACGATCTGTGGTGCTTCTGACCGAGTTGTTGCGACAGAGAATTGTGGAACACACCCTTCGTGCCCGAATCATTCACTTATAGATAGCTGACTCAGGAGCTGGATGATGGTGCCGTCATACCGCCGCTTGGCGGCCGAGCGACCCACGTTATAGCTCGGAGACTCCTTAACCCCGAGCCTGGGCATGAGCTTGGGCACGTGTATGTTCGGATGCAGGGGTCGGAGCTGTTCAGGTACAGGGCTCAGAGCTGCTTCCGGCGCGATGGCGGGGCGGCGGCCTTTTGCGGCCTTTCGTGGTGGGCATGAGCAACGTTAGGTACGATCAACCTGCGGTTAGCTGGCCGCGCGGCAGAGGTCGTCGCTGGGTGGTCCCTGGGAACCCAGGATCCCTCGCGCGGGTGGTCCCTCAAGGACCAACCCCGAGCGAAATCTGGTTACCAGAGACCCACCCTCCTCGCGGTTCAACCGGCAAAACGCCAAACTTGGTCCCCTGGTGACCAGGATCCACGCAAAGATGGTCCCCAGGGACCCAGGTTCGTCCACCGCCTGGTCCCCAGGGGACCACCTTCACGGATGCCCGTGGACGGGTGGTCCTCAAAGGACCAGGATTTGCGCGCAGGTGGTCCCTGGGGGACCAACCTCGAGCGAAACCTGGTCACCAAAGACCCACCCTCCTGACGCTCGCTCCACGAGGATGCCGGATCTGGTCCTCTGGTGACCAGGTTACGCGCGAAGATGGTCCCCTGGGGACCAACTTCGCCCGTCACCTGGTCCCTACGTAACCACCTTCCGAGATGTCCAAAAACCCCTGGTCCCCAGGGGACCAGGGTTTGCGTGCAGCTGGTCCCCAGGGGATCAACCTCGCGAGCAACCTGGTCCCTGGCGCACCACCCCCGGCGGCGGTCGAGGCGTGCTGGTCACGAGAGGACCAGGACGTAGTGCCAAGCTGGTCCCCAGAGGACCGTCTTCACGCGGGATCTGGTCCCTGGTGCTCCACCGCGCCCGGTTTTGGCAAAGGAGGGCTGCGGGGGTGGTTCCCGGAGGACCAGATTCCGAGCGGGACTGATCCCCACGGGATCAGGTCTGGCCGCGACCTCACTTTCTGGCGATCACGCGCATCCGGGCGACCGGCTGACTCGATCAGGGACTAGCTGCCTGGCCCGGTAGCTAGTTGGCTAGTCGGATGACGGGCTACCTAAGTGAGGGTGCGTTAATTCTCGCCACTCTTCCAGTAGTTGCCGGGTTGCCGGTGTTGCACTCGGGGACGGCGCCCCAAGCGGGGCGCGCTTCGCCAAAATCCGGCCTGTCTGGCCATTGGCCGGATTTTGACACCCCTCGTGCAATCACCGGCAACCTCTCCCAAAAGTCGGGAGCATTTCTGCACCCTCACTTAGCCAGCTAGCCAGCCAGCTAGCTAGCTAGCTAGCTGGCTGGCTGGGCGGGCGAGTGAGTGAGTGAGTGGGTGGGTGGGTGGATGACTGACTGCCTGGCGGGCTCGCACATGGCCGCGGACTGTGAGGATGGTCTGTAGCGATCCCGGATCAGGCCGCAGGTGGCTTCCAGCCGACCAGCCAGTCCTCGCGACCTGAGCGCTGCGAGCTCAGCCTCACAGGCGACCGGGAAGAGGACCAGAAAGGGATGGTTCGCACGGGTAGCTCGACATGCCCCTGCCCATGTAGGGGCGGTAACCATCAGGCGGCACAATCGCTACACCCACCTGGTGCTGGCTCGGAAGACTCGGAGCTTGACGAAGGATTGACTCGTGATACTATAGAAACCGGGCAACAGGAGGAAATGACAGGGTAGCCTGGTCCACCTCAGCCAGCGCGGCTGGCCGCCAGTGATAGCGCTCGAGGTAAGCTAGGTCGTTGCGGTAGCGCTCCCTGCGGGAACAGTCTGCGAGCATTCAACGGCAGGGTAGGCATAGGTCGTGGAGGGAGAGAATGGACGCGGCGATGCGGCGGCGGGTGGCTTCGGCATTCACCAGTGCGGCAGGACTCTCGCTGGTGGTCGTGACGGCAGCCGGGTGCTTCGGCAGCACGTCCCAGCGGATGGGCTCGGTGGACGGGTACGTGTTCAAGCCGACCGGATACGGCTCGGCTGCGGTGGCGGCCGCCGCCGCAGCCGACCCGGCGCGGGGTGTGGCCACTGATGTGACATCAGCCGCTGGTGCCAGCGTCGGGACGGGGCCCAACGCTAACGCGTCGGCAGGCACCGTTGGAGGCCCTGCTGCTAGAACCGCGACTGCCGCCGCACTCGGGCTGAGGGTAGGCCCAGCCGGGCTGCGTGGAGCCCCGCCGGCGGGGTACGAGCCATGCGAGGGTGCGGTGGTGAGCGTGACCGGGTCCACCGGTGTAGCGCTGACCGACGCGAAGGGGTACTTCAGAAAGGACAGGGTTTCGCCTGGGACGCAGACGGTCAGCATCGTATACGAGCCTTTCCGGCTGGACACGAAGGTCCTCGTCCGCGGCGGGCAGGTTACCACGGTCAACCAGGCCACCGGCAGTCTCCTTGGTAAGTGGACGATCATGATTTACATGTGCGCGGATAACAACCTGGAATCGGCGGGGATCGCCGACATGAACGAACTGGAGGAAGTTGGCTCTACCACCGACGTAAACATCCTGGTCCAGATAGACAGGGCTGAGGGGTACGATACGAGCAACGACGACTGGACCGGGACGCGGCGATACTATATAACCCGCGACCCGAACCCTCCGGGCTCACTTGGGTACGGCACCATCGTGTCATCCCTTGCTTCCTGGGACCGAAACGACCGTGAGATAAACATGGCGGACCCCGCCGAATTGCGCGATTTCGTCGCCTGGTGCATGGCTAACTACCCGGCGCAGCATTACGTCCTTGTGCTTTGGAACCACGGCGACGGGTGGACCATCTTCCGGGCGCCCCGCGTGGTGCCGCGGGCGATCTGCATCGACGAGAGGAGCGGAAGCGCCCTCGATGTGGACCAGATCCGTGTGGCGCTCGAGGGCCTGCCGCGCCTGGACATCATCGGGTTCGACGCGTGCCTCATGCAGATGGCCGAGGTAGCCTACGAGGTGCGCGACGTCGCAGATATCGTGGTGGGTTCGGAGGAGATAGAGCCGGAGGGAGGCTGGGACTACAGCAAAGCCCTCGCGGACCTTTGCGCCAACCCATACGCCATATCAGCCTGGGACCTGGCTAGAGCCATGGTAGACTCATATCTCGCTTCGTACGGGCCCGACTCAGGCTTCACGCAATCAGCGTTTCGCCTCGAGCAGAGCGATGACGTGGCCATGACGGTCAAGGCGCTCAAAGACGCACTCATACGCCACATAGAGGGGAACGCAGGTGGGACGGACGCCGCCAGGATCAGACAGGCCCTCAGGTCCGCGAGGCTTGCAAGCCAGCAGTACTGGGGCCTCCCGCATTTCGACCTCATGGACTTCACCGCAAAACTGCGCGCCTGCATCGTCGACCCGGCCTCCGGTGTGTCGGACGAGGCCATGGCGGCCATCTGTGCGAAGGCGGACGATCTCCTGGCGGCGCTCTCGGGGCCGTGGCTGTACGCAGGGGGTCCAGCAAGCACCGCCTACGGCAACGGGCTTTCCATCTACCTGCCGGACCGGTATTTCTGGGGCGGGGTTCATGGGTACGACTACCTGCGGTTCGAGCGGGACACGCGCTGGAGCGACGTCTTCAAATACGTTGATCCCTGACATCCTCCCACGGGTAAAGCCGGTGAGCGTTCCCGCGCGGATCTTTGTAACAGTGAGGCATCGCCTTGACGGAAAGTGAGCAGCCCCGCCCCTGTTCGCAGGTGCGGAGCTGTTCCTCCCGCGCACACCCATGCCATACGCGCCAGGCGTGCTCCTATCCTCGGGCATTTCCCCTCCCGGCCTGCTCCAGACTTCGCCGATGATCCAGCGTCCCGTCGCCTCTGCGCGCGAGCGCGCCGTTCCCGCGCCCAGCAGCAGTAGCCCACAGAAGAGCAACATGAGCAGGGGCGGAGCCTCATATATCTGTGGTATGGCGGTATACACCTGCGGTATGGCGGTCATCTGCAACGCTACTTGAGAAAGCCGGGAGTGCGTCTGGCATGAGCGGAAAACCAAGGGTCTATCGCGCGCTGGCATGCTTCGCGGCGGCGGTCGTCGTGGCCGTGTGGTGCGCCGCTTCCTCCGCTGCGCCAGAGCCTGCGCCGGAGCGTGCCGCCGGCCAGGAGTCGATAGCTCGTCCGCGGCCGCACAAGGTGATCGTCCCGAGGTGCGGCGAGACCAACCGCCGTCTGTACCTCACGAAGCCTCCTCTTAAGGGACACGATGTGGTGGAGCTACAGGAGCGCCTGCGAACCCTCGGCTTCTTCTCGGGCAAGGCAGACGGCGTGTTCGACCTGTCCACCGACGCTGCCGTGCGGGCGTTCCAGCGTGCCGTTGACCTGGAACCTGACGGCGTGGTCACTCCTGATATGTGGCTCAAAATGGCCACGGGTCCGGCGCGCACCCTTCCTGCGCTCGCGGCAAGCGAAATTCCGGAGGGAGAGCGGAAGATAGTCGTGGACGTGACGAAACTAACCCTGACGCTCTATGCAGGCGAGAAGGTCGTGAAGCAGTACCCCATCGCCATCGGGAGATGGCACACTCCGACGCCGGTGGGGGAGTTTGCTATCATCGAGAAAGACTACGCTCCCGGCGGGGCCTTCGGATCGCGCTGGATGGGGCTGAACGTCCCTTGGGGCGGCTACGGTATCCACGGCACGAACCGTCCCTGGTCCATAGGGAGTGCAGCGAGCGCAGGGTGCATCAGGATGTTCAACGAGGACGTAGAGGAGCTCTTCGAGCTTGTCCCCATCAAGACCCGGGTCTTCATCATCGGGTACGAGCCCGAGGGCGAGATCACGCGCGAACTCGGGCCCGGAGCCACTGGGCAGGATGTCCAGGCGCTGCAGTACCACCTGAGGCGAAAGGCGTTCGACGCTGGGCCGCTCGACGGCAGGTACGGTGAGCGAGTCGAGGCTGCCGTCAGCGAGATGCAGAAGTTCTACGGGGTCCCGGTCACAGGTCGGGTCGGATCCAACGAGCTCTACCTGTTGGGCTTGAGGTGACGCTGACACGGGGCGCAGCTTCAGGCCGGCCGGGTCGCGGCAGCATGTCCCGCAACGGCATGATCGCGTGATGGAGCTGGGAGAACGGAGGTCCCGGTATGCGTAGGATTCGCACGGTGATCCTGGCCACATCGGCCGTTGTCGTGCTCGGATTCGTCGTCGCCGTGCTCGCGGTGTTCGCGAGACCTGAGTTGATGCCCCCTGGGCCCTATCATCCCCGCGCTCTCTACTGCAGGCTCTTAGGCTATGCTGTTCATCCCTGGGTCAGGGTGGACCCGACGAAGCTATACACCCTCAGGGTGTGGAGCACGCGCTGGCCGCTGTTCAGGGGCGGGTACGGTTATGACGACCTCATCGACGAGGCGGCGGCTGAGTTCCGCAGGGTGTATCCCAATGTCGAAGTGGAGTACGTCCTGCTCAGGTTGGACGAGGTAGGCCCTGCCATCGCAGAAGCGGTCGCCAGCACCACGCCGCCGGACATCTGTGTCGCGCCCTTCGAGCCGTCGCTCGTTGAGAGCGGGCTGGTGGTGCCGTTGGACGTCTTCATGCGCGGCAAGGAGGCCGGTGATGCGGCGGCCGAGGCCTTCGAGCCCCGCGCTCTGCAATCGCTCGTCCTCGACGGCCGCATATGGGCGTGGCCGGCATGGATCTCAGTGCAGTCGTGGGCTGGAAACGCCGAACTCCTCAGACAAGCTGGCGTGGACGTCAAGAGGGTCATGACCATCGGATGGTCGTATGAGGACATCCTCACGACGGCGCGGGCCATGGCCGCTCGCCAGGTGGGGGTCGAAGACCGCTACCGAGCATACGCTCTCGTTCTTGATGCGGGATCCATGAGCACGCTGGATACCCTGATGCGGGCCGCAGGCTGCGGTCTGGCCCTGGCGCCCGATGGCAGCCTTGCCTGGCGGGGGGCGCCGCTAGCGTCTGTCCTGTCCTTTCTGGAGCAGGCGAGGGAGGAAGGGGCGTTTCCTGAGCCCGCCGCACGAATGGGCGAGCGCATGCTGGAACTTTTCTGGACGGGAAGGGCGGCTGTCATAGGACCGGTGGGGCCTGGGTTCGCGCGCCACGTCCGCGAGCGACAGGAGCGGGTGGCTCAAGGAAAGCTCCCATACGCGTACAAGGGCGTGGAGCCCGTGCTGCTTCCCATCCCGCACCCGCCTGACGGCGCGACGAACTCGTGCATATCTGTAACCTCAGCGATGGTGTTCAAGCACCCGGGCCGCGGCGGTGAGGACGCGGCCCGGCTTGCGGTAGAGTTCGCGCGCCTGCTTGCAAGGAAAGAGGCGCTGTGGCTCGCGAAAGAAATGTGCGTTGTGCCCGCTCACCTTGCCGACCGGGAGCAGGTGCTTGGGATGATCGGGCCCGACGGAGCAAGCGAGCGCTTCCTCATCGGCGCAGCCGCATCCGGGACGGCCCGCCACCACAGGTCGACTGAGCTCGCCCGCAGGGAAGGAGAGGTCCGCAGGCAGGCAATCGCTCCCGCCCTAGCCGCGTTCTGGGAGGGCAACCTTCGCGCCAGCGATTTCGACACGTATGTCAGTCGGAATCTTCCCGACGGGGTGTATGGTGGTGCGAAGAGGAATTGACAGTGGTCTGGCGAAGTTGTAAAAAGTACCAGGGTTCGTACGGGCTTGCAACGACCAGGAGGCGGTCTGTGTGCAGTCGTCCATTGTGTACAGGATCGGGGACTCATTGTACATCAACCTCACCAACCGTTGTACCAACGATTGTGAGTTTTGCATCCGCCGGACCTCCGACGGAGTGGGCGGCGAGCGGTTGTGGCTGGATCAAGAGCCCACCGTGGACCAGGTGATCGCGGAGCTTGAAAAGGCGCCGACCGCGCATCTCAAGGAGGTCGTGTTCTGTGGGTTCGGTGAGCCCATGATGCGCCTCGAAGAGGTGAAAGCCATAGCCAGATGGCTGAAACAGCGTGGAATGTACGTCAGAATGAACACCAACGGCCACGGGAATCTCATACACGGCCGCAACGTGGTGCCTGAACTCGCCGGCCTTGTCGACTGCATGTCCATAAGCCTCAACGCGTCGAATGCCGCAGCATACGACGGCTTGTGTCATCCTATATACGGTCGACAGGCTTTCAAAGCGGTCATCGCCTTTGCGCGGGAGTGCAAGAGACACATTCCCCGGGTAATATTGAGTGTTGTGCAAGTACCTGGTGTGAGCATATGGGGATGCAGAAGGATCGCATCCAAACTGAAAGCCGAGTTCCGCGTGAGACGCTACGATTCACACATATGACGTTCGAGGGTCGTCGCGGTATGCTGCGCTGACACAGTTCTGGGTAACCACGCATAATACGGAAAGTACCTGCCGATAATGGTGTCGAACGCTCTTCCGTACAGGCGACATGGCGGGATGTTGCGTTCCAAGGAGGATTTTGCTGATTTTGGGCGAATATTAGCGAGCGAGCTCTTGATTTGCCAGGCGGCACATCTGAGCTTGGCCGGGGAACAGGGTACAAAAGAGTGGGTAAGTTAGCACTCAAGGGTGCGGCGTGACCTCCTGGTTCCGATCTTTCTTCCATCTCCGGGGCGCGAGGTGCGACGCCGCGAGGAGGATGAGGAGATGACGACTGGCCCCTGTAAAAAACGGGAGCGGGCGTCGGTTCTGACTGAGCGTAGAAGAGAGATCGCGCTTGTGGTATGTGCTGCTGTTCTTCTTGTGACAGGCCTTGCCGGGGCTGCCAGGGAAGTCAAAGTGATCGTTGACGACGAGGTCATTTCGGTATCAACGACTGCGCTTAGGGTAGGTGACATCCTGAAGCAGGCCGGGGTCGAACTGAACGAATGGGATAAGGTGGCGCCAGAAGTCTCGGCGCGTGTGTACGGCTCGGCCACCATCACGGTTACGCGGGCCGTCCCCGTCACAGTGGTCGTGGACGGCCGGGCTATCAAGATCCGGTCCACCGGTCCCGTGGTGAAGCACGTGCTCGCCCAGGCGGGCGTCCTGCTGAGGCCGGATGACAGGGTAAGCCCCGGAATGGAGGTGGGCCTGACCCCCGGGATGCAGATAAAGGTCATCCGCGTAACGTCCGAGGTCATCACGAGGCAGGTGCGGGTGGCGTATCGAATCGAGCGCAGGCCTGACCCGGGTATGGATCGGGGTAAGACGAAGGTCCTGCGGCCCGGCGTGGATGGCGTGAGAGAGCAGAAAGTGCTCGTTACGTACGAGGACGGCAGGCCGGTCAGCGAGAAGGTGCTGTCCAGCAAGGTGCTGCGGGAGCCTGTATCCAAGCTCCTTGCGGTCGGGACTCGAAACCCGGTGCGCACCCTGTACACGTCTCGGGGGACGTTCCGGTACCGCGAGTGTTACACGATGCTCGCGACCGCCTATGAGCCGGGCCCGAGGAGCTGCGGCAAGTACGCTGACGGGTACACGGCCATCGGGATGAAGGCTGAACCGGGTGTTGTGGCGGTTGACCCCAGGATCATCCCTCTGAAGACCAGGCTCTATGTCGAGGGATACGGCCCCGCCATCGCCGCTGACGTGGGGGCGGCCATCAAGGGCCACCGCATCGACCTGCTTTTCGCGACCGTGGAGGAGGCCCTGCGTTACGGGAGACGATGGGTAAAGGTGTACGTTCTGGAACCGTAAAACCCTGCGCCCGCAGGTTGAGGGGAGTCCCCTCGATCCGGCCGAGGAAGAACCTCGGCCAGAACTTTCTCGCGGACTCCTCGTACCTCGATGTGATCATCAGCGCGGCCGATCTTGGCCGCGCTGATGCTGTGCTCGAGATCGGGGCCGGCACGGGGATTCTCACGCAGGCCCTTGCTGAGCGCGCGGCGCACGTGATAGCGGTGGAGCTTGATGACAGGCTCGTCGAGATCTTGCGCGCGAAGCTCGCCGGTTTGACGAACGTGGACATCGTTCACGCCGACATCCTGGACCTTAGCTTGACAGAGTTAATGCAATTTGATACACTTTCTTACAGGAAATGCAAGGTGGTCGCCAACCTGCCGTACTACATTACGTCGCCCGTTATCCTGAAGCTCCTTGAAGAGATCAGGTTCTTCGAGCGCATCGTGGTGCTGGTGCAGAAAGAGGTCGCAGAGAGGATGGTCGCCGCTCCGGGATCCAAGAGGTACGGAGCGTTTTCTGTAGTCGTGCAATATCACGCCGTCCCGGAGATCCTCGCCGTCGTGCCCCCGGAGGCGTTCCGGCCCGCTCCGAAGGTGGACTCGGCCGTGGTCCGCCTCCTTGTGCGCCGGGAGCCGGCGGTCAAGGTGGCCAGCGAGAACCTGTTGTTTGCCCTGGTCAGGGCGGGGTTCCGGATGAGGCGCAAAACGCTGCTGCGGGCGCTGGTGATGGCCGGGCAGGCACGCCTGGGGCTTCCGGGGGCGGACGAGAAGGTGATCCGGGAGGCGCTCGTGAGGGCCGGCATCAAGCCGGAGAGGCGAGCGGAGACCCTCAGCCTCGACGAGTTCGGCAGGCTGGCCGACGCCCTTCTGGCCGTAAGCACGTAACAGGGATTCATGCTCAGACATCAAGGTGAGGAAAGTGGTTTTCATAAGCCCGACAAAGGGCAAGCTCAGCTTCAACGATACGTTCAAAGATATCATGAGTTACATGCAGGAGATGCCTGGCGTCCCCTACAAGCTCATCATCGGCACGGATTCGCAGCTTCGGGAGGATGCCTGCTTTGTCACGGCCATAGTCGTCCACAGAGTCGGCAAGGGCGCTCGGTACTACTACAGCAAAGAGAAGGAAAGGATGGGGCGCAGCCTGAGACAGAGAATCTTCTACGAGACTGCGAAGAGCCTTGGAGTCGCAAGCAAGCTCGCCGAGAAGCTGGCGAAGAACGGTTACGGCGACCTCGACGTGGAGATCCACCTGGACATCGGGCAAAACGGTGAGACGAAGGACCTCATCCGCGAAATCGTCGGTATGGTGACCGGGACTGGGTTTGCCGCGAGGATCAAGCCCGACTCTTACGGAGCGTCAAAGGTGGCGGACAAGCACACGAAATAGGCGGCCGTGGCAGGCCGGGAGGATTTCGGGAATATTGCGGGAGGCATTCGGAAGGCACTTGACAGGCGCCCACGCGACGGGCGCCTTCGTGTTCACTTGAGTGGTTGACCATGACGGCAGGTAGAACCTCCACCGGCACCTTTTCCCGTCCACCTCATAGTATGTTGGTGCATGTTAGTGGCAACCGAGACGGTGCCGATGGAGGGGAGAACGTGGAGGTTATCAGGGCCGGAGACGCGGTCTCTCGGAAATCGCACGGGTCTGACGTCATATTCGCGGTGCTCAAGATCATATCGGGTCCCGCACGTCGCGCGGTGGCAGTGCTCAAAGGGCTGAACGCCCGCCTGGTGGCCGATGCGCCTCTCGGGGACCTCGTGCGCGTGCGACAGCAGGATATAGAGTCCGCTCGCGAGCAGGTATACAGGCTTTCAAGAGAGTCGCTGGAGAAAGTGTTCTTGCGCCGAATGGCGGAGGAACTCAGCGCGACCGGCTTTCGCGGACGGGAGGCTGACGTGCTGCCCCCGGGGTTGAACTATGGGAAGATGCCCGGGCGTGTCCTTCACGTTGACGGGGATGGGGACTATCTAAAGAATTGCCTGAGATACTACCAGGAACTCGGGGTGCCTGTCGTGGGAGAGCACGTTCCCGAGGAGGCGCAGCCTGACAAGGTTGTGCCTCTAATTCGGACGTATCTGCCGGACATCGTCGTGCTTACGGGGCACGATGGCCTCATTGCCCGGCGGGGCGACAGGACAAGGCTCGAGAACTATCGGACATCGCGGTACTTCGTGGAAGCGGTGATGCGCGCCCGCCAGGTGGAGCCGGACAAGGATGCTCTGGTCATAGTGGCGGGCGCCTGCCAGTCCCACTACGAGGCCATCCTTGAGGCTGGGGCCAACTTCGCAAGTTCGCCGGAGAGAGTGTTCATCCACTGTTATGACCCGATCCTTGTGGCCGAGAAAGTGGCGTTCACGCCCTTTGACAGCGTGGTTCACGTGACGCATGCCATCGAGAACACGGTGAGCGGGATCAAGGGTATCGGCGGGATAGAGACCAAGGGTAAGCTCAGGCTGAGCCTGCCAAACACCGGGGCCAGGGCTGCGACGGAAGGCGCGTAGGCCGGTGATGAGTGTGAGGAACTACAGGGCGAGTGATTGAGACACAGGGCGGTAGAACGGGGCTTCCCGGGGATTCCGTGATTTGGCGGCCAGAACGGGGGCAACATCCTATTGACAGGAGGGGAATAGTCAGGTATACTTTTAGCCCTCCTTGACGGGCACCGGATTGTGTGCTAAAATAACTCAGGTATGGCCCGCCGAGGAAGGTGGTAAGATGGCAGCCAGAAACGCTCTTGAGGACATCAAGAAAGACCTGGAGTCATTCGTTGGCAAGACCATCACGCTGCGAGCGAACCAGGGTCGCAAGAGGGTCCTCGAGACCGAAGGGGTCCTTGAGAACACGTACCCCAAGGTATTCGTGGTGAAGTTGTCTGAGAAGCCGGGAGTAGTGAAGCGCGTCTCATATACCTACGCTGACGTGCTCACGGAGACCGTGAAGCTGTCGGTACGGTACAGGGACCGCGAGAGAAGAATTGGTTGTGCGGGCTAAGAAAGAAGGTTCCTGACCCCAGACAGGGCAGGGCGCCGGGTGGCGAGGCGCCCTGCCTCTGTTCTTGTACTCTGTGTGCGTTTTGTACTCTGCGTGCGGTGTACGCGGTGTCAGGCCTCCCTGCCCTCCGGGGTTGCGTCACGGGTGCCTCACGGCTGAGCCAGCTCAGAGGCATATTGGTGCCAATTCCCAGTTGAACAGGGGCAGCGCGGCCCTTACTATAGAAGTAAGGGGAGGTGTTTACGTGAAGAAAAAAGCATTTCTGGTGACAGTGGTCGTTATTGCCACCATCGCGTTTCTGATGGCATCGGCCCAAACTTTCGCAGCTACCTACTACACGACCACGAACGGCTCTACGTACTCCGGCACGACCTACTACTCGAACAACAACACCTATTACTTCAGCGGCTCAGGAACCTCCGGCTACTACCAGAGCGGCGGTAGCTCGAGTGGTTACGGGAGCTACGGCGGCTCATACTACAGTGGTGGTTCATACTCAGGTTCGGGAGGTACATATTACAGGTCGGGGAATACCTGGTACTATTATAGCGGCGGCTCGTACACGCCGTATCGGCCGGCGCCACAGCCTTCACCTCAGCCTTCGCCTCGGCCAGCGCCGCAACCTCAGCCTCAGCCTCAGCCTCAGCCTCAACCCCAGCCTGGCCCAACCCCGGGGCTCAGTGCCGACGAGCAGCGGATGATCGACCTCGTCAACCAGGAGAGGGCTAAAGCGGGCCTCGCTCCGCTCTCCGTCGATATGAGGCTTGTCGACCTTGCGCGCAAGAAGAGCCAGGACATGATCGCCAACAACTATTTCAGCCATACATCGCCCACATACGGCGATCCTTTCACTATGATGACCCGTGCGGGAATCAGCTACCGTACCGCCGGCGAGAACATCGCGGGCGCCCCCACCGTTGACCAAGCCCACTCGGCGCTCATGAACAGCGCCGGGCACAGGCAGAACATCCTCAACCCCAACTACAACAAGATAGGTGTGGGCGTGGCGAACGGCGGGCCTTACGGAAAGATGTTCACGCAGCTCTTCATAGGGACGTGGTGAGGACGCCGCATCGCCGGCCAGCGCGCGTTCCGGTCCGGTCCGGTCCGGTCTGGTCTGGTCTGGTCCGGTCAGGCTGAGCCAGGCCGAGCCACGCCAGGCGAAGCCAAGCCGGAGCAGGCCTGGCAGAGCCAGTCCTGATCAGGCAACGATGGGGCAGGCGCGCTCTCTGGCTACCGCGTGCTGGGTGCAGGCTCCCTCTTCTCTGCGGGAGAGGGAGCCTTTCGTTCGGGCGTGACCCCAGCCCCTTCGAAGAAGAGGACGAGTCCTCCAAAGATGGCCTCGGCGAGCTGTCCACGGTAGGACGGCGCGAGGAGCAGTTCCTTCTCTTCCGGGTTCGACAAGAACCCGACTTCAACGATGACGGCGGGAACCCTGGCCGCGTTCAGCACGTAGTAGTCCCCTTCCAGGACGGACATGCCCTGGTGAGGAGCGACGTCCTTGATCGCACTGTGGACGCACGTGGCGAGCCGTTTGCTCTCCGGGTTGTTGCGGCTGTAAAAGACGATGGCCCCCCGAGTTGACGTGGACCGCACCTTGTTCACATGGATGCTGACGAACGCGTCCGCACCCGTCCGGTGGGCGATGTGAATGCGGGCAGCCAGATCGCGCCTGTGCCGCGTGGTCTCGTGCTCGATTATCGGGCTCATCTCCCAGTCCCCGTGGCGCGTGAGGATCGGCACGGCCCTGGCTCTTGCGAGGAGATGGCATACATCCCTCGCTATCTCGAGGACTATCTCCTTCTCCATCGCCCCTTCGCCGTTATGAGAACCCGGGTCGATGCCGCCATGCCCGGGGTCCACCACGATGACTTTGCCGATAACCGCGGACCCGGGGAGGGCGATGATCGGCAACGCCCTTCCCGTCAGCGCCGCCAGCGCGGCGAGGAGAAGGGCGCCCGTAGCGATGCTTGCAAAAGCCCGCCCCACGACGACCACCAGCAACACCCTTCCGGACCTTGCCATAGTGGCGCCCCCTCTCCGATCAAGTTATATGCCCCCGGAACTCGTCGCAGACGATGGACATAGTATATCGCAGAGTCTTGACCATGCCCGCGAGCATGCCAGGCCCCGGCCTGGCCACTCCTGGTTTGTCCGGGACGGTGATGTCTCGTGGATCTGATAGATATCGGCCCGGTATTCGAGGCCGCCGGATATGCTGAGGTCAACAGGAACATCGTTCTCCACCTCCGCAAGCTGGGGGTTGACATCCGCGTCAAGCCGCGGTCGCTAGGGTCCACCCGCGTTGAGCTGGACCCCGCCACCCGTGCCGTCCTTGAAAGGATGGTGCAAAATGTCCGCATCACTCGCGCGACGGCCCTCTTCGTTTTCTTGGGCGGGTTCTTTGAGCGCGAGCCGGGCTGTTATTCCGTCGGACTCACCATGCTGGAGACCGACCGGATACCGCAGGATTGGGTCGCAAGGTGCAACCTCATGGACGAGATCTGGGTCCCGTCGAGGTTCAACCAGGGGACCTTCGTCCAAAGCGGCGTTGACGGGGTGAAAGTCCGCGTCATGCCTCTGGGTGTCGACGAGAGCCGGTTCCACCCCGGGCTTCCCCCTCTCTCCGTCGCGGGCAGAAGGGGGTTCGCGTTCCTCTCAGTCTTCGAGTGGGTCCCTCGCAAGGGCTACGACGTATTGCTCCGCGCCTATCTTGCGGAGTTCCAGCCTGACGAGGACGTGTGCCTCATCCTCAAGGTGCACGATAACTCCGCCTATGACCCCAGCGGCTCCCGCATAAAAGCCGAGATCGCGGTGTTCCAGCAGGCTGCGGGGAAGCAGGCCGGCCCGCCCATAATCGTCCTCCCCACTCTCATGAGCGCAACTGACATCGCCCGCCTGTACGCGGCCGCCGATTGCTTCGTGTTGCCTACCCGCGGCGAGGGGTGGAACATGACCGCAATGGAGGCGATGGCATGCGGGGTGCCGGTGATATGCACCGGTTGGTCGTCGCACCTGGACTTCATGACGCCCGACAACAGCCTGCTCGTAGACGTAGAACGCTTGGAGCCCGTGCCCGCGTTTGGAATACCCAACGATAGGGTGTACGCGGGCTCCCACTGGGCTTGCCCGAGCGAGGCGCATCTCCGGAGGCTCATGCGCTGGGCGTATGAGAACCGGGCGCGGGCGAGGGAAGTAGGTATGCGAGGGAGCAGGGACGTGCTGGAAGGATTCACGTGGGAGAAGGCGGCGAGGCGTATGTACGCGAGGCTCCTTGAGATAGAAGAACAGCATCCGAGGACGTCGCGAGCGCAAGGCCCTGGCGGGAGGCCACCGGAAGGGCCGCCCGGAAGACCCGGGAACGGGAGTGACAGTGGATGCGGCCCGCTGTCTCCACACCCCCATCGGAGCGCCGGTTGGACGGCGGTTCCCGTCATCAGGACCGTGCCGCCACCCGCCCCCAGGGTGAGAGAGATCGCGAAGGACGGCAGGTACAGGGGGGACGCCCGGGCCCGATCCCCGGATTCACGTGCGGAAGAGCCCTCAAGGAGAGCGGCACGGCCGACGTGCCGCGTCCTGATGGTGGTCCCGTCCTGGGGAAAGCGGTGCGGCATATCGGATTACGCGAGGGCGCTGGTGGAACACCTGGGTGACTGCGGCGTGGAGGCAACGATCGTGCCCTCGGGGTCAGCCGGGGTCCTCTTGCCGCTTTTCAGAAGTCTGCGCTGCGCCGGCGGCAGCGCCCGAAGCCTGTCCCGTGATCCGTCGTATGACACGGACCGGATCGATATTGTCCACTTCCAGTACGAGTTTGTCCTGTATGACATCGATGACCTTTCATCGGCAGTAGCAGTGCTGCACGACGCAGGCGTGCCGGCCGTGGCCACTGCCCATGACTTCGCTCCGGGCCTCACCCGTCACAACGGACTTGTTGCCCGGGCGTTCTCCCGTCTCATCGTGCACTCGCAAGAGGCGCGGGCTGCATACTGTGGGGCGGGAGCAGACCCGGCGCGGGTCGTGGTGATTCCTATGGGGTGTAACACGTACTCGTTCGACGGCGAGGTTGCAGGCGTGGGGTCGTTGGACGACGAGGTTACAGGCATGGGCGCGAGGCCCGCCGTGGGCTTCTTCGGGTTCTGCCTCCCTCACAAGGGGATGATCGAGCTTGCCATGGCGGTGCAGGAAGTCCGGCGGACCTACCCCGGTCTGAAATGCTTCATGCTGTCGTCCGTTGCGCCATACCACAGCTCGCGCACGTTCGCTGCCCGGCTCAAGGAAACCCTCGCTCGCCCAGAGCTTTCGGACGCGGTGACGCTTATCGACGACTACCTCCCGGAGGGCGAGGCCGTAAGGTTCCTCCACGCCATGGACGTGAACGTGCTGCCTTATCACGATCACGGGCTTATAGGCACGTCGGCCGCGGCACGCACCGTGATAGCCGCAGGGAGGCCGATGATCGTCACTGACGTTCCGTTCTTCTCGGACCTCGGGCCTGAGGTATACAAGATCCCCTCGGCGGACCCCGGCGAGATCGGGAAGGCATTGAGGAGGCTTCTAGGCGACCCCGCGCTCCGCGCAGGGCTGACGCGGCGGATGGACGAGTTCCTGAAACGCAACGACTGGCCCAGTGTAGCACTGAAGCACGCAGGGCTTTACCGGCAAATCCTTGGGGAGACCACGGCGGGTTATGGAGGGTCGGAGGTGTCGTCGCGTGTATCGTAAAGCCTGCTGGTCGAAGTGGGTTGCGGGCGTGCAAGGCGGCATTGCGGACGTACGGGGGTCGCGGGGCCAGCAGACCACGCACGTGGTACCACGCGGCCACACCTTCATCTGGAGCAGCAATCCTGCCATGGCGCGGCACGTACTCGACCACCCGGTGCGGCATGGGCCGGGTGTACGCCGATACCCAGGCGCGGGGGCCGAGCCCGGGGCAGGGCGTGGG
>JAAYXB010000036.1 GCA_012516125.1 Bacillota bacterium | reverse complement strand
TTGCAGTTGGGACAGCGCACCTCGATGTCCGGCCTTGAGTGCGAGTAGTCGGCAATATAGCTATTGACTCCGTCAGCAATTGGCATTACGATGGGCATGAGGGTTGAGGTGTTTTCACCTCCACCTGCGTGAGCGAGAAGGAGTTGCGTGTCAGCATCTCGGCCTTCTCGCTCCCTTTTTGCTCTCTCCCCCTATTCCACGCCACTCGCAGCTATCCTGCTACCACCCAGGCAAAACAACACCCCCGGCTACCACCCCATCCCCAAGGGCGGTCCCGCCGGAGGCATGCCACTTTCAACCGGAAATGCCGCCCCACGCCAACGTCAGATTGCACCGGCGCCGACAGTAGGTAACGGGGTCCTAAGACGAAATAGCGGCCTTGAGTGTGCCATGGTTCCCCGGGCGCCCCCGCGTCGTTGAGCTCGTGCGCATCCTTGACTCCGGCGTTTGGATATCTAGAGACACGTCCTCGGCAGCCCTCCCCGGGGTGTTTCGTGGGCAGGGCAGACACGTGCCCTGCAATCGGCATTGAGCCTACGCCGGAGGCTGCCGCTGGGTCGCTCAGGCGTCGAGCAGCGAGGAGCTCATCGCGAAGCGCGGCGGGTGGCGGTCATGAGGCGAGGCGCGCAGCGGACATGTGGGGCAAGCGCCTGGCGAGGGTGCCGGGGGTGCGCCGGGGATGCGCCGGGTGCGCCTGCCGCACGTATGCTGCGCTCGGGGTGACGTGCACGAGCTGGTTCGTGTATGTGATCCGGGTCTGCGGCGACGAGGTCGGCGGGGACGAGCCCGCCCCCGGGCGCTAACCCCCGAGCAGCGATCCAGCGAGCGCCAACTCCTTGAACGCGGGTCCGGCGTGCGCGATTACGTGATGGGGGCGCTTCCGGGAGGCCAAGTGAGGCGGAGCCCCGGCTTTCCCGCGATAGGACTCGGGGATGGGGGACAGGACGCAGGGGTGGGGTGCCGCAGGTATTTCGGCCCCACCCCCCTGCACCCCTTCTACGCGCCGAGTTCGGGTCCAGGGAAGGCGACCTCCTCGTCATCGAGTTCGCCGAGCTTGCCCAGTTCCCCGAGCCGGCCGGGCACACGAGCATCGCCGTCTCCCTCCGCTACCGCCTCAGAGCTCGCGGCCGCCGAGGAGATCGACTACGTCGCCGACGTCCTCGAGCGCGCGCTGGAGGAGGTGCGGTAAGCAGGGGACGGGCGGTCTTCGCTCGCCATGGAATAGCTGGCCTGGGGCCGCGCCTCGCCGGCATGCGTCTCCCACGCCTGGGCAGAACGTTCCCCGAACTCCTTACCCAGCCCGAAAGAGATAAGTGATACAAGGTAGAGGAGCTTCGACGTTTCCGTACCACAAGCGTGTTCGTCGCCAGAATAACCTGCTGCCGTCAAAACAGCAAAACCCTAGAGATGTCCTGCGCGAGATCCGGAGTCGTATCGGGAATAGGGCTAGCCTACAGCTCACCCGCTAATCGGCACGACGGTCCGAATGGCATCCCTTCTGCGGCCGCTCGACGTGCCTTCCCGGAACATCGCTCATGCAGGACTGTTTCCCTCACGGAGGTGTCCTTGAGAAACCGGCAGAGGATCTGGAACAGCCACCAAATGGTTTATCGCTAACCTTGACTTGATCAGTGCGACCCCATTTAAGTTCGTGCCGCCTGGCAGCGGCATCCCCCATGAGACGGCGAAGCCGGTGTTCGTGGACATCGAGCCCGACCCCCGAACATCGGCCCGGACCTCATCGAGGACGCGCTCGCTTTCCGCACAGACACCATGCTTCCCACCCTGGAGGAATCTGACAGTGTGTACCGAAGACCTTCACCTAAGGATTTCTGCTCAGTCGTCGCGTCTGCTTGCGTTGCACTGTCGCGTGCGCATGGACCTCCGAGAGGGGCGGATGCTGGCCAGTAACTGGTTCAAGATGCTGAAGCTGCCGCAATACCTGTTGTCCGCCGGTATGCCATCATGTGGAGTCCTATTTTTCAACAGCGTATTGCGTGTCAGGTCAACTTATAATATCTTATAGGGGGGCAGCGAGGGTGAACCTGCAAGAGGCCTATCTCCGCAGCGCTGCAAGCCACCACAGCTATCTCATCAGCCGCCATGCTTTCCAGCGAATGGGCGAGAGGGGAATAACTGAGGAAGACATAGAAAGATGCGGTCGCGAGGGGCAGATTGTCGGGAAGCAGGACCACGGAGGAGACGTTAAACTCCTCGTCCAGGGGATCGATGGTGAAGGCGAGGTTTTCTACATGGTGGTTGCTCTGGCCTACCCGCGTCCTGTTATAGTCACCGTCTGTCGTTTTCGAGAAGACGTATAGGGAGACGCTGGATCTCGCACGAGGCGAAGGCGCTAGCTACATTCAGACGGGGGGCAAGCCTATGAAATGTTATGTGTGCGGCGGGGAAATGAAGCGGACGAAGAAGGACATAGAGGCGAATTGGAAGGGACGGCAGGTGGTCTTCCGGGGCATGGAGCCCTGGGTGTGTCAGTCATGTGGTGAGGAGGTATATGAGCCTGACGATGTCCGGCTCATGCAGACCCTTATGCGCGGGACCATGTCCGTCGAGGACTATCCGGAGATCATGAATGTAGAAGAAGTGGCTGACCTCCTGCGCGTAAGCACCCAAACGGTGTATAATCTCGCACGCTCTGGGAAGCTGCCGGCTGTCAAGGTGGGGCGCGAGTGGAGGTTCAATCGCGAGAAGGTTCTGGAAGCGCTTAACCGTCAGGGATCCCGAGAAGATGCGCCAATCTGCGAGGGCAGAGTAGGACTGGCAGCCCGAGGCGGCAGCGTGAAGAGCATGTCTCCAAAGGACCTGGAGATAATCAGAAGGCATCTAGCGGAGATGAGCCGGGAGCAAGGGGGGTGAGGCGGTGGCTCTGTCTCCTTCTCAATATGCCAGGAATCTCCGCTTTCAATTAAGTCTGTCCGGCCCGGTTGATGTCATGGCTGTGGCGCACACCCTTAGCGTTCCGGTATATGAGGAGGAACTCGATCGTTTCGAGGGGTGTTTGCTATGGGTCGGCGGGAACGCCAGGATTCTGGTTCGGGCTTCAATCCCGTACGAGACCCGCAAGAATTTCACTATCGCCCATGAGTTCGGTCACTTCTATATGCCTCACCACAAGAGAAACACGTTTTCGTGTACGGCTGAGGATATTGCCCGCTATTGCGGGGATTCAGTGTATGAAAACGAAGCCAACGAGTTCGCCGCAGAGTTCCTCTTGCCAAGAAGCGAGCTTGAGAAGCAACTAGTGTCGACGCCGGATATAGCTGTGATTCGCGAGATCAGCGCGCAATACGGCACTTCACTCACATCTACTGCTATCAGGGTTGTGGAAACGACCTGCGAGCCCGTAGCGGTAGTTCTTTCGGAAGCAAGTAAGGTAAGATGGGTTGTCCGCTCCAGGAGCTTCCCATTCCGGGTCAAGACGGGCGTGCTCCACGAGTGGACCTATGCAATCGACTATTTCAGCGGCAAAGAACTCCCTGGAGATCCACAGCACGTAGTTGCAACCGCGTGGTGCGACGGTGTTTCGCGGGAGAACCTGCTTATCGAGGAATCGGTAGCCTTTGGCCGCCTGGGAATGGTAATGACCTTGCTCCGAGTCCCAGCAGATGACGACGTCTGTGGCAATAGATCGTAACGCACCAGCAGTGTGACTTGGGCGAGCAGTTCGTGCAAAAGACAGAGTTTCGCGGAAATCACTTCTTGAGCCTTAGATGGCGGCGCTCTGGGCACCCGCGCCTCTTTCTCCAGGGTTTCAGCGCCGGCGAGCCAGAGAAGGTCATCGCGACCCCGTTCGGCTTCATCGCGTCCAGCAACTGCATCCTCTATGAGAGGGCGAAGCCGCTGTTCGTGGACATCGAGCCAGACACCGCGAACATTGACCCGAACCTCATTGAGGATGCCATCATCTCCCGCTATGTGATCCGGGTGGGCGTGGACGAGCCCGCCCCCGAGCGCCAGCCCCCCAGAGCAGCGATCCCGCGAGCGCCAACTCTTTGAGTGCTGGTCCGCCGTGGGCGGCCGTGTGAGGCACCGGGGCTTACTGGAGCCCAGAGGCGGCGGGGATCCGGCTTTCTCGCAACGGCGCGACGCGATGCGGCGCGGGGAGCGAAGATAGGGCGCAGCGAGGGAGTGGGACCGCGTCTCAGCCCCCGCCCACCTGCAGCCCTTCTACGGCGCCGAGTTCGGGTCCAGGGAAGGCGACCCCCTCGTCATCGAGTTCGCCGAGCTTGCCCAGTTTCCCGAGCCGGCCGGGCACACAAGCGTCCCCGTCTCCCTCCGCTACCGCCTCAGAGCTCGCGGCCGCCGAGGAGATCGACTACGTCGCCAGCGTCCCCGAGCGGGCGCTGAAGGAGGTGCAGTAGGCGAATCCCGCCTGTGATGGTCCTGGCCAAGCATCGACGAGGTGTATAGTTCCTGCACCGCTGGGTTAGTCATCCGAGACTTGAAGATCTTCGAATGGGCAAAAGGATTCACCTTCTCGTGCTCGAAAGGCGGTGAGCCGAGGCACCCGAACTAGGGCTCTCAAAGGCCGCAGGGCCCTACAGCAAATGCGGGGCTGCTCGTCCGTAGGGCGGGGACAAGGGCGGTCGCCGTGTTTATCCTCTGCAGCTGATTTTTGCCACGGCCGGAAGGAATGTTGGGCGGCATGGCGAAATATTCCAGTGCGTGCTCTTGGCAACCGAGCTGCGTACGGCAAAGGATTCATGCCCGATTTGCTACCAGAAGAGCGGCGACTCAAAGATTCTGTGTTGACGATTGCTCGTCAAGAAGCGTCTCGTACGCCTGCCGAAATGGGGAGATGGCATCGGGCGAAAACGTGTTAAACGGGTCGCTACTCCCTCGCCTTTTTGGGATTATGTCAATTGGGGGCTGGCTCTGCTGTCGGCGAGGCTTACACCGTCACAGACACGCAGTTCCACCGCCGAGCGCATACAGTATACTGATCCGCGGAGATAAACCGCGGAAAGCTCCCACATACCCACGCAACGGGCGGTTGGACTCATGACCGAGATGAGGGGGATTCCTCTACCTGTCGCTGGCGCGGTCGACAGGTTTAAGGCCATACCAGCGGTGGAGGACGTGCGTCCGAGGGTTAACGCACACAGGAACCACGCAACTCTGTGTGTTGTGGTCCGCATGCCCAAGTACGATGATTCCTTGATGAACAGGCTAATTGCAGAAGAGACTAAAGCAAGCGAATTTGCGAAGAAGCACGGCTACGTGTTGGAGTTCATGTTCCTTCCACGAGAGCTTGCCGGCTCGCCGGACCTGGACGATGATGACTGCTCGTGCTTCCTGGACTGAGGAGCGCCCGAGGTGGCCGCCTATCGAGAGGAACGTAGCTATTGCGCTAGGAAGGCCACAGGGGAAACACCTGCATCCTGTCCGGTCTTGGAGCTGTAGTCTTCCCGAGTGGCAGGGGCGGCGTGACACACCTGGGCCTGTCTTCCGCCGTTCTCAAATGGGGACAGCATATCGGTGAGGCGCTGGTCCTGGCGTGGTAACACTGCGCATATATCCTTCATAGGAGGCGAAAAGAGGATCGTTCGTGTGTCCAGTCGCTTCGTACCCGACCGACATGGTGACCGAGGTCAGTACAGAGATACCGGGCGACTACGACCGACCCGTTCTGGAGAGACTATAGCACCGGCGACGCGTTTGGTTGTGCTAGAGGCACGGGCCGTTGCATGAACACACGGTAATTGGACATCGCGCGGAAGACCCGACGTGGGTAGCTCACCATCATGAAGAATTCGTTCTTCAGGAAGGAATTCGCGATTACATATAGAATGGGAGATAGCCCAGGCCCCGTTTTCCTCGCGCTTGATGGCTCTGTCTCCCTGACTGTACATTCCAGAGCGGGTGTCGACTGCGCGGGAACCACCAGTGCCAGTCAAGAATGACCGTGGTCCGGCGGTGGCCCACAGCCAAAGAAGCCAGGAACGCGGGTATCGGCTTACACACGAAAAACGATGATCACATAAGCCCCGGTGTGAAAAGGGACGGGATTGAGAGTGCTGCATGACTACTTGAAGGAAGAGCAGAAAAGGTTACAGGAGATACTCGCCGAGTTCCCCGGACTGGACCAGGACCGTATCCTGAAGCCCTTCTATGAATATCCTTACCTGCCTGAGGGCACGGAGACCATTCTCTTGATGGCAGAGGCTTCTGGCAATCGTGAGTGCGTGCCCAACTTGGCATCCGTCGCATTCGATACCTTTCTCCTTAATTACCTGGAGCGCGCAGCTGCTTACTTCGTCGAAGAACTAGGGGTTGAGGTGACGCTGGAAGACCTCCAGTCCCCTGAGAAGGCTCAGCAACTACAAGATGCCTTCAAGGAGTTACACGACGTCGAAGAACTGGCGGCATGGCTGACAGGGGAGGGCATGCAACTTGTCAGCCGGATAAGGACCCTGTTGAAGGTCGACGACATCCCGAAGCTGGCGACGTTCGTGAGAAGGCTCAACTATTACGGTAGCCTTTTCCCAGAAAAGGGCGACCCTGAAGTGGGCTACGGCTACCTTCATAGTGTGCTGACTCAGCTCCACTCCGATTTGGTGCGTTTGGGTCTGATGTCGGACTCTAATGAGGTTGTGGCAGACTGCAACGCGTCGCGGCACGCGAGAGCAACCGCAGAGGCTGAGGCTGTCAGGGATAACCAACAACGAGGACAAGAGACGGGTGAATTCTGGTTTCCGCGCACGTCTTGGGGCTATGATGACCAGCGAGCAACCGGAACCTGGCCCACCATACTGGCCAGCGGCGTCCTATCAGACACAATGGCTGCCCTGAGGCGCGGGGCCCTTCAGGTTCACCTTATGTCGGACATGCTCGATCGTACGCTAGAATACAACTATCCTTGCACACTGTATGAAGACACTGGGCGTGCAGCCACGTACACCGTTCATATGCAGCATCTCCTGGAGTATCTCCGAGTGCAGGTTTCAGGAGGGTGTGAAGATGGCGAATATCCTACCGAAGGCCCGTCTTCATCGTCTGCAGCTGCGTGACGTGATAGTGGACAAGATCGTCTGCCGACGGATGGGCGATTTCGACCCCAAGGCAGTATGCGAGCCCAAGGTCTCTCTGAGGGCGAAAGTACTGAGTGATACGGAAGTCCAGAGCTATCTGACTCTGTTAATCAACTTCCCGCAGGACCCCAAACCGTTTTCCATGGAGCTCAGGTTGAGAGGGCTATTCGTTTCGGAGGAGCCGTGCAAGCGTAGCGGTCTTCGTCAGTTCGCTGAGACAGCTGCACTCGTGCCACTCCTTCCATGGGCCCGCGAAATGGTAGCGACGCTCACTCGCCAGATGGGCTTCCCACCGCTAATGCTACCCCTGATCAATGTGCTCGAGAGCGTCGGTAACCTTGCAGACGAAAAAGACAAGTAAGCGGGGGTGTACCTCGGTGTCCCTCGGCTTCAGCCACGTAGACACGTTCATGGATGATGTCCTTGCGTACAAGGAGGTGCAGGATGTCGCCGACTTCCTATGCCAGAATATCCGACACGATGAGCTCATCGTGAAAACAGCGGAAGGGATCCTACGCTCCAAGCGCCTCAGCGAGTTTCGCTACTGGAGGAGCAGCTTACTGGCAGATATCGTGCCTACAGAGAAGTCTAAGAAGGATCGCTGGTTGCTCGGGAAGCTAGCCGAGCTGTTGGACGCAGTTTACGGCCTTTGCTTGCAGGCCTATCCCGCGCTATCGCAGAAGGAAGAAAGGGAACGCCTGGGGAAATTGCGAGGCGCGGTTCTCGAAGCCTTTGTGGGGCGGGTCTTGCGGCTACGCTATTCCACCGTAGAGACAGGCTGTTCGGTCGAATTGAACGGTTCTCGAATTAGCCCGAGGACGTTCGATGTTGCCGGAGTGGATAACCCCGGAGGTCCGGCACGGGGAGAGTTGTATGAGTGCAAGGTTGGTGCGTACTTCATTGAGCGACACGACTTGGAGAACATCGAGGAGACCCTCAGACAGCTGCGCGAGGCCAAGCTGGCTCGTGTGTTGGCGAGCATTGTATCTTTTGAGACGGAATACGATTTGTTGCCGAGGTTCAAGAAACTGGGGTTTCCAAACCAGAAGGTGATAGACAGAAACAAGCTGAAGTGTCTTGCGACTTATGAAGAAGTCTCAGCAGTGCTAGCTTCATAGTCCATTGGTGACACATACTCTCTGGGCTGTCGAGGCTCGTGTGATTTCACGTTGATACACGGGACATCGCCAGTTGAAGGTGCCTTGCCTGCACGGGCCGGAATCTATGGTGGTCCAACCTCGAACTCACAAGATACGTGCCCGTCCGACGGCGCAGAGTGCAGGCAAGCGCAGCATGTCGAAAGCCGTTTTTGTGGTGCAAACGTCTATCGAAAAGTTGACTACCGCTCCGGTCGAAAAGTTCACCACCTCGAGAGGTAGCAGCTCGGAGCCCACTGCTGGTTACGCTCGCAGGAAGCATGCGGTCGCCGGAACAGCGGCACGAGCGGCCCGCATCTGCTCGTCCGCGCCTTCGGCATTGGCGAGGGGGACGAAGTCATCACGACCCCGTTCAGCTTCATTGCGTCCAGCAATTGCATCCTCTATGAGAGGGCGAAGCCGGTGTTCGTGGACATCGAGCCAGACACCGCGAACATCGACCCGAACCTCGTCGAGGATGCCATCATCTCCCGCTATGTGATCCGGGTCGGCGTGGACGAGCCCACCCCCGAGCGTCAGTCCGCGGTGCGCGACCACGTGATGCGGCGCTTCCAGGAGGCGGGGATTGGGTGCCGCCCGTACTTCACCCCCATCCACCTGCAGCCCTTCTACCGCGCCGAGTTCGGGTTCAAGGAAGGGGACTTCCCCGTCACCGAACTCGCGGGGCGCACGAGCATCGCTATCCCGTTCCACAACCACCTCACCGCCGAGGAGATCGACTACGTCGCCGGCGTCCCCGAGCGTACGTTAGGCGGGCGGCAGTAGTAAGAGGTGGAAACTACAACTCTCTCTCGGCCGGTAGCGAGCAGTAGCATGGCGCAAGACTCTTGGCTATTGAGTGGGGCCAAATGGCGGCATATCGCCATGAAAGCTCCGCTGGCAGTAGTCCACTTTATCGGATTGTGCCAGAAGCATGCCCTGTCATCGCTTGAGGTAGTCCACGAGCGTCTGCCACTCCGGGAGAACGGCCAGCGCTTCTTGCGGGTGGGCTATCATCCAGTCCCTCACGTGTGCTCGGAACCGGCCGGCGTCTGCGCCGTAAAGTTGCGTAAGCGCGGGGCTCAGGGCTGCGAGGAGGTCCTTTCCTGAGAACCAGGTCAAGACTGCTTCCGGGTCCGCGCAGAAATCGTCGGTGAACGTCGCCACCTTCTTCTCAAGTGAGTGAGCTGACGTAGCGAGTGATAAGGACTCACTCACTCGGCTCAAGTACGCTTCGATACATCCCAACGCCCATTCTCGGCAACGACACTCCTCGAGCCAGGACGGTACCGCAAGTTCGCGGTTTTCCAACTCGGCAGGGCGTGTCTTGAGTTCGTAATGGGGAGGCAGAGCACGCCTTGCCATTCCGATGGTCCAGCGGGCTGCCTCATAGAATCGAATCCTGACAGCGGCTTCAACAAGGACTGCTTCGTAGTCCTGGCGCATGACTGATGGCCAGACAAGCGCAACCACGGCTGGGTCCAGGAGGTAGTTCTCGATTTCATGACGGCTCCAGTACCATCCCAGGGGTTCAGGAAACTGACCGTCCATGATCTCGCCGGGCTTGGAGCCCTGGTCACGAGACGGTTCGAAGTCGAAATCGCGGTCACGGACAAATGCTACGCGTCGTCCGGTTCGTTTCCGTTCTTCGGCAGCAATGGGCTTGAGCGCGTTCTTCGAGCCCCGTCGCTCCACAGGGGGATCGCCCTCCAGGAGTGCGGCAAAGATAGCTGCGTCGAGCTCTCCTTCGACGAGCAAGAGGTCTACAGGCACAGCCGTCCCCCCTTCAGGCGCATCTTGGCATCTTCCGGGACGATATCGTCCAAGTACTTCGAGTGACTGGTGACGATGAACTGGCAATCAGGCGCAAGTTTAGGAAGGTTGCTGTATAGCGCCTGCTGCTCTGGGGGATGCAGGTGAAGCTCCAGCTCATCAAGGAGGACCACGGACTTGGCGATCTCAAGACGCGCCATCTCATACGCCAGCGGGAAGACTGCCTGCTCTCCTGACGACATTTCGGCAATATCGTACGGGACGTCGCAACCGTCACGTTCAACCAGCACCAGGAAGTCAGAAGGACCAGGGACCTCAATTCCTTTCCTAGGCTCTGTTCCCACGAAGTGGAAGCCCGGGAAAACCCTTGCCATGTGCTGCTCAAGCAAGGAGATGTAGTCTCGTCCACCGAGGTCGGCCTCTCCTCGCCGTGCCTGTCTTGTGAGATGATAACTCCACCACACGACGAGATACGAACGGAGCTGCTCCACCCCTGCCGACCAGCCATCTGGTTTTGCGAGTTCATCGCGATCAGGGTCGGACAACAGAGTACCCAGGTTCCTGAACTGGTCGAACCAGAAGACGTCGCCAACGCGTGCAAAGGCGCCACGGAGGTCAGGCCTGGTGCGCTGGATGCGCTTCAAGTAGTAACGCCCGAGGAACTGCATCCTGGCTGCCGCTCCCTGCGCTGCCTCGACTTTGCCCCGGCTGTAGTGTAACGTAACGGTTTTGTCGTTCCCCGGGGGAATCCATTCGCTGGTTTCGTCGTCCGGCAGCGTGCGGCGGCATTCCTCGTAGAGCTCGTGGGTTGCGGAGATCTCGTCGTCGTCGAAGATCACCTGCAGTTCGATACGGGTCTGCCCAAGCGAGCTCAGTCGCTCTGGAATAAAGCCATACCACGGAAAGCTCTCAGGATCCCTGACGCGCCGTGTCGCCATCCCCAAAACAAGCGCGATTGCCTGAAGCAGGGTTGTTTTGCCGGACCCGTTATCGCCCAAAACCAGGAGCCTGTTGCGAACCAGCCCCCGACTATTCAGAAAATCCAGGTCCAGCTCTCTCAGCCCTTTGAAGCGCTCTATATGCGCACGTACCAGTTTCACGGGTCCATCCCTTCTCTCTCAAGGTACTCCCGTGCAGATTGAGAATTGCCACAGGCCAAGGAGACACCTACTGATAACCACGCGTCGGACTGGTCCTGCCCCGACGGATGCGCGCTACGGTCATTATACGTCAGTTTGGAGCGCTGGCACAAGTAGGGAGTGACCGCCGACGGCGCTGATGACAAGCAGGATGACAGGAGGTACCTGACGACTACGTTCTGGTTCCGTAATCCATGTCTGAGAGCGTCTTTCGAGAAGGCGCTCAGGGGTATTGGTGCCTTGTCGAAAGGGCCGTACATAGAGGGTAGACCCGCCTTCCGGAGGACTGTGGCTCTCACAGACCTGTGTGCAGAGCTCCTTGGGCGCACGCCGGACCCCGGGTTTCTCCATGCACTCGACGGCCAAGGAGGGCGCAGACTCCTTTTCAGTCACCAGGAGGCGGCCATCAGGGCGGTGTTTGGAGGCGGTAACGTGCTCGTTGCCACAGGCACGGGTAGCGGCAAGACCGAGGCCTTCTTGTACCCAATCCTGTTGAGCCTGTACAAGGAGTTTCTAGAAGGGCGGCAACCCGGAACTGACCCCGGCGTTCGGGCACTCATACTCTACCCTATGAACGCGCTTGCCAACGATCAGAAGGAAAGGCTTCGAGACATCGCTATGCGTCTGAAAGAAAGTGGTTCCCGATTTCGTTTTACCTTTGGGGAGTACGTGGGGTCTACTCCTGAGGACAAGAGAGAGGCCGACGAGGACTCATTGCACGCTCTCGAGAAAGCCCGCGAGTACGGCGAACTCGTATACCGTGAGGATATGAGGAAGGCGCCGCCCGACATCCTCCTCACGAATTACTCTATGCTGGAGTACCTGCTCATCCGTCCAAAAGACAGCACGCTCTTTGATAACGGGGCAGCCAGCCACTGGCAGTTCATTGTGATGGACGAAGCACACCAGTACACGGGCATTCGTGGCACAGAAATGGGTATGCTCATTAGACGTCTGAAACAGCGTCTCAGGGAAGGCGGGCGCGAAGGCGACTTTACATGCATTGCGACCAGTGCCACTATCGTGAGCAATGACGGGAAGCTTCAAGCCGTCGCTGACTTTGCATCCGTCCTCTTCGGGGAGACCTTTAGCGAGAAGAGGGTGATCCTGGGCGAATCTGCCCCCGTTGGTGGAACGCCTAGGGTCGAGCTTTCGGCTGAAGATTACGGGCGTCTGAGGGGCGCCGGAAAAGCGGACCTCCTGGACTTTGCTAGAGATAAGGGCCTGGAGGTTGACCCACGTGCCGACATCCCGGCGCTACTGGGGTCTATCCTGCTCTCGGATAGCCGGACCCTGAGGCTCATTGATGCGCTGAAAGAGCCCGTCCTCGTCGCGGACCTGGCGCGCTCGCTCTTTGGCGAGGCGGAAGACGACAAGGCAACCTCTGAAGCTCTCGAGCAGCAGATCGACGTGCTATGTAAGGCGCGCCGCCCGAGCGGCGAGCCTCTTGTGACGCTCAGATATCACCATTTCCTGAGGGCCTTAGAAGGAGCCTATGTATCGTTCTGTCCAACGCTGTCTGTGTCTCTGGAAAGGGGGTCAAAAGGAGAAGGGGCCAGGTTTGAACTAGCAATTTGCCAGGAATGCGGACAGGAATTCATTGTGGGTCAGATTCGCGACGGTAGGCTCCAGGAAGCAATAAGAGATCCATCTAGCGATGAGTTCGGCGTCAGCTACTTTTTGCCGCTGGGTCCGCCGGAATACAAAGGATTGTCCGTGGAGAACGCTGTTACAGTGGACGCGCCTAGTGACGCGCCTAGTGGTGAGAGAGCCGACTGTGCGACTGTCCACCCGGGGCGCCCGTGCGCAGGCCATTCGTCCGGCAAGAGACGAGGGGAGAGTGCAGATGCCTGCACGGACGACGAAGAGGCAACAATGCTCGACCCATCACACGTGCTGTGTGCCGTATGCGGGCGCATAGTCGAGGCTAATATGGATCTTGACTGCAGTCACGGTCACTTCCTTAAGGTAAGCCTTCAGGACTCGGATGAGGACTCGCCGGATGAGTTGCGGCGATGCCCTGTGTGCGGTAGGAAGGGCAGAGACCTGCTAAAGAGGTGATCCATGGGGCAGATGGCCCACACAGCGTCATTGCTACAGGCCTTCATTCAATACTGGAGCCCGAGAAGCGCAAGGTGCTGGCATTTGCTGATGGAAGGCAAGAAGCCGCCTTTTTCGCATGGTACGTTGAGAAGAGCTACGAGATGCTGCGAAACAGATCTTACTTCCTTGAGGTTATCAAACGGGCTGGCAGTGGCGGGGATGGCCTTTCCGTATCCGATCTCTGTTCTTTGTTGGCGGACGAGTATGCGCGCCGCGGGGTGCTCGGTCCAGCAGCTACACACGCAGAGATCATGAGGGCAGCCGGGGCCGCTGCCCTGTCTGAGATCCTGTCTACCCGATCCAGGATCTCTCTCGAAGGGGTTGGGCTTGTCCGCTGGGAGATCAAACGACCTCCATGGATCAAGCCCCCGGCCGTGTTCACGGACCCGCCATGGCACTTATCTCAAGAAGTGGCGTGGCACCTGGCGAGCCTGCTGTTCGATACCGCGCGTTCCGACGGAGCTGTCAGGTGGCCGGAGGACCCACGCAATCCCATAAGCTGGCGTGACATTGGCACCGAAATAAGGCAACACTGGTACACGTCAGGCGCGCCTAGGTCGCGGGGAGCCCAGAAGAGTTGGGCAGGTAGATTCACTAGAAGAACGATATTCCTTGCTAAAGTGTATGAGAAGCTTCGGGGTGCTCCGTCGGATGTAGCTCGAGCTGAGGCGGAAGCGGCTCTTTATAGGTTGTGGGTCGACGCGCGAGAGCACGACTTGGCCGCAAGAAAAGATAGCTTCTTCGTGCAGGGACCTGAGGGTGTTGCACTTAACCTCGCGTGGTGGCGCTTCTACCCGGTCGAGAAAGTTGATGTCGTCTATGTGTGCGATACTTGCGGCCAGGTGGCCGCGGTGGACACCTTCGGCATTTGCACCCGGCCCAGGTGTTGGGGAACGACAAGAGTCGTGCCGCTTCAAGAACTCCCTGAGGATCATTACCGGGCTCTCTATCAGTGCCAGTTCCCCGGGGAGTTTCGTGCGGAAGAGCACACTGCGCAACTTGCGGCGAAGAAGGCGCAGCAGTATCAAAAGGACTTCAAGGAGGGAAGAATTCATCTCCTCTCTTCTTCGACCACGTTTGAGCTGGGCGTGGACATCGGGGACCTTGACACAGTATTCCTCCGGAACGTTCCGCCTCAACCATTCAACTATGTCCAGCGTGTCGGGCGTGCCGGGCGGCGCCCAGGCCAGCCAGGCATGGCTATCACCTATTGCCGGCGAAACCCTCACGATCTATATCATTTTGCCAGGCCTGATCGAATCCTGTCCGGCCGCCTTGAACATCCGCCTGTTACCTCGCTAAAGAATACGAAGGTGATCCTCTTCTTTCAGATGTGGGACAAAGCCGAACCCGAGCCCGCCGACCCAGGCCTGGGTGTCGTGACAAGAACCTATATCGTTCCTGTATTTGGGTTTGTCACGGGCAGACAACTTCCACAGGAGCCGAGGCGACGACCAGCGAGGCAGTACACAACGCGCCCTTACTTTGCGAAGGCTCTTGGTACTGATACAGAGAGCGTGGCCATGCCCTCCAATGGGAAGCCACTTATCTTCCTCAAGAAGGCCTTTCCAGGCCGGATGGTCGAGCTTTGCGAAGGACGGCGAAAGACCCAGTTCTGGATCTGCCCTGTATGCGGTGCAGGGATCCCCGGCGAAAGGACGTACCCGGGCAAACACCTTGACCCGTATGGTCAGCAGTGCAGCGGCGTGCCGGAGAGGGTTTCTTTGGCTCATGAATTCGAAACAGATGTTGTCGAAGTGCGCTTCTTGATGCCCTGGTGGCCCGCGGCACGCGATGCGGCCTGGGTTGAGCACACGGGGGCGTTCCGGGTGGCACAGGTGCCTAGCCGGGCGCCTAGCGTGGAGCCTGTAGCTATGCTCAACGACAGTGAGGGTTGGCGTGGTTGTGTGTGGCTAACCGTTAGCTGATCTATCCGGCTTCTTCCAGACCCACTCCCCGACTTGTGAGGTACTGGGTCAGCACCTCGGTAGTCGGGAAGTGTTTGTCCGCAATGGCGAGGCTTCTTCTACGGTTGGTTTCGCGCAGTGCCCGTGTGGTGGGCGTTTGCGTGTACACGGAAGGGCCTTGGCACCACATCACACCGCCCGGACAGTCCGGGGCACTGCGACCCCAACAGCCCGGAATACGTTGCCACAAACCCCTCGAGGGGGAAGCGTAGCAGGTAGCGATGGCCGTTCTGTCGACCTCGACTTCCTGCAGGGCTCCAAGATCCTGCGCGATGTCCGCCCATTTGGGCTCCTCTCCTCGAAGTGCAAGAGAGGTCATGGGTTGGTGCCTTAACAGCAGCGCAAGGAAGCTAGAGAAAATGTGGCCCCTGAGGTGCCGTCATACTCGCGGAACACTGTCCAGGTCTGCAACAACCGCCAGATGGTTTTGTCGCCAGCCTGACCAGCTCGACTCCGCTAGAGTTCGTCCCGCCCGGCAGCGGCATCCGCCTTGAGAGAAGCGGAGCCTATGTTCGTAGACATCGGGCTCGACACCGCGAACATTGATCTGGACCTCATGGAAGACGCCATCACTTTCCCTGCGAAACCCACTCTCCCGGGTGCCGCCTTCTGCGCGTCCACCCACCCGCGAGCCAGCCTCAGTCCGCATGGAAATCCACGGCCAGACGGAAAGGCTCGGCTCGATGCCATCCGCGAGATCGCGGACCGCCGCAATCTTGTGGTGATCGAGGAGTCCTCCGAGCCCCTGGGGGCCGAGTATAAGGACATCAAGGCCGGGAACGGCGTGTTCTCGCACGGGGCGGTGTTCGCGTTCTATCCCAACAAGCAGACTACCACGGGCGAGGGTGGGATGATGGTCACCGACGACGACCGGGTAGTGCGTCTTTGCCGGAGCATGTCCAACCAGGGACGGGGAAGGCAAGGGTGTGGCTTTCCCGTGAGCGCCTCGCCTACAACTACCGCATGGACGAGCTTTCGGCCGCGCTCGGGGCCGCGCGGATGCTGCGCATCGACGGGACCGTCGTCAGGCGAGAGTGGGGGGAGTGAACGAATGAGGGAACGCGTGGCAACGTGAGCGGCTATCGACTGGACCAATGGGATTGTTTGGCCCGCGTCGCTAGAGGCATTAGGAAACATATCATCCCTAATCCTATCTACATTCTATCCGCGGTCTGGAGGAATCTGGCATGACATGTCGAATCCTATGGCTGCAGTTCTCGCGGCAGAGGAACAAGCGGGCCGCGCATTTTTGGGAAAGGAGCTTGATATGACCACAATCAGACAGCCTCAGTGCTTTACCGAGGAAGAACTCGCTGCAGCGAGGCAACGCCTTGCTGCTTCGGAGGATCGCCGCTCCGACCACGAATACGCTGAAGCTATCGCCGAAGTGTACGAGGAGTTTGAGGACTTGAGACGGAGGGCGGCGTCATGCCTGATCAGCAGGTAAGCGCATACCCGAGGCATGCCATATTCATACGCAGAGAAGTCGAATTCGGTGAGGTATACTTCGTCGAGGATGACCTTATCAGCATACCTGCACTCAGGGCTGGCACTGCAGCAGGAAGTGCAGACGGGAGGGGTATGAATCGCTCCATGAATATCGCAAGTCATCCGCTGGGATGCCGTCTTGTGGGCGTTCTATCTTGCAACAGGGCGTTGCATATCATGTCAGTTCATAATATCTTACACCTGATGCTTTCCAGCTGTCATAGTCACTGTCTGTCGTTTCCGAGAAGACGTATGGGAAGACCTCGCATCTAGCACGAGGCGAAGGCGCTAGCTACGTTCAGACGGGGGCGGGCCTATGAAGTGTTATGTGTGCGGTGGGGAAATGAAGCGGACGAAGAAGGACATAGAGGCAAACTGGAAGGGGCGGCAGGTGGTTTTCCGAGGCATGGAGCCCTGGGTGTGTCAGTCGTGCGGTGAGGAGGTATACGAGCCTGACGATGTCCGGCTCATGCAGACCCTTATGCGCGGGACCATGTCCGTCGAGGCCTATCCCGAAATCATGAATGTGGAGGAAGTGGCTGACCTCCTCCGTGTAAGCACCCAAACGGTCTATAACCTCGCTCGCTCTGGGAAGCTGCCGGCCGTCAAAGTGGGGCGCGAGTGGAGGTTCAACCGCGAGAAGGTTCTGGAGGTGCTCAACCGTCACACATCCCAGGAGGAGACACCGGTCTGTGAGGGAAGAGCAGGGGGTGGCGCTTCGCGCAGACCGTATGGTTAGAGACGGTAGGGAAAGGGTTAGTCGATGTCCTGGGCGAGATCCAGAGTCGCATCGGAGGAGGGGCCAGGCTACAGCCGGCCCGGTAGTCAGTCGGTGGGGAGCGGAGGGGGAGGCGGTTTGGAAGGGGCATCACGGTCTGTTCGTTCAGATGTGATCCAGATATAACGCCAAGCCGTTCCGTGGGAGAGGCGGTTTCGGCACCGTCCAGTTTTGGCGCCGCCCAGTTTCGGCACTGCCCACGGGACGCGGTCAGGAAGATCGCAATCAGGGAAGGGTGATTCAAATGAACAGCGTGGAATCTGTGCAGCATGCAACCTTGCGCCTTCTCATGGAGAGGGCGAGCTGCCGCAACTTCACCGACGACAAGATCCCGCCAGACCTCTTGCGACAAGTGCTGGCGGCAGGCATCCAGGCGCCCACCGGAGGAAACTTGCA
>JAAYXB010000035.1 GCA_012516125.1 Bacillota bacterium | reverse complement strand
GGGTGCAAAAATGCTCCCGACTTTTGGGAGGGGTTGCCGGTGATTGCACGAGGGGTGTCAAAATCCGGCTGCCTAGCCGGACGGGCCGGATTTTGGCGAAGCGCGCCCCGCTTGGGGCGCCGTCCCCGAGTGCAACACCGCCAACCCGGCAACTACTGGAAGAGGGGCGAGGACTAATGCACCTTCACTTAGTCAGCATGATGATGCGGGATGCCACATCCCATACCCGGCCTGAGGAGCGCTAAGTGAGGGTGCGGAAATGGCTCCTGTCGCCAAGGCTATCGCCTCCGTGGCCCGGGACGCCGGCGCAGCCTAAAAGCCAGCTCCCGCGCGGCGGCAACCAGCATGCCGAGGCCGAGAAGTGACCATCCGGCGACCGCCATGTGCTCCGCAAGTTTGGGCACATCGGGGATGACGTTGGCGAGCGCCCAGGACCAGGTTGCGGCCCAGAGGAGGTCCGCTACAAGAAGCGCCCGCACCGCGTGCGAGCTTTCGCCGCCCAAAGCGCCCAGGAACCAGAACACCTGGCTGTACCCAGCGCCCACCCAGCGGAGCGCGAAAAGCTCAAGCGCCGCGCGACGGCGTCCGGAACGCATGGCTGCCTTCAGCCGTGCGCTCGCGCGGGATACCACAGGCTGCCGCCGGGCGATCATCTCGATGATAGGAGGCCCCGCAGCGCGAAACACAGCGTATGACCCGGCGTGCCCTGCCGCTGTGAAGAAGCCCACCATCAGCGCGGCGTACATCCACGACCAGCCCCGCGCCTGCATTGCGATGGCGAGGAAGCTGAACATGGCCAGCGAGGAGATGGGCACGCCCACCGCCATCAAGAAAAAACCACCGCCCAGGAACGCTACCGATGGAACCCAGGCAGTGGTCACGCTCTCAAGGCCCACGGGCCTCACCTTCAAGTCCGCCGCTTCGCACCTAAGGAATAAGGGCCGAAATCGCTGCTGCTTTTCCGTGGGTTGCCGGTGTCGCGCTTCCCATCGAATCTTCAACGCCGCCGCACACGCACCGGCAACCCGGAACCTGCTGGAAAACCTGTGCCAACCTGCAAATCCGCACTCGGCTTGCCGGCCTACTTACTTGAAGAGAGCCATCGCTTCCTTGTAGAGAGACTCCGGCACCGCCTTGGTCTTGCCGACAGCGGCCGCGAGGTCAACGACCCTGATCTCACCGCCCGCGAACGCCGGCATCTTGCCGAACTCGCCGCGGGTCACGAGGTCCACCGCGGCCATCCCGAGTCTGGTCGCATAGAACCTGTCGGTCACGGTGGGCGACCCTCCGCGCTGGATGTGGCCCACCACCGCCACTCTCGTCTGGATGCCAGTACGCTTCTCGATCTCGCTGCCCACGATGTGCCCGACGCCGCGCAGGCCAAGCCTCACGTGGCCGAAAGCGTCGGTCTCACCGGAAGGCTCCTCCGCCAGCCCGGGGATGCTCACTCCTTCGGACACGACCACCACACCGTAGGGCTTACCGGCGGCACGCAGCTTGAGAAGATGGTCGCACATGGCATCGAAATTCGGCTCAACCTCCGGGATGAGCACCCAGTCGGCGCCGCCCGCCATGGCGGTGACCAGCGCTACCCACCCGGCGTCCCTTCCCATCACCTCGAGCACCATGACCCGCCTGTGCGACCGCGCCGTGTCACGAAGCCTCTCGACGGCATCCACCGCCACCGTGACGGCAGTGTCGAAACCGATGCAGTAGTCAGTGCCCGACACGTCATTGTCCATGGTCTTCGGCACCCCAACGCACGGCACCCCGCGCTGGCTCAGCTTATTCGCAACCCCGAGTGTATCGTCGCCGCCGATGGCGACCACCGCGTCGAGCCCCAACTTCTTGACGTTCTCAATACATTTTACGACGTCCTCTTCTTTCTTGAACGGGTTCGTGCGCGACGTACCGAGGATGGTTCCTCCGTGAGACAATATCTCCCTGACATCATCAACGCTAAGAGGTGCAGCGTCACCATTTATGAGTCCGGCCCAACCGTCATGGATCCCGAGAACCTCGTAGCCGTAATCGGCGGCCCGCATCACCACGCCCCTGATCGCCGCGTTAAGCCCCGATGAGTCGCCTCCACCTGTCAAAACCCCGATCTTCTTTATTTCCGGCATTTCAAACACCCTCCTCTGCAGCACAAAGGCCCCGTGCAATCCGACGTTTCGACGTGCGACTTACGCCTTCCCCGAGCACCCGAAGAGGCGCATCTTCGCCTTCACAGCCTCTTTCATGTAGTCCCGGCCGACCCCGACGATCCGCCTCGGGTCGATCTCGTCGGGATTCTTCTCAAGTGCTTCGCGTATGCCGCGCGTGAACGCCTTGTTGAGCTCGGTCGCGATATTGATCTTGCATATGCCTGCGGCAATGCCCATCCTGTATCCCTCGTCCGTGACACCCGATGCGCCGTGCAGTACGAGCGGGACCCCTGTGAGTTCCCTGATCTTCTCTATCCTTTCGACGTCGAGCCTGGCCGCCTGGGTGGTCATCTTGTGGACGCTCCCGACGGCCACGGCAAGAGAGTCAACCCCGGTCTCCTCCACGAATCTCTTCGCCTCTTCGGGGTCGGTCATGAGGGCCTTGATCTCTTCCTCAGTCACGTGCCCTGCGGTAGCCACTTTGCCAAGCTCCGCTTCAACGGGGATGCCGGCCGCATGGGCCATCTCCACGATCTTCTTCGTTATGGCCACATTCTCCTCAAAGGGCAACGATGACCCGTCGAACATGAGCGAAGTGAATCCGGCGGCGAGGCACTTCACGTTCTGCTTGTAATCCGTGCCATGGTCCAGGTGAAGCGCCACGGGCACGGTCGCATCTTCGGCCGCGGCTTTCACCATGGCTACGACCATCTTGAGCCCGGCGTACTTGATCGCCCCCTGGCTCGCCTGAAGTATTACCGGCGCCTTCTCCTCCTCCGCAGCCTCGATGATGGCCTGAACGTACTCGAGGTTGTTGGCGTTGAACGCCCCCACTGCGTAACGCTCGGCCTGGGCCTTCTTGAGCATCTCCTTCGTTGTCACTAGCGGCATTTGGACATTCCTCCTTCTGTTCCCCATCGTTCCAGGCCTTCCCCGGCACGACCGCAGCGGAACCCCGTCGCTGAACCCTTCCGGGCTGCGGGACACTAGGCGTCCCGCCGGGTCATTAATGTGCCAGGAAAAACGCGTCGGCTCTTGCCTCTCGCCACGCGTCGTCAAAGGTCGTCACGATATAGGATTTACTCACCAGCCTTTTCTATTCTCCAGCCGTTTTCGTATTCCTTCTTCTCCAAAGAAGAACTTTCCTCTAGATTCTGTGGGCCTTGAGCATGTTCGTTGTCCCCGGCACCCCGGCCCTGACCCCCGCCGTGATGATCACGAGGTCCCCCCGGCCCACCACACCGAGCGAGACGGCGGCCTCGATGGCCACGTCCAGCACGTCATCGATGTTGGCCGCCTTCCGGACGAGCGTGGGAAGGACTCCCCACGCAAGGGTCAGCTTCGACGCCACCCTCGGGTTGGGCGTCGCCGCGATTATCGGGGCTTCGGGGCGGTACTTCGACACCATGCGCGCGGTTGCGCCCGACTCTGTCGATGTCAGTATGGCCTTCACACCAAGATCATGCGCGGTCTGACACGTAGCATGGCTGATGGCGTCCGCGACGCTCCTCGAGGGAGCTATGCTTTTCGCCCGGAGGATGTCCTCGTACCGGAGTCCGCCCTCCGTGCTCTCGGCGATCCGGGCCATCATGGACACGGCCTCAACCGGGTATTTCCCGACCGCAGTCTCGGCGGATAGCATCACCGCATCTGTCCCATCGAAAATGGCGCAGGCGACATCGGTCACCTCGGCCCTCGTGGGCCTGGGGTTCTCCACCATCGACTCCAGCATCTCCGTGGCGGTGATGACCGGTTTCCCCGCGGCGTTGCACTTCCGGATGATCATCTTTTGAACGAGAGGCACCCTCTCCGGAGGCGTCTCCACGCCCAGGTCGCCTCTGGCTATCATCACGCCGTCCGCCACACCTATGATCGAGTCTATGTTCTCGATGCCCTCGCTGGACTCGATCTTTGCGATGATGTGGCTGTCGGACCCAGCGGCGTCGAGGAGCGCCCGCACGCGGACTACGTCCTCCGCGCTCTGGACGAACGAAGATGCGATGAAATCGACCTCCTGTCCCGCAGCGAACTGGATGTCGGACACGTCCTTGCGGGTCGCCGCCCTGAAGCGCACTCTCGCCCCGGGTAGGCTGACCCCTTTGCGCGATGCAAGCTCTCCCGAGGTCTTGACCCGGCACACCACCGCGCCGTCCCGCACGCTATCCACCTCAAGCTCGATAAGGCCGTCGCTCAGGAGGATCCTGCCGCCGGGAGAGACGGTCTCGAGGAGGTCCGGGTAGTTCACGAACACCCGCGTGGCGTCTCCCTCCTCGTCGCCGGGTACGAGCAAGACAAGGGACCCTTCCACCAGTTCAACCTTGCCGCCCTTTATCGGGCCTGTGCGGATCTTCGGCCCTGCAAGGTCAAACATAACCCCGACGTGCCTGCCGCACTCCCTGGCCGCCTCCCTCACGCGCTTTATACGAGACGCGTGCTCGTCGCAGGTGCCGTGGGACGCGTTGATTCGGGCGACGTCCATCCCCGCCCTCACCAGGGCTTCCAGCACCCCGGGCTCGTCGGTAGCCGGACCCAGCGTGCATACTATCTTCGTCCTGCGCACTCGCATTCCCCCCTTGTTCATCTCCCCTTCCCACGCTTCCAAGTGAGGGTGCGGAAATGCTCCCGACTTCCGGGAGGGGTTGCCGGTGCTTGCACGAGGGGTGCCAAAACCCGGCTGCCTAGCCCGACGGGCCGGATTCTGGCGAAGCGCGCCCCGCCTGGGGCGCCGTCCCCGAGTGCAACACCGGTAGTCCAGCAACTGATGGAAAACGAACAAGAGCTAACGCACCCCGACTTAGGCGCGGGTGGTTTCTCATTCTTGTTCTCCCGGATAGACCAAAACCCTCCCTCGAGGGAAGGGTTTCACAGAAATGTTACACGGTTACACGGTCACGTTCCGCCACGGTGCCCTGCCCCGGGCGTACAGCCGAGTCCAGCCTAAGTGAGGGTGTCCCTCGGGGTCACACTCGGAGGGCCGTCCCCGGAGTGCGGCATCCCCGGAGTGCGACACAGAAGCCCATCAGATGGAGCTCACCAGGTCTACACCTTCGAAAGCATGGTCGCCAGGTTGTACAGGTTCATGTCGACCTTCTTTCGCGTCGCCGCCACCTCGTCGATGTCGAAGACCCTGATCTCCTCGCCCACAACGCCCACGACCTTGGCAGCCTGGCCTTCCATGAGAAGCTCGACGGCCTTGCACCCGAACATGGTTGCGAGCAGCCTGTCACGAGCTGTGGGTGCGCCGCCCCGCTGTATGTAGCCGAGCACGGTCACCCTCGTCTCGAGGCCCGTCCGCTCCTGCACCGCGTCGCCTATCTTGAACCCGATGCTCTCGTGGTGGAGCTCGTCAGGAGAGTGATACCCGCCGACGCCCTCCGCCACCACAATGATGCTGTGGGTCTTCCCGCGCCTGTAACCAGCTTTGATTCCCTCGCATATGGCGTCCAGGTCGTACGGCGCCTCCGGGATGAGGATGTACTCCGCGCCCCCGGCTACTCCGGCAGCCAGCGCCAGGTGGCCGGTATCGCGGCCCATGACCTCTATCACGTTGCTGCGCCCGTGGGAGCTTGCAGTGTCGCGGATCTTCGTTATCGCGTCGAGGGCCGTGTTGACGGCGGTGTCGAACCCGAGGGAGTAGTCGGTGAACGCGATGTCGTTGTCGATGGTGGCCGGGATGCCCACCGCGGGCGCGCCCATGTCCACGAGTGCCCGGGCGCCGCGAAACGTGCCATCGCCGCCGATGACCACAAGGCCTTCTATCCCGTGCCTTGACATCTGGTCGAGGGCTTTCCTGCGCCCCGCCTCTGTCATGAACTCCTCGGATCTCGCCGACCTCAGAATGGTGCCCGCCCTCTGGATGATGTCGCCCACGCTCCGAGAGGTCATGTCCAACATGTCTCCCTCGATGAGACCCTGGTACCCTCGGTTTACCCCCACCACCGACATGCCGTTGTAAATCGCGCACCGCGTGACTGCCCTGATGGCAGCGTTCATGCCAGGGGCATCGCCCCCGCTCGTGAGAATCCCTATTCGCTTCAACGGTTGGCCTCTCCCTTCGGACCGGCAGGTCCCGCCGCCCGGAGCACATCGCCGCCGGCCGAAGCAGCCTCGGCGAATTCCTCTTGTGCAGCCTCCCGGACCGTAAATTCACCTATCCTGCGAAGCCTGGCGTAGCGTCTTTCGACAAGCCTGCGTGGAGGGATCCCCGAAAGCTCGTCTATGCTCCTTATCAGGGCATCCTTGATGATACGGGCCATCCCCTCCCGGTCTTTGTGAGCCGCGCCCAGAGGCTCCGGCAGCACCTCGTCGACGATCCCGAGTCTTTTCATGTCCGGAGCCGTGAGCTTCAGCACGTCAGCAGCTTCCTGCGCCCTCGAGCCATCCTTCCACAGGATCGCAGCGCACCCCTCGGGAGAAATGACCGAGAAGTACGCGTTCTCGAGCATGAGGAGCCTGTCCCCGACTCCTATCGCAAGCGCGCCACCGCTGCCTCCCTCGCCTGTTATGACCACCACGATACACGTAGCAAGCCTGGAGATCTCCTCTATATTGCGCGCGATAATTTGGCCCTGTCCGCGTTCCTCGGCCTCAACACCGGGGTAGGCACCGACCACGTCCACGAAGGACACGACGGGGCGATGGAACTTCTCCGCCTGCTTCATGAGGCGCAGCGCCTTGCGGTATCCTTCGGGGTGAGGCATCCCGAAGTTTCGGGCAAGGTTCTCCTTGGTATCGCGGCCTTTCTGCGTCCCCACCACGGTAACGGGACGACCGCCCAGGCTCGCTATACCGCCGACGATCGCGCCGTCGTCGCGGAACGCACGATCGCCGTGAAGCTCTATGAATTCGTCGAAGATGAGGCTGATGTAGTCGAGGGTAGTCGGCCGCCTCGGATGGCGCGCTATCTGCACACGCTGCCAGGGCGTGAGGTTGTCAAAGATCTCCCTGCGCAGCATCTCGGCTTTCTTCTCGAGAGTGGCGATCTCCTCGGAGAGGTCGATGTCCTTCTCCCGGCTGAAGTCGCGAAGCTCTTCGATCCTCTTCTCCAGCTCCACCAGGGGCTTCTCGAAGTCGAGCGTGAGGTTTATCATCCCGCCTCATGCCTCCTTTCGTGGAGCGCAAGCAGTGACGCGAGGGTCTTCTTCATGTCTCGCCTTTCGACTATCATATCTATCATCCCGTGCTCCAGGACGAACTCGGCGCTTTGAAAACCGGGTGGCAGCTTCTGCCTGATGGTCTCTTCGATGACCCTCTGACCTGTGAACCCTATGAGGGCGCCGGGCTCGGCGATTATGATATCGCCAAGCGACGCAAAGCTGGCAAGGACCCCTGCGGTGGTAGGGTTCGTGAGGACCGAGACGTACAACACCCCCGCCTCTGACAGGCGTGCGCACGCCGCACTCGTCTTGGCCATTTGCATGAGGGACAGCACGCCCTCCTGCATCCTGGCACCCCCCGAGGCGCAGAACATGACGACGGGAACGCGCTGCCTCGTGGCCCGCTCGAACAGGCGCGCTACCTTCTCCCCGACCACCGACCCCATGCTCGCCCCGATGAATGAGAAGTCCATGACGCCTATCATGACCGGGTAACCGCCTATTGTCCCCTGGCCTGTGACCACTGCCTCTTCGAGGCCCGTAGCCTGCCTGGTTCTTTCCAGCTTGGCAGCATACCCTGGAAACTCAATGGGGTCAGCGGAAACGAGGCCCGAATCAAACTCAACGAAGCTACCCTCGTCAAGCGTGATGGCGAGCCTCTGAGCCGCGCTGAGCTTGAAGTGGAACCCGCATTTGTGACACACGAGAAGGTTATGAGCAAGCTCCCTGGTGTACGTGAGTTGCCCGCACCGCGTACACTTGCTCCACAGCCCATCTGGCTGCTCCGTCTGTATGCTCGTGGGCTTTACGGTCACATACTTCTGTTTGCCCTTGAAAAGATCCTTAAAAGCAGGCATACCTACCTACCTTCCGAACGCGGCAGTGAGAAGCTCCTGCGCGTCCTCGGCCTCAGACTCCGGGACGAGTACCTCGACATTTGCGGAATTGCCCATGTGGGGCACGCCCACCGGGCGCAGCATCACCAGCATCCCCTCTTTTTCGAGCATCTCCTTCATCATCTCCGCCATTGGCCTGTTTGGCGCGATGTACACAACCGTCCACATTCGCTGTTTCCTCCTCTGCAGGCAGGAAGACGCCGGATGTAGTATGTCCACTCACGTTTATGCTGTTTTCTAGCTCGCGCCCAAATCTCCTTCTGCAAGCGGACCCCGGGCAGGGGAACAGTCGCTGCAAATGATGGTGGTCCCCGCCAGGGGCGCCATCATCACCCAGCGGCCTCGCCCCGGTGCGCGATGCGGGCGGCCGCCGCCCCGGCTATCCCCGCGACGAGGTCGTCGAGGAAGGTGTTGACTTTCGTGCCGGACTTGCCGGAGTGGGTATTGAGCACCCGTAGCACACCCATCTTTCTCTTATCCACGTACCCGAAGTTCGTGAGCCCTACAGTGCCGTATATGTTCGTTATACTGAGCGCCAGGATCTCATCGACCCCGTAGAGAGGGTCATCCGTCTTCACAAGGGTCAGGAGCGGTTCCGGCAGCGCGTCACTCTCGGCGAGCATGTCGAGGGCGATTCCCGTGAGCACAGCGTGCTGGACCTCCCTCTTCTCCATAACTTTCTCCACGCTTCTCAGGCACTCGTCCACTGTCAAATCTGGCCGGTAGGGTCTTTGTAGCTCAACCACGATCTGGGCGATCTGCTCCAGCCGCACTCCACGGGATGCAAGCATTTCCACGACCATGTCTTTCACAAGGCCTCTCCCCTTCCCACCGGGCGCGCCCGCGCTCCTTCTTCCCTACCCTATCTTGCTTCGCCGCATCCAGTCTCACGCTTACCGCATCCGGCCTCGCGCGTACCCCCCGGGCCGGCAGGCCTGGCCGCTGCCTTCCTTACTCGACGCCTCACTGCTTCCCGCCGGCAACCAGCGCGCGCAGGTTCTCCTTCGTCCCCTCCGACATCCATACCTGGGGGGACGTTGACACCACGGCCGTCCCCACCGAGGTCGTCACCCGGAGGAACACCGGGATGTCGCCGCTTGTGCTCATGTTTGTGAGCTTTCTCTTAAGCCTCTCCAGCCCGCTTCTCGTGGTCGCCTCCCCGTCGATGGGAATCACCACCGCATCCTGGGAGAACGGCAGCACCGCGCCAGCGAGCACTTTCGCTCCCTCCTCCTTCATGTCGAGCCTGCCCTGTACCAGAACGACGGCATCCTCGGCTATGAACCTGAAACACTCTTCATATACTCGTGGGAACACCACCACCTCTACTGAGCCCGTCAGGTCCTCAAGGGTGAAAAAGGCCATAGGCTGGCCGGTACTCTTCGTGACGATCTTTCGGAACGCCGTTATGATGCCGCCAATCGACACCTCATCGCCGTCCGGGTGATCCGCAAGCGTGGCCACCTGGGCACTCACGTGCTCCCGCAGCTTCGACGCGATGCCTTGAAGGGGATGCCCCGACACGTAGAGCCCCAGAAGCTCCTTCTCCATGGCGAGCCTTTCCCTCTCGCTGAATTCGGGGACGGACGGCAGCGGCACCTCGCTCGAGGCAAACTCCCCCTTTTCATCGAACAGGTCGAAGAACGAGGCCTGTCCCTTCTCCCGTTCCCTGCGGCCGGCCGAGGCCGCGTCGTACGTGGCGTCGAGCACCAGAAGGAGAGCCGCGCGCTTCGCGCCGGTGGAGTCGAAGGCCCCGCACCGTATCAAGCTCTCTATCGCTTTCTTGTTGACCTCCCTGAGATCAACCCTGTCGCAGAAGTCCGCGAGCGACTTGAACTTGCCGCCGCTCGCGCGGGCTTCGATGATCGCCTGCACAGCGCCCCTGCCCACGTTCTTGACAGCGGCGAGGCCGAACCGGATCCTGCCTCCGACCGCAGTGAAGTCATCGAGACTCTCGTTGATGTCCGGGGGTAAGACCTCTATGCCCTTCTGGCGGCACGCGTCAACGTAGAACGCGACCTTGTCGGGCGCGCCGGTCACGCTTGTGAGGAGAGCCGTCATGAACTCCACCGGGTAGTGTACCTTGAGCCAGGCGGTCCTGTACGATATCATGGCGTAAGCCGCGCTGTGGCTCTTGTTGAACCCGTACCCTGAGAAGAATTCCATGAGATCGAAGATCTGGGCCGCAGTTTCCTCGTCAACCCCGCGCTTCCTGGCGCCCTCCATGAACTTCTCGCGCTGGGCCGCGAGAACCTCGGGCTTCTTCTTGCCCATGGCCCGCCGCAGGATGTCGGCCTCCCCGAGAGTGAAGCCCGCCAGGGTGCTCGCGACCATCATGACCTGCTCCTGGTAGAGCATGTTGCCGTAGGTCTCCTTCAGGACGGGCTCCAGGTCGGGATGTGGATACTCGACGGGTTTCTCGCCGTGCTTTTGCTGGGCGAAGTCCTGGATACGCCCCATCGGCCCAGGGCGACCGAGCGCCAGGATGGCGATAATGTCCTCAAAGCACGTCGGCCTGACCTCGCGGAGAAGGCCCTGGAAGAGGCTGCTTTCCAGCTGAAACACGCCGAGCGAGTCACCCTGCCTGAGGGCCTCATAGACGGCCGGGTCGTCCAGGGGGATCTTGCTTATATCGATTTCCTCACCGCGCGCGCGCCGGATTATCTCTATAGCTTTTCCGATGACTGTGAGGGTGCGCAGCCCGAGGAAGTCCATCTTGAGGACGCCGATCTGCTCCAGGTCTTCCATGGCGAACTGGGTGGTGATGGCGTCGTCGTTCGTCCGATACAGGGGGACGTGTTCCACGAGCGGGTCCCTGGAGATCACCACGCCCGCCGCGTGGACCGAGGCGTGCCTCGGCATCCCCTCGACCGCCCGGGCGGTGTCGATGAGGTTCTTTACCTTCTCGTCCTGGTCGTAGGCGGCCTTGAGTTCGGGCGACGACGCGAGGGCCTTCTCGATTGTCGTGCCGGGCTCCATCGGGACCAGCTTGGCTATCCTGTCAACCTCGTTGTATGGAAAATTGAGGACGCGCCCGACGTCGCGTATGGCCGCCCTCGCGGCCATGGTCCCGAACGTGATTATCTGGGCGACCCTGTCAGACCCATACTTCCTCGTGACGTAATCGATGACCTCGCCGCGCCGTTCGAAGCAGAAATCCACGTCGATATCGGGCATGGTCACGCGCTCCGGGTTGAGGAACCTCTCAAAGATCAGGCCGTACTTGATGGGGTCGATGTCGGTGATGCCGAGGGCGTAAGAAACCAGGCTCCCGGGCGCGGACCCGCGGCCCGGTCCCACGTAAATGCCCCTCTCCCGTGCGAACCTGATGAAGTCCCAGACTATGAGGAAGTACCCGGCATACCCCATCTTCACTATGACGTCCAGCTCGTAGTTCAGCCTTGCGGCAAGGTCATCGGTCACCTCTCCATACCTTTTCTTGAGGCCCTCCGCGCAGAGGTGTCTTAAGTATGTCTCCTGGGTGTAACCCTCCGGAACCTCGAAAAAAGGCACCGCAGACCTTCCGAACTCGAACTTGAAATTGCAGCGCTCCGCGATGGCGAGGGCATTCTCGAGTGCCTCGGGCACCTGCTTGAAGGCCTCTTGCATCTCATCGGGAGATTTGAGGTAGAACTCATCTGTCTGGAAGCGCAGGCGGTCCTTGTCGTCGATGGTCTTCCCGGTCTGGATGCACAGCAGCACATCGTGCACCCGGGCATCCTCGCGCCTGACGTAGTGGACGTCGTTGGTCGCCACAAGAGGTATGCCGAGTTCCCGGGCGATCTCCACAAGTCCGGCGTTCACCTGATCCTGCTCGCGGATGCCGTTGCTCTGAAGCTCCAGGTAGAAATTGTCCGGCCCGTATATCTCGCGGTATTCTGCGGCCTTGCGCTTCGCGGCCTCGTAGTCTCCCTGCAGGACAAGGGAGGGGACCTCCCCCGCAAGGCAGGCCGAGAGCGCGATAATGCCCTCCCGGTGGCGGTCGAGCGCCTCCAGGTCGACCCTGGGCTTATAGTAGAACCCATCTACAAACCCGATGCTCGACAGCTTCACGATGTTCCTGTAGCCGGCCTCGTCCTTTGCCAGAACCACGAGATGATACTGATCGTCGTCAACGTGAGGAGTGCGGTCGTGCCGGGTTCTCTTTGCGACGTACAACTCGCAGCCGATGATGGGTTTTATGCCATGCCTTTCCGCGGTCTTGTAGAATTCGATGGCTCCATAGAGCACCCCATGGTCTGTCATGGCGAGGGCGCTCACCCCGAGTTCGCGGGCCCTCGTCATGAGGTCAGGCAGCTTGCACGCCCCGTCGAGGAGCGAGTACTGGGTATGCAAGTGCAGATGAGCGAAGTTACCCACATGCCCCTCCCCTTTCGCCCTTTCGTCTGCCGCTGCCGCATCTCCGCTTCACGGCGGGAGAAAGCCCAAATGACAGTAGACGCCAATGGCGGGCATATACCCGCCATCAGGTACTACACATTATATCAGTTCTTGCTTGCGGGGCAAGTTCCTCCTCTCGCGAGGCGCGCCTGGCAAGACATGGTGTAAACCAGCGCAAGCCGCATGTGGAACCCGAATCCGATGCAAATGTCCGGGCCGAATTCCGCGGGGGCTTTCCGACTTCACTCCTGTGCGGGCCGGGATTTCAGCTCCGCGAACACGTTTCTGAAAGAGAGGGTAATGCTTTCATGCCTGGGTCGTGTGCGTATCCCCTGGCATACGACGAGATCCGGCCACGAGTCGTCCTTGACCCCGTCGACTTCCACCTCGACCATGGCCATGAGCGGGTTTGACTCCATCGACGGCTTTACGACAGCCGCCCGCCCTCTGATCCCGACAGCGATGTTCCCCTCATCGAGGACGGCTATCATCACGCGCCCCCGCCGCTCGATGTTTGCAAGAGCGACGCTCCGCCGTTCGAGCGCCATCCGGATGGTGCTTCTGGAGATGGACGTGATAATGTTCACCGGAGTCGTCCAGGGATCGCCCGACTCATCCGCGGTGGCAACCACCGCGGTCACGACTCGCCTGCCGAGGAGATCCACCACCCTCTCGTCCAGCGGGCCAGGGGAAATGTCGTCCATTGCTTCCAGCCCCCGAGCGGTGACAGGTAGCGACGCAGCCGCTCGCTGTATGGATATTCCCTTGCAGGCCCGGATATGTCGGCAAGATACGGCGGGTGGGCGCCTGTCTTATTTGGACCTGGTTTTATCCGGTTCGTCCTCGGGACCCATCCACAGATTCTCCTCGGGGGTCTTACCCAGCACCTCCGCCGCCTCATCCTCATTGACCTCCGTCATGAGCATGTCGAGGAAGTCTTTCTCGTCAACGTCCAGCGTTCGTCTGGTTGCTTTCCTTGCGCCCTTTCTTGCAAGGCGCGGATCTCTTGAAGGCGACTTCGATGCCACAAGTATCACCGTCCCATTCCAGAGTTTACGCATCACGCCTCCAAGTTATCAAGAATCTCCTGGACAAGCGGGGCAGGATCCGCCGCCTCGGTGCCAAGCCTCGCCGCAAGCTCCTCAACCGGGAGCCTCTGCCCCTCCGAAAACAGCTCGCGCAGGGCGGCCCCGGTCTCCGCGTAGGCATACCAGCGCTCGCCAAAACGCTTCATGAGGAAATGCCTCAGGTGAGCCTCGAATATCCATGCCCGCAGGTACCGAGCCACGTAGAAGCCGTCATCGACGTCCGCCAGATAGTCGCTCTCAGGATAGCGCACTTTCAGGGCCTCTGTCAGGAGGCTTGTGTACTCCCGGGGCATCTCGGAGAGTGAGCCTCCGCCATGCAGGCGAAGTTCGTAAAGGAGCTTGGCGGCGTAGCGTCGCAGCATGTACAGCTTATGCAGCAGGGCAAACGTGCGGTACTCGTCTATGAATGGACCCGTCGTGTGCTCCGCGAGCCAGCGTTCAGTTGTGGCCAGGTACTCAAACAGGAAAGCGTACGCCTCGGTGACTGAGTTGTCCCCCAGCCACCTGTGCTCGAACGGCAGGTCGGGCCGGACGTTCCCATAGTGCCACGCATGGCCGGCCTCATGGAGGATGCTGTGGTAGTCGTCGTGGCCTCCGTGCGGCATTATGACGAGCATGACCTTTCCGGGGACGTCAAGAGGCGCGCAGAACGCCCTCGGAGACTTGTTCTCCCGCACCTCAGCGTCTATATGTATGTTGGGGTAGTCCTCATGGGGAAGCCCCATGGCTGCAACGGTGGACTCGAGGGTGGCGACTACCTTGTCCTCGCGAAACATGTCGTCGAACCGCGCACCCCGGAAGAGGAAAGCGAGGTCGTGGCGCCTCACGTCTTTGAGGCGCATCCCCAGGATTGTGCCGGTCGCCCTCTCCATGGCCCGCGTGTAGGCGCCCTCCGTCTCGTCCAGAAAATCCTCCATCATGTCGGCGAGGTCGTCGAGGTCGACGCCGCCGATGTCGGCGCAGAACGACTTATAGTCGGCGTACCCGAGGTCACCCACGAGCGAGTGAAGCATCTCCATGCGCTCTTCCCGCTGAGGGTTGATCGCGATCGTAACCTCTTGCCGTGCAGCCTCGAGCACGGCCCGCGCCCGCTCGTTCGGCTCGTTGGCGAGGACCACGTGGGACATACGAAACGGGATCTTCCTCCCCTCGAACTCGACGACCGCCTGCGTTTCGGCGGACACGATGGCATCGGTCACCTCCCTGGTCGCCGTTTCGAGGTAGCCGTCGCATGCGAACCCCGCAAGGTATCGGGCAAGCCTCGCGGCGTCGGACTCCCCCTCGCCCGCCGGGCCGCCGCCTGCAGCGGGGGCTTCGGGAGGCGCTCCGACCCGGGGGCCCCTTGCACTCCGAAGCCTTTCAAGGATGGACAGCACCGTGGCCTTATCGAACAAGTCGCTGTTCCTTTCGTATATCGGCGACGTGTCCAGTGAGGCCTTGAGCCCGGCACCGTTCCGGTAGAACTCCTCGTTCAGCTCGCGGAGGAAGCTTTCGGCACGCCTTCGATATTCATCGAGCTCCACGGTGGACTCCCCTCCATTCATACTCTCAGAACGCCGTCTTCGATGATGGCCACGCCGTCCACAAGCAGCGTGGGCTTCAGGATTATGCCATCCAGGTGGCTCGGAACGTCAACGGTCCCCCCGAAGCTCATGTTGTTGCCGATCGCGATGTGGACGGTCCCGAGCACTTTCTCGTCCTCGAGCACCTTGCCGGTGATCACGGCCCGGTCGTTGGTCCCCACTCCGAGCTCGGCGATGTTCCTGGCAGGCTTCCCCAGGTGGGCTATGGCATCCTCGAGCGCTTTCGCCGCCTGTCCTCCGGATATCTCAGTGACGTACCCGCGCTCCACCTTCATCGTGATGCGATCCTCCAGCACGCCAGCGCCCGCCATCGCGCCGTCCACCACAATGACCCCGGTCGCAGAGCCCTCGACCGGCGCGATGTACGCCTCCCCGGCAGGCAGGTTTCCGAAGTCGCCCGGAAGACGGTATATGCCGGTGTCAGGGTGCCCTTCACGTCCCTCAAGAGACATGGTGATGTCCGTGCCCGAGGGGCTTACGACCCTGGCGGTCTTCCCCGACGTCAGGATGCCCGCAATCTTCCTGCTTACCTCGGCGATGCGGGCGTAGTCCGCGGAGAGGGTACGCACCATCGCCTCTCGCGTGATGCCTGGCAGCGTCGCAATCCGTGCACCCGCCGCACAGGCCTCGCGCCTGGCGGCAGTGTGCGAAAGGGACTTGCTCGTAGGGGCGAGCACCACATCCACCGCCTTCATGATGGTGGCGATCGCGGTGGGCGGCTCCTCGCCGTTTCTCGTCCTCGGTATCATCTCGAGAAGCATCGCCTCCGCCCCGAGAGAGCGCGCTGCGTCCCACAAGGCGTAGCCGATCTCCCGCAGCTTCTCATCGGTGATGACAAGCACGCTCTCTCCTGAAGACACTCCCATGCACTGCGCAAGCGCGGTGTGCGCAGCGCGGCGCAAGTCCTCGCCTGACTCAACCACTCGTGATCCCTCCCAGCCGGATGTCCCTTAGCTTCGACCCATTGCTCAGGTCCCCGGTGTAGTATAAGTAGTAACTTCTCTCCCATGCGCGTTTCTCCTCTAGACCGCCTGCCTCCTTTAGTCCGACGTCACCAGGCACGGCGGTCACGGGTTTGGGCGGCGCGCACATAAACCCGACCAAAGACAAGATAATAATACTGATATCTATAGCCATGCGCGAAGGAGTGATGGTGGCACATGCCGAGAAAAGCCATGCGAGATCTGTTCATCGACAGGAGAGTTGCGGTTGATCCCATTCCTCTCACCAGCAAGAAGAAGGGGACCATCATGTACAAAGGGCTGCTCTCCATGTCCGGAGCCGACTCCATCTATCTATACTCGGGGTACGGCGACAACTGGGAAAACGCACGCTTCACCCCGATGACCAAGGTGGACGACGTGACCTGGTCAGCCGACGTGATGATCGAGGGGGACAAGACGTTCAACTTCTGTTTCAAGGACGGCGCCGACCACTGGGACAACAACTCCGGTCTCAACTGGGGCGTTGAGATCGTCTGATCCTGGGACTCAGAGCCGGTCCGACCCGGCGATCTTGCGATCCACTGCGGGCCCCCGTATTTCCCAGAGGGGCCCGCAGTTCTTTTGTCTCAATCATCGCCGCGACCTTGCTCGCGACCGTAATGTCACATGTCACAATCCTGAGCGTATCGGCTATAATAGTGATGGCCGCCGCCGCGCTCGGCTGGTACCTTCTCGTGGTTCGCCCGGCGGGCCAGAGGCGGGCAGCCACCGAGACGGAGACGACCGCGTAGCCACGCGACGGCCGACTGGGGGATGCACAAGTGTTGGGTCTGCTTCCGCTGGTACTGCTGTTCATCCTGTTGCTGCCGGCGCTCGTGTTTCTGTTCTACTTTAACGTTGCAGCGATATCCTTCACGAAGCTGGGGCTCTCACCCCAGGGCGCCGTGCTCCTCTTCGGGCTCTCGCTCCTCGGGAGCGTCATCAATATCCCCCTCGTTCGACAGCGCATCGTCGTGGAGGAGCCGCCGCGGCTCTTCTTCTCGTTCCTTTTCTATTATCCGCCGCGCGTGCGCCAGCAGGTCATAGCTGTGAACTTCGGCGGAGCGGTGGTGCCCACCGTGTTCGCCCTTTATCTCCTGCAGAGAACGCCGATCCTGCCGGCGGTCGCGGCAACCGCCGTCGTGGCCTGGGCCGCGAAGTCCATGGCGCGGCTCGTGCCCGGCGTCGGCATCGCCCTTCCGGCGTTCATCCCACCGCTCGTTGCTGCGGGCGCCGCGTTGGTGCTCGCAGGCGAGTATGCGGCCCCGGTGGCGTACGTAGCAGGCTCCATCGGGACGCTCATCGGTGCAGACCTCCTGAATCTTTCCAGGATCCGCAGCCTTGGAGCACAGCTCGTGAGCATAGGCGGGGCAGGCGTGTATGACGGGATCTTCCTCGTTGGAGTCGTGGCAGCGTTCCTGGCATGAGCCCGCGGAGGCCAGGGGCCGCGTGGGCCAGACTCCAGAGGGCCACCTCTGTGACCGCAACGAGAAGGTGTGCGGGCCTTGTGGCAGGGCGTACACAAAAATGGTGGCCCCGACGGAATTCGAATCCGTGTCACCGCCTTGAGAGGGCGGTGTCCTGGGCCGCTAGACGACGGGGCCACACAGTTCAGAACATATTCTGGCTGGGGAGGGAGGATTCGAACCCCCGCAAACAGATCCAGAGTCTGTCGTCCTACCACTAGACGACTCCCCAGCGCGGTCCTTTTCTCGGGCTGGCCACGGCGACCGGCGTGCGGCCCTCCCACGCCCGAATTCTAACACAGCATACGCCCTCGCGTCAACCCCTGTTACGAGCTTCTTCCCACGAGCTTTCCTGTGGCGAACCCCGAGCCACCCGGTCTCGCCGCTCAGCCACCGGTTGAGAGCTTAGCCAGGGCGGCGTCCAGGCGTGAGCATGTTACGTCCTTACCGAGCAGCTCCAGGACCTCAAAGAGCCCCGGGCTTGCCGTGCGCCCCGTCACGGCCACGCGCACCGGGTGGATGACATCGCCGGCTTTCCGTCCCACCTCCGCAGCATAACCCCGCAGCACCCTCTCGACCTCCGCTGCCGTGAACTCGCCGAGTGCCCCGAGCCTCCGTCGGATCTCCAGCAGGGCCTCCGGCACGTAGTCGCGCGCAAGGAACTTCTCGAAAGCCTCCGCGTCGTACGAGACCCCTTGCGTAAAGAAGAAGTCCCCCAGGGCCACGACGTCCTTCACCGTACGCATCCTCTCCTTGAGGAGGCCCACGATCTTCTCGATACGCGCCATTTCGCGCTCGTCCGGAGCAGCCGGCACGAGCCCTGCCCGGGCGAGGTGCTCCACGGCGAGGCTCGCAAGGGTCTTCACGTCGGTAGCTCTCAGGTAGTGGCCATTCATCCAGAGCAACTTGTCCGGATCGAAGACCGCCGGGTTCTTCGAGACCTTCTCCAGGGTGAACTTCTCGATAAGCTCCTCCCTGCTGAAGATCTGCTGGGTGGCGTCGTACGCCCAGCCCAGGAGGACGAGGTAGTTCACAAGCGCGTCCGGCAGATAGCCGTCCTCGCGGTACTGCGCGATGGAGGTTGCGCCGTGCCGCTTGCTGAGCTTGGTCCTGTCCGGCCCGAGTATCATGGAGACGTGGGCGAATTTCGGGAGATCAAAGCCGAGCGCCTGGTATATCATGACCTGCTTCGGAGTGTTGGGCAGGTGCTCGTCGCCCCGGATGATATGGGAGATCTCCATCAGGGTGTCGTCCACAACGGCTGCGAAGTTGTAGGTCGGATAGCCGTCCGATTTCAGGATCACGAAGTCATCGATGAACCTGTTCTCGAAACGAACCTCGCCTCTGATGAGATCCTTCACCACGGTCTCGCCCTCGTCCACCTTGAACCTGAGCGCGGGCTTCCGGCCCTCCGCCTCGAACGCCCGGCGCTCCGCCGGCGACAGGTGCCTGCAGCGCCCCGAGTACCCGACGGACTCGCCCCGGCCCAGCGCGGCCTTGCGGGCCTCCTCGAGCTCCTCAGGAGTGCAGTAGCACGGGTAGGCATGCCCGGTCAAAAGCAGCCTGTCGGCGTGCTCGCGGTAGGTCTCCAGCCTCTCCGACTGGAAGTACGGGCCGTACCTGCCGCCCACGATAGGGCCCTCATCCCAGTCGAGCCCAAGCCACTTTATGCTGTCGATGATCGCGTCGACCGACGCCTCCGTGGACCTTTCCACGTCGGTATCCTCGATCCGAAGAACGAACGTGCCCCCGTGGTGCCGCGCGAAAAGCCAGTTAAAGAGCACCGTGCGCGCCCCTCCGACGTGCAGGTGCCCGGTGGGAGACGGAGCGAACCTAACCCTAACCCGACCCATGACACAACCCCTCTCAATAGCCCTTATCAGCCCTCATGCCTTGCATTATACCTTAGAGAGACGAGCTCTTCAAGGCACAGGGCGGGCCGACGGGGTGAGCGGGGACGGAAGCGGGCAGAACACGCGAAGCAGCCAGGCGGCGCGGAGACCCCGGGCCTAAGGAAGCACAGCCACGGAGTCCCGGAGAGGGGCTCCACAAAGCGAGATGCTACGCGATCCTACGTGACGAGCTCACCGTTGTGGATCTCGTAGCTCCAGTTGCGCCCACCGTTGTTATCCCAGTTACCCACATTATCTCTGAAGCAGAAGTGGAACCTCGAGGTCTCCTCGAGCGGCATGTCCACGCGTGCCTCGAAGGTTCCGGGTCCTACCCTGGTCATGGGTATGTCGGCCACAGAGTTCCAGGTGCCGATCCCATAACCCATGTGCAGGTACACCTGCTCTGCCCCGGACTTTGCAAGCGGCCCGCTATACCTCACAGACACCGAGTCCCCCGCGGTGATCGGAGTGGGACTTACGTACACCCCGTCGTCAACGTTCGCAGGAGCCGCCCCTTCCACCGATGGGATCTCCCGGCCGCCCTCAGCCCCCCGGCTTCCCTGCCGCGGGCTTTCCTCCCCGGCCCGCCCGGCCATACGCCGGCTCGCCTGGGCTATCTCCGCCGTAACCTCCACGTCGGTCCTGTTCAGCTTTTTTGCAACCCAGTCAATGATGCCCGCCATGGGCCTGAATACCTCCTCCAAGCTACGGATGCGGATGTCCCGCATTCATAGTCTATCTGAGCGGAGGCGCAGCTATAGATGAAAATTCCCCCTCTCCAGAGCGCCGCGAGGAAAGCCAGATTGACCCCTGGCGCAGCCGGCTGGCAAGCAGCTTACTCGCTCGCCTCCCGGCCCCCCTCCTTTCTGAGTCACCGGCAACCCGGCAACTACTGGAAAAGGGACGAGAACTAACGCACCCTCACTTAGTCCCAGGTTGCGAGCAGCGGAGCCACCCGACAGGCGCTACTATCGCTACACGTGCCCCGTCGCCGTCCGCTCAAACACGATCCCTCGAACCCCGGGTTTCCAGGCCAACCTCTTCGCCGCCGCCCCGCCCATCCCCGCCGGCGGCGCAAGTGCCCCC